>JAFUQU010000011.1 GCA_017472255.1 Clostridia bacterium | reverse complement strand
GCGGATGAGCTCCGCCACGTCGGGATTCTTCTTCTGGGGCATGATGGAGGAGCCGGTGGAGAAGGCGTCGTCCAGCTCGATGAAGCCGAATTCGGAGGAGCACCAGAGAATGATTTCCTCGGAGAAGCGGCTCATGTGCATCATCAGGATGGACAGCGCCGAAGCGAATTCCAGGCAGAAATCCCGGTCGGACACGCCGTCGATGGAGTTTTCGGTGACAGCCGGGAAGCCCAGCAGCTCCGCCACACGCTCCCGGTTGATCGGGTAGGTGGTGGACGCCAGCGCGCCCGAGCCGAGGGGCATCACGTTCATGCGGCGGCGGACGTCGCAAAGACGGTCGTAGTCGCGCATCAGCATCTGCGCGTAGGCGAGGATGTAGTGCGCAAAGGTCACGGGCTGCGCGCGCTGGAGATGGGTATAACCCGCCATAACCGTGTCGGTATGCAGCTTCGCTTTCGCGGAAATCGCCGCCAGCAGTGCCAGCACACGCTCCATCACCGCGTCCACCTGGGTCAGAAGGTACATACGGATGTCCAGCGCCACCTGATCGTTGCGGCTGCGGGCGGTATGGAGCCGCTTGCCGGTATCGCCGATGCGGCTTGTCAAGATGGTTTCGATGTTCATATGGATGTCCTCGGCGTCGGCGGAAAATTCCACCTCCCCCGATTCGATGTCGGCGAGAATCCCGTGAAGGGCTTCGACGATCTTTTCGGATTCGCCCTTCTCGATAATGCCGCATTCACCCAGCATCGTAGCGTGCGCGATGGAGCCTTCGATATCCTGGCGGTACATTCTTCCGTCGAAGGAGATGGAGGAGTTGAAATCGTTCACGCGCGAATCGACGTCTTTTTTGAAACGTCCGGACCAGAGTTTCATGTTGTTCTCCTAAGTTTGGTTGTTTTATAGAAAGATGTAATTTGGTTTATATTTTGGAAAATGAAGCAGCGAAAGCTGCTTCATTTTCCGTGAATGGTATGATAGATTCTTATTTGTTATTCCGTCTTGCCTCGAGGGTGGACTTAACCTTGATCGGCAGACCGAACAGGTTGATGAAGCCCTCGGCGTCAGCCTGGTTGTAGTCCTCGTCAACGCCGAAGGAAGCGGTCTGCTCGTCGTACAGGGTGTAAGGCGAGGTTACGCCGGCATTGATCAGGTTGCCCTTGTAAAGCTTCAGCTTCACGTCGCCGGTGACGGTCTCGTTCACCTTGTCAACGAAGGCGCAGAGAGCCTCGCGCAGGGGGGTGAACCACTGTCCGTTGTAGGTCAGATCAGCCATCTTGGGAGCGACCTGCGCCTGCATGAAGTGGAAGGTCTCCTTGTCAAGCGTGATGGTTTCCAGCACGTTGTGAGCCTTGTAAAGGATGGTGCCGGCGGGAGTCTCGTAAACGCCGCGGGACTTCATGCCGACCAGACGGTTTTCAACGATGTCCAAGAGACCGATGCCGTTTTCGCCGCCGATCTTGTTCAGCTTTTCAACGATGGAAACGCAGTCCATCTCCACGCCGTCGATGGCGGTGGGAACGCCCTTCTCAAAGTGGATGGTCACGTAAGTGGGAACGTCGGGAGCCTGCTCGGGGGATACGCCCAGCTCAAGGAAGCCCTTGTTGTTGTACTGAGGCTCGTTGGCGGGGGACTCGAGATCAAGACCCTCGTGGGACAGATGCCACAGGTTCTTATCCTTACTATAGTTGGTCTCGCGGTTGATCTTCAGCGGGATGTTGTGCGCCTCGGCGTAGTCGATTTCCTGATCGCGGGACTGAATATCCCACTCACGCCAGGGAGCGATGATTGCCATTTCGGGAGCGAAAGCCTTGATGGCCAGCTCGAAACGAACCTGGTCGTTGCCCTTGCCGGTGCAGCCGTGGCAGATGGCGTCAGCGCCTTCAGCCTTAGCGATTTCAACCAGACGCTTTGCGATGCAGGGACGGGCGTGGGAGGTGCCCAGCAGATAGTCCTCGTACTTAGCTTCAGCCTTCAGGCAGGGCCAGATGTAATTCTCGATGTAATCCTTTTTCAGGTCCTCGATGTAGAGCTTGGAAGCACCGGTCTTGATTGCCTTTTCCTCCAGACCGTCCAGTTCGGTGCCCTGTCCGACGTCGCCGGAGACGGCGATGACTTCGCAGTTGTTATAGTTTTCCTTGAGCCACGGGATGATGATGGAGGTGTCCAGACCGCCCGAATACGCAAGCACGACTTTCTTGATGTTTTCCTTGTTTTTCATGGTTATGTACCTCTTTGAATATGATTTGTTTTTATGCATATATTATACACCTTATTCAGGAAAAATGCAAGATTATAGCTGCATAAGATGTATAAATATTCATTCGGTTGTTTGTAATGAAATACACAAAAATGTATATCCGGAGTGCATAAAGCGGAATTTATGCAAATTGATATCCTCGTTGCGTCATACAAAACAATATCAATATATATTATACCCTGAACCGCCAAAAAAATCAAGGCAATTTGCAAAAAAAATCGGACAAAATAATCGCAGACCTGATGAAAGGATGATGATGAATTATGAAAGCTGCAAAAACACTGACTGCGCAGACGATCTGCGCTGCGCTGGCCGTCTGCGCTGCGCTGACAACCAGTGTGAGCGCCGCCGAAAGCCATTGGTACTGCAAAAACAACGACAGCCACACTCAGCCGCCGATTCCCTCCGAATTTGCTTATATCGAACAATACGGCGGGTATTATATCGACCGTGACCACGGCGATGCCAACACCGAAAAGGTGATCTATCTGACCTTCGACGCGGGCTACGAAAACGGCAACGTGACAAAGGTGCTGGACACTTTGAAAAAGCACAACGCTGAGGGCACCTTCTTCGTGCTGGAGAACCTGATCCGCCGGGACACCGATCTGGTCAAGCGGATGTTCGAGGAGGGTCACACGGTGGCGAATCACACGATGAAGCACCGCAATATGGCAAAAATCACCGACCGCGCCGTCTTCGAGGAGGAGCTTGGCGGGCTGGAAAAGCTTTGCAAGGAATTGACCGGCTATGAAATGGCGAAGCTCTATCGTCCGCCGGAGGGCAGCTTCACCGAGGAAAACATGAAAATCGTCAGCGACATGGGTTATAAGACGGTTTTCTGGAGCTACGCCTACGCCGACTGGGACAACGACAAGCAGCCCGCTCCCGATGTGGCGCTGAACAAGCTGCTCTCCCACGTTCACAACGGCGAGATTCTGCTGCTCCATCCCACCAGCGCCACCAACGCGAAGATTCTGGATGAATTTTTGACGCGGCTGGAGAAGCAGGGCTACCGCTTCGGCTCGCTGGAGGAGCTGTGCTTCTAAGGATGAAACGGCTTGTGCTGGCGGCGCTGATATTGTTCCTTGCCCTGCCCATGGGCACTATTGTCCCCACGGGAACAGCAGTTCCCATGGGGACTGCCGTCCCCGTTCGGGCGGAGGACTGCGCCGTCTACTATTCACATCCCACCGACACCCGACGCATCGCCCTGACCTTCGATGACGGGCCGCATTACAAGTACACCGCCGAGATTTTGGATATTCTGGATGAATACGGCGCGAAGGCGACCTTTTTTGTGGTGGGAGAGCTTGCGGAACGTTACCCGGAGCTGATTCTTCGGGAGCTGTCCGAGGGGCATGAAGTGGGCAATCACACCTGGTCCCATCCGAAGATGAACCGCCTCTCTCCTGACGCTGTCACCAGCGAAATCATTCGCACCGAGCGTGCGCTGAACGAGATCGCCGACTATCGTCCCAAGCTCTTTCGCCCGCCGGAGGGCAGCTTTGGCAAGGCGGTGACGCAGGCGGCGTCGGGGATGGACTACGACATCATTTTGTGGACAGTGGACACGCGGGATTGGGCGCACACGCCGGTAAACCAGATTGTGGAAACGGTGCTGACCCAGACCGGACCGGGATCGATCATTCTCTGCCACGACTTCATCGGCCGCGACAGCCCCACGCCTGATGCTTTGCGGGAATTCATTCCGGCGCTGATCGAGGATGGATATGAGTTTGTCACGGTGTCCGAGCTGCTGGGGTCGGAGTAGGTATCGGGACGCAGTCCGCGCACAGGTGCGCGGACTGCGTCCTGTGGTTTTTACAAAATGTTTGTTGACAGGACGGGGGCGGCGTGGTATAATATAGATACAGGCTGGGGGGATGACAATGAAACGGAACGCAATCATCACCCGCGAGGAGATGCTGGAACAGATAGAAAATTTCCGTCTGATGGACGACGATTTCATGTCGCGGGTTTTCGACGATAACAACGAATGTACCGAGCTGGTGCTGCGAATCATTCTGGAAAAGGATGATTTGATTGTAAAGAAGGTGCGCGCGCAGTATGAGATTAAAAATCTGCGCGGAGTTCGGTACGGCTGGATGTGTTCGCCATCGACAGCACCGGCAAACGATACAACATCGAGATTCAGCGCCGGGATGTGGGCGCGGACGCTAAGCGTGCCCGCTACAACAGCAGTTTGATCGACGCGAATATCACGAAGCCGGGCGAAAATTTTCAACGGCTGGCGGATACTTATGTGATCTTCATCACGGAGCGGGATATTTTCAGGCGCGGGCTGCCGAAATATACCATTGACCGCATGGTGCTCGAAACGGGCGAGCCATTTTGTGATGGCGCACACATCATCTACGTGAACGGCGAGTACCGCGGCGATACGCCCATCGGTCATCTGATGCACGATTTCTGCTGCACCGAGCCGGAGAAAATGAAGATTCCCGAGCTGGCTGAGCAGACCAGACAATTCAAAGGTGAAAAAGGAGGCAGGAACGATATGTGTCGTTCTATGGAAGAAATGGTGGAGCGGGTTGAGAAGGCAACAGCAGAGAGAGTCAGGAAAGAAACAAAAGAAAGCAATTCCAGGCAAATTGCCCGTAATCTTCTGACGCATAGCCGGATGTCCTACGAAGAAATCGCAAACATAACCAATCTCCCCCCCGACACCGTCAAGCGCATGGCGCGCTACGCACGTCGTGCGGCGCCGGAAAAATCCGTATAAAAGAAAAACCACACGAGGCTGACGCGCGTAAGCGCGTCAGCCTCGTGTGCATCTCATAACGTGTATTTCGCCGCGTAAGCGCTGAATTCGCCGGCGAAAGCAGCGTTGCCCGGTGCTTTCACCTCGTTCAGATACTTGTGCGTCTCGTAGGACTGCTCGTCCGATTTGATCATGCAGGCGGCAAGGTTCGAGCAGTGGTCGGACACGCGCTCAAAGTTGGTCAGCAGATCGGCCAGCACAAAGCCCAGTTCGATGGTGCAGCGCCCGCCCTGTAAGCGGCGGATGTGATTCTCGCGCACCTGATCGATCAGATCGTCGATGACCTGCTCCAGCGGCTCGATGCGGGCGGCAAGCTGAAGGTTGTTCGTCTGGAAGGATTCCAGCGTCAGCTGCAAAATCTCGCGCATGGCCTCGCGCACTACCGCCAGCTCACGCTGCGCTTCGGGCGAAAAGGTGATGTTCTTGTCCCGCATCTCCTTCGCCGCTTCCTGAATGTTCACCGCGTGGTCGCTGATGCGCTCAAAGTCGCCGATGTTGTGAAGCAGACGGGATGCGGTTTTGGAATCCTCCAGCGACAGGTCGCGGCTGGACAGCTTGACCAAATAAGTGCCAAGCTGATCTTCGTAATTGTCCACCTCATCCTCCTTCTCGATGATGAAGGCGGCTTCCTTTTCGTCATAGCTGTCGATCAGGTTCAGCGAGCGAAGCACGATGCCGTGGGACAGCTCAGCCATTCCCTGCGCGGTGTTGGAGCACTGCTCCAGCGCGAAGGAAGGCGTCGCAAGGAAGCGCTCGTCCAACAGAGGTGCGGGTGCATCCTTGGCGGGAGCGTCCTTCACGGTCAGGGTCGCCAGCTTGCCCAGGAACTTATAGAACGGCAGCAGCAGCGCGGTCGTAATCAGGTTGAAGGTGGTGTGGATGGTAGCGATTCCCCGCGAAGTGATCATATCGTCCGCGAAGGGGAAACCGATGATGGCGTCAAGCGTATAATAGCCGATCAGGAAAATCACCGTGCCGATCAGGTTAAAGTAAAGATGTACGCAGGCGGCGCGCTTTGCGTTGCGGGTTGCGCCGATGGACGAGAGAATCGCCGTCACGCAGGTACCGATGTTCTGACCCATGATGATGGGCATGGCGGTGGAATAAGGCAGCAGTCCGGTGGCGGAAAGCGCCTGAAGAATACCCACCGAAGCCGACGAGGACTGGATGATTGCGGTCAGCACCGCGCCTGCCAGAACGCCCAGCACCGGATTGTTGAAGATCAGCAAAATCTTGCCGAATTCGGGCATATCCGCCAGCGGAGCCACCGCGTCAGACATACTGGACATACCGTACATCAGGATAGCGAAGCCAACCAGAATCGAGCCGATATCCTTCTTTTTGTCGTTTTTGGACGCCATGATCATGACAACGCCGATCAGCGCCGCGATGGGCGAGAAGGAATCCGGCTTGAGCAGCTTAATGTACCATGCGTCGCCGTCCAGAGACGACAGGGAGAGAATCCACGCCGTTGCCGTGGTGCCAATATTCGCACCCATGATGATGCCGATGGCTTGCGTCAGCTTCATAATGCCCGAGTTGACGAAGCCCACCACCATGACGGTCGTCGCCGAAGACGACTGGATGATGGCCGTAACAACCGCGCCCAGCAGGACGCCCTTAACCGGATTGTCGGTGAGCTTCTCAAGCATTCGCTCGAGCTTGCCGCCCGACAGCTTTTCCAGACCCGCGCCCATGTAGTTCATGCCGAACAAGAACAGCGCAAGACCGCCGAATAACGTTAAAATCGAAAAAATGTCCATTTTTAATCCTCACAACTTCTTTAATTAACATCCCTCTTACAGATTTTCGCTCACATTGTCATAAAAGATCACCCGGATGGTGGTTCCCTCTCCGATGCGGCTTTCCAGCTCCAGCTTCGCGCCGTGACGCTCAGCCACGTGCTTGACGATGGCAAGCCCCAAACCCGTGCCGCCCGTCGCTTTGGAGCGGGATTTGTCCACCCGGTAGAACCGTTCGAACACCCGCGCCTGATGCTCCTTGGCGATGCCGATGCCCGTGTCGGACACGCTCAGCATCACCAAGCCGGGGCTGCCTGCGGGAGGCGGGGCGATTTTCACCTTTACGCTACCGCCCGGACGATTGTAGCGTATGCCGTTATCGATCAGGTTATACACCAGCTCGGTAAGCTCGCTGGGCACGCCCGACAGCTCGCAGGTTCCGCCCTCCAGCGAAAGCGTAACCTCGTGCTTTTGTGCGCTCATCTCCAGCGTGTCCATGCATTCCTCGCAGAGACGGTGCAGCTCCACCGGTTCGAAGGCGTCCGCGTCCGAAGCCTCGTCCAGCTGGGACAGCTTGATGATGTCGCTGATCAGCGCCAGCATCCGCGCGCTCTCCCGGCGGATCCGCCCGGCGAAGATGACCGCGTCGTTTCCCTGCGCCATGCCCGCTTCGATCAGCTCAGCGTAGCCCGAAATCGAGGTCAGCGGCGTTTTCAGCTCGTGAGACACGTTGGCGGTGAATTCCTGCTTGATCCGCTCAATCTCGTTTCGCTCGGTCACGTCCAGAATCAAACCGATCCGTCCCACCTGCTCGGCGCCCGTGACCACATGGTTCACGTGAAGCTGCAAATTTCGCCCGTCCAGCGTCAAATCCATGGAATCGGCTCGCTCAATGCAGCCGCAGATTTCCCGGCTGGGGCAGACGTCGTGCAGTGAACGTCCCGCGCAGTCGGAACGGGAGAGGGTGGTTCCCAGCAGCCGGTGCGCGCTTTCGTTGAGCATAATCACCCGCAGGTTGTTGTCCAGAATGATCAGCCCCTCGTCCATATTGTAGATGATGGTGGCCAGCCGGTTCTTCTCCTTGTCAACCCGGAAAAGCTGGTGCTGGATTTCCTTCTCCTGCTGGAGAAGCCTGTCCACCAGCGGCTGGAATTCGGGGTAGTAGGAAGGCTCGTTGGCCGAAACCTTCGTGTGAATATGCAGCCGCTGAACCGGCTCCATAATGAAGGCGGTGAACAGGTTCGCCATGCCGAAAGCCGCCGCCACCAGCAGAACCGCGGTGATGATGGCCGTCAGCCCGCCGCCGCCCGCCAGCCATGCCGCGCTTGCCAGCAAAGCCGCCGCCGCTCCCATCGCGAACAGACAGAGAAAAACACGCCGTTTCATTATTCACCCAGCTTGTAGCCTACGCTGCGGATGGTCTTGATCGCCGAACCGGCAGCGCCCAGCTTCTGGCGCAGCGTCTTGATGTGCATATCCACCGTCCTCGATTCGCCCTCATAATCGAAGCCCCAGACCTCGGATAAAATCTTGTCCCGGGTCATAACGATGTTCACGTTCAGCAGCAGAAACTTCAGAAGCTCGTATTCCTTGTAAGTAAGATCGACATCTTCCCCGCCCGACATGACCTGACGCGCCGAATCATCCATGCGGATAGCGTCGTATTCCAGCGTCAGCTTGTCCGACTTTTTGCTGTCCCCGGCTGCCTGTTCCGCGCGGCGAAGCAGGGCTTTCACCCGCGAAACCAGCTCCATGATGCCGAAGGGCTTGGCTAAATAATCATCCGCGCCCATGTCCAAACCGCGAACCTTGTCAAGCTCCGTGGTTTTCGCCGTCACCATCATGATCGGCACGCTCTTTGTCCGCTCATCCTCCCGAAGCCGCCGCAAAATGTGCAGCCCATCTTCCCCCGGAAGCATAATGTCCAACAGAATCAGCCTCGGCAGCATCGTTTCCAGCGCGCTCAGCATCTGCGCCCCGCTGTCAAACCCGTGTACCTCGTATCCGCTGTTCTTCAACGCATACGTTTCCATCTCCCGGATATTCTCATCATCCTCTACAATGAATATCATCATTTTTACCTCATTTCATTTTCTCATTAATATATTACCTTTACCATATAAAACCCAACCGCACCTTCGTGTAAAATCTCCGTAAATTTATTGAGGAATACGCACTTTTTAAGAAAAGCGCATTCTCCTTCTTGACAAGCAGGCAATTTCGTTATATAATAGTACGTATATACTATTTTTAAGGGCTGACAATAGGATTGAAACCTTTGCTCCTACGCTGCGCGGCGGGAACCGCAGCCTCAGTGTTATTATACCAAATCTAATGCTGAAATGCAAGCCTTCACGGACAAATTCAGCTTTCATTTCCGGTTGAAGGTTTCACAGGACGGGTTTATTTTTAATTTTGTATTTTTGCGGGAGTGTCCCGTACTTATTGAAAGGATTTTTTACCATGCGCGAACTCAACTATGCAATGCTCACCGATTTCTACGAATTCACCATGTCGAACGGCTATTTCCAGAACGGCTTCAAGGACAGAATCGTCTATTTCGACGTTTTCTACCGCAAGGTGCCGGACGGCGGCGGCTTCGCCATTGCGGCGGGTCTGGATCAGCTGATTGACTATCTGGAGAACCTGCACTTCACGTCGGAGGACATCGACTACCTCCGCTCCAAGGGTGTATTCTGCGAGGAATTCCTTGACTATCTGGCGTCCTTCCGCTTCACCGGCGACGTCTGGAGCGTACCCGAGGGAACGCCGATTTTCCCCGGTGAGCCGATCTTCACCATTCGCGCGCCCGCCATTGAGGCTCAGCTTATCGAGACCTACACGCTTCTGACTTTGAACCACCAGTCCCTGATTGCCACCAAGGCGAACCGCGTGGTGCGCGCTGCTCACGGACGCGCGGTATTGGAATTCGGCTCCCGTCGTGCACAGGGTTCGGACGCGGCGATTGTGGGTGCGCGTTCGGCGTACATTGGCGGCTGTGCGGGCACGGCCTGCGCGCTGACCGATGAGCTTTACGGCGTTCCCGCGCTGGGCACGATGGCGCATTCCTGGGTGCAGATGTTCGACAGCGAATACGAGGCGTTCGTCACCTACTGCAAGATGTATCCGAACAACGCCTGCCTGCTGGTTGACACCTACAACACGCTGAAAAGCGGCATTCCCAACGCCATCCGCGCCTTCAAGGAAGTGCTTTGGCCCATGGGAATCCGCAAGTGCTCGATTCGTTTGGATTCGGGCGACATCGCGTATCTGACGAAGAAAGCCCGCGTGATGCTGGACGAAGCGGGTCTGACCGAGTGCAAGATTACTGCGTCCAACTCGCTGGACGAGTATCTGATCCGCGACCTTCTGATGCAGGACGCGAAGATTGACAGCTTTGGCGTGGGCGAGCGGCTGATCACCGCGTCCAGCGCACCGGTATTCGGCGCGGTTTACAAGCTGGCGGCGGTGGAGGACGCGGACGGCAATATTGTTCCGAAAATCAAAATCAGCGAAAATGTGGGCAAGATTACAAACCCGCATTTCAAGAAGGTATACCGTCTTTACGACCGGGAAACGGGCATGGCGATGGCGGATCAGATCTGCCTGCACGATGAGGTGATCGACGACACCCAGCCGCTGACCATTTTCGACCCGCTGGCTACTTGGAAGACCAAGACGCTGGAGAATTTCGAAGCGCACGAGCTGCTTGTGCCCATCTTCAAAAACGGCGTGAAGGTATACGAATCCCCCGCGCTGAACGACATTAAGGTGCACTGCGAGCGCGAAGTCGGTCGTCTTTGGGACGAGGTGAAGCGATTTGAGAATCCGCACACCTATTATGTGGATTTGTCGGAGAAGCTCTGGACGATTAAGAAGGAGCTGCTGAGCGGCTTCAAGAAATAATGGCGGATATACGGACTACATCCGGAAAGGAACCTCTCACATGAAAATTCTCGCCTTCGACCCCGACCGCACGCTGTGGGAGGGCTGCGACTTCTCGGACGTTGACGCATTGCCCGAGGGGCTGGAGCGCGTCCGCTTCATCGACTGCCGATTCAATGGGCTGTCCTTTCTCGACACGACGATGGCGGGCTGTCAGTTTGAAGGCTGCTCCTTCGATTTCACCCGCCTTGGCGGCGTGATCGACCGATGCGCGCTGACCAACTGCTCCTTCCGCTATGCCAATCTGCTGGGCGCGGAATTCACCGACTGCAAGCTCACCGGCTCCAACCTGTCCGAGCTGAGCAATCCGGGCTTCCTGATTTCGGGCGGCGACTGGTCGTACACGGCGCTGGCGAAAATCCGCATGAAGAAGCGGGATCTGTCGGGTGTGAACTTCACCGGGGCGAACCTGTTCGACTGCCGGTTCGAGGGCTGCAAGCTGGCGGATGTGCGCTTCGACAACGCGGTGATCAGCCAGCTTTCGCTGAAAAATTCCGATCTGCGGGGCGCGTCCTTCGCCTTCGTGAATATGGACGCCATTGATTTCAAGGGCTGCACCGGCGATCTGGACTTCGCCGTGGCGTACACCCGGGCGCATGGCATTAAAATCTGACCAAAATTTCGTGAATTTTTCATGAATTACTACAACTGTATTGACAAAAAATCCTTTGTGTGTTATACTATACACAAAGGATTTTAATTATGTAGAGAGGTGAATTCATGCGCGCCGTCCTCCACTTTACCCTGCGCCGGGTCATACGGCGTCCCCGCCGGTTTCTGTCGATGGCGGCGGTTTCAGCGGCGATTCTCACGACGCTGATCATGGTGCTGCTCTACTTCGACGCCGATTGGCGTGCCCGGGTTATGCCCGACAACCAGCAGAATTATCACTTTTCCCTCTACAACCTGACCGATCGGGAGAAGCAGACCGTCCGCAGCAAGGATTGGGTGCAGGAGACTTACGATATCTACTACGACAACAGCACCGACTACAGCAACGAGTTCCGCGTGCGGGTGGACTGGGATCACGTGCTGTCGGCGGGCGCGTGCTGCCGGGAGGTTCTGCTGGAGTTCGGTCTGGTGGAGCGGGAGCCTTACGCGACGCAGTATCAGAACTTCTACGACCGGCAGGTGGAGACGATGATCAACAACCGCCGCGACCCTGCCACCATCCCGGCGGAAGCGTCCAAGGGCGCGGTGCTGGCGATGGTGCGGATGTGGCTGAAAAACACCTCCTTCTGCAACGAAACGGTGAACACCTACGTCATGCGCCCCGAATTTCTTTTGCATATGTCGCTGTTCGCCCTTTATCTGGGTTCGGCGATGTGCATTCTCACCGCCGAGCTTTACCGCAGCGACCTGCCCGAGTTCGGCAGTCTGCGAGCGCTGGGCATGAAGGGCTGGCAGATTACCGGCGTCAACCTGATGTACAGTCTGTTCACTTCGCTGGCATCCATTCCGGCGGCGATGCTTCTAACAGCGGCGATTGTAAAAATTTACACCGCCGCCACCGCTGGAATGCTGAGCGAAGGGATCTATTACACGCTGATGGACGAAATTCCCGTGGGGGCGGTTCTGATTCTGGCTGGGCTGCTGACGGCGGCGTCGCTGGCGGGAACCTATCTCGTCTGCCGGCTGAACCGGAATCTGACGGCGATGGAAATGCTTCGCGGCGGGAACAGCTATCAGGTTAGCTTCGTCGCCAAAACCTCGCCCCGGTTTGAGCGGGCGAAATCGGCGAAAATTTACAGCCGCCTGTACATTTTCCGCACCCGCCGCAGCTTCCTGCTGCGCACGCTGATTGTCGCCATGATGATTCCCCTGCCCTGCTATTATCTGAATGTGATTTTCCTCTGGCTGTCCCATCCGGCGCTGGAAGTGATCTACCACGTGGTGCAGGCGGTCATCGTTTTCGCCACGTCCATGACGGTAATCTACGTCTCCGCCCGGTCGGACACCGAGCAGCGCCATCCGGAGTTCGCCATCCTGCGCGCCATCGGACAGTCGAAGCGCGCCGTCCGCCGGATGGCATTCCCCCCGGCGCTGGTTCAGACGGTGACGGTTTCGCTTTCGTCCATGCTGCTCTATTCCTGGCTGATGAATCCTTACGCCGCTCTGCTGTCAAACAATCCGGGAAGGCTGCCCGGCTTCTTCGACCTGATTGCAAGCGTTACCAGCAATCTGCCGGGCATTCTGATTCTGGTCGCGCCGCCGCTGCTTTTCGGCGTGACCATCGCACTGCGCCGGTTCTTTAAGCGTTCGATGATTGAAAACATACGGAGTACAGAATAATGAAGGTTTCACTTTATTTCGCCCTGCGCGAGCTGAAGCGTCGTCCCCGGCGGGCGCTGTCGCTGATCGCCGTTTCGGCGGCGATTCTGACCACGCTGATTATGATGCTTCTCTATTTTGAGGCGGACTGGCGCGCCCGCGTCATGCCCGACCACGAGGAGAACTATCATTTTCGCCTCTACAACCTGACGGAACGGGAGAAAAAACAGATCGCCGCCAGACCATGGGTACAGGCGACCTATGAAATCTGGCGGGACACCACGCGGCACCCCTCCTACGCCTGCGAATTCCGTGTGCGGGTAAGATGGGATTATCTGTGGGAGTACGGCGAGCTGGCGCTGTCGCTGATGAATGAGTACGATATCTGGGAGCGGGAGCCTTATCTGTCGCAGTATGGCAGTACATATGACAGCGTTTATCGCTCGATGGCCTATGGCAGTTTATCAAGGGGCAGCGGCGCCATGACCCGGGAGGAACTGGCAGAGTCCTCGACAAAGCTGAAGATTTTCAGCGACAGCGTCAAAAACCTCTCCTTCGTCTCCGACACCATCACCACCTTCGCCATCCGACCGGAATTCATGGCTTATCTGTCCATGCTGTCGCTTTTCCTCGGCGCGACGATGGCGATCATCCTCAACGAAAACTACCGCCGCGACCTTCCCGAATATGGCGCGCTCCGGGCGCTGGGAATGCGCAGGAACCAGATTCTGGCGATCAACCTGATTGAGAGCGCCATTCTGTCGATCATCGCCGTTCCGCTGTCCACGCTGCTGACCGTGGTCATCGTGAAGCTGTATAACCGCTTCACCGCCGGGATGAATACGGATGGCGTCTACTATACGCTGCTGGATTCGATTCCGATGGGCGAGATCGTGATTCTGTCGCTGCTGATGACGGTTACGTCGCTGATCGGTACGCTGGCGGTGGCGCTGATTTACCGAAACCGCCCGGTGATGGAGATGATGCGGGGGAGCGGCGCTTATCAGGTGTCCTGGGTGGCGAAGACCTCGCCGAAGTTTGAGAAATCCCCCGACTGCCGGGTTTACAACCGGCTGTACATTACCCGCACCCGCCGCAGCTTCGCGCTGCGCACCGCCGTTGTGGCGATTATGCTGCCGCTGCCGATCTACTATTTTTCGGCGATTGTCAACCTGCTGGGCGAGGGCGGGCTGGCGCTGACCTATCATCTTTTGCAGGCGTTGATTCTGCTGGCCACGTCGGTGACGGTGATTTACGTCTCGTCCCGGGGCGACACCGATCTTCGGGGCACGGAATTCGCCATCTTCCGGGCGCTGGGAATGTCGAAGAAGGGTGTGCGGCGGATTGCATCTCCGGCGGTATGGCTTCAGGCGGCGATTGCCTGCGCGGCGTCGATTCTGCTGTACATAGAGCTGTCGGACACGACGCAGGGGATTTCCAGCTTACCCGTGCCCCGGCATTTGACGCTGGCGGCGGTGATTATGCCTCTGCCCGCCATTGCGGCGCTGGTGCTGCCCCCGCTGATCGGCGGTATGCGCGCTTCGCTGCGGCACATCTTCAAGCGTTCGATTATTGAGAATATTCGTGAAATGGAATGAGAAATTCAAATGAAAAAACGGAATGAGGGATTCAAATGAAAAAGAAACGCGCATTTTCCCCGCCGCCGGGCTTGGATCCGGACTGCGTGCTTGCCGCCAGAGCGCTGACCAAGACCTATTTTCAGGGCGATCTGCACATCAAGGCGGTGAACGACGTCTATCTGAACGTGAAGCGGGGCGAGTTTGTGTCCATCGTGGGAAGCTCCGGTTCGGGCAAATCCACGCTGCTGCATATGCTGGCGGGGCTGGATCAGCCCACGTCCGGGCGGGTTTATCTGGGCGGCGAAGATATTTTTGAGATGGACGACGGGGCGTTCTCCGAGTTCCGCTGCAAACGCATAGGGTTTATCTTCCAGTCTTTCAACCTTCTGCCGGTGCTGACCGCCAAGGAAAACATCCTCATGCCCCAGAAAATCGCGGGCGGCACCCATTTTCCCCACTATTTCCGGGAACTGACGGAGCTGCTGAAAATCGACGACCGGCTGAACCATCTGCCCAGCGAATTGTCCGGCGGACAGCAGCAGCGCGTGGCAGCGGCTCGGGCGTTGATCAACAAGCCGGACATTTTGTTCGCCGACGAGCCGACGGGCAATCTGGACGCGGCGTCCGCGAAAGAGCTGATCGACCTGCTTCTCGCCACCCGCGCCGAGCTGTCCCAGACGCTTGTGATGGTGACGCACGATCCCGCCATCGCCGCCCGCGCCGACCGGGTGTACACGATGACAAACGGCGTGATTTCGGGGGGATAAAAATAACCGCACTGCATAAACAGCGCGGCAATTCCCTTTAACCACTCAGGGATCAGCCTGCCTGCCCCACAGGCGGCCGCCCTTTTTACATATCCATTATACCACCAACCGCGCGGTTTGTCAAGAGCCGCGCGGCTTTTTTTCGCGAATTTTACGCCTCGCCCCGCACCACGATGTCGCACTGGCAGGGATAGACCGCGCCGCCCCGGATAATCTCGCCGATGGAATCGGCGCAAATCCTGCCCGAGCGGGGATTCTTCACCGACACGATATGCCCGCGCACGTCCGCCTGAACTTCCGAATACTCAAACGCCAGATCGCAGTCCACCAGCTCGCAGTCAATAAGCGTCAGATTTTTGCAGTAGCAGAACGGCTGGGTGCCGATGATCTTGCAATTCACCAGCGTCAGCCCGTCCGAATACCAACCCAGATATTCGCCCCGGACGGTCGAATTCTCCACCCGCACGTTTTCGGCGTGCCAGAAGGAGTCCTTCGTGTCCAGATTGGAATCAGCGATATGTAAATTCCTCACGTACTGGAAGGAATACTTTCCCTTCAGCCGCAGGTTCGAAAAATCCAGATCAGCGCTCTCGAAGAACGCATACTCCGATTCAATTTCGCAGTCCGCGCTCTCCAGCTTCCGGCAGCGCCAGCCGAACTCGGGGGAAACTGCCTGCACCCGCTCCATGCGGATAGTATCGCATTCCCGCAGGCACTTGACGCCGTGGATGTCAGCATCCAGCAGAACGCCGTCCTTTACGTACCAAAGGGGCGCGCGGCAGGTTTCGGTCATGGTCGAATTCTCCAGAATGAGCATCTCGCTGTGCCAGAGGGGATAGCGCAGCGCGAAGGTACAGCCGCGCACAATCACCTGCCTCGATTCCTTCAGCGCCGATTCGCCGTCCTCTTCCCCGGCGAAGGTACAGTCGATGACCGCCGCCTCGGTCAGGTTGTAAAGCGCCCGCTCCTGTCCGTAGGTTTGCCCGCTGATGGTTTGGAAATAACTCGGTATATTCGTCATTTTTGGTATCCTTTCATGGGGACAAATCGTTATTTTCATTTATTATACCACATGATTCGCGAATTTGCAACCCCTTTTTCAACGCCGGCGATATTCTCCCGGCGTAACCCCCGCCCGCTTTCGGAAAAACACCGACAGATGCCCTGCGTCGCAGAAATCCGTCTCGGCGGCGATTTCCGCAAGCGTTTTTTCGGTTGTACGCAGCAGCGAGCAAACCTTCGCGTAGCGAAGCCGGGCGCAGTATTCGGACGCGCCGCAGCCGAACGCCCGGGCGGACAGCCGCTCAAGCTGGGTGCGGCTCAGGCAGAGATGACGGCACATATCCGACAGCGTCAGGTTTCCCGAACCGTGGGCGTCCAGCATTTCGCCAAATCGGCGGATGAAGGGTTCGCAGTCGTCGGTATCGGCGCGCAGGCGGTCGAGAGCGTCCAGCAGAATCGCTTCCGCCATGTTCACCGCCCGAAGCTGATTCCAGCGTGTGGGCGATTCCAGAAGCGCCACCATCTGCTCGTAGGTGCAGCCCACATTGTGCCGCGCCGTCACAGCGAAGTGCTCGGGCGTACCCGAGGCGGTCAGTTCGGACAGCGCGTCCGACAGTCCCCGTTCGTCGTGAACTTCGCCGATGTCCATGCCGATCTGGCGATAACCCTCGTCGGTTTCCAGCAGATGAGGGATACCCGGCGGCAGAATCATCGTCTGCCCGGCGGTAATCTGCACAACCTGCCCGCCGATGCGCACGGTCAGCGAACCGTCGGTGACGTGGTTCACGTGATAATACGGATGGCTCTGATAGTCCAGCCGGAAGCCGGGGGCGGTATGCATATTGTTGATCAGCAGAAAGGGCGCAGGCAGCTGGGCGGAAAGAGTCGCGTAGTGAATTCGTTCAGCAGTTCCCATAAAAGCCTCCCACAAAATTCTTTATGGGACGATTATACAATAAAATGGGCAGATTGTCAATTGCCATTTTGTAAATTCCGCAGTACAATAATATATAAGAACACTTCAACCCGCAAAGGAGACCCATCCATGCAAACACGCGCCTTCAATCTTATGAAAATCTGGTGCGACCAGCTGCTCGATTATACCATCAAAGGCACCGGCTCTCCCTACACCGACGGCGGACTGATCTGCCCCGCCTGCCACGTCATCCACGGACGTATCGCCGATCTGGTGCTTCCGCTGACCGTTCTCTGGGATAAAACCGGCGAGAAAAATTACCTCGACGCCGCCGTCCGGCTGGTGGAATGGAGCGAATTCAACCTGACCTTCCCCGACGGAAGCTGGCGCAACGACGCGGGCAATCAGTGGAGGGGCATCTCGGCGTTCAGCGCTATGGCGCTGGGCGATGCCCTGCTCCACTACGAAGAAAAGCTGCCCGCCGATATCGCCGCCCGCTGGCGTTCGATTTTCGTCCGCCTGTCCGATTTCTGCCTGACGCTGACCGATATCTGCAATCCGGTGATCAACTATTACGCCGGAAGCGCCGCCGAGCTTGCCATGGCGTGGAAACTCACCGGCGATACCCGCTACCTCGACGAAGCCAACCGCAAGGAAGCCTACTGCCGCCGCCATTTCGACGAAAACGGTCTGCTCTGCGGCGAAGGGCAACCACACGATGGATTATCCGGAAAGGGCTGCCATCACATTGACATGGGCTACAACACCGAGGAATCCCTCCCGCTGCTGATGCGCCACGCCCATCTGCTGGGCGACGCGGAAAAAATCGCCTTCTATAAGGCGCGGATGCTCGATCAGCTGGAATTCCTGCTTCCCTGCGGCGCCATCGATAACAGCTGGGGCACCCGTCACAACAAGTGGACCTATTGGGGAAGCCGCACTTCCGACGGCGCGCTGGAAGGTTTGGCGCTGGAGGCGGACGATCCGCTGTTTGCCAAGGCGATGGACGCGGTGCTGGGGCTGTACGAGCGCTGCACCCACGACGGTCTGCTGTCCTTGCCCATGTCCGCCTTCGCGGGCGAGCCGACCTGCCTGCATCACAGCTTCTGCCACGCCAAGGCGCTGGCCGCCGTGGTTCTGGAAAATCCGCCCGCCGCTCCTGCCGGAACCCTTCCCCGGGAACGCGAATACGGCGTGAAAGCCTTCCAGAACGGCAATCTGCTGCTGGTGTCCAAGGGCGGATGGCGCGCCACCTTCTCGTCCATCGACCTTGCCAATTACCGCGGCTCGGACAACGGCGGCGGCTCCATGAATCTGCTCTGGCATGAGCGGGTGGGAGCGGTCTGCGCCGCGTCCATGGCGGATTATTCCCCCTCCGAGCCGCTGAATATGCAGTATCTGCGCAAATCTGCCCAGACGCCCTGCATGACCCCGCACATCCGCTTCGCCGACGGACGCCGCACCGTTCTTGACAAGGGCGCTTCCCTTACGGCGGACGGCGATGTTATCCGCGCTGCGGGCGAAGGCTGGTCGGCATCCTACGCCTTCGACGGCGACAGCTTGACCATCACGGCGAAGACCGATAAGCCCGCCGTCTTTAGCCTGCCCATTGTCTGCCCGCCGGGCGTTTCGCTGGACGAACGGATGACCATCACCGCCAGCGCGCCCATCAAAGCGGACTACAGCCGCCGCGCCTTCAATCAGGTGCCCGGCTTCTGCATGATTCCCATAGAGCTGCCCATCGACGGCAGCGTGGCAATAAACATCATTATAAGATAAGGAGAATTTATCATGAAAAACGCATTTTTCCGCAATCTTTCCCTGATGCTTGCACTTTTGACGGCGGCGGGCTGCGCCTCCTGCGGATCGGAAGTATCCGAGGACACTACCGACACCGGAACCGACACCACCATCGCCGAGGAAACCGGCGTCCGTGATGACGTGAAGGATTCCCTGCCCGAGGGGCTGAACTTCAACGGCGAGACAATCCGCATTTCGTCCCGCGATACCCAGGATTATCGCAACGTGGAAACGGTCGGCGAGGAGAGCGGCGACGTGGTCAGCGACGCCGTTTACGCCCGCAATCGCTCGGTGGAGGAGCGGCTGAATATCAAGCTGGAGTTTTACCATCTCGGCGATAGTACCAGCACCTACAGTGAGCTGGTGCGCACCGCCATTCTGGCGGGCGAGGACGCTTATGACTATATCGGCGCCGTTCAGTGGGCGGGTATGCCCTACGCGGTAGAAGGGCTTTTCATGAATTTGGCCGACGCTCCCTATCTCGACTATGACAAGCCCTGGTGGAACGAGAATTATATGGATACCATTTCCATCGACAGCTCCACCCGGTATATGCTGATGGGCGATATTTCCGTGTTCGCGCTGCGCAACCTGAGCAGTATGTTCTTCAATAAAACGCTGTACGAAAATCTGTACGGCGACCCCAACGGTCTCTACGAAATCGTCATGAACGGCGAATGGACCCACGACAAGCTTTGCAAGATGATCACCGAGGCCTATCAGGATTTGAACGGCAACGGCGAGGTTGACAAGGAGGATATCCTCGGCGACGGCGGCAACATGGATACACAGGCCGACCACTACTCCTATACCGCCGGACTGAAGCTGTCCGAGCGCGGAAGCGACAACTATCCCACGCTCGTCACCGATCAGTCCCGCAATGTCAGCGTGATCGAAGCGATTTATAAACTCTACTATGAGACCAAGGGCTTCTATATCTTTGACGGCTCCGAACAGGAAACCACCCAGCTCAGCCAGTTCACCGACGGCAGAATGCTCTTCCTGGGCGAACGCTTCTACGCCGCCGAGCGGATGCGCGAAATGACCGATCCCTACGGCATCATTCCCTACCCCAAGCTGAACGAGGAGCAGGAGAGTTACCTGACGCTGGTGCATGACTCCACCACCCTGTTCTGCATTCCCGTCACCAATACGAAGTTTGATACGACCTGCGCCGTACTGGAGGCCATGTGCGCCGAGACCTACCGCACCGTAACGCCCGCTTACTACGAGGTGGCGCTGAAGGTTAAGTACACCCACGACGAAATCTCTGCGCAGATCATCGATATGATTCACGAGAACATCGTCACCGATTTCGTTTACGCCAACAATTACGCTTTGAACAGCCTGGGCACCATCGCCCGCATCGCGCTGCACGGCAAGAACAGCAATTATATGTCCAACTACGACAGCCGCGTTTCCCAGACCAAGGCCGGTATCCAGCAGCTGATCGATCAGGCGAACGAACAGTAATCCCGAATAAAGACACGAGACTGGCACACGTTGTGTGCCAGTCTCGTTTTGTTTGTGCGGGCAAAGATGCGCGTTTTTGCATGATTTATGCGCGTATTTCCATTGTAAACACCAGATTGATGTGCTATAATGAAATCAGACGGTCAGGAAGACTGGCCGCCGTTCAAATAAAAAATGAAGGAGCAATTGTTTAAGAAAACGACATTTATCCGAAGCGCATCCTTTCTGCTGGCTCTGCTGGCGACGGCTGGCTGCACCTCCTGCGGCTCAGGCGAATCCGGCGCGGACACCACCGCGTCCGGCGGAGAGACCACCACCGCCGTGGAGACCGACGTCCGCGAGGGGGTGAAGGACTCCCTGCCCGAGGGACTCAGCTTCGACGGTGCGACGGTGCGCATCGCGGCGCGGGACGCCGAAAACTACTACATCTTCGAAACGGTCGGAGAGGAAAACGGCGATGTGGTCAGCGACGCAGTTTACGCCCGCAACCGCTCGGTGGAGGAGCGGCTGAACGTGAATCTGGAGTTCATTCACTTCGGCACCAGCGCGGAGAATTACATGGAGCAGGTTCGCACGGTTCTTCTGTCCGGCGAGGACGCCTACGATTACATCGGCATCTACCAGTATCTGGGCTTGCAGCATTCGGTGGAGGGGCTGTTCATGAATCTGATCGACGCGCCCTATATCGATTACAGCCAGCCCTGGTGGCATCAGAGCTACATGGATATCATCTCGGTGGATTCCTCGACCCGCTATATGCTGATGGGCGATATCTCCGTCTCCGGTCTGCGCGGTCTGAGCAGTATGTTCTTCAACAAGACGCTGTACGAAGAGCTGTACGGCGACCCGAACTCCCTCTACGAGACAGTGCTGGACGGCGCGTGGACCTACGAGCAGCTGCGTACGATGGTGACCGACGCCTATCGAGATGTCAACGGCAACAGCGAGGTGGACACGGAGGATATCTTCGGTCTCGGCAGCAACGCCGTCACCCAGGCCGACCACTACTCCTACACCGCCGGGCTGAAGCTGTCCGAGCGGGACAAGGACGGCTATCCCACGCTGATCACCGATCAGAGCCGCAACGTCAGCGTGATGGAGGCGATTTACAAGCTCTATTATGAGACCGAGGGCTTCTACCTCTTCCCCCAGGCGGAGCAGACCGGCGCTCAGCTGAACCAGTTCATCGACGGCAGGATGCTTTTCATCTCCGACCGCCTGTATCTCTCCGAAATGCTGCGCGACATGAACGACCCCTACGGCATTATTCCCTACCCCAAGCTGGACGAGGAGCAGGAGAAGTATCTGGCGCTGGTGCACGACACGGCGACCCTGTTCTGCGTTCCCGTGACCAACACCAGGCTCGACATGACCTGCGCCGTACTGGAGGCCATGTGCGCCGAGACCTACCGCACCGTAACGCCCGCTTACTATGAGGTGGCGCTGAAGGTCAAGTATACCCACGACGAAATCTCCGCGCAGATTATCGATATGATTCACGAGAATATCGTCACCGATTTCGTGTACGCCAACAACTATGTCTTCGGCAGCAACATGGGCACCATCGCCCGTGAAATCCTGGGCAAAAAGAACAACAACTATATGTCCGCCTACGACAGCCGCGTTTCTCAGACCGAATCCGGCATCCAGAGCCTGATCGACCAGGCGAACGAGCAATAAAAGAACGATACTGGCACACACTGTGTGCCAGTATCGTTTTATCTCATCTTATGGTAATCTCTCCGTCCACGGCGTCCAGCGAGGTTTGGAAGAACTGCTTCATGGCGCTCACCATGTAGCCGGTGTCCAGCGCGCCCGCCGTTTCGTAGGACGAGTGCATGGCAAGCTGCGCCAGACCGATGTCCACCGCCATCAGCGACACTTGTGAATTGGAAATATTGCCCAGCGTGGAGCCGCCCCGCAGGTCGGAACGATTGGCGAAAACCTGCACCGGAACGTCCGCCCGGCGGCAGATTTCGCGGAAAAGCGCCGCCGAAACGCCGTGGGTGGTGTAACGCTGTGCGGCGTTGAACTTCATAACCACGCCGCCGTTCATGCGGGGGCGATGGGTGGGATCGTGCAGCTCGCCGTGGTTGGGATGCACCGCGTGGGCGTTGTCGGCGGAAAGCAGCAGCGAGGAAGCCGCCTTCTGCCGGCAGTCTTCGCCCAGCGCATTGCAGATGCGGCGGAGCGTGTCGGACAGGAAGTCGGAGCCTGCGCCCTGCCTGGAAACGCTGCCCACCTCCTCGTTGTCGGCGACGAACATCACGTCGCAGGCGCTGTTCTCACCGGCGGCGAGGAAGGCTTCCAGCGACGACCAGGCGCATTGCAGGTCGTCCAGCTTGGGCGAGGAAATGTACTCCTCCGCCGCGCCCCAGATTGACGGCTCCTGACGATTGTACAGGAACAGATCGTGTCCGAGAATGTCGTTCACATCCACCTCCGCCGCGTCGGCCACCGTCTGGAGGAAGGAGCCCTTCGCCGAGCCGTCGCCAAGCAGCGGCATCAAATCGGTGGCGGGGTTGTATTTCAGCCCCTCGTTGGGGTTCATCATGTGAATGGCGACGTGGGGAATCATGCAGAGATCCCGTCCCACGTCCACCAGCTTCGACGCAACGCCCCGTTCGGTGCGCACAATCAGCCGTCCCGCCACGGACAGCGGGCGGTCGAACCAGGAATCGAGGATCATGCCGCCGTAGCGCTCGGTGTTCAGCCGGGTGTAGAGGCTGCTTTCCAGCTCTGGGATGTCCTTGATCTTGAAGGTGGGCGAATCGGAGTGGGCGGCAGTGATCATAAAGCCACCCTGCCACATTTCCGGCAGGCGGAAAGCGATGATGGACGAGCCATTCCGGGTGACAAAATGGTTTTTCCCCGGCGTAAGCGTCCACGCCCGGCTTTCGTCCAGGCGGACTCCGCCCGATTTTTCCAGCGCGGCGGCCATGTTCGCCACGGCGTGGAAGGTGCTGGGGCTTTTCTGAATGAAGGCAAGCAGATTCTGTGTGGTTTTCATATGGTGTTCACATCCTGTAATAACAATTGTTGGAGCATTCTTTCACCAGCGTCCGGGGATTTTCCCCGGCTTCGAAGCGGTCGAGCAGTCCGCGCAGGACGCGCACGTCCCGCTCGATCTGTTCGATATGCGCGCCCCGTCCGACCACCTTCAGCCAAGTGACGCCCGCGTCCCGCAGTTCTCCCAGGGCGCAGATTCCGCAGCCGGACGCGCCGAAATCGTCGGGATTCGGGCTGTCCCCGCCGCCCTCGCATTGCAGGCGGCAGATGTGCGCCAGCTCGTCGCAGTGAAGGCTTTGGCAGAACGCGCCCGTGAACCGGCAGCGCTCGTTGAGGATGAACGCCTCGTATTCGAGGTCGGGCGCGCGGCGTGTCAGCGACGCCATGTCGCGAAGCGTCACTTGCCGATGGAAGATTAAACGCTCCACGCCCCAGTCGGCGTACAGCGGAAGCGTATAGCGGTTGATTTCGCCGCACTCGCCGCTCATGTAAATGTGGCAGCGAAGTCCGGCGCGCTTGATATGCAGCGCCAGCACGGGGTCGGCGATGATGAAGCGGTCGAAGCCCAGTTCCACACAGTCTGCCAGTAATTCCAGCAGCCGGGAATATTGGGCAGGCGTGTAATAAAGCGAATTGAAGGTCAGCGCCACCGGCACGCCCCGGACGTCCATCCGCTGGCGCAGGCGGCGAAGCTCCGAGGGCGCGGAAAGCTGCATATCCACGAACAGCACTTCCCTCCGGTTCAGCGGAAGGATATTGCCATATTCCGCCAGCCACGTCACCGGAACATAGCCGCAGAACAGCTCGTCCGCCCCGGCGTCGCAAAGGCGGTCGTAATCGTCGGCACAGCCGAATCCGGCGGTAATTTTCACGGCTCGATCACCACCCGCTCGAAATTTTGGGTACCGCCAACAAAGAAAGCGAACATTCCGCCCTGCCGTTCAATCAGCGGCAGACCGTCGTAGCGGCGGGTGACGCCGGATTCGCGGAAGGCGGCGGTCACGTTTGTGGGAATCCAGCCGATGTGCAGCGAATGCCCGCCCTCGGGGACGGTCAGCGGGTAATTCGCGGCGGCGAATTCATAGCGCGTGATGCCAAGTTCAGCCAAATATTCCCGCCAAAGCGGGTCGTTCACGGAATTTTCAGCCAGCATCGGCGCAAAATCCGGCCAGCCGTCCTTCAAAGGAAGGCGCGGGTCGAGCCGCCGCCTGTTGAGCAGCAGTCCAAGGCGCGGTTCCACGCCGTATTCCCGGCAGAGCGCCGCCGCGCCGAAGTCGTTAATCTCCGCTTCCTCAGCCAATTCCAGCAGGGGGCGAACGCCGTCCAGCATCGATTCGGACAGCGGCGGAAGCACCAGCGTCATCGGATAGCCAAGCACCGCCAGCCGCCGCCAATCTTCAGGCGTAGGCAGCAGCGTCGGGCAGGTGCGGCTTCCCACGTAAAGGCGGACGATTTTTCCCTTCACCGGAAGCGTCGGCTGGCGGTATCCGGACGGCTCGTTCAGCGCCAGCGAAACTTCGCCGAAGTCCGTATCCGGGTCGAAGCCGTTGGGCAGCAGCGGAAGTTCATGGTCGCACCAGCTGTCGGCGTCCGGTTGGTCCAGTCGGCGGTGAATGTAAGCGGTATACAGCTTCGTCACCCGACGCACTTCGGCGGCGTAAACCGGGTCGGCGACGGTATAATCCGCGCCGTCACGAACGGCGGTCACGTTCAACGGGCACATCCCCCCGTCCCGGTAGAAATACACGCGCAGATTCAGCGCTTCGCCGTCCGCGTCAAGCCGGATGGACGTGGGCGACAGGGAGATCACTTTGATCGGAACGCCGCCGATGGTGCATCCAACCAGCCCCGACGGCAGCGACACTTCAAAGGGTCTCATCGCATAGCGCCGCCAGTTCGGCTTCGGTCAGCTCCCGCCACTGCCCCGGCGCCAGGGATTCGTCCAGCGTAAGCCCGCCGACCCGCTCCCGCTTCAGGTAAAAAATCGTGCAGCCCACCGATTTCAGCATCAGCTTTACCTGATGCTTCTTCCCCTCGGTGATGGTCAGCCGCCCCACCGTTACCGCGCCGCCGGGGTTTTTCAGGTAGCGCGACCTCCGGAATTCGGGCAGCCAGTCCTTCACATCGGCGATGGTGGTGCGGCGAAGCTCCTCGTAAACGGCGGGGCAGGAGTTCACGCCCTGCTGATAAAGCTCCACGCCCTCACGGAACCGCCGCGCGCCTTCCTCGCCCACATCGCCCACCGCCATGAAAAAGTAGCACTTTTCCACGTGGCGCTTCGGCTGCATCAGGCGGTTGTCCAAATGCCCGTCGTCGGTGAGAATCAGCAGCCCCTCGGTGTCGATATCCAGCCGCCCCACCGGGTGCAGCAGGTCGCGCCATTCCTCGGGAAAATAATCCATCACCGTGGGACGCACCGCGTCCCGTCTCGCCGTAACGCACCCCTTCGGCTTGTGGAACATGATAAATTTCGACATAACAGAAAACGGCATTTCACCCACAAACCTGTAGGGGCGGCCTAAGGCCGCCCGAGCATATACTCTTTTCTACAGATTTGCAAATCAATGCCGCGATTTCCTTATACTTCGGGAATGGTGATCTCGACTTCGCGTCCCAGTGCGCTGGAACGAACGATACCGTCGATGATCGCCTGATTCTTAATGATCTGGCTGGTGGGTACGGGAGCCGTGCCGCCCTCGCGTACTGCCTTGATGAAGGAGCCAACCTTGCGGTCCCACAGATCGCCGTCCTTGGGGCCGTCCTTGAGAATCGGAATCTGATACTCGATGGACTGACCGGCACAGTCGCGGTAAACGGTCATCGGACCGCCTACGGTGCCGTTCCAGCAGTCGGTGGAAGGAATGCGCAGACCGGCTTTGGTACCGAGAATGATGGTGTCGCCGGGGGTGTTCATGTTCATCGCCCAGGAAATACGGAAGTCCAGAACAATGCCGCCTTCCAGACGGATGATTGCGCCTGCGAAGTCATCCACGCTGAAGATTTCAGCCAGATGCTCGGGATTGCCGTAACGGTGGCGGAAGGTTTCCGGATCCTTGCCGAAGAAATCGGTCTTGAAGCCGCTGACGGTCAGAGGCGTGGGATAGCCGATGGCGTTAAGCACCATATCCAGGGAGTAGCAGCCGATGTCGCCCAGAGCGCCGACGCCTGCGGTGTCGTCCTTGATGAAGGACTCGGTGTAAGCGGGAATGCCGCGGCGGCGTCCGCCGCCGGTCTGGATGTAGTAAACACGACCCAGCTCGCCGGACTCGACGATCTTTTTGATCTGCTGCATATTCTTATCAAAGCGGGGCTGGAAGCCGACGGTCAGAATTTTGCCGCTGGCCTTCTCTGCCTTGCGCATTTCGACAGCTTCATCAAGAGTAACCGCGAAGGGCTTCTCAAGAATGACGTTTACGCCCTTGTTCAGCGCGTAGATGGTAGGAGCGGCGTGCTGACGGTTGTAGGTGCAGACCGATACGCCGTCGAACTGCTCCTTGTCCAGCATTTCTTCGTGAGAGGTGTAAATCTTTGCGCCCTCGATGCCGAATTCCTTAGCGAAGGCTTCCGCCTTGCCGGGAACGATATCGCAGAATGCGACATACTCGATGTCGTCGCGGCGCGTGTACGCTCTCATGTGCGAATGGGCGATACCGCCGCATCCGATGATACCAACTCTGAATTTTTCCATTTTAATCCTCCAATATATCCGCTATGTACGGAAATTGTCGTTAATATAATAGCACAGTTTGCCGGGCTTGTCAAGCGTTTGGGCAGAATTTTTCAATAATATCTTGAAAACGACGGAAATTGTCAGTTAATATCTTAAAAAACGCGGAAATTGTCAGCTGCCCGCACGAGATTTGCCTTTTGCGGCATTCCGCAGGAAATCTTCTTTCCATATACAATTATAACAAATATCCGGCAGGAAATCAATACACAAATCAACTTATTTATTGCACAAAAAAATCATATGGCTTCACATCACGAAGTTCATGCCGTCGCCGCCGCTGCCAATCCGCTTGTTCATCTCATTCACGAACGCGGCGTCCGGTTCGAAGATAACCTCGATCAGGTCTTCGCCGTCCTTGAAAATCAACAGCCATTCCACGGCTTTGTCCGGGTTCTGGCAGTAATTGAAGCGGTGGGAGGTTTTGCCGTACTTCGCCTGATAATCCTTCAACGTGTCGCGCTTGAAGAAAGCGACGGTGCGGTTCAGCGCAACGTGAGCAACCTTCGCTTCCCGCTGTCCCTGCGCCTTGAAAATCAGCAGGTCGGCGGAACCGTCATCGTTGTCCTCCAGCACATAGCGGAAGTCGGACAGCACGTAGCGGGTCAGATATTGCAGTCCCACCACCACGCAAAGGATGGCGATAATTTGCAGCACCGCCCGCAGCGGGATGTCCAGCGACGAGATCATCATAATCAAAATGCCAATCAGCAGCAAAAGAAAGGCCACCTTCTTCGCCGCGCCGTTCTGTTTCGGACGATAAGTCATAATCATTCCCCCAATATTCCATGTGACAGAAGAATCTGCCCGTTTCTGATGGTGAGCACGCCGTAGGACAGGCGATCATCCTTTGGCAGCGTGATGCTGCCGGGATTGAAAAGATAAAGCCCCTTTTCGCCGTCCTTTACCGGCGGAAGCCATGTTTCCAGCCGCTGGTGGGTGTGTCCGAACAGCACCACATCCGCGCCCTTCTGCCGGGCGTAGTCGGCGATGTAATCGGTGCCCATCTTGACAAAATGCCGGTGTCCGTGGGTAATCATAATCCGGAAGCCCTCCAGCTCGAAAAACTGCTCGAAGGCTTTCTGATCGGCGAGGCTCACGTCAAAATCGCAGTTGCCCGCCACCGCGTGAACGTCCAGCTTCGGGAATTCGGCGGCGGTTTTGCGGAATTCGCGCAGACCGTCGCCCAGGAAGATTACGCCGTCGGTGTCCGCCTGCTGTTCGCCGAGGATGCGGCGGGTCAGCACCGACGCGCCGTGGGAATCGGAAAAAATCAGATATTTCATAGGTTCGCTCTCTCCGTGAAATGAAAAAGTATTGTTATTTTGCGGGAATACAGTCACCATTCCGGCGAATATACATAGAATTAGTAGTGGAAATCAAAACCGCCAAGCGCGGTTAAAATCGGAGGTAATACCATGCAAATCGATAAAACCACTCTCGACCGTCTGCTCTCTCTCGACGACCAGACCCTCGCCCGCACCATTCAGGCGCTGGCACAGGCCGCGGGCATCGACAAGCGTTCCGCCGATGCCGCCGTCTCCGACCTGCGCCACGTGCGCGCCAGCCTGTCCAACGCCAGCAACGCCGATATCGCCAAAGCCACCGCCATGCTCGGCGAGGAGCGTGTGCGCGCCCTGCTTCAGGCGCTGGGCAAAATGTGATGGACGGGGATTTCTCGTCCAAGCTGAACCAGATTCTCGGCGACCCCGAAGCGCTCGCCCGCCTGATGAGCGTCGCCGGGACTCTGCTGGGCGGCGGAACGTCTTCCAGGCAGACAGCGAATGAGCCGTCGGTTCGCGATGAGCCTGACCCGCCGTTCCACGAATCTGTTTCCGAAGCGGAGACGGCGCTGCCTGTGTCCGCCGAGCCGCTGTCCGAACCGGCGATTGCTGTGGGCGGACGGGTTTCGGATTGCTCCTGCGACCGGTCAAACTCAATAAGAGACAAACGCTGTGCTCTGCTCTTTGCGCTGAAGCCCTTTCTGCGGCACGGTCGGGCGGAAAAGGTGGATTTGATTGTGAAGCTGCTGCAATTTTCCGACATCGCCGGAAATATGTTCGGCCGCTGAAAGGAGGGATTGTATGTACGCCAGACCAAACCGTTCGCGCATCCCCGACAACTACGGCGGCACCATGTGCAGCGGCACAGCGTGCCGCATGGAACCGCGATGCGATAACCCCCGCAAAGAGGAGCCGTGCGAGGAGAAGCGCGAGGAACGCCATGAGGATTGTCGTGACGACCGCCGCGATGATCGACGCGATGATTGCAAAGATAATCGACGGGATGATCGTTGTGACGATCGGCGGGATGATCGCTGTGATGACCGGCGCAACGATTGCAACGATGATCGTCATGATGACCGCTGTGACGATCGGCGCGAGATTTGCGAACGCCGTGACGACCGCTGCGACCGTCGTGACGAACGTTGCAACGACCGCCGACGGGACGACTGCGACGACGACCGGGGCGGATTACACGGACTGCTGTCCCGCCTGATCCGCGGCTTTGAAACCGACGATCTGCTGCTTATCGGGCTGATCATTCTGCTGCTGACGCAGCAGGACAGCAAAGACCGGGATGACGATCTGCTGCTCATCCTCGGTCTGCTGTTTATCATTGGATTTTAGGTCAGGACACCTGATACAATCTGTCCTGATCATAATCCGCCGGGTCGGTGGAAAAGGACAGCGTTTCGTATTCGTAAATCGTCACGCCTTCGTGAATCGTCCGGGCGCTGATAATCTGCCGCCACTCAAGGGCGATGAAATATTCCTCCCGCAGCCCCAGATCAGCCCAGGTGAAGGACACATAATACACGTTCCCTTCCTCGGTGCGAAGCAGCGCAAGCTGACAATCGGACAATTCATCGGAAACACTTCCGTCGGTTCCATCCGCCGGGAGCGTTTCTGCTGTCTGCGGCTCGTTCTCGGGGAAGGAAGCGATCACCTCCAGCAGCGCTTCGATAGACGGAATGCCCGCTTCGTTTTCGGGGGTGATGCCGTCGGCGCGCAGATGAGTGCGGGACAGACCGGCGCCGGAGTCATAGAAATAAACTCTTTCATCGTCGGCAAGTACAATTGTCGTGGGAATGTTTGCGCTATCATCGTACAGCTCGGCGCGCACGCTGCCGCCGCGCCGCCAGTAGAAAACCGTGCGCTCGCGGGAATACTCGTCGGCCTGCCAGCGGGCGCTGACCGTCATGGACAAGCCCTCCGGCTCAGGCTCGGTGAGCAGCGCCTGACGCAGGTTTTCATAGGTGATGTCGAAGGTCAGCTCCACGCCTTCCTCCGATTTCCCGCCCTTGACGATGCCCGACAGCTCGCCGGTGTCCCAGGGCAGGTCGTTCTCTCCCGAACCGTCCTCGATGCCGAACAGCTCCGTGACAAAATCCGGCAGCGTCAGCAGCTTGACCGAATACATCCAAACCAGCACACCGCCGATGAGCAGTACCGCGATGGCGATCAGAATCACCGTTCCGAGGGTGTAGCTGCGGTCGTCGTCGTAGGGCTTATGCTTCATTTTACGCCGCCGTCGGTGGTTTTGACCGGCTTCTTGGCGTCAATGGGCTTGGCGTCAGTTTTGGCTTTGTCGGTCAGCTCAAGACCCATCTTCGCCCGATCCTCCTGATGACGCATGATCAGGAAGTTGACGAGGAATATGGCGAATCCGGCAATGATGATAATCAGCGCGCGGGCGAAATATTCTTCGGTGAACATGATGGCGGAGGTGCCCAGAATGCCGCAGATGGCGTAGAGAATACGCACGGACTGCTTGGTGTTGAAGCCCATGTCGATGAGTCTGTGATGGAGATGTCCGCGGTCAGCCGAGAAGGGGCTTTTGCCGTGGGCGATGCGGCGGATGAAAGCAAACGCCGTGTCGCAGAGGGGCAGACCAAAGATGGACAGCGGAATCATGAAGGAAATAACCGTGTGCAGCTTGAACACGCCGGTGACAGAGATCACGGCCATGGTGTATCCAAGGAAAAGCGCGCCGGTATCACCCATGAAAATCTTGGCTGGGTTGGAGTTGAACGGCAGAAATCCCAGGCAGGAACCGACCACAATGGCGGTCAGCAGCGCCACGACATACTCGCCTTTAATCAGCATAACCAGCAGCAGCGAAATCGAGCAGATAGCCGAAACGCCGCACGCCAGTCCATCCAGACCGTCGATCAGGTTGATGGCGTTGGTCAGACCCACAATCCAGATCACGGTGATCGGAATCGACCAAACGCCGAAGCTGATATAGGTGCCGAATAAGTTGATATATTCGACCACCACGCCCTGGGACACGGCGATAAGCGCCACGCCGATCTGCGCCAGCAGCTTGAGCCAGGCGTTAATGTTGAACACGTCGTCGAGGATGCCCACGGTGACGATGATCAGACCGCCCACATAGATGGCGATCAGCTCGGGCGTAATTTCGCAGAAGGCGAGGGACGCCAGCACGAAGGCGGCGAAGATAGCCAGTCCGCCGATGAGGGGGGTGGGCTGCTTGTGCATACGGCGCTCGTCCTTGGGCACATCGATGGCGCCGATTTTATAGGCGAGCACCCGCACGGCGGGCGTCGTGGTGAAGGCGATCAGCGCCGCCAGCACCATACCCGCGATGAGGTAGATATATTGGGTTGCCTGCATTTGGTACCTCCGTTATGGTTGTATTTCGGATGGTTTTATTTGGTTTATTTCTTTTTTCAAACATTGCTTTTACTTCGTTGGCTGAAGTCACACGACCTGCTTCATCGTCAGCCAATCCTTCTTCAAGAAGCCGATAAAGTTCATCCAACGAAAATTCTTTTCGCGTCTTTCTCACAGCATCGCCTTAACCGCGTCGGCGAGATAGCCCACGCCGGCGATGATCTGCTCGTCGGAGGGGGTGGAATAGTTGATGCGGAAGCACTGGCTGGGCGCGGCGGTGTCGCAGTTGAACGCCTGACCGGGAACGACGGCGACCTTCTTCTCCATCGCCTTTTTAACGAACAGCCCCTGATCGATGTTGTCCGGCAGCGTACACCAGATGAACAGACCGCCCTCGGGACGGGTGTACTTCACGCAGTCGGGCATATGCTGATCCAGCTCGGACAACATCAGACCGCACTTGCGGCGATAGAGCGCGCGGATGCCTTCGATGTGCGCGTCCATGTCGCACTCGGCGATGTAACGGTGGCAGAGCATCTGGAAGAAGATGTTGGTGTGAACGTCCTCAACCTGCTTTGCGACGACCATCTTCTGCACCACAGGCTCCGGACCGCAGATGAAGCCGATGCGCATACCGGCGGACAGCACCTTGGAGTAGGAACCGCTGTAAACCACCACGCCGTCCTCGTCCATCGATTTGATGGTGGGGATTTCCTCGCCCGCGAAGCGCAGTTCGCCGTAGGGGTTGTCCTCAAGAATCAGCAGGTTGTATTTCTTTGCCAGCGCCAGCGCCGCCTTACGCTTTTCCAGCGACATACAGGTTCCCGCCGGATTCTGGAAGGTGGGGATGAGATAGAGAATCTTCGCGTTGGGATTGGCTTTGATCGTCGCCTCCAGCGCTTCGATGTTCACGCCGTCCTCCTCAAGCTCCACGCCCACGGTCTGTGCGCCGCAGGAACGGAAGGCGTTCAGCGCGCCGATGAAGCTGGGGTTCTCGCAGATTACCACATCGCCCTCGTTGCACATGGTTTTGCAGAGAAGCTCGATGCCCTGCTGACCGCCGGAGGTGATGATCGTCATGTCGAAGTCCCGTCCGATGCCAAAGCGGGTAGACAGGCGGTCGATAACGTCCTGACGCAGCGCCGGATAGCCCTCGGTGATGCTGTACTGGAGGGCGGCGGTGGAGCTGTCGCGGAAGATGTCGGCGGAGATGCGGGAAAGGTCAGCCACCGGGAAGGATTCGGGAGCGGGATTGCCCGCCGCGAAAGAAATAATGGTAGGATCAGCCAGCGCCTTAAAGATTTCGCGGATGGCGGAGGGCTTCATGTCTTTCATTTTGTCAGAGATGCGGTATTCCATGATTTGGATTCCTTTCAATGTATGTAATGTTAGATTACGGTATTATCATGTGCAGAAAAATACTGTTCATAATATTTTACCACAAAGTCATATAATATTTCAAGACCAGTCTATTAATTTTACTTGAATTTTTGAAAAAAATGTGTTATAATGTGTTATCGTTTATTTATGATTCCGTCAAAAGCAAGGAGAAACACAATGGACTACACCTACGAGACCGAAGAAGAAGAGGATTACACCCCTCACCGACGCTTCCGCCCGAAGAAAATCATCCGGTTTATCTTCAAGCTGATCGCCTACACGATCATCCTCGGAACCTTCGCCGTTCTGCTGGGACGGATGCAGCTTGCCAAAACGCCGAAGGATTTCCGGGAGTTCACCTGGACGTCCACCGCGCTGGAGGCTTATGCCGCCGATCCCCAGAACTTCACCGTCAATTTGCAGGAGCCGTACACCAACATGGACGAGGACGGCTGGTACAAGGCCACCGAAGTCGCGCTCTGCGAATCTGCGGGCGAGGTGCAGGTCACGTTCCGCTACAACAGCCGCTCCACCATCAACACGCTGATGGAAAAATACGGTCTGACCGAGCGTCCTTCGGGCGAAACCTTCGTCTTTATGCTCCGCGACGGGAGCGGGAAGGTTTACACCGAGTACACCTTCGCGGAGACTTCCCGTCCGCTGTATGAATTCCGCCGCATTGTTTTCACCGGCGTGAACTTCACCGCTCTCGAATCTCTCTATTTAGACGTATTTTACGGCGAAGATGTTTCCGAAAATGCGAAGATGAATTACACTTTCGTTGTTTATGACAACGAAAAGAGCGTGCTTCCCTACAAAATCGGCAATTCCAACAAAATAAAAGAGACAGAGCTGACCTTCCGCAGCAATCCGGCGTACATCAATCGACTCGACGAGGAATAAGTCCGCCGTCTGAAATCTATCATTATAATATAAAGGACAAACAACCATGACCACAATCGAAAAGCTCGCCGCCGTCCGCGCTCTGATGCGCCAGCGGGGCGTTGATATGCTGCTCGTTCCCTCGGACGACCACCATCAATCCGAATATGTCGCACCTCACTTTAAGGCGCGCGCATGGCTCTCCGGCTTCACCGGCTCGGCGGGAACGCTTATTCTCACCGCCGACACCGCCAAGCTGTTCACCGACGGGCGCTATTATATTCAAGCAGCCCGGCAGATCGAGGGCAGCGGCATCGACCTGATGAAATCCGGCAGCGAGGGCGTTCCGACCCCCGAGGAATATATCGCCGCCAACCTGAAGGGCGGGCAGACCCTCGCCTACGACGGACGCTGCGTTTCCTGCAAGCTGGCGGACGACATCGCCAAAAAGCTGCCCGAGAGCGTTAAAATTGTCAGCGACGTGGATTTCCCCGGTCTTATCTGGAACGACCGCCCCGGTCTTCCCGGCACGAAGCTGTGGGCGCTGGACGTGAAATACGCGGGCAAATCCCACGCCGAGAAGCTGTCCGACGTGCGCGCCGCCCTCGCTGAAAAGAAATGCACCGCCTTTGTCATGTCTTCGCTGAACGATATCGCGTGGTTCTACAACCTGCGCGGAAACGATGTTTCCACGACCCAGACCTTCCTCTCCTACTGCATCGTCACCGAAACCTCCGACACCCTCTACGCCGACCGGTCGGCGGCCGCCGATGTGGCGGAACAGCTGAAGACGAACGGCGTGACCCTGCGGGATTACGGCGTTTTTTACGCCGACCTCGCCGAGATAAAGGGCGAAACCGTGCTCATCGACAAATCCGCAGTGAACGCCGCCATCGTGAATCTTCTGTCCGGCTGTAAAACCGTGGACGCGAAGAATCCCACGCTGCTGATGAAGGCGAAAAAGAACGAAATCGAGCTTGAAAACCTCCGCCGCTGCCATATTGCCGACGGTCTGGCGGTGACGAAGCTGATGCTGGAGCTGAAATACGGCGAACGGGAATTCGACGAGCTGAGCGTGGCGGAATACCTGAAAAACCTGCGCCGGGAATGCGCCGAGCGGGTGGGCGTTCATTTCATCGACGTGTCCTTCGGCACCATCGCCGCCTTCGGCGCGAACGCCGCGATGATGCATTATTCCGCGTCGAAGGATTCCAACGCGAAGATTGATAGAACCGCCCCCGTTCCCATGCTGCTGGTGGATTCCGGCGGACAGTATCTGGAGGGCACCACCGACATCACCCGCACTTTCGTTCTGGGCGGGATTTCGGACGAAATCAGGAAGCACTATACGCTCACGGCCATGGGGATGCTTCGCCTCGCGAGGGCGCAGTTTTTGGAAGGCGCCACCGGCATCGCGCTGGATGTACTCTGCCGCCAGCCCCTGTGGGAAGCCGGCATCGACTATCGCTGCGGAACCGGTCACGGCGTGGGCTACTGCCTGAGCGTTCACGAAGGCCCCAACCGCTTCCACTGGAAGAACGGTTCGGCGAAGCTGGAGGTTGGCATGATTACCACCGACGAGCCGGGCGTTTACGAGGAAAACAGCCACGGCATTCGCATCGAAAACGAGCTTGTGACCCAGAAAAGCGTTCACAACGAATACGGTCAGTTCCTCTGCTTCGAGAATCTCACCTTCTGCCCCATTGATTTGGACGGCATTGACACCGCTTATATGGACAGAAGCGACATCCGCCGTCTGAACGATTATCACGCGCAGGTGCGCGAGGTGCTGTCCCCCTATCTCTGCCCGGGCGATCGGGAGAAGCTGGCATATCTGACACGGGAAGTGTGAATTGTAAGTTTTCTTTCCCAAAGTCAAACAAATAAGCCTTCTTTATCCAAAGCAAACTAACCTATAGGCGGCGTCGCCCTCGTCGCCGCCTAACAATACGCTCATTTGTGCGCTCTGTTCCCATGGCGGGCGACGAGGGCGACGCCCGCCATAGGTTAGTTGGTTTTTGGATTATGGTAAAAGCAACGTACCAATCTCCCATTGTAAACAAACCGTTAATCTCTTGACAAATCGGTCGAATTATAGTATAATTATATTTGGTGAAATCTATTCTTACATCAAAGGATTAAAAATATTATGAAAGCTATCAAACGCAGACCCCCGCGCGAAATCAAAGATCTGCGCGATATGGTCATCGGCTCCGCGTTCCTGTACGGCGATAAGCCGCTGTACGTCTACAAGGACAAGGAGACCAAGCAGCAGGTGGAATTCTCTTACAACCGCCTGCGCGATGAGGTTGAGCAGTTCGGCACCGCGCTGTCCACCCTCGACCTGATCGGCGCGCATATCGCCGTGGTCGGCGAGACCTCGGCAAAGTTCACCGTCACCTATCTGGGCACCGTCAACACCAACAGCGTCATCGTGCCGCTGGACAAGGAAGTTTCCATCGAACAGATGGTGGGCTTCCTCAATCTGGCGGAATGTCAGATGATCGTCTACTCCTCCGACTTCGCCGGAAAGCTGACCGCGCTGGCTGAGCAGATGCCGAAGCTCCGCTTCTTCGTTCCCATGAACGGCGAGGACAGCGTGGATTCTTCCCTGCCCCATCAGCCCGTCGTCATGCCCTGGGAGGACATCCTCAAGCTGGGCAAGCAGGGGCTTGAAAACCGCGACCTTTCCTACAGCTCCCGCGTCATCGATAAGGAGAAGATGTGCGCCATCCTCTTTACTTCCGGCACCACCGGCACGTCCAAGGGCGTCATGCTCTGCATGAAAAACCTGGTCACTGCCGCGTGGGCATCCTGCCTGACTACCCCCTACGACGATACCACCCGTCTGGTTTCGGTGCTTCCGCAGCATCACACCTACGAAATGACCTGCGGTCATCTGGCGGTTATCAATCTGGGCGCCACCGCTTACATCAACGAGAGCCTGAAGTACGTCATGCGTAACTTTGCCAACTTCAAGCCCAACGCGCTGGTGCTGGTTCCGCTGTTTGTGGAAACGATCTACAAGCGCATCTGGGACGAAATCCGCAAAAAAGGCAAGGAAAAGGCTGTCCGCACGCTGATGAAGGTGTCCGACGCTCTGCTGAAAATCGGCATCGACCTGCGCGCGAAGTTCTTCGGTCAGATTCTCGGCGCGCTGGGCGGCGAGGTTAAGACCATGATCTGCGGCGGCGCGCCCATCAGCCCGCAGATTCTCAAGGATTTCTATTCCTTCGGCATTACGATTTACGAGGGCTACGGCATCACCGAGTGCGCGCCTCTGCTGGCCTGCAATCCCCCCGAAGTCATTCCGCCCCGCTTCGGTTCGGCGGGTAAGCCCGTCTTCGGCGTGGACGTGAAAATCGAGCGCGAGGATCCTCGGGACGAAACTGGCGAGATCGTTGCCAAGGGCGACAACGTCATGCTGGGCTACTACAAGAACGACAAGGCGACCCGCGAGGTCTTCACCCCCCGCGAATATTACTTCCGCACCGGCGATATCGGTTACATAGATAAGGACGGCTACATCTTTATCACCGGACGCAAGAAGAACGTGATTATCCTCTCCAACGGCAAGAACGTCTTCCCTGAGGAGCTGGAGGAGCACCTGTCCCACAGCACGCTGATTAAGGAATCGGTGGTTGTCGGACGCAAGGACGAGGCTTCCGGCGAAATCGCCATCACCGCGCTGATCTTCCCCGACCTCGATCAGTTTGAGGGCAAGAGCCAGGACGAAATCGACACCGCCATCAAGGACGAGGTCAACAAGATTAACCGCGAACTGCCCTCCTTCAAACACATGACCGCCGTTGAAGTTCGCACCGAGGAGTTTGAAAAAACGACCTCCAAGAAAATCAAGCGTTTCCTGTATCAGTAAAATATATAAATTAACGAAGGATGATTCCAATGTACGAACAGCTGAAAAACATTCTGGTGGACGATCTGTCCATCGATCCCGAGCTTATCACCATGGACGCCGAGCTGACCGGCGATCTGGGCATCAATTCGCTGGAGCTGGCTGACCTGATCCTGCTCTGCGAGGATAAGCTGGGCGTGGAGATTGACGACAAGCAGCTTTCCAAGTTCATCTCGGTGGGCGATGTGGTCAACTATCTTCAGTCCTTGGAGTAATAGCAACAAAAGCAGGCGGCGCATAGCGCCGCCTGTAACAAAATGAACAAAGTCAGGATACAACCCTTTTAATGAACGATAACATAAAAACCCTTCTCATCTGCCTTGCCACGCTGGTCGGCACGCTGGCAGTTGTGATCGCCGCCTTTGCGATCGTCGTGCGGTACAAAACCACCGCCCGCCGACGCAAAATCGAACAGTACGGTCGGGAAAGCGAGGCGCGCATCGACGCCCTGCTCAAGAAGAATTTCGGCGACGCGGCGGTCTTTTCGGGCATCTACCTGCCCTACCTGAACACGCCGGACAAGCACGCAGAGATCGATCATCTGGTCATCACCCGCAGCGGCGTTTACGTCATCGAGGTCAAGAGCCACAACGGCTACATTCAAAGCCCGGACGAGCGCAATTGGTGGCAGACCTACAACGACAAAAAAATCCAGTTCTACAACCCCATCCGCCAGAACAACACCCACGTGAAAATCGTGCAGGAAATTTTGAAAGCCGAGGGGCAGTACAACGTCCCGATGTATAATATTGTGGTGTTCACGTCCCATCGTGTCACCTTTTCCAAGAAGCATGACAACGTCATCCCCACCGAGGGACTGGTGGGCTACATCCGCCGCGTGGGCAAGAAGAACGCCCTCTCCACTTCGCAGGTCGGAAGGGTGCGGCGGGCTATCGCCGGTAAAATTGTGAGCGGCAAGGATGTCGCTCGAAAGCATAAGCGTGCCATACGGAATTATAAATAATTCCGTGGAACTATAAGTAATTCGGACGCACACTGCAGCTATGACTGCAAGTGTGCGTCTTTGATTTCATATTGAGTTCACATATTGTTCACCATCGCTGCTTGATGTAATCTTCAATATCTGCTATAATGTAGATATGTATTTTGTCGAAAGGAACCAATCGTCCAACGTGAATATCTGTACTCAACCTGAATTTCTCGACCTTGTAGCACAGACGATCTCCGGCTCCCGCATTGCCGAAGAGGCCGCTTTCACCCAGCACGGCAACACTTCCTGCCTGACCCACAGCCTGGCGGTGGCATACTTCTCCTACCGTATCGCAAGGCGCTATCCATGGCTCGGCTTTAATCTTTGCGAGCTGGTGCGCGGCGCACTGCTCCATGATTACTTTCTCTACGACTGGCACACAACCCCGCCGCCTTCCTTCTATCGCGGGCTGCTAAGGCTTCACGGCTTCTCACACCCCTACACCGCCTTTTCCAACGCCCAGTTCGATTTTGAATTGAGCGATCGGGAGAAGGACATCATCACCAAGCATATGTTCCCCCTGACCTTTTTCCTTCCCCTTTATCGGGAAAGCTGGCTGGTCAGCGCGGTGGACAAGTTCTGCTCGACCTACGAGGTGTTCAGCCGCAATACCTACATGATCGAGGAAATCCAACTCGCCAGCCGTCTCGTGCTGGAAGGCATCCCGTCCGTGCGGATGCCCCTGTGAAGAACGCCGACGGGCTACTGCCCGTCGGCGTTCTTCTCGTCATCGTAGATATCGTGGTCGATGGCGTCGCGCTTCCACGGATTGGTGTGGTAGAGCGAAATTCCGTGCTCCAGCTGTCGGCAGCGCTGCATACTCACGCCGAAATGCTTCTTGAACAGCCGCTGGGCATAACGCATATCATGCAATCCAACTCCCGCGCAGATGGACGCAAAGCTGTCGTTCGTTCCGGTGATCCGTTCCCGAACCCGCTGCATACGCAGGGTGTTGATGTAGCCGATAACCGTCTGTCCGGTGCCCGCCCGGAATACGCCGCAAAGATAGCTTTTGGATATGCCAAGCTCCGCCGCCACCTGCTCCAGCGTCAGCCCTTCGCAGAAATGGGCGCACAGATATTTCTTCGCCTTGTGTACGTAGTACGCCCCCGAAGCGTCCCGCTTCCCCGCCGCGCCAAGCACCGATTCGCAGAACAGCGTGTTCACCAGCGCCGCCAGCTCATACCAGCAGGCGACGGCGAGCATCCGCTCGCTGGCGCCCGCTGCGGCATAATGGTTCATCAGCGTTTTGGAAATGCTCTGATACATGATCAGCGTGTCCTCGTCCATCGGCAGAAACCGGGGCAGAAAGATTGTGTCGGCATCCCCCGCGCGGATAATCTCCGCCGCCTCCGTTTCCGGAAGATCGCGGCGACGGTAATCCAGCCCGTCGATCTGCACGGCGACGGAATTGCTTGTAACCCGCGTCGGCTCGTCAATCTGCGGCGTAATCACATACCGGCAGTCGGGCATGAATACCCCCAGCGTATGGGGAATCTGCGTATAGCTGCCGGATTCGGTCGCGATTTGATTGGTGGCGTATTCGTTCAGCGACAGCTCGATCATATCCCGGCGGTGATCGATGATGTTCCGGCTGCCCGGACGCAGCTCCAGCGTGTCCGAACAGGCGAAACGGATGCGCGGCTGGCTCGTAATGCGAATTTCGTAGAAGACCATGGAATCCCCTCCCTGATATTATGATACCGCATTTTCTTCCGAAATGCAACCCCAAACGGAGATTTTATCGCAATTTAGCACCGCCCATGCGAATATAAGCCCTTTACATCGGCGCGGCAGTCTGCTATAATAGGGGCGTAAAATCATTTCAGGAGGAATTTCACATGAAATCCAAACGCATTTTTTCCCTGATCCTTGCCGCGCTGCTCTGCGCATCCGCCGCTTCCTGCGGTGACAGCCAGACCGCCGCACCGTCGGATGACACCACAACTTCCGCGCCCGATTCCACCACGCCCGCCGAGACCGAGCCTGCCTACGAATACCCGGAGCTGAACATGAACGGTGAGAAGTTCACCATCCTCAACTCCACCACCACATGGGGCTTCTACACCGACATCCACTTCGATGAAGCCACCGGCGAATCGCTGGACGATGCCATCTACAACCGCAATACCTTTGTGGAAGAGAAGTTCAAGGTTGACATTGATGTAGTCGAAGAAAACCTCGAAAAGACTCACACAATGCTGAACACCGCGGTCATGGCGGGCGATAATACCTATCAGGTCGCTTTCCTGCGCAGCGATTACTGTTCGTCCCTGATCACCGGCGGCAGCTTCGCCGACCTGTCGAAGATCTCCACCCTCCAGCTTGACGAGCCGTGGTGGGATCAGAACGTCCTCCGCGACGCCACCGTCGGCGAGAGCGAAACTCTCTACATCGCCGCCACCGACGTTGCGCTGATGGGCTTCGACGGAACCTACTGCGTCTTTATCAACGAGGACATGATGGCTGACCTTCAAACCGAGATGCCCTACGAAATGGTTAAGGCGGGCAAATGGACGCTGGACGAGATGCACAAGCTGACCAAACTGGGCGCAAATCTGAACGGCGCTACCGACTTCACATGGGACGCTTCCGGCTCCGCTTCTTACGGTATGCTGGGCAACGCAACCGCCCCGATGGTGCTGCTCTGCGGAACCAACGCGAGAATCGTTGACAAGGGCGACGACGGTCTGCCCACCATCACCTGCGAGAGCGACCGTTTCTACACCGCCGCCGAGAAAATCGCCGCCATGTTCACAAACGAAGGCGAATGGATGTTTCTGAACAGCTCCGATCCCAACCATTACGAGGCCGCCTTCAAAGCCGGTCGCTGCCTTGTGACGATTGCCGAGCTGAAGGCAAGCTCCAAGTTCCGCGACATGGACGATTCTTTCGGCATCGTGCCTTCGCCCAAGCTGGACGAATCCCAGGAAGAATATTACAGCTACCGTTCCACCGTCAGCCCCGCTTTCTGCATCCCCGTAACCAACAATGACTGCGAATCCACCGGCATCATCATGGACGCGCTCTCCTATCTGACTTACACCGACGTCATGCCGATTTATTACGACGTGACCGTCTCTCAGAAGGGTCTGCGCAACGACGAATCCATCGAAATGCTGAACCTGATTCGCGACACCCGCGTCTTCGACATTCCCTACATCTACGGCTGGACGTCCGGTTTGTACGGCAACATTCAGTCCGCGCTTGGTGCGGGCAACAGCGCCGTTGCTTCCACCATCGCTGCCAACAAAGATACTGTCCTCCAGCGGATTCAGGACACCCTCGATATGCTGGAAGAAAATTAAATTCCGGAAAGGAGCATTCCCATGCTTTCCATCCCACTTATCAACGAAAAATCCACCAACGAAACCCGCCCCCTCTACCTCTCCGAGCTGAAGCGGGCCGGCGCCGACCGGGTATTCATCTTCATCGCCAATCCCCACGACCCGACCGAGCTTGACCATGTGATCGGCATTCTGCGGGAGAACATCGACTTTTACCGGGCGAATGGCATCGAAGCCGGGGTCTGGATTACCGGCTTCGGTCACGGCGGCGAATTGTCCGAACCCCTTGCCAGCCGGACAAAGGCGTTCACACGGATTGTCGGACTCCATTCCGGTAAAAGCGCGGGGGATTCCCTCTGCCCGCTGGACGAAGGTTACATGGCGGACTACCTGAATTTCGTCCGCCGCGTCTGCGAGCAGAACCCCACATTGCTGATGATTGACGACGATCTGCGGCTGTCCAGCCACGGTGCGGTGGATATCGGCTGTGCCTGTCCGCTGCATCTTGCCGAGCTTTCAAGGCGGCTGGGACGCCCCGTTTCCAGAGAGGAGCTGGCGACGCAGGTCTTCACCGGCAAGCCAAACGAGCTGCGCGCGCTTTGGCTGGATGTGATGCGGGACACGATGCTCACCTTCGGACGGCGCGTCCGCGAGGCGGTGGACAGCGTGAATCCGTCCATCCGCGCCGGACAGTGCGCCTGTCTGACCACGTGGGACGCGGACGGCGCGGACGCCATCGAGCTTTCCCGGGCGCTGGCGGGCGGAACCAGACCCTTCATGCGGCTGATCGGCGCGGCTTATTGGAACAGCGCACACAGCCTTGGCTCGGTGAATCTGGGAAGCATCGTGGAAATCGAACGGACGCAGCTTGCATGGTGCCGGGAATACGCCCCCGACATCGAAGTTTTCACCGAGGGCGACGTCTATCCCCGCCCCCGTTATGTGGTTCCCGCCGCTTTTGTGGAGGGCTTCGATCAGGCGCTGCTGGCGGACGGCACGCCCGACGGCATTCTGAAATATATGCTGGACTACCGCCGCAAACCCCTTTACGAGACCGGCTACATCGACCGCCACCTGCACAACGCCCCGCTGCGGGACGCCATCGCCAAAGCCTTCACCGGACGGGCGGTTGGCGTGTACTGCTTCGAGCCGATGCATATCGACGGGCAACGGGACTGCACCGGGCTGGCGCCCGTCCACATTCAGCAGGAAATCGCCCGTCCGTCGGCAAAGCTCTGCGCGCTTTGCTCGATTCCCGCCGCCTACGAGCGGGACGGGAAATCGGCGGCTATCGTTTTCGGCGGCGCGGCGAACCACGCGGACGAGTATTTCACGACGGTTCCGTTGATTTTGGACGCGGTTTCGGCGGAAATCCTCGGCGGCGAAGTCAGCGGCATGATTTCCCGCGAACCCCTTGGCGGCGTTTCCGACGAGGAATTCGGCGGCGAGAGCATTCCGGCGTCCGGTGTGCGCGGACTCTGCGCGGTGAAGCTGGCGGAGGGCGCTCAGGTGCTTAGCTGGTGGATTGCGGGCGGCGAGCATTATCCCGCCGTCTGGCGTTATGTGAACGGACGGGGACAGCGTGTGCTCGGTTATGCCTTTGATGCGGTGCAGGCCGTGGGACGGTCGCAGCTCTTTTTAAGCTACGAGCGTCAGCGCCAGCTGGCGGAATCCATCGAATGGCTTCAGGGATATCCGCTTCCTGCCCATCTGTCCCACAACACCGACCTGTATCTGCTGTGCAGACGGGACGGCGGCAAGCTGGTCGTGGGACTGTGGAACTTCGGCATCGACGAGGTGCTGCCGGGTCGCGTGAAGCTGGACAAAGCCTATCGCAAGCTCACGCCCATCGGCAAAGTTCCGCTTCATCTTGAGGGCGGCGCCGTTCAGCTGGACGATGTCATCCCGCCCTACGCTTTCGCCGGATTCGAGGTAATTGAGTGACAATTTTCCTGATTTTTCTCTGCATATTCACCGCATCCATCCAGAGTGTGCTTCGCAAGCAGTACAATCAGCGGGCGGGCGAGGACACGGCTGGCTCGATGTTCAACGCCGCGCAGTCGTTGACCGCGCTCTGCTTCTTCGTAGTGTCGGCGCTGGCGGGGGGAATGCACTTCCCCGCCGACCCGGCGCTCTACGCCTATTCCATCGGGTTCGCTGCGGCCTACGGAACGGCGGTTCTCTTCTCCTTTCTGGCGCTGGCGGTGGGACCGTTCGGGCTGACGTCGCTGATTTCGTCTTATTCGCTGGTGCTTCCGACTCTTTATGGATTGATTTTCCTTGGCGAATCGCTGCACGCCGTAACGCTGGCGGGACTTGGCTGTCTGTTTGTCTCGCTCTGGCTGATGCGCGCGGACAAATCGGAAGGCGAGCGGAAGATCAATCTGCGCTGGATTGTCTATGTTCTGCTGTCGTTCGCCGGCAACGGCTTCTGCTCCATCATCCAGAAAGCGCAGCAGAACGCCTTTGACGGCGCGTACAAAAACGAGTTCATGATCGCCGCGCTGGCGCTTGTAACGGCGGGACTGTTCATCGCGGCGCTCGTGAGCGACCGCAGCAAATTCAGCAGTTTCCTCCGACAAGGCGCAATATACGCCCTTCTCTGCGGCGCCGCCAACGGCGCGACGAATCTGCTTGTCATGGTCATCACCGCCACCGTCGCCGCATCAATCTTCTTCCCCGTCATCAGCGCCGGACAAATCATCACCGCCTTCGCCTTCTCCCTCCTCCTCTACAAAGAAAAGCTATCCAAACGCCAACACGCCGGCGCAGCTCTCGGTATTGCGGCGCTGGTTCTGCTGAATCAATAAGGGGAACGCGCTTTTACGACCTCGCGTCGCGAGGTCGTGGAAAAGGCTGTGCAAAAGCTTTATGGTGAGGGTAATTTTAATTTTCCTCCGGGACGGTTTACCGTCTCGGAGGTTTCTGCACCCACGAAGGAACGCTTTCAAACTTGGTTGCGAGTGCAACGCAACTCGCGTTTTGTGCGAACATGGCGAAAGCGTCCTAGAGCGATTTTGCTTCCAGGGGCCCCTGCCCCTTACAGAAAATCGGGTCTGTACAGATTTGTTTCGCGTGTTGAAAGTTCTTTTTTAGGGCTGGATTGCTAATTGGTTGTTTGGTTGAAGTTTCTTGACAAAAGGGGGGCGGTATGGTATAATGATATCATATCGAACGCTTTTGGGGAGGTGTTCCCATGTCATTGAATGGAGGTCCCGAAATTCCTTTTGAAGTGGTCATGGCAATCGGCATTCTGTTCCTTTTTGCGGTGCAGGCGTTCTGCTGCTTCAAGCTGCGGCGCGCGGCGCTCAAGCTGATTCCCGTGTACATACTTGTGCTGCTCTTTTTCCTTACTTTCCTCTATTATCATGGTTTTTTTGACACCAGCAGCTGGTATGAGCTGGGGGCGGCCATTATGGCGATTCTTTTGGGCATCATTTCGATCGGTGATCTTGCCGCGTGGGTGCTTTACGGCATTATATGGCTGGTGCGGCGGCATAAGCGGAAAGACAGCAACTGAAATCAAGCGCCGCGCGCCGATTTCCTGTATAATGGTTACAGAGCGATGGAAGCGAGGTAACAGAAAATGTACGAGTGGCGGCAGCAGATTCAGGTCATTGTGGACGAAATTGACCGCTGCATCCTGCGGCACGACGATGAGGCGCTGACGCTGAGCCGGCTTTCCCGGAAGCTGGGATATTCCGAATATCACACTTCGAGGAAATTCCGGGAAATCATAGGAATGCAGTTCAAGGACTATCTGCGGCGGCGAAGGCTGGCGTTCGCGCTGAAGGAGGTTCGGGACAGCGACCGGCGGATTCTCGATATTGCGCTGGATTACGGCTTCGCGTCCCACGAAGCGTTCACCCGCGCGTTCAAATCGGCGTACAGCGTCACGCCCGGCGATTACCGGAAGCATCCCGTACCGGTCGTTCTGCGAACCAAAATCAACCCCTTCGATCGCTACTTTTTCGGAATCGGAGAAATCGGCATGATGAAATCTCAAGGCGGCATCAAAATTTATTTTGTAACCATCCCTGCGCACAAATTCCTGCACATTCGGAACTATGAAAGCAACGGTTACTGGGACTTCTGGAAGAAGCAGGAGCATATTCCGGGGCAGGATTGCGACACAATCTGCGGACTACTGGACAGCGTTCGGGGCAAGCTGGACGACGAGGGCGGCTGTGAACCGAACAGCGGCTGCGGACAGATTATGGCGTTCCTCCACGATCCTTCCGGCAAGCCCTTCTGCTATGGAATCCCCCGCGCGGAATGTTACGGCGTGCGGCTGCCCAGCGATTATGCGGGCGAAATCCCGCCGCAGCTGCTGTTGATGGACATTCCCGAAGCGGACTACATCGTCTTCGAGCACGGACCGTTCGACTACGAGCAGGAGAACCACAGCGTGGAGCGAAAGGTCGCGGACGCCATTTCCGCCTTTGATTTCGCGGGTACCGGGTACTGCTATGACACCTCGCCCGGCAGAATCGCGTACTTCTATCACGATCCGGCGCGCTTCTGGAAGGAAATCCGCCCGGTCAGGAAAATTTAATTAAAAAGCATCCGGATGCCGTATCAGCATTCGGATGCTTCCATTTTTTAATCAATAAACAATACCACCGGGTCGAGGATGCCAGCGGGGACGTTCACATTGAGCCGTTCACCGTCGGCGGTGAAGGTCACGTCGGCGCGGCTTCCGTCGGGCATAAGCCGCTGCTCCCGCTTCACGGGGCGGTCGCAGGCCAGCGGCAGGTCGTCCAGCGGGTCAAGTCCGATGTTGAAGACTGCCGCCATATAGGAGTCGTCGGGCAGATCGGCGCAGCGCATATAAACCTCCGCGTCGCCGGTGTACCAGACAGGCAGCTCGCCGCAGGTTTTGAGCAGATCGGTCATCTGCGCCTTGCGGGATTCGTTCAGGAAGGAGAACGCTTCCTGGAAGTTGAACGCCGCCTTGGGTGTGCCGCTGAAGGTGACGATCAGACCGCCCAATTCGTTTTTGTAGCTGACCACACCCGGGAAAAGCGGTTCTCGCGTCTTGCCGTCCGGAACGTGGTAGACGGTGGAATGGGAGACTGCGCCTTCGGTGGGAATCAGTTCGCGCACCTGCATTTGGGCGTTGCAGGTATTGCCGTTGGGAAGCAGTTCACCGCTGGCGCGGCGTCCGTTCCACGGGCGCACGTCCACGCCCAGATATTTGCCGAAGCCGCGCCCAATCAGCCTTGCCGCCGATTCGGAGGAAAGGAAGACCTTTCCTGCCAGCGCCCTCAGCAAATCCTCGTCGGGGATTGCTTTGTCCGCGGCGCCGTCCAGACAGAGCACGCCGCCGTCATGCTTGGAGAAGTACATCGGGAAGCCCAGGCGTTCCAGCACGCAGTTGTACCAGCCGTTGCGGCTTGCGTCGGCGGGCAGATACGCGGGCTTGGCGGGAACGGGAATCCGGCAGCCTCTCCAGTGCAGCGAGGGCAGCAAATCGGCCAGCGCCTGATAGAATCCGGCGTTCTTCGCTAAAATACGGCGGTAAGCTTCGCCGCTGGCAGGCTCATAGCCCGCGCGGGTAATCCAATGCTTTGCGCCGGCAGCGCCCTCGAGGATGGTTCCGGTAAAATGGCTGTGCAGGAAGTGGGCGGAGGTGGAATAGCGGTTCTGCGGGCAGGTATCGGTTTCGGCGAGAATTACGTCCGCCTCGTCCAGCAGAGCGATTTGGCTGGCGGCGCGGAACATGGCGTGGGACAGATTGCGCGCGCCGGGGGAGGTATAGGTGCCGTTGTTGACACGGATGATGTTGGGATTGCCCTCGCCCGCAAGGATTTTGCCGATTTCGGCGCCGAATTCGGTGTCGTTGCCGACGATGCAGAACGCGCCGGGGAGCTTGGGATTCACCGAATCGATGCCCGCGCGATAGGCGCGTGCGCAGTCCAGCAGAGACTCGCGCTGAGTTTCAACGAAGGCGGCGCGGACGGTTTCGTCGTTGTCCCGGAAGATGCGGTCGTTCAGCTCCTCGCGGGAGATGTCGCGTCCCAGCAGCTCGCGGACACGCTTCATGTGGAGATCGCAGGCGCAGCCCTTGCCGACACGCCCTCCCATCAGGCGGAAATCGTCGTCCACCATGATAATGTCCGGTTTGTGGGCGGCGAGGATGGCGAACTGACCCTTCATGAACTCGCGGTAAGCCTCGTCGTAGGGGCAGACGGTGTTGCCTTTGCGTCCGTCGGTCAGGTTGGTCAGCTGGGTGAACGGGAACATATGGTTCAGCGGGTAGCCGTGACCGATGGTTGCCTGAGCGAGGATGCCGCAGGATAATCCCATGGCCGCCAGCTTGTCCCGGAAGATGTCGTACTGCTCGCAGAGGATGGACGCTTTATCGATGACGGAACCGGGGTTGGACGGGTCGCCTTCGGGGACTAGGGTCATCATAAAGAGCGCGCAGGATGCGATTCCCTGCTCATACTGGCGGGCGATATCCGCGCAGATTTCGTCGGCGTGCGACACATCCAGACGCATGATCGAATAGTTGTGCATGGTAATGCTCCTTTCGGATTTGGTGTTACCAGCATTATATCATGGCGCAAAGGCTTTGTCAAGGCGGTTTTTACGAAACAGTTTCGTTAATTCTGCTTTTGGACGCTCTTGTATTCGTTGTAATATTTGTAGAACGGGCAGCGCGGGCTGGACATCATACGGTAATATTCGTCCTCGTCCAGATTGGCGATGCAGACGTTCTCCTGCATATCGTCGTCCCAGTCGTAAAACTCGCAGGTTTCGCAGGACTGGGCGAGACGTTTGATTTGCTTTTTCTCAGGCATGGGCGGCTCCTTTGGAAGCATAGCTCTCATTTTTACAGTTATAGCAATTTGGTTATATCTCTTTTTGCGTAAATGACGCGTGAAATTTTTACAGTCATTTTATCCTTGTCAATATAATAAAATACGATGTAGTTATCGACAGTTCGTTTCCTGTACTCGTTTTTAAGTTTCCGTGTTGAAGGGTATACGGGGTAAGCAAACGGGAATTCGGACAACCCATCAATTGCATCCATAATTTTTTCAATCAATTTCTTTGCAGCCAACGGATTATCCAATTCGGTTTGAATATAACGAGCAATGTCTATCATATCCTGACGCGCCGTTTTCAGATATAGAATATTGTACATTTTGTCATTCCATCAAGGCGTTATCAATATCGTTCAGAATTTCTTCCTTTGTATATGTCGTATCTGACAATTCCTCATCCCGCTCCGCTTCCAGCAGCTTGAAATACACTTCGTTGTCAAATAATAGTTTTTCAAAAGCCTGACGGCTCAGTAAAACCATGTCTGCATAGCCAGCCTCACGAAAGAAAAGCGGCTCGGACGTTTCCTCAGCAATCTTTGTGAGCTGGAGCAGGTTATCCTTCAACTCAGAAGTTTGTCTTATCTGGTTCATCATAAAAACACCTCCTGCTATTATTTTATCATGAAAACCGTCTTTTGTCAATATTATATCAAAAACGCGGTGGAAAGCTCCACCGCGTTTGCGATTTTGGTATGCGCGTGACTTATCTCTTGGAGAACTGGCTTGCGCGACGTGCGGCCTTCAGACCGTACTTCTTTCTTTCCTTCATTCTCGGGTCACGAGTGAGGAAGCCAGCCTTCTTCAGAGCGGGACGATAGGTTTCGTCAGCCTGAAGCAGAGCGCGGGACAGACCGTGGCGGATAGCGCCTGCCTGACCGGAAAGACCGCCGCCCTTAACGTTGGCGATGATGTCGAACTTGCCCTCGGTAGCGGTTACGCCAAAGGGCTGATTGATGATGAGCTTCAGAGTCTCGAGACCGAAGTACTCGTCAACATTCTTGCCGTTGACGGTGATAGCGCCGGTGCCGGGAACGATGCGAACGCGCGCGATGGATTTCTTTCTTCTGCCGGTACCATAGAAGTACGGCTTAGCACTTGTATACATATCTTACTCTTCCTTTCGTGTTCATTCAGCCGGATAAGCCACGGGCTTCTGAGCCTGCTGCTTGTGCTCGGAACCTGCGTAAACCTTCAGACGTGCGATCTGTGCGTCGCCGAGGGTGTTCTTCGCAAGCATACCCTTAACAGCCAGCTGCATAGCCAGCTCGGGCTTGGTTGCCATCAGGGTACGATAGCTGGTCTCCTTGAGACCGCCGATGTAACCGGAATGGCGGCGGTAGAACTTCTGATCCAGCTTCTTGCCGGTGAGAACTGCCTTGGAAGCGTTGATGATGATGACGAATTCGCCGCAGTCAACGTTGGGGGTGAATTCGGGTCTGTGCTTACCTCTGAGGATGGTAGCGGCCAGAACGGCGGTCTTGCCGAGGGGCTTGTCAGCCGCGTCGATCACGTACCATTTACGCTCGAGGGTTTCTTTTTTAGCCATGTATGTGGACATTGCTAATTCCTCCGTGATATACTTTAATTTGACATTTAAGGGAACATAGGCTTGCAAGCCTCATGGGAGTCCCATAAAAATCTTTTCTCAACGTGCAATATTATACCACACCCCGCACGCTTTGTCAAGGGGTTTCGAGAAAAAATCTTCAAAAATTTAATTTAGCTTAGCAAAACCTCGCGAAATCGCCCGATATCTCGCGTTTTGACCCCTGTTGCTCAATCGCCGGGCAAAAATTTCGCGTCCATTACCCGCGCGCCGAACCGCGCCGCTTCCTCTTTTTTATGCGTCACCATCAGCCACGCCGCGCCGGAAAATCGCCGCTCCAGCGCTTCCTGCACCAAATCCAGCGTCGCCGCGTCAATGCCATTGAAGGGTTCGTCCAGCAGGAGCAGCTCCCGCTCAACGCGCGGCAGACAGATCAGCCGCGCAATCGCCGCACGACGCTTCATGCCGCCGCTCAGCTCGTCCGGATAAGCGCCCGCCCATCCTTCCAACCCAACGTCCGCGAGGACTTCCCTCGCCTGTTCCGGCGCCGCGCCGACCAGCGTCAGATTTTTTTCCAAGGTAAACCACGGCAGCAGCCGATCCTCCTGAAAAAGATAGCGCACCGACCCGCAAAGTGCAATCCCCCCGCCGGAGGGACGCTCCAGCCCGGCAATCAGCCGAAGCAGCGTCGTCTTGCCCTTGCCCGACGCCGCGGACAGGCAGACCCGTTCGCCCTCGTGAAGCGTCAGCGAAAAACCTTCGATCAGCGGTCCGTCGTAGGCGAAGGAAAGAGCATTTATCTTCATTATTATATTATCGTCCATTCCGCCCGCCTTTCTTCACCGCACGCGCAAGCAGCCATTCAATCCCCATTGACAGCAGGCAGACGGTGGCTGTCCACGCGAACACCTGCGGCGTCTCCAGATAAACCTTCGCCGATTGCAGCTGCCGTCCGATGGACAGCTTGGGCTGGCAGATAACCTCCGCCGCGATGCCCGACTTCCACGCGAATCCCAGCGCCGACACCGCGCCCGACAGAAACGTCGGCCAGATCGACGGCAGAACCACCGCGAGGAAGGTTTTCTTTTTCGTGAAGCCGTAGACCGCCGCCATTTCCAGCAGTTCACGGCTCACGCCCGATTCCAGCGCGCCCGACACGCTCTGCCAGACCATGGGAATCGCCATCGCCGCCGAGATGAAGCTGGGCAGCGCTTCGGTGCGCACCCAAACCAGCGCCAGAATGATGAACGACGCCACCGGCACCGCGCGAATCATCCGCAGAATCGGCGTCAGCAGCGCGTACAAAATCTGGCTGTAGTGGGTGCCAAAGGCACAGAGGGCGCCGATTATCGTTCCCGCCGCGAAGCCTGCCAGCACCCGCAGCAGAGACAGCCCCGCCGCCTGCCAGAACGCCGCCGTTCCCGCCAGCATAAGCCAGGTTTTCGCCACCAGAAGCGGCGGCGGGAGCAGAAGCTCCTGCCCCACCAGCATGGACAGCAGCTGCCAAAGCGTCAGCCAGAACACAAACACGCCAAGCCCCCATGCCAGACGGCGCAGGGGGCTTCGCGTATTTTTTCTTTGCTCAACCGAGGTAGTAGAAGGCATCATCCGGGATTTCTCCGCCGATGGACGCGGGATTGCCGTCGAACAGCACCTGATAGTAGGCGGCGAGGGCTTCCTTCATCGTTTTGCCTGCCACGTAGGTCACGTTGCAGCCGGGGATTGCCTTGGCGGCCACCGCTGCGCTGGGGATAATTCCCTGCTCCTCGCAAAGCTTTGCCGCCGTTTCCACGTCCTCGCAGACGGCGATGGATTCCTCATATTCCTTGAGAAAATTCTTCACCGCGCCCTCGTTGGCTTCGAGGAAATCGGCGCGGGCGATGACACAGCCCATCATCAGCGGCTGATCGGAAATCTTGTCCCACTCGTCGGTCATGTCAAACGCCCGGCGGAGGGTTTCCACCTTAGTCATAACGGTGGTGGCGGCGGGTTCGGGAACCATGGCGATCTGCGCCTTGCCCGAAACGAGGGCAGCGACCAGCTCGTCGTTGGTGCCGACGAATTCGATGGTCACGTCCTTATCGGGGTCAATGCCGTTGCCCTCCAGCACGTAGCGGAGGATATACTCGGGGTTCGCGCCCTGACCGCTGGTGTAGATGGTTTTACCCTTCAGGTCGGCTACGGTTTTCACGGACTCGCCGTTCTCCAGCATCGACAGCACGCCCAGCGTATTCACCGCCAAAATCCGCACGTTGCCGCCCATTTTCTTGTAAAGGGTGGCCGCCAGATTGGTGGGAACAGCGGCGATGTCGATTTCGGTGGCGAACTTAGCGACCACCTCATCGGGCGCGGACGCCAGCGTGAAGGTATAATTGTTCGCGGCTTCGCCTTTGGCGTTTTTGTCCATCAGCGACGCCATGCCGACGCCTGTGGGACCTTTGATGACCGCCACGTTGATATCGGCGGGAGCGGCGCTTCCGCAGGAGACTGCGGTAAGTGCCAGAACAGCCGTCAAAATGACGGCGAGAATGCGTTTGATTTTCATTTAGAATGACTTCCTTCCTGATGTGATCACACACGATGCAGCTGCATCGTGTATTAGTATACCACAAAAAGTCAGGAAAGTCAAGCGTCAATCAATTCTTTCGCGCGATTCATGAATCAGCCGCATGACGGCTTCGGAGACGGCGTCGCTGTTGGAACGATACTCATAGTAGCTGTCCGCCATGGACGCGGCGCTGTGATAGGCAAGCGCGGACGCCACTTCGACGGATTTCGCCGTACCCGCGCCGATCGGAACCGCCAGCAGATGGCAGTCCTCGCCGACGGGCGTCACATAGCTGTCACCCTCCATGGGCATCGGCAGAATGCGATAGCCCAGCGCATCGTAAGTGAGCGAGCTTCCCACCGTCGATTCGATGAAATGCGGCGCGACGCTGCTGCCGCTCAGATAACGCGGGCGGGTTTCAAAGGGCAGAATGTCGTTGAGGGCGTCGTAAATATTGTCGAGGAATTGGGACACCAGGCTTTCGCCCTCGGTGTCGAGGGTCTGCTCACCCGAATGCGTGAAATCCGCGTCGCGAACCAGCACGGGCACGTCCTCGTTCTGCGCTTCCTTCGAAATGCGCAGGAACGCTTCCCGCGTCCATTCGCCTGACAGCGCCAGATTTTGCAGCGTATCGCCGTAATAACCGCCGTTCGCATAAAGGCAGGGCGACGTGTCCAAAAAAGCCGGGGAAAGATACAGCGTGTCGATATCACGGAGAATTTGCAGACTGCCCTGCTCCTCCAGCCGCTTCGCCGTTCCCGCTGGAACGGACACCAGATCGTATTCCATATCCCCGGACAGCGCCGCCTGGGTCAGCCGCCATTCCACGTTGACCGCCGGAATGGCAGCGATTTCCACGCCGCATTGAAGCTCAACCTGCCGATTGCGCTTATAGGTCAAATCGTTCAGCCTGGAGCCGGTCAGCTCATCCGGCGCGAGGGTCAGATCGTCGGAAATCGGTTCGTGGAGAATGACGAATGGTTCCTGCATACCCGCTTCCAGCGAAGCGGCGCTGCCGGGAATCGTCCCGGCCAGCACCGCCAGCAGAAACAGGATGCCGCTATGCGCCCTCATCGGTCAAGCTCGTCAACAGCTTCTAATGTATAATCAATTGTCTTTTGAATAACCTGTTCGTTCGCTGCGATGGAGGAAGCAAGGCTGCCAGTCTCAAGAATTTGCGGAAGCGCCGCCGTCAGGCGGTTCGTCATGCCGTAGGCAATGCCGGTATCCAGCGTGCGGGAGTCGCGGATGAGCCTCAGCATCTGCATATTGTCGCTGTCCTTTTTAAGCGCCGCATAAGGCGAGGACAGGTCTTTTTCCGCTTCATAATACTGCATTTCCAGCCCGTACTTCGTGCTGTTGTAAGCCAGCGCGTCGGTGACGGTGCCGACCATTTCCAGCTTCGAATCGCGGATGAAAATCGGCATGACCAGCATCTCAAAGTGATTCGTCACCAGCGACGTGTAATCGTCCCTGCGGTCGTACTTGGGCATCGGCAGAACGCCCCAGCCTTCGCCGTAATCGGCGGAATCGCCCACGGTGGCGACGGCGAACAACGCGTCGGAATCCTCCGCAGCCTTCTTCGACCAGACGGCGGTCAGCTTGTCAACCACGTCGTAAAGGCGGGAATCGTTCTTGTTCAGGCTGATATTGCCCTCCGCATCCTCCGCGAGGAAGGATTCGCCCGCACCTGCAAGCAGCGCGGCTGCGTCGGCGGAGCCGTTCAAATCGATGGAGCCGTCCTTAGCCAGCGCAAGCAGCTTATCCAGCGTCCAGTTGCCCTCGCGCACCGTTTGGTACAGGCTGTCGCCCAGCGCTTCCCGGTTGAAGTAGACGCAGCTTACCTCATCGAAGGAGGTGAACGAAACGTCCGCCGCCGCAGCGAAGAGATAGCCCTCATCGCCGATGGACAGGCTTTCGTTGATGGACTGATTCCACCAGGGCTGATCGAGCTGGAGATCCTCGACCTTGTTCAGGTCGTAGAAGAAGCCGCTTATCGCCAGCGGGGTCAGCTCGGTCACGGACAGGGACGCGATTTCAAAGCAGTCGTCGGCGGCAAGCACCGCGTTCTGGGTCATGCGCTTGGCGTCCTCGGTGACGAAGGCTTCGATCTTCACGTTGTGCTGTTCCTCGGTGCGGATTTTGCGCGCATAGGCGGAATCGTTGACGATATTGCCGTTGCACTCCTCGGGGAACATCGTATAAGCGTCGCTGTCCGAAGGTTCGTGCAGGACGGTGTAGGTTGCGCCGTGGCAGTCCAGGTCGGAGTAGTCGTATTCGGGAAGGTTTTCGTCGATGGTGACAGCCGCCGTGTTGGCAAGCATCATCATAACCAGTAGAATGCCGATTTTGTTCATGGTTTCACCTCATAAATTCGATTTGGGAATGCTCCCATGTCTTTATGATAGCATAACGCACGTCGATTGTCAAGTACAATTGATAAAAAAACAGGAGAAGCGACCGCTTCTCCTGCAATATTTTACAATTTATTCCGAATTCATTCACGAATTTTCTTCCAGCAGGTCAAGGGTGCTCTGAATCCGCTGGAGCACCGCCTGCTTGCCGGAAGCCACGGTAGACGCCACCGCGCCATCGCCCCCGCCAAGCTGGGACTGGATGTTGCCGTAAATGCCTTCCGTCCAGCCGTAGCAGTTGGGAATGTCGAAGATGCGGCTGTCCCGGATGATGCCAAGCATTTCGATGGATTCGTCGTTGCGAAGCCCCTTCTGGGAGACGGTCACGCCGTAGTAGATCGGCATAACGTCGGTGTAAGTCAGATAGGAGAGCGCGTCCATGATGATGCCGGTGGATTCCCTGTCGCCGCTGGTCACGGGGATGCAGAAAGAGGAGCTGACAGCGGTGCGGTAGTTGTAATACTCGCTCTGGCTCTCATCCAGCTTGGGGATGGGAACGATGCCGAAGTTATCGTCCATCTCGCGGAATTTGGAGCTTGCCTTCAGCTCGGCGATGGTGACAAGGCAGCGGCCCGCCTTGAAGGCGGCTTCGTAATGGTTCGCGCCCGAGCTGTTCAGAAGCAGCCATTCGCCCTCGGCGGACAGCAGATCGGCGATCTTTTCAGCGGCGTTGTAGAAATGCTCGTTTTCGCAGGCGTAGACCGGCAGACCGTCTTCGCCGTTTGCCACAAGCCGCGCACCCGTACCAAACAGCAGCACCATGGGACAGGTGGCGTTGCTCATCAGGCCATAGGTCGCAGAGCCGGCGGCGTCCCATGTGTAGTCGGACGCGCCGTTCAGGTTCGCGCCCAGCTTGGTCAGCTTGTGCAGCTCGTCCAGCGTCCAGCTTCCCTCCCGCGCCAGTTCGTAAGGCATTTGGGCGTTCAGGTCAGCCATCATGTCCTCGTTGATGAAGGTGCAGTAAGTGCCGTCGAAGCCCATCAGGGACACGTCGGTAGCGGCGACGAAGATGGTGCCGGACTGTCCGATGGCGGCGTCACGCAGCACGTTCTGATCCCACCACGGCTCGTCAAGCTGCAAAGTGGAAATCTGCGACAGGTCGGCAAAGCAGCCGCCGGTGATCATGGACGCGATGCTGTTGCTGTTCAGGAACGCCGCCTGATACACGTCGTCCCCCGCCATAATCAGCGAGTTCAGCGACTTGTACGCCTGATCGAGGTTTTCCTCCACCACGTCGATGTCCACGTTGAACTTTTCCTCGACGAAGCGGTTGCGGTCGTAAATCGCGTCGTCCAGCACCTCGCCGGTGGCTTCGTCGAAGTGGATGCTCGTGTAGAAGCCCCATGTGGTGGTGGAGTTGAGGATGGTAAACTTCTCGCCGTTCATGTTCAGCGACGGGTAGGCGTAAGCAGGCTCGGTTTCGGCGGGCGTCGTATCACCCGACGGCGATGCGGTGGTATCGCCCGACGGCGTGACGGTCTGGCTGTCGCCGCAGGAAACGGCGGAAGCCGCGGTCAGCGTGGCGAGAATCAGGGACAGAGTGCGTAATTTTTTCATGGTTGAATCCTCCTGAAATTTTGATTACGTCCCTATTATAGCATTTTGCATCGCCGGGTGTCAATTGATTCGCGAACGAAACATTTTCGAAAATCACGAAACATTTTCGTAGATGAAAAAACGGACGTTATCTCACAATAACGTCCGTTTGGAAAGGTATTATATGGAATTTATACCGTGGCTTCGTGGTTTTTGCCGACGCAGAGATCGTTCTTGAAGACCAGCGAAATGTGGTAGCCGGGAGCTAACCACTGGCGCACGACGATGCTCTCGCCCGTCGCGTCCACGGTGAAGGATTCGGCGTTGCAGCGTCCGACCTTCTTGGAAATCTGCTCGTAGGTCATGCCGCCGAAGTCGCCCAGGCTTACAAAGCGGTCGCGCAGAAGCGCGCCCGGCAGACGCACGCCGAAGAAAATCGCCAGACCGACGAAGATTCCGCCGACCCACGCCAGCTCATACATATCCATGCCGAAGACCAGCATCTCAAATACCGCGCCGATGGCGATGAAAAGGACGATGATGGCGATATCGAGCTTCGCGCCTGCAGGCTTGCGGGGCGAAATCCGCTCGGAGCACTTCAACAGAATCAGCAGGCATACGAAATAGCAGATAAAGTCGACGACGGCGTAGATACACCACATGATCGGCGCAATCAAAGTCATGCCGCCTGTTTGCAGTACAGCACCGATCTTCGACGATACGAAATTCGAGGCGGCGGACGCAATCAGCGGCATCAGAATCAGCAGCAGCGGATTGACCTTCCACTTGGTGATGCCCTTCATGTAGATCACTGCCATAAGCAGCAGCACGACGAACATAACGGCGATGCTGATCATCCGCATCGTGTTCAAGATGGCGCTCGTCTCCGCATTGTGCATCATGCTGTAGATCAAATTCGACAGCACAGGCACTCGGTCAAGGATGAAGCTGATGATCGTGCCGATCAGGGCGATCAGGAAGGCTGGTAATGCCCCCCCCCGATTAGTTTTGTTTTCCATTTGTCTTTACCTCTCTCTTTATTTATTTTTGCTTAAATGGAATCAGAATTCAGTCTTACGCACTTCAAGAGGCGCATATTCGCGGGGCTTCGCGATGGCTTTGTACGCCGGGCGGATGATCTTCTTGCCTGTGCAGACCTCCTCGATGCGGTGCGCGCACCAGCCCGCGATTCTGGCGATGGCGAACAGCGGCGTGTACAGCTCGGTGGGGATGCCCAGCATCCGATAGACAAGCCCCGAATAAAGGTCAACGTTGGCGCATATATTCTTATCGATCTGCTTGTAGCGGGAGTAAACGGCGGGGGTCAGGCGTTCCACCGACTCCAGCAGGTCGAATTCGCGCTCGTATTCCGTGCCCTCGGCGAGGCTTCTGGCGTAATGCTTCAGCGTGACGGCGCGGGGGTCGGACAGGGTGTAAATGGCGTGACCCATACCATAAATCAGACCGGAATGGTCGCCCTCCTCGCCGCGAAGCAGCTTCTCGAGGAAGGAGATGATCTCCTCATCGTCGTTCCAATCCTGCACGCCCTCTTTAATGCAGTCGAACATCTCCTGCACCTTCAGGTTTGCGCCGCCGTGCTTGGGACCCTTCAGCGACGTGATGGCCGATGCGATGGCGGAATAGGTGTCGGTGCCGGACGAGGAAACCACGCGGCAGGTGAAGGCGGAGTTGTTACCGCCGCCGTGCTCGGCGTGAAGCACCAGACAGAGGTCAAGCAGCTTGGCTTCCTCCTCGGTGAAGGAGCAGTCGGGGCGCATGATGCGCAGGAAGTTCTGGGCGGTGGACAGGTTGTTCTGCGGGTTATGTATGTTCAGGCTTTCGCCGAAGAAATAGCTGCGGTTGAAGGCGTAAGCCTGCGCGGCGATGATGGGCAGGCGCGCCAGAAGCTGCATACTCTGGCGGAGCATATTTTCCAGGCTGGTTTCGTCGGGGTTCTCGTCGTAGGCGTAAAGGGAGAGCACGCCGGTAGCGATTTTGTTCATCAGGGAGGGCGTGGGCGCTTTCATGATCACGTCCTCGGTGAAGCGGGGCGGCAGGAAGCGGTAGGAATCCAGCAGCTTGTCGAAGTCGTCCAGCTGGCGCTTTGTGGGCAGATCGCCGAAGAAAAGCAGATAGGCGGTTTCTTCGAAGCCGTAGCGACCCTCCTGCGTATAGCCGCGGATGAGGTCGGCCACGTTGTAGCCGCGGTAGTAAAGTTCGCCGTCAATGGAAATTTTATCGCCCTCGTTGATAATGTAACCGTGGGCGTTGCCGATTTTGGTGATGCCCGCCATGACGCCGGTTCCGTCGGGGTTGCGGAGACCGCGCTTGACGTTGTAGTTTGTGAAGGCGGACGCGGGAATGGAATAATTCTCCCGGCAGCCGGTAATCAGCGAATCGAACAGTTCAGCTGTTTCGGTAGCGGCGGAAGAGCTAGGAATAAAGGATTTGTTCATCATAATATGGATACCCCCAGGAATTTGCTTTAGCACTTTAGGTTATTTGATATTATACCACATCTTTGCAGAAAATGCAAGAGGTAAATTGAAATATTGCAAAGTAATTTTAAGGTTTGGCAGAAAATTAACACAATACAGTCTGAAATGAGGGATTTGCTATGAAATGTGCAATTCGAATTCTTGCATTATTCGCCGCAGCTGCGATGCTTTGCCATCCCATAAGCGCGGCGGAAACGCTTACGATGGCGTGCGGCGGCGGCACCCTCGAGCTGACGCTGGAGGAATATGTGACAGGGGTGGTGTTGGGCGAGGTGCCGTACACCTTCGGCGAGGAAGCGATCAAAGCGCAGGCGGTGGCGGCGCGAACCTACTATCTCTACTGCAAGCAGACGGGTGCGCGTCAGCATGAGGGCGCGGACGTATGCGACAGCCCGGCGCATTGCTGCGGCTTCACCACGGAAGCCGATCTCGCCGCCCGGTTTGGCGAGGACTACGCCCGTCGGTCGGTGGAAATCGTTCGGGCGGCGGTGGAAGCGACGGCGGGGGAGGTTTTGACATACGAGGGTGAGCCGATCTGCGCGGTATGGCACGCCAGTTCGCCGGGCGCGACGGAAGCGTCGGAGAACGTATGGCAGGGGGCGCTTCCCTATCTGGTGTCGGTTACAAGCGAGGAAGCGGTGGATTTGACGGAGGTCACGCTGACGTCGGCGGAGGTGGCGTCGCTTCTGCCGGATTGGGACGGCGGGCGTTCGCTGGAATGGGCGTCCAACAGCAGCGGGCGCTGCGGGACGCTGGGAATCGGCAATCTGACGTTGACGGGAACGGAGGCGCGGGCACTGTTTGGGCTGCGCTCCACCGCGCTTACAGCGCGGTGGGACGGGGATATGCTTCGGCTGACGGCGGCGGGCTATGGGCATGGCGTGGGCATGAGTCAGCGCGGCGCGGACGCCATGGCGTCCCGCGGCTGCGGCTATCGGGAGATTCTCGCGCACTATTATCCCGGCTGCGAGGTGGGGTGAAATGCAAAGGAGGAGCGCAGCTCCTCCTTTATGATATTCTATATTTTACTTAATCTTTCGTCACGCGCTTCTTCAAGTGTTGTGGTATCGCCAGCTAAAATTCCGAATAATGATTTTGCCGCATCAATTCTTTCCTGATTCGGATTGACAAGTTTAAGTGTAATGTTGCTTTCCGTAACGATATAGACATCCTCTTTTGCGGAAAGAAGAATGTACTTTGTCGGGTTCTTTTCCAGTTCAGCTAATGTGATTGACATATACATTCCTCCCAATCAGTTACTACTTATATTATACATCTATCGCGGCAAAAAATCAACAGCAGCAATCAAGATTTAACTTTTCGTTCACAAGCTAAACGCCATTGCCAAAGGCAAACTACCCGGTGGCGGGCGGCGACAATTGCAGAAGCGGCGAGCGATGGGGGACGGAGCGACGAGGGCGTCGCTCCCTACAGACAAAGGGTTTGTACGCCGACCGTCCGTAGGGAGCGACGCCATGCGACCGTTGGTCGCGTTGTCGCTCCGCACCATCCGCATATTCAATCTTCCTCTTCCTCCATATCCGCAAACGAATATTCATTCAATTCCGGGAAATCGAGAAATTCTGACACCGTCATGGACAACCCGTTGGCAATTTTATGGAGGGTTTTCAACTTTGGATTATTCGATCTTCCTTTCAAAATGCTCTCAACGGTTGACTGCCATATGCCACACATTGAAGCGAGCTTGTTTGTGGATATTCCACGCTGCTGGCATAAATCCACAATCCGCTTTCTAATAATCTCACCGTAATTCATGTTGTTCTCCTGACAGATAATTATTTACAATTATCATATCAGATTATTCATTCAAGATTAGCAATAGATTGCTGGAATATTGACATATGAAATTACTTGTGATATAATATAGCTATCAATTGCTAAATTAGGAGAATTATTATGCCAACCTGTACTTTTATCGGACACCGTAACGCACCATCTGAAATTTATAAGGAACTCTGCTGTGCAATCGAACAAAAAATTCATGAAGGCTATATAACCTTCTATGTTGGCAATCAAGGCTCGTTTGACGCGCTCGTCATTCAGGCATTAAACAAACTGAAACAAATCCATCCGCACATTACGCCCATCGAGGTATTGGCTTACTTCCCCGAGCATTCCCGATTTATTCAGGCTGAACATCCATTGGATACCTTATACCCGGAGAATATGGAAACTGTACCGAGACGATTTGCTATTCCTCATCGTAATTTATGGATGCTGAAAAACTCCCAGGCATTAATCTGCTATATTAACCATTCCACAAGCAACGCATATAAATTTTACGACAAAGCAAAAAAAGCCGGGCTTGCAATCAGCAACCTCGGTTCTTTTACAGACACGAACTAAATTTTAACAAATCCCCTCTTGACATCAATCCATTTCGGTGATATCATATACCTATTATCGATCACACCCGCAAAGGACAAGCCCATGAAAGCATTCCTCACCCGTCACTGGCATCATATCGTCTTCGCTGTTTTCCTCACCATCCACGCGCTTACCTGCTGCTTTACCACCTACTTCGGGGATGATTATTATTACGCCGCCTTCGTCGGCAACGGCGCTGACTATATGCTCAGCGAAAATATCTTCCACTATACCCAGACCAACGGACGCGCCCTCGTCCATCTCATCGATGAACTGCTGCTGGGCTGGTCGATCTGGTCGTGGCGGGTGTTTAACGTCGCCACCCTCGCGCTGCTGGTGCTTGCCGCCGCCCGGATCGCCGCCCGCGCATGGACGGATGATTTCGCCCAGCGCCGCCGTGAGTATCAGCTTACCCTTTCTGCCGCCTGCGGTTTCTTCGGCGTGGTCAACCTGACCATCCTCCGTCAAAGCGTCTACTGGGCGACCGGTTCGCTGAACTACCTCTTTCCCGTCACCGTGACGCTCTGGTTCTACTACCTGTTCCGCAAAGCCTTCGAGCGGGAGAAAAACGCCTGGTATCTGGTTGGACTGGCGCTGATCGCGTCCGCTACCACCGAACAGGCTTCCGCCGCGTCGCTGCTGGTGGTGCTGTGCTTCCTCGTGTCCGCCTTCGTCGTTAAACGCCGCCTGCCCAAGCTCACATGGTGGCTGACCCTTCCCGCCTCGCTGACCGGCTTCGCCACCCTGCTCCTTGCCCCCGGCAACAGCGTGCGCACCACCTACTATCCCGATTTCTACGCCATGTCCATCTTCGGGCGGATCAAACGAAATCTCCTGCCGCTGACCGCCGAGGTTTTCGGCACCTACGGACTGTTTCTGGTAATCTGCGCGCTGTTTGTGCTTATCCTCGCCGGATGCTTCCGGCACAAATCCGACCGCAATCCTCTGCCCATGCTTCTGGGCGGCGTAACCGCGCTGGCGCTGGGGCTGTACGTCTGGGGCATCGTTTCCAGACACGAAATGCTGGCTGAAACATGGTGCATCCTGATTCTGATTCTCCCACTGACCGCCGTCATGATCTGGACGGTGGTGCGCTACTTCCGGGACGGGGAAATCGACGAGCTTTTCTTTGTCTGGTGCGCCGTCGCGGTTCAGACCGCTATGCTCGTCTCTCCCGAGTTCGGTCCGCGCACCATTCTTATCAGCGCCGTCATGCTGATGGTGCCCGTTGTGCGATGGATTGTGAAGTATCGCGGACGGGGGCTGTATATGGCGCTGGCGGGGCTGGTGTTCACGCTGCTGCCGTCGTATATGGTGTCGGCGGGCGGTTTTGTGATTCTGCTGGTGCTGCTTGTGCTGGCGTCGGCGGGGCTGGCGTACCTTGTGCGCGGAAAGCAGGCGCAGATCGGCGGGCTGGCGCTGCTATGCCTCTGCCTTGCGCAGTTCGGCAGTGTAACCATGGGCTACCGCGACAACGCAGCCGTTCACGAACGCAACGCCGCGCAGGTTGCAGCCTACAAAGCCTCCGATCGCTCCGAGCCGCTGGTGCTGTACTATCTGAACAACGGCTGGTACAAATACACGATGCCCTACGACGATCCCTACCACCAGGGCGTGCTTATGCTGCTGTGCGATCTGCCCAGCGACACGCCTGTGGTTTATGAATCGATGCCGGAATGAGAAATACCAACAGCCTGCGCCAAGCGCAGGCTGTTTTTCAATATACAATACCCCGTTCCATCGCCTCTTTGGTGCAAAGGCAGCTCACCCCCACGGGCAGAACAAAGCGCACGGCCTTCGGAAGCACGCGGAAGACCGCTTCCTTTACCCGCTCGATTTCGCCGTCCACGCAGACGTCGGTCTCCTCCTCAAACTGGAAGGTGACAGATGTGTCCTGAATGTAGCTGACAACCTTCCGCCCCAGCTTCGATTTCAGGTGCGTGCCCTCCTTGTAGGAGCCGACTAGCCGCAGAAAGGTGGTGCGCGAAACCTTGCGCATCAGGCTGATGTCCAGCAGCCCGTCGTCCAGACAGGCGATTGGCGCCGAGTGAAACCCGCCGCCGCAGAATCCGCCGTTCGCCACCGCGCACAGCTCAAATTCCCGGGAAAACTCCGAGCCGTCCGAACGGATAATCCGAATGGATTTGCCCAGATTCTTCCTAAGCACCACCGCGATGCCCGCCAGATACGCGAAATTCTTCGGAATCAGCGGCTTCTGCTTCAGCTCGGCAGCCTTCGACACCACATCGCAGTCGAAGCCCACGTTCACCATGTTGATGCCGCAGCGCTCGTTGTAGGCAAAGCAGTCCAGCGAAATCGCATCGCCCAGCAGCTGCTTGGGAATATCCTTAAAAAACTCCGGCGTGGAAAAATTCCGCACAAAATCATTCCCCGTACCGATGGGCACGCAGCCAACCTCAACGCCGGGGATGGAACCGTCAAGCGCCGGATTCACCGCGCCGCAGATCACCTCGTTCAGCGTGCCGTCGCCGCCGCAGGCGTAAAAACGGAGCATCTCGTCCTTCTTTTTCCCGGAAACGCGCTGTCTGACATACGCCGTACCGTCGCCCCGCTGTTTGGTCATGTAAATTTCATATTCAGCGCCCGCCACATCGCAGGCATCCCGGATTTTATCGGCGACAGGCTGCGCTTCGCTGCCCTTTCCGGCGGCGGGATTTATGATAAATATATGTCTGATGTCGTTCAGCATCCTTTCATTTCACGGATCAGACCGTCAGGTTTCTTTCATCATTATAGCATATCTTTCCACTCTTTGCAACCGTTTTCGGGAAAAATCCAAAAAGTTAAAGAATTTTCTCTTTAGCAGTTTACAAAACTAAAAAATTGTGGTACAATATATAGACAATATATTTTATCCGAAAACGGAGGCGGTTATCATTTCCCCCACACAATTGATCAACACCCTGAAAATTCTCTCGCAGGGTCTCGGCATCACCATCTCGCTCTTTTTCATCGTTATCTTCCTGTCTATCCCGCTGGGACTCGTGCTAACCTTTATGTCCAATTCCAAGCTGGGAATCCGCACGCGGCGCGGCGCTGAAATTTACCCTCTGCGCTGGCTGGCGCGGGGCTTTGTCTTTCTGATGCGCGGCACGCCGCTGATGCTCCAGCTGCTGTTCGTGTATTTTGGTCTGCCTTATATTGGCATCGTGCTGGAACGCTTCCCCGCCGCCTGCGTAGCCTTCGTGCTCAACTACGCCGCCTATTTCTGCGAAATTTTCCGCGGCGGCATCAAATCGATTGACCCCGGTCAATACGAAGCGGCGCAGGTTCTGGGTCTGCGCAAATTCGCCACCACCATCAAAATCGTGCTGCCTCAGATGATCCGCGTGGCGATTCCATCGGTCTGCAACGAGACGGTGAACCTGATCAAGGACACCGCGTTGGTCACTACGCTGGGTCTTGCCGATCTGATGCATATGACCAAATCGCTGGTGAATTCGCTTGCCAACGTGACGCCCTTCGCCGTGGCGGCCGTGATTTATATGGTGCTGATTTTCGGTCTTTCCAAGATTTTCTCCATACTTGAGAAGAAAACAACATATTAAAGGTACATAAAATGATGATACAAGTCAACAATATAAAAAAAGCCTTCGGCGACAACCGCGTGCTGCGAGGCGTCACCTTCGGCGTGGAGCGGGGGGAAATCATCTCGGTCATCGGTCCCTCCGGTTCGGGCAAAAGCACCATGCTTCGCTCGCTGATCGGTCTGGAGCGCATCGACGACGGCAGCATCGCCGTGAACGGCGAGAAGTTCGTGGATAACGGCGTTTATGTGAAGGAACGGGAAATGCACCGCATTCTCTCCCACTCGGGCATGGTATTCCAGCATTTCAACCTGTTCCCGCATATGTCGGTGAAGAAGAATATGACCTGCGCGCCGGTGACGAACCGGCTCATGACCCGCGCTGAGGCGGAGGAAAAATGTCATACGCTGCTGGCAAAGGTCGGGCTTGCCGATAAGCTGGACGCCATGCCGTCTTCCCTGTCCGGCGGACAGAAGCAGCGCGTCGCCATCGCCCGGGCGCTGATGACCAACCCCGACATCCTTCTCTTTGACGAGCCGACCAGCGCCCTTGACCCCGAATTGACCGGCGAGGTGCTGGAGGTTATGAAGCAGCTTGCCGCCGAGCATATGACGATGATCGTCGTCACCCATGAAATGGGCTTTGCGCGCTACATTTCCGACCGGGTGATCTTCATGGATCAGGGCGTCATCGCCGTAGACGAAAAGCCGGAGGAGGTTTTCGCCCATCCGTCCAACGCTCGTCTGTCCGCTTTTCTCGGCGCCGTACACACCAAGGAAGCCGCAAACTGAATGAACGCATGGTGCGGCTTACGCCGCGCCATGCGTTTTCATGGAGGAATTATGATTCGTAAAATCCTATCCGCACTTCTCTGTCTGTCGTTGACCGCGCTCACCGCGTGCGGTATCACCGCGTGTGGCAAACCCGCCGTCTCAGAGCCTGAAGTAACGCGCATCACCGCGCCCACCCTGGCTGAGGGTGACCCGTCCGACACGCCGGTTGCATCCATCACCCAGCCGCCCGAAACCGAACCGCCCGAACCGGTGGAGGAAGCGCGCATTTCCTTTCTCGCGGCGGGGGACAACGTGATTCACCCCTGCATCTACATGGACGCCGAACGCCGCGCCACGGACGAAACCCGCGCCTACAACTTCAGGCCCATGTACGAGGATGTGGCGGATTACATCGCCGGGTTTGATCTGGCGTTCATCAATCAGGAAACGCTGATGGGGGGCGATGAGCTGGGGCTGTCCGGCTATCCGCGGTTCAACTCGCCCCAGGCCTTGGGATACGATTTGTGCGAGCTGGGCTTCGACATCGTGAACATCGCCAACAACCACATGGTCGATCAGTACGCGAAGGGTCTGTCCGGCACCATCGATTTCTGGCATAAAATGGAGGACGAATTCGGTGTCACCATGCTCGGCGGCTATTACGACGCCGCCGACTACGACACCATCCGTTTGATCGAGCGGGAAGGCGTAAAAATCGCGTTCCTGTCGTACACCTACGAAACCAACGGACTGCGCCTTCCCGCGTCCAGCGAGCTGGTCGTGCCCTACATCGACGACGAGGACATCATCCGCCAGTGCGCGCTGGCGAAGGAAGTCAGCGATTTTCTGATTGTGTCGATTCACTGGGGCGTGGAAAATTCCACCACCGTTTCCGCCGATCAGCAGCGGGTGGCCAAGCTGCTGGCGGAGAACGGTACCGACGTAATCATCGGGCACCATCCCCACGTGCTCCAGCGGATTGAATGGATTGAATCGGATTACGGCGAGACGCTTTGCATCTATTCGCTGGGCAATCTGGTTTCGGCGATGATGAGCTGGCAGAACATGGTGGGCGGGTTCTTCACCTTCGACATCGTGCGGATGAGCGACGGGCGCGTTTACGCCGACAACGTGGGCTTCACCGCCACCGCCTTCTACTACGGTCCCAGCTATTTCAACTCGCACATTTATTTTCTCTCGGACTATCCCGCCGAAAAAGCCGCCACCCACGGCACGAAAATGCTCTACAACAGCCCCGCAACACCCGATGATATGCGAAATTTCGCAAAGAAAATCATGGGCGACTTTCTGCTGGAATAGCTTCAGAACCACAGCTTGCAGATCAGCAGCGCCGCCGCCACCGTAACAACCATCGCAACACCCGCCGCAGGAATCATGCAGCGGGTCTTTTTTATCCCCGCCGCAGCCGTGTAGACAGCGATCACGTAGAACAGCGTGTCCGAGGACGCCATAATCACCGACGCGGCGATTCCCGCCGGACTGTCCGCGCCCTTGCCCGCAAAAATATCCGCCAGCATGGCGGTGGACGCGGCGCCGGAAATCGGACGCATCAGCAGGAACGCCGCCATGCCGTCGGGGATTCCCAGCCGCGTCAGAACGCCCGCCAGCGCGTCCGCAATCCCGCAGGACGAGAACATGGACACCGCGCAGAACAGCGTACACAGCGTCGGAAAAAGCTTCACAGCCGTATCGCAGCCCTTTTTCGCCCCGCCGATGAACGAATCGAACAGCGGCTTCTTTGAAAGCAGGATGATCACGCCGCAGAGTGCAATCACCGCCGGAACGATGGATGCGCTGATTTTCTCAACCATGCTTCTTTCCTCCTATCGCGCACAGCAGCTTCACCGTTCCCACGGCGCAGAGGGTTCCCACGCCGCTGCACATCCAAACGGCTGGCAGCAGTTCGAACAGCAGCGACGCTCCCGCCGCCCGCCGCAGGGCGATGACCGTGGTTGGAAGCAGCGAAAAGGAAGCGGTGTTCAGCACCGTCAGCATAACCGCGTCGTCGGAAGCGATATCGCTGCCGTCCTGCATCTCGCGGATGGCTTCGATTCCAAGCGGCGTGGCGGCGTTTCCGATGCCAAGCAGATTGGCGGCGATGCAGGCGACGGCGGCGTCCAGCCCCTTCCCCGTCCGCGATGCCGTGGGAAAGAGGAAGCGCGCAGCCGGACGCAGGAGCTTCGCCAGCAAACCGATGCCCCCCGCTTCCCGCAAAACCTCCATGACGCCGCTCCAAAGGCTCATAACGCCGATCAGCGACAGCGTAACCTCCACCGCCCGTCCCGCGCCGTCCAGCACCGCCGCCGCCATATCCGCCGTCGTTCCCGCAAAAATCGACCAGACGAACGAGAGTATACAGATGATCGAAAATAGAATTCCCAGCATGATATTTCTCCACTTATTACTATTAATTACTACTTATAAACTATTCTTAAAAAAATTTTCTGAATAATAATGGAAATACCTCTTGACATTTCAGTCGAAATATGTTATATTATAGGTGTAAGGTTTACTAACCGCCAATAATCCACCAAACAAGAAAGGAAGTTCCAACCATGAAGTCTACTGGTATTGTTAGAAGAATCGACGAGCTGGGCCGCATCGTTCTCCCGATCGAGCTCCGCAACAAGATGGATATCAAGAATAAGGATTCCATCGAAATCTTCGTTGAAGAGGACAAGATCATCCTGAAGAAGTATGAGCCTGCATGTCTCTTCTGCGGCAACGCTGACGATGTGATTCTCTACAAGGGCAAGCTCATCTGCAAGAGCTGTCTGGCTGAGATGAACCGTCAGGTTCAGTAAAATTTATGTGCTCCCGCGTTCGATTAGAACGCGGGAGCATCTTTTATCGGGATATTTCATAAATTCGCCAGCCGGGTGTTGATCGCCAGCGCCGGGTCGGCGGGCACTTCGGCGCGCTTGCAGTCGGCGGGAACGAAGATCGTCGGCGTGGGACGGGGGAGCTTCCCTTCGAAGTTCGGCAGCCACTTCGCCTCGGCCAGAAGCATCTCCGTCACCATCTCGCGAATTTCTTTCAGCGTGCAGACAGCGCCGGTCAGCGGATCAAGGGCGGCCGCTTGAACCAGAAGTTTAGGGTCGCTGTACTTCTCCGCCAGGAAGGTCAGCGTCTGCACATTCACGTTGGTCATGTTCAGCGCCGCGCACTGAGGCGGAAGCGCACCCACCGACTGGGGATGCAGCCCTTCACCGTCGGCAATCACCGGCATTTCGGCGATGCAGTCGGCGGGAAGATTGGTGATCAGCCCCCGCCCGTCGGAAGCGGTGTTGCGGATGTTGCCGTTGAAGGTGAACGGACGGTTCAGCGCCGTGGCTTCGATGATGTAGGAGCCGTATTCGATGGAACGCGGCGGCAGCGTGGAAGGCTCCTGCTCCAGCACATCCCGGTCGCGGTATTTTTCCTTCACCTTCTTCGACCATTTCAGCGACGCGCCGGTTTCGCCGCCGAAGTCCGGCTCGTCGCAGTAAAGCGAACGCGCCATTTCATTTTTGCGGAAGTAGGGCAGATACTCGGACAGGTGCCCGGTGGATTCGGTCATGAAGTAGCCAAAGTGGCGGAAAACCTCGCCGCGCACCTTTTCGGAGGCGTAGTATTCGGGCAGCTCAAACTTTTCCCGAAGCGCCGGATAGAGATCGACGCCGTTTCGCTCCAGTTTGATGAACCAGCCCATGTGGTTGATGCCCGCGCAGGTGTAATCGATTTCCTCCAGCGGAAGTCCGAGGTAGCCCGCGATAAGTCGGATGGTGGTCTGCACGCCGTGGCAAAGCCCCACATAGGGAATTTTCCCGGCGAATTCGTCATCGACGGCGCGGCAGACGGCGGTCATGGGGTTGACGTAGTTGAGCAGCATGGCGTTCGGGCAGACCTCCAGCATATCCCGCGCCAGTCCGCGCATGACCGGCAGCGTCCGCATGGAACGGAAGATGGAGCCGATGGAGTTGGTGTCGCCGATGCACTGATCGACGCCGTATTTCAGCGGGATTTCGATGTCCAGCGTCGCGGCGTCGGTTCCGCCAACGTTCAGCGTGGCGATGACGTAATCCGCGTTCCGAAGCGCTTCCCGGCGGTCGGTGGTAATCCACGCCTCGGCGTCAAGACCGTTCGCGGCGGCGACACGATCGAAGTAGCGCTTCACGTCGGACGTGTGCCGGGTGGACGGCGCCATCAGGGCAAATTCGATATGCCCCAAGCCTTTGATCTGCACGATGTCCATCAGCAGCGTTTTGCAGAAAACGATGCTTCCGGCGCCAATAATTGCGATTTTCATACGATACCTCCTTGATAAAAAACGGCGCGAAGAAATCTTCGCGCCGTTTTGAGTAAGACTTATTCTGCGTCTGCTTCTCTGTCGAGATCGTCCAGATGAGCCTTGATGGAAAGGCTGATCTTGTGAGTCTCGGGATCGATCTTGGTGATCTTGGCGTCAACCTCGTCACCGATCTTCAGAGCGTCAGCCGGCTTTGCGATCTTCTCGCGGCTGATCTGGGACACGTGAATCAGACCGTCAGCGCCCGGTACAACCTCGGCAAACGCGCCGAAGTCCATCAGGGAAACGATCTTGACGTGAGCCACGTCGCCCTCTGCGTAGGTGTCGGTGAAGATCTTCCAGGGATCCTGATCGGGAGCCTTGTAGGTCAGAGAAATTCTCTTGGCTTCCTTGTCCACAGCCTTGACGGTGACGTCGATCATATCGCCGACAGACACAACCTCGGAGGGATGCTTAATGCGCTTCCAAGACAGCTCGGAGGTGTGAACCATGCCGTCCACGCCGCCCAGGTCTACGAATGCGCCGTAGGAGAGCAGGCTCTTGACTTCGCCGTGATACTGCTGGCCTTCCTCAACCTGAGCCCAGAAGGCTTCCTTGCGAGCCTTGTTAGCCTCACGCTCAACCACGCGGATGGAAGCGACAACGCGCTTTCTCTGCTCGTTGATGTCGATGATCTTGACCTTCTTCTCCTGACCCTTCAGCTCGGAGAGGTCAGCGTCCTTGGGAAGACCAGACTGGGAAGCGGGGATGAATACGCGCACGCCGCCGACCAGACCAATTACGCCGCCCTTGACAGCGTCGATGATCTTCGCGTCGAGAATCTCGCCGGAAGCGGCCGCATCGACCACAACCTGCCAGTTCTTAGCCACGTCCACTCTCTTCTTGGAGAGGGTAGCAACACCCTCAGCGTCGTTGACCTTGACAACAACGGCTTCGATAGCGTCGCCGGGCTTGTAAAGATCGGTCAGCTTGAGGGAAGGATCGTCGGTAAGCTCGGAATATGTAATAATTCCGGTGAACTTAGCGCCGATGTCCACGTGGATTTCGTTGTCCGAAACGGACGTTACGGTGCCGGCAACGCGGTCGCCGTTGTTGATGGGACGAAGAGACTCGTCAACCATCTCTGCAAAAGTTTTTTCGGTGTTCTCGCTCATAATATTTTGAACCTCCTGAATAATTTCGCCGGGAGTTGAAGCTCCCGCAGCGATTCCCACCTTCATATGGGGTTTAACATACTTGAGCGGAATGGAGGAAGCATCTTCAATCAAAAAGGTTAATTCGTTATTCTGCTTACTGACCGAATAGAGTTTGTTCGTGTTCGAACTCTCTTTCCCGCCAATAATGATCATCATATCCATTTTTCGGGATAGCTTCGAGACTTCATTCTGCCTGTTTTCTGTTACACTACATATTGTATCATAAATTTTTGAATTTGTATATAGTTTTTTGAAAATTTCTTGAGTTTTTTCCCACTCTTTTTGATTTTGCGTGGTTTGTGCTGCCAATATAACCTGTTTGTTGGCAATATTGCCAGTTTTAATCTGTTCCAGCAGACCTTCCGATGTCGGCGAAACGTAAACATCTCCCGCCGCGTAGCTGACGATTCCCTGCACCTCCGGATGCGCCGCATCGCCCAGCACGCAGAAAACCGTGTCCGGCGAAGTGTGCTCGGTGGCGATGTTGTGAATCTTCTTCACATAGGGACAGGTGCAGTCCGCCACGCGGAAGGAAGGATTCGCCGCGGCGTATTCCTCGAGCCGCTTTGTCAGATCGCGGGTGATGCCGTGGGCACGGGTGCAGATAACCGTGGGATGCGCTTCGTCCGTTTCGGCGAAGATGCGGGAAAGATCGCCGGCGTCGATGACCCGCACGCCCTTGGCTTCCAGCGACGCCAGAAAGCCCGGGTTGTGAATCAGCTTGCCCAGCGTATAAACCGCCGCGCCGCTGCCGATCAGCGACTCCACCGTCTCCACCGCCCGGCTTACGCCGAAGCAGAAGCCCGCCAGCTTAGCGACCGTGATTTCAGGCATGGGTATCCTCCGCCGCCGCGAGAAGGCGCGGTGCGTCCGCCTTGAGCGCCAGAATGCGGTCGAAAATCAGCTGCGCGCCCCGATCGTATTCCTCGTTGCCGCCGTTTTCGAAGGCGAACTCCTCCAGGGTGATGGGTTTGCCGATATAGATATTGATTCGGCGGAAAAGCGCCACCTTGTTGCCCTTGGTTTCGATATACATGGGCAGGACCGGCACGCCCGCGCGGAACGCCGTCATGGCCGCGCCGCCTTTAACGGCGCTGCGGGAGGATTCGATCTCCTTGCCCCGGAAGCGGTGTCCCTGGGGGAAAAGTCCAACCACCTCGCCCTCTTTAAGCAGAGAGATGGTTTTTTTGATGGAGCTGACCGCGTTGCCGGTTCGGTCAACCGGGAACGCGCCCAGCGTTTTGATCAGTCCGCCCAGCAGCGGAACCTTGAACAGCTCCTTCTTCGCCATAAAGCGAATCTGCCGCTTGACCGACACCGCCGCCACCAGCACGTCCAGATAGGAGATGTGGTTCGGGCAGGCGAGATAGCCGCCTTCCGCCGGCTCGTTCTCCGCGCCGTAAACATGGATGCGGAAAATCGTCTTAATGAAGCCAGACAGATATTTGTACAGCCAGCCATAAAAGCCCATTTTCTTCATTCGCTCTTTTCCTCGACTTTCGCCTGAATGATGGCAAGCGCCACGGTGACGGTTCCCTTCACCGACAGGTTGGAGTTGTCCAGCAGAACCGCGTCCTCGGCGGCGACGCAGGGAGCGGCGTCCCGGGTGGCGTCGTTGCGGTCGCGCTGTTCCATGTCGGCGAGCACCTGTTCCAGCGTGGTTTCGATGCCCTTGACCGTAAGCTCGGCGTGACGGCGGCGGGCGCGGGCTTTTGCCGAAGCGGTGAGGAAAATCTTCACGTCGGCGTCGGGCAGAATGACCGTACCGATGTCCCGTCCGTCCATGATCACCGAATGATGCGCGGCAAAATTCCGCTGTGTATCCAGCAGAAACGCTCTCACCACCGGCAGTGCCGACACCGCCGACGCATACTTCGACATTTCCGGCGTGCGGATGGAATCGCCCACATCCCCGCCGTTGAGATAAACGTGCTGACCGTCCTCCTCCATGCGCACGTCCAGCGAAAGCGTTGGCAGAATCGCCGCCATCGCCTGGGCGTCAGAGGGATTGACGCCCTTCTGCTTTGCATACAGACCCACGGTGCGGTACAGCGCACCTGTATCAAGATAAACAATATTCAGCCGCCGGGCAATCTCCTTTGCAAGGGAGCTTTTCCCCGCCCCGCTGGGTCCGTCCAGTGCTATGCGAAGAATATTCATGGTTATGTCCTTTCTGTATTTATAAGAGGGGTACGCGCTTTCATGCCCTCGCCCTGCGAGGGCGTAGAAAAGGCTGTGCAAAAGCTTTATATGAGGGTAATTATTATTTTCCCTCGGGACGGTTTACCGTCCCGGAATGCTCTTCACCCACGATGTTTACGCTTCAGACTTGGTTGCGAGTGCAGCGCAGACGAAGTATGCGCGTACACAGGCTAAGCGCCCTTGAGCGATTTGTCCTCCGCGGGACCCTGCCCCCTCCGGCAAATCGGGTTCGCTGGGATTTGTTTTGCGTGCGAGGTTACTTGGATTTTGGATTGGTGCGTTGGTTGTTAGATAATTATGGATTTGGCTGCAAGTCTTGCGGTTGAGAAGGCGATTTGCAGGTTGAAGCCGCCGGTGTAGGCGTCCACGTCGATGATTTCGCCCGCGAAATACAGCCCGCGCACCAGCTTCGATTCCATGGTTTTCGGCGAAATCTCCTTTGTCGATATGCCGCCGGAGGTGACAATCGCTTCGTCGATGGGGCGGAATTTCGTTGCGGTGAGGGTTAGTCCCTTGAGCAGCTCCAGAAGACGGCGGCGCTCCTCTCTGGTGATGACGTTCACCTTTTTGCGTCCGTCGATACCCGACAGCCGAACGATGACCGGGATCAGCTTAGACGGCAGCAGATCGCCCAATGCGTTGACGAAATCCTTATTGGCGTATTTGGCGAAGTCGGATTGGAGGCGCTTGTCCAGCGTCTGCTCGTCGAGGGCGGGCTTGAGGTCGATGCACATTTGATAGCGCATACCCGGCAGCTTCTTCATGTGGCTGGACGCGGAAAGCACCAGCGGTCCCGTCAGCCCGAAGTGGGTGAACAAAAGCTCGCCCTGTTCCTCGAAGACTTCCTTCCCGCCGCCGTCCAGAACACGCAGCGTCACGTTGCGCAGGGAGAGACCCATCAGCTCCCTTGCCCATTTTTCGGCGCACTCCACCGGCACCAGCGCGGGCTTTAGCTCCGTCACCGTGTGTCCCAGCGCCTGCGCCATCCGATAGCCGTCGCCGGTGGAACCGGTCAGCGGATAGGACGCACCCCCTGTGGCAAGGATGACCGCGTCGAACTCATGCGCACCCCGATCGGTTTTCACGCCGGTGGCGGCGCCGTCCTCGCACAGAATTTCCTCCGCCCGTTCGTGCAGCAGCGTCACGCCGAGGCGGTCAATCTGCCGTTTCATTGCGCCGCAGATATCCGCCGCCCGGTCGGACACCGGGAAGACCCGATTGCCCCGCTCGGTTTTCAGCGGAACGCCCAGCCCCTCGAAGAACGCCATGGTATCGGCGGGGGTGAAGCTGTTCAGCGCCGCGTAAAGGAAGCGGGGGTTTGTGGGGATGTTCTCGATGTGGGTGTTCACGTCGCTGTTATTGGTGACGTTGCAGCGACCTTTGCCGGTGATGAGCAGCTTTTTGCCGACCCGGTCGTTGCGTTCGATGAGGGTCACGTCCGCGCCCGCTTCTCTGGCCGTGATTGCCGCCATCAGACCGGCAGCGCCGCCGCCTATAATTCCGATCTTCATATCAGTCCTCGTCATGGGATTTTTCGTACACGTCGTACTCGTCCCAGATATTTTCCAGCTTTTCGAAGGTGTCGGCGATTTCGTACTGCTTCTTTTTGCCGATGGCGACGATCAGCGCGTTGATGATAGACAGCGGCGCCACCAGCGAATCCACGAAGGACGCCATATCGCTCTTGGCGAGCAGCAGATCGTCCGCCATGGGTGCGATGGGCGAAGCGGCGCTGTCGGTGATAGTGATAACGTGAGCGCCCTGCTTTTTCGCGTATTCCAGCGCGTTGATGATGCGTTTGGAGTAGCGGGGGAAGCTGATGCCGATCATCACGTCCTCCTTGCTGATTCGCAGAATCTGCTCAAAGACCTCCGAGCCGCTGGTGGTGCGCACCAGGCGGACATGGGGGAAGATCAGATTCAGGTAGAAATACATAAAGCTGGCAAGGGAGGACGATGAACGCATACCGATGATATAGATCATCCGCGCATCCACCAGCGCGTCCACCGCCGAGTTGAAGCTGTCCCGGTCGATTTCGTCCAGCGTGTGCTTGATTTTGTCGATGTCCTGATTGAGCACCTTTTCCAGCAGATCGGCGTCGCCGATGCGGTCGTTGGTGATTTCGATGCGCTGCAATGTGGTCAGCTTGGAGCGGATCAGCTCCTGAAGCGAATGCTGGAGGTCGGGGTAGCCTTCGAAGCCCAGCTCCAGCGCGAACCGCACCACCGTGGACTCGGATACGCCCACCAGCGCGCCCAGCTTTGCGGCGGTCATGTAGGCCGCCTTGTCGTAATGCTCCAGCATATACGAAGCGATCTGCCGCTGTCCTTTGGAGAAGGTGGGCAGCTTCTGCTGAATCATGCGCAGCAGATCGGTATTCTTTTCCACCATTATTTCACGCCGATGTCGCGGCGGAAGTGCATATCCTTGAAATGCACGTGTTCCACGGCGGCATACGCCTTCTTGATTGCTTCATCGAGATTTGCGCCCTTGGCGGTTACGCCCAGCACGCGCCCGCCGGAAGTGACCAGCTGACCGTCCTTCACGTCGGTTCCGGCGTGGTAGACCATGTAGTCGTCCCTGCCGTCGAACCAATCCAGTCCTTCGATGGGATAGCCCTTTTCGTATTTCACGGGATAGCCGCCGGAAGCTGCCACCACGCATACGCAGGCGTTATTTTCCCATTCGATGGTCAGCTCGTCCAGCTTCTCGTCGATAACGGCGTTGATGATGTCCAGCAGATCGGTTTTCAGTCTGGGCAGAACGACCTGGGTTTCGGGATCGCCGAAGCGGGCGTTGTATTCGATGACCTTCGGACCCTTGTTGGTGATCATTAGACCGAAGTAGAGCACGCCCTTGAAGGGTCTGCCCTCGGCGCGCATCGCCTCGATGGTGGGGCGGAAGATGATTTCCATGCAGGTTTCGGCCAGCTTGTCCGAGTAGATTCGGCTGGGGGAGAAAGTGCCCATACCGCCGGTATTGGGGCCTTTATCGTTGTCGTAGGCGCGCTTATGATCCTGTGCGGAAACCATGGGAACGACGGTTTTGCCGTCGGTGAAGGCGAGGACGGAGACTTCGGGGCCGGTGAGGAATTCCTCGATGACCACGCGGTTGCCGGACGCGCCGAAGATTTTATCGTCCATAATCTCGTGGACGCCCGCTTCTGCGGCTGCCAGATCCTCGGCGATGATAACGCCCTTACCCAGCGCGAGACCCTCTGCCTTGATAACGGTGGGGAAAGAATTCTGCGCCTTAATATAGGCGATGGCGTCCGCGGAGTTATCGAAAACCTCGTAGCCCGCGGTAGGAATGCCGTACTTCTTCATAAGATTCTTAGAGAAGACCTTGCTTCCCTCGATAATGGCAGCGTTGGCGCGGGGACCAAAAGCGCGAATGCCCTCGGCTTCGAGGCGATCCACCATACCCAGCACCAGCGGGTCGTCAGGCGCGACGAAAACGAGGTCAATCTTTAATTCCTTTGCGGCCTTGACAACGCCGTCAATATCAGTAGCCTTAATGGGCAGATTTTCAGCAATTGCCGCAGTTCCGCCATTTCCGGGTGCGCAGTAAAGCTTCCCGCAGTTCGGCGATTCATGCAGCTTTGCGGCGATAGCGTGCTCTCGTCCGCCGCCGCCGACGATTAAGATAGATTGTTTCATGTTGGTACCTCTTTTTTTGGGCTTCAGATTTGATAGTTAAGGGGTTACGGTCGCTTTTCATGCCCTCGCTCTGCGAGGGCGTAGAAAAGGCTCCGCAAAAGCTTTATACATGGGATTTTTATGTTCGCGACAGCGAACATAGCACGCACTAATTTAGTTTGTGCGAACGTTCATTTGTGCGATACGCTTGGGCTATAGGGATGCGCCGCCTGCATGGCCCCGCTCCATTCCGGCGGCTTAGGTTGTGCAAATTTGTTTGTTTTTTAAGAATCTGTTATTACAAATTTATAGAGAGGACAGAATGCCGCATAATTTCAGGCGTTCGTTGTCGATTGCGTCTCTGCCGTAGCAGTCGAGGAAATACTCCCGCCACTCGTCGGTGTGCAGGTTATGTGCCAGCGACCAGATTGACCAAAACAGGTCGAAGTGCCGATCGCCGATTCCGCCGTCGCCGACATCGATGAAGCCGGTGAAGGCGAAATCCTTCATCATAATATTAGGCAGACAGGCGTCGCCGTGGATGACTGCGTCGTTTTTGAGCGTCCGTTGGCAGCATTCGGCGAAGGTCTGCGGGTCGGGGAACGTCAGCCCGCCGAGGGCAAGGCAATCGATATAGTCGGGATTAGGGGTCACGGATTCGCCGATGAAGGTCAGCGCTTCCCCATTCACGTCCCGCCGGGGACAGCCGTCCTTCGGAAGTTCATGCAGGGCGCGCAGGCTTTGAGCAAGCGTGCGGCAGAGGCGTCTTGGGTCGGCGAGATGTTCGGGGGCGGTGCCGTCGGCACCGGGAAGGCTTCGGGTCAGCATATAGTCGCGGTCGGCGCTGACGTAAGCCAGCACCTCCGCCGCCATATGGTGTTCTGCCAGAAAAGCGGACATGGATGCCTGTTTTGCGAGGGTTCCGGCGTCGCCGATTTTCAGATAAAGCCCGTTCGCCGTGCGGAATGTCTGCGCGGCGGAACGCCCGCTGCAATCATGCAGCGGGGCGCTTCCGATGAGCCGCGCAATTTCTTCGGGGAAGTTCATTTTGCCACGGATGATTTCGCTTATTTCGCGGTAAGATAGCCTTCGCGGTAGAGCAGTTCGGCGATTTCCACTGCGCCGCCGGCAGCGCCGCGCAGGGTGTTATGGGACAGACCGACGAACTTATAATCGAACAATGTATCCTCGCGCAGACGTCCCACGGAGATAGCCATGCCGCCCTCGAGGTTGCGGTCAAGCTGAACCTGGGGACGATTGTCTTCCTCGAAATAGTGGATGAACTGCTTGGGGGCGTGGGGCAGCTCCAGCTCCTGGGGCTTGCCGGAATAGTTCGCCCATGCTTCCAGAATCTGCTCCTTAGTGGGCTTATTGGCAAAGCGAACAAAGACAGCGGCGGTGTGACCGTCGGTGACGGGAACGCGGATACACTGGGTGGTGATCAGGGGAGCGGCGGATTTAACGATGGCGCCGTTCTCGACGTGACCCCAGATTTTCAGCGGCTCCTCCTCGGATTTCTGCTCCTCGCCGCCGATATAGGGGATGACGTTGTCCATCATTTCCGGCCACTCGCGGAAGGTCTTGCCCGCGCCGGAAATCGCCTGATAGGTGGTGGCGACGACCTCGATGGGACCGAATTTCAGCAGGGGGGTGAGGGCGGGAACATAGCTCTGGATGGAGCAGTTGGGCTTAACGGCGATGAAGCCGCGCTTGGTGCCCAGACGCTTGCGCTGATGTTCGATGACGGACAGGTGGTCGGGGTTGATTTCCGGGATAACCATGGGAACGTCGGGCGTCCAGCGGTTGGCGGAGTTGTTGGAAACGACGGGGATTTCCGCCTTGGCGTATGCTTCTTCGAGGGCGAGGATTTCGTCCTTCTTCATATCGACAGCGCAGAACACAAAATCAACCTTTTGTGCGACCTCGTCGATTTTAGACGAGTCGATAACGACCATATTTTTAACCAGCTCAGGCATCGGCTCAGAGAGCTTCCAGCGTCCGCCGAGGGCTTCTTCATAGGTTTTGCCTGCGCTGCGGGGGCTTGCGATAAGCGCCGCGATTTCGAAATAAGGGTGATCGGCGATGAGCGTAATGAACCGCTGACCGACCATGCCCGTTGCGCCGATGATGCCGGCACGAAGTTTGTTTGACATGATTGTATACCTCCGATATTGTGGGTGTAATTATGGTTGATATATTATTATAGCATTTTCGGCGCGCAATGTCAATTGTTAATGTATATAATTTCTGCAAAATCGGGGGAAGATTTCGCGTAAATGCGCGAATACGGAGTCAAATTTTAATAAAGCCGGGAGATTTTCAGCGTTCGCGGATCGATTGCCGTAATGGGGCGCCATTTTTGCATGGCATACAGCACGGTCTGCCCTGTGCCGCTCATCGAACCATCCCAGACCGCGACAACGTGCGAGGAATCATCCACCATTGTGCCTTTGAGCAATGCGCGTCCTGCGTTCCGAGTGCCATACCCGTATTAAAAATATTATATGTATCAAAATTTCCTTCCATGCAAAAAACTTCTTAATAAAATTAATACATATCCTAATCGGATATATACATTATTTTATCATATCCGATTAGGATATACAATATATTTTAGAAAATTTTTTTGAGGTGATATCATGTCTATTAATTATACGGCGATTGGTGAACGAATCCGTGATAAGCGTACCGCAATAGGCCTAACGCAGGCGCGTCTGGTAGAATTATCCGGCATTGAACCGTCCAACATATCGCACATTGAACGCGGCGCAACCAAGGTGAGCCTTCCCACGCTGATTGCCATTGCCAACGCCCTTGACGCTACGCTGGATGAACTGGCTTATGGCAATCTCATCCGAAGCGCGCACGTAACCTTCGCCATGATCGACGACGTGCTGGCAGACTGTTCCGACGCCGAAAAACGCGCGCTCTGCGAAATTCTCCGCACTGCAAAATCGGCGATGCGTTCGTTGAAGTAGGGATTTCTCCATAAAGCATTATCTTGCGAAAAACACACGCAAAAATATAATGGGGCGATAATATCTCGCCCCATTGTTTATTCACCCTTCCAGCTTCATATCGCCGTCGCCGTACCAGCGAAGCTTGCGGCAGAGCGCGTCAATCGCCAGACTGAGCAGCGCCGGGAGAATGATGCAGATCAACACCAGCCCGACCCAATCCAGCGCCGTGATGCCAGCCTTCGCGCCGGAAGCGATGTCCGCCATCCAGCCCGACCATACGCCGATCGGTCCCACCATGCCGCAGGTGCCCATGCCCGACGAAATCGCCGCGCCGTTCATCTCCAGCTTGAACAGGCAGGTTGCCAGCGGACCGGTGATCGCCGACGCCAACGTGGGTGCAATCCAGATCTGCGGCTTTCGCACAATATTGCCCATTTGCAGCATGGACGTTCCCAGACCCTGGGACACAAGCCCGCCCCAGCGGTTGTCTCGGAAGGAGATCACCGCAAAGCCGATCATCTGCGCGCAGCAGCCTGCCACAGCCGCGCCGCCCGCCAGTCCTATCAAACCAAAGGAGTGGCAGATCGCCGCCGACGATACCGGCAGCGTCAGCAAAATGCCCACCACAACCGACACAATCACGCCCATGAGGAAGGGCTGAAGCTCGGTCGCCCACATGATGAAATAGCCGATGGAGCGTGCCGCTTCACCGATGGGGGGCGCGATCAATGCGGACAGCGCCACGCCAATGCTGATGGTCACAAGCGGAGTTACGAGAATATCGATTTTCGTTTCCTTTGACACAATCTTGCCAATTTCCGCTGCGATGATGGCGATAAACAGCACCGCCAGAGGGCCTCCCGCACCGCCCAGACCGTTCGCCGCGCTTCCAACCGCCAGCAGCGAGAACAGCACCAGCGGCGGACATTTCAGCGCGTAACCGATGGCCACCGCCATGGCAGGCCCCGACATGGCCTTCGCGTAGCCGCCGATTTCGTTCAGAAACGGCAGATGCAGCTGTGTGCCCAGCGTATCGATGATGGTGCCGATGAGCAGCGAGCAGAACAAGCCCTGCGCCATAGCGCCCATGGCGTCGATGAAGTAGGTCTTCGCCGAGATCACCACGCCCTTGCGTTTGAGAAATTCCTTGAATTTTGACATAACAGGTTCCTTTCTGTCATTTTACTTTACTTTATTTTACCACCGGACGCCCGGTCTGTCAATCGGCAATTTCAACATTATTATACGTCCCCCTTGACATTTCCTTCGGCGCGTGATATAATGTGTAAAATTATATTTACGGAGGCTCTTCCATGTGCAATTATATCAACAAAATCACGCGGGAAATCGGCTTTCCCGAGGAGGCCGCGTCCTTCTTTGACACCTTCGGCGAAGGACTGACCGACGCCGATTTCGCCCTGCTTTCCGACATGGAGGCGTATTACATCGGCAGCGCCGACGACGCCAACCAGCGCACCGAAGAGCGCCTGAACGAATGGGCTGAGCAGCGCGGCTTCAACCGTTATACCGCCCATTTGTACTTCCTGCTGACCTGCACCCGCAGGCTGGAGGAACGCTATGCCGCCGCGGGCATCGACCGCGCACTGTTCGTGAATCTGATGTGTGACCTGCGCTATAAGCTGATCGAATGCCGGCATATGCACGGCGTCTGGGGAACTTTCGTATTCAGCTGGTTCCGCCGGCATTTTCTCATGACCCGCTTTGCGCTGGGACGCTTCCAGTTCGAGGAAAATCCCTTCGACCGGGATTGCTACGAGGCGCACGGCGTCAGAATCGTCCGGGGCGAGCGTATCATCAACTTCCATATTCCCTCCTCCGGTCCCATGACCCGGGAAGCCCGGCTGGACGCCTATCGCCGCGCCTACGATTTTTATAAGATTCCCGAGGGCGGGAAGCTGGTGCTCCGCTGCGACTCCTGGCTGATCTATCCCCAGTGCCGGGATGTCTTCCCCGCCGGTTCCAATCTGCGCGATTTTATGGACGATTTCGACATCCTCGACGGCAAATGCACGCCGGGCACCTTCAACAACGCCTGGCGGGTGTTCTACAAGGATTACAACGGCGACACGTCGATTCTGCCCCGGGAAACCTCGCTTCAGCGGGCGATTGCGGATTGGCTCGACAAGGGCAACGGCATTGGCAGCGGCTACGGAATCATCGTCTTCGACGGTGAGAAGATTCTCACCGGACCGAGGGCATAAATAATAAATATATGAAAAGAAGCGTCCGCTTGCGCGGACGCTTCCCTATATTTCGCTTTATTTCTTTTCGCTTACAATCTCATCTTCGGGAACCGAATGAGCCAGACCCTTCTCCGCGGACTCGGGGAGAAGCAGGTTCAGCAGAATGCCCGCGATGATGCCCAGACCGATGCCGCTGAAGCTGAAGCTTGCGCCGCCGATAACAGCGCCGCCCATTGCCAGCACAAGCATGACAGCCGCGATGGACAGGTTGCGGTTCTTGGTGAAGTCCACGTGGTTTTCAACCAGCGTGCGCAGACCGACGGACGAAATCATGCCGTACAGCACGATGCACGCGCCGCCCAGCACGCAGTTCGGAACGGTTTCCACCACGCCGATGGCTTTGCCGAAGAAGGAAATCACGATGGCAATGACAGCCGCCACGCGCAGCGTTACCGGGTTGTAGTTGCCGGTAGCCGCCAGAACGGCGGTGTTCTCCGAATAGGTGGTGTTTGCGGGACCGCCGAACAGACCGGCAACCAGCGTTGCCAGACCGTCGCCCAGCATGGTGCGGTGCAGACCGGGATCCTGAGTGAAGTTTCTGCCGACAACCGCGCCGTTGGCGTACACGTCGCCCACGTGCTCAACGCAGGTTACGATGGCGATGGGCGCAATCATGCCGACGGCTTTCAGATTGAACCGGGGCAGGACGAAGGCGGGAACCTCGAACCAGCTGTGGCTGGAAATGGCGCCCAGATTCATCAGTCCCTCAGGCGCGAGACCGGTAAGGGAGACGATCAGGGTCAGCACATAGCCCGCGAACAGCGCAATAACGATACTGGACTGCTTAACCATGCCCTTGCCGTAGCTGGACAGCACGATAGCCAGCACGCAGGTGATCAGCGCCAGAATCCAGCTCCAATAATAGCCTGCCGAGAACATCTCAAAGCCGTTGTTGGACTGAATGTTGTCAATGGCGGCGCTGGCCAGATTCAGACCGATGATGGCGATTCCCACGCCGCGAACAACGGGCGGGAAGAGTTTATCGATAAACTTGCTGCCGAAAAATTTGATCAGCAGCGCCAGCACGAGATAGAACGCGCCGGCAACAACGATGCCGCCCATGGCGGAGGCAATGCGCTCGGTCTGGGTCGCGCCGAAATCGGGGTCGAAGCTCGTTTCCGTGCCGATAACGGCCTGAAGTGCCGTGATGAAGGCGAAGGAGCTTCCAAGGAAGGTGGGCATTTTGCCGCCGGTGCAGAGGTGGAAGATCAGGGTTCCCACGCCCGCCGCAAAGAGGGCGACGCCCACGTCAAGACCGGTCAGCAGCGGCACGAGAATCGTGGCGCAGGACATGGCGAAAGCGTGCTGAAGACCGAGGGTGAAGGTCTTGAGCGCGCCGTTCTTCGGGTATTCCTTTGAACCCGGGAACAGGAGCAGATTGAGCTTTGAGAGAATGTTCATAGTACGTTCCTTTCTTTGATAAAATCTGTTTACGAACAGCCCAAATTGAGTATATTATATCACGATGAAATTCGATTGTAAATAGTCAGATTCGCAGAAATGTTCATAGTTTTTTCGTCAATTATTGACAAATCGCGCCCATTGCTCATACTTTATTCATTCCGCCTTCGTTTCATCTGGGCAGAATTTCTAAAGGATTTTAAGAAAATTCACGGTTTCTTATTGATTTTTTCGGCGATCTGTGGTATAATATAGATGCAGAGGAAAAAAGCCCGACGGCTTGACCCCCGAAGCGAATTCAATAAAAAGGTGGTATATCCGTATGAAGACAACATTCGTTGGCAGACAGATTAACGTGCCCGAGGATTTCAAACCCATCGCCGAAACAAAGCTCGCCCGTTACGACAAGTACTTCAAGGACGATGCTTCCGCCACGGTCAAGCTCTCCAAGCAGCGCGGCCATGAGCGGGTTGAAATCACGATTACCTCGGCCGGCATGATCTATCGCGGCGAGGAGAGCGAAGCCACCTTCCGCAGTGCCCTTGATCTGGCCCTTGAATCCATCGAGCGTCAGATCCGCAAAAACAAGACCCGTCTTGAAAAGCGTCTGCGCGACGGCGCTCTCTCCGATTTCTACGCCGAGCCGGAGCCTGCTCCCGATGACGATGAGCTGGTCATCCGCCGCAAGAGCTTCCCGCTCACGCCCATGACCCCCGAGGAAGCCATCCTCCAGATGAACCTGCTGGGACACGATTTCTTCGTCTTCCAGAACGGCGACAGCGGCGAAACCAACGTGGTTTACAAGCGTAACGGCGGCGACTACGGTCTGATCGAGCCGACTCTGAAATGATACGATTCCAAGGGCTGCGCCAGCGCAGCCCTTTTTCTTGTCAAACCCCTTGACGATCATCCGAAAGTATGCTATGATTAATATAATCTGTTCTCTATTTTACCCTGAAAGTGTGATTTTATGAAACTTCTCATCATCATGCCGCCCCATTACGCCATGCCGCCCACACGCGGCGGCAGCGTGGAGCGCCTGACCGAAATCCTGATTCGCTGCAACGAAGCCGCGCCCAAGCCGTGGGAGATCACCGTCCTTTCCCGCCGGGACGAGCGCACCGCCGACAGCGCCGCCTACGCCCACACCCGCTTCGTTTATACCGACACCACCCGCTCCGAACCGCCGTCCAATCGGCTGGAATGCGCCGTTCGAAAGAAATTCGGCAGCGTGACCCCGGTTCGCTGGGATTATGTGCGCGCCATCAAAAAGGCGGTGGGCGGCGAAGCCTTCGACGAGATTCTGCTGGAGAACTGCTTTGAGCTGGCGCGCCCGCTTTACAAAATTTTCGGCAAAAAGCAGATGATTCTCCACGCCTACGGACGCTTCTTCGGCGAGGAGCATCCCGACGCGCCCCGTGCTTATCGATGCGTCAGGCGCTTCCTGTTCCCCAGCGAAGCGCTTCGCCGGGAAGCGCTGGCGGTGGGCGTTCCCGCCAAGCGTTCTTCCCTGCTCCACGACTGCGTGGATATGAGCCTGTTCGACCGGGCGCGCTACGCGGATATCCGGGACGAAAAGCGGGCTAAGTATGGGCTGGAATCGGGGGATATCCTCGGCATCTTCGTGGGACGTCTGACCCCGGAAAAGGGCGTTCTGGAGCTGATCAAGGCCATGGGGCAGACGACTTACGGCAAAACGCGGCTCAAGCTGCTGATCGTGGGCGCGTCCCAGTACGGCAAGGAGCTGCGGGACGAGTACCGCGAGGAGCTGGAAGCCGCCGCTCCCGAGGGAAAGATCGTCTTCGTGGGCAGCGTTCGAACCGCTTCGGCGGCGCGATTCTTCGCCCGGGCGGATTTCGCCGTGGTGCCGTCGCTGACCGAGAAGCCCGCCGGACTGCCTGTGCTGGAGGTGATGGCTTCCGGGCTGCCGCTGATCGTCAGCGACGCGGATACGGTTGGCGAGTACACGGCGGGGCTGCGGAACGCCATGCCCGACGCCTGCGTCACCGTCAAGCGGGGGCTTGGCTATGTGACCTCGCTGGCAAAGGCAATTGACGGGATGGCGGAACGTCTGCACGACGATCCGGCATTTGCCGCAGAAGCGGCAGACGCCGCGCGCAGGTGTGCCGAGGACTATGACAGTCAGCGGTATCTGCAGCTGTTTTGCGAAAATATCGAGGAAAGGAACGATACCATATGAAAAAAGCGATTTCTCTGCTTCTGCTGGCTGCGCTGGCAGCATTGACGCTGGCGTCCTGCAATTCCGAGGATGATTCTGTTTTTTATGACTTTGACTATGCTTATCCCTACCCATCAGAGGGCTATGGCGGCGCGGAATTTCGTATCCTCAACATGAATGATTTTGACGGTCTGCACAGCGCCATGGAGCGGGAGGAGCTTACCGGCGAAACGCTGGACGATGCGATTTACACCCGGAATCGGCTGGTTGAACAGCAGCTTGATATTGTGATCAGCGAAACGATCGTTGAGGAAACCCCCGAATTCAACGCTGTAACAAAAGTCCTGCGCCCCCTGATTTTGGCGGGAGAAACGCAGTATGATGCCATGTTCATCCCCCTGAGCGGGGCGGCGTTGACGATTCGTGAAGGCTTTTTTTACAATCTCAACGAAATCGATACCGTCCAGCTCGATCAGCCCTGGTGGTATCAGAGCTTCAACGACGCGCTGAGCTTTTACGGCATGACGTATGGCGCGGCAGGCAGCGCCAACCTGACGGTTTGCGATGCCGCCAACGTTCTGGTGTTCAACTGTGATTTGATGGAGGATTTGAAGCTGAAGCTTCCCTATAATCTCGTCCGCGAGGGCAATTGGACGCTGGACGAATTCCATCGGTACATAACCGCCGCCGCTGACCTGAACGGCAATATCGTCGGTTACTGCCAGAGCGGGCAGAATGTGCAGAGTTTTCTCACCGGCAGCGGCGAGATGTTCTTCCAAAAAGAGGAGAACACTATTGCCTTCGACCGGGCTGACGAGCGCTTCTGCGATGTGGTGGAGAAGCTGTCGGATGTGCTCTACGCAGCCGACGATGAGGCGGATGCTTTCCCATCCGGCGGCGCTCTGTTTGTGCAGTCGGGAATCTACCAGCTCCCCTCCTATGCCGGGCTGGATTTTGAATACAGCTTGGTTCCCTTCCCGAAATACGACGAAAATCAGGAATCCTATTATAGCAGCGTCTGGGAAGGCGGCACAATCGCCTGCATTCCTGTGACCAGCGTCGATGTCAAGCTGCACGGCCTGATTCTGGACGCCATGGCCTGCGAAGGAAAAAAGAGTGTGGTTCCCGCCTTCTGGGAAGGTCTGTTGGAGCAGGATGGTATGCGGAGCAAGGACACGGCTTCCATGCTGAAAATTGTCGCCGGCTCGCTGGTTCCGCCTTACTCCGAATTTTTCAGGGTTGGCACGGAATTAGTGGATGACATTTCCAGCGATATCTGGTACAAATCCGGCGCTGCCCCGCTGCTGATGGCAGACTATGAACAAACGATTCAATCCGAGCTGGCAAAACTGCTTGAATTCTGGAAATAAGCATATGCCCGAAACGCCGGAATAAACTTTGAGGGTCTGCCGCTATTGCGGCAGACCCTTCCGTTTGAATTTTCCAAGTATCCGCTTCAGAATGCCGACGAAGAACGCGAACGGTTCGCTGCGATGGTAGACCGCCGTGAACACAGCGTTGGGCAGAATCGCCGTCACCGCCGCCGCGCCGAAAAATCCCAGCCAACCGCCGGGCAGCATGGCGCAGAGCGCGTAAGTGCCCCACCAGGTCAGCGCCAGCACCAGCGCGCAGATCAGATTCTGCCTGGCAAATCCCGCCGCCGCGCCCCTGCCGAGGCAGTGGCGCTGGACGCACCACGGCTCCCACCACAGGCTGGTGGCGATATGGGACACCGTCGTTCCCAGCAGCACGCCGAACAGCCCCATGCCACTCCACAGGAACAGCGCCGACACACCCAGATTTACCGCCGCTTCCACGAAGCCCTTCCAGCGAATCGGGCGGAACAGTCCGGCGGCGTTGATGTACATCAGGTTGGGCTGGCGGATGCCGTTCAGGTAGAAGTTGACGCACATGATGTGTACCGCCGCCTGCACAAGCTCCATGTTTTCGCCGAACGCCAGCGTGATGAAGCGGGTGGACATGGTGTCCAGCGCGATGGCGGAGAAGCCGTAAAGCCACGCCACTGCGAAGGTGATGTCCCGATAAACGTCCAGCCGCTTTTCGCCGGTTTCGCTGGCGATCAGGTTGCCCACGCTGGCGGTGACGGCTTCCACTACTTTAGTCAGAATGGTCTGGATTGTCTGCAATACCATCAAATAGTTGGAATATACGCCCACCAGAATCACGTCGATGGACGCGATGAGCAGGTTGTCCGTGCCCGTGACGGCGATGCTCCCGAAGCGGTTGACGAACATCGCCTTCACGTTTTGCAGGATGCTTCCCGTGGTTTCGCGGTCGGGCAGACCCTTCACGGTGCGCAGATAGGGGAACATCTTCCCCGCCGAATGCGAAATCGCCAGATTGGACGCCAGCGTGCAGACAAGCTGCGCCGCCAGATAAAGCACAAAGCTGCGGGTTGTGATAATCAGCAGAAGCTGCACCACATTCTGCAAAATCGAAAAAGCGCAGGTGTTGATCGTATTCCGCCAGTCCTGCTGGGACGCCGTAATCAGCGCCCGCTTATAGGAAAAAAGGTAGGTCGCCGCCGAGTTGACGAGGAACAGCAGGTAAATCAGCGTCATGTGCTCCACCTGCGGCACCTCCCGGGTAATCCACCCGAGGAACGGCAGCAGCGCCAATCCCAGCAGCATAACCAGCCCCGCCACAATCCGATAGGCGCAGGCGTAAAGATTCATAATCTCCCCGATGCGCTTTTCGTCCCCGTCGGCGATGGGGCGGTAGAGGGCGAAGGTGATGGCGCTGCCCATGCCAAGCTCCGTCAGCGACAGCAGCGACAGCACCGAGTAGAACACGCCGTTGACGCCTAAATACGCCTCGCCCAGCTCCCGGACGAACCAGATGCGGGTGACAAAGCCGAATATCAGCGAGACAGCCTGTCCCACAATGGCAAACAGGCTGTTCTTTACGGAGTTTTCCCCGCGCGATTTGGTGCGCGTCATCAGCCGATGGACAGCACGTCGAAGCCCAGATCTTCCACGGCGTTCTTCAGCGAAGCGTCGTCGAGAGAAGCGGCTTCTACCACAGCGGTGCCCGCCTTCAGGTCAACGCTTACCGTGCAACCGAGGGCGCTCAGCGCCTTCTCAACCCGCTTGACGCAGTTCATGCAGTGCATACCGTCGATTTTCAGTGTCTTTTTCATGGTGATATCTCCTTTATTTTTGATCGATGAATTTGGTCTTGTAAAGCCGCAGCGCGTTGGTCACAACGAACAGCGACGACAGGCTCATGGCCGCCGAACCCAGCATGGGGCTTAGCGTAATTCCCAGCGGCGAAAGCACGCCCGCCGCAATCGGGATACCGAGGGTGTTGTAGAAGAACGCCCAGAACAGATTCTGACGGATGTTCCGTATGGTCTTGCGGGAGAAATCGATGGCAGCGGGAACGTCGTTCAGATCGTTTTTCATCAGCACGATGTCCGCCGAATCGATGGCAACGTCCGTGCCGCTTCCGATGGCGATACCCACATCGGCGCGGGTCAGGGCGGGCGAATCGTTGATGCCGTCGCCCACGAAGGTGACAACCCCCTCGCTCTGGAGGGACGCCACCACCCGCTCTTTATCCTGCGGGAGCACGTCGGCGGTCACATCGTCGATGCCCGCTTCCTTTGCGATGGCGCGGGCGGTTTTGGCGTTGTCGCCGGTGAGCAACATGGTTCCAACGCCCATGGAATGGAGCAGTTCCACCGCGTGACGGCTGGTGGGCTTGATGGTATCCGCCACCGCGATGATTCCGATGAAGGAGCCGTCCACGGCGAACAGCATGGGCGTTTTGCCTTCGGCGGACAGAGCGTCCAGCCTGGCATCGATGTCGGGCGGAAGGGGTATGGACAGCTCGCGCAGATAAGCGGCGTTGCCCGCAAAGCAGGGCTTGCCGTTGATTTTGCCGCCGATGCCCCGTCCGGACACCGCCGCAAAATCGGCGACCGGTTCAGGCTTCACGCCCCGGCTGTCGGTGTAGGTGCGGATGGCTTCGGCCAGCGGATGCTCGCTGGCGGCTTCCAGCGACGCCGCCGCACGCAGCAGATTCTGCTCTTCCCCGGCGGGAAGCACGTTGGTTACGGTGGGCTGCCCCTCCGTAACGGTTCCGGTTTTATCCAGCGCCACCGTCTTCGTGTCGTGCAGAATCTCCAGCGCCTCCGCCGATTTCACGAGAATGCCCCGCTCGGCCAGCCGTCCCACCGATACGGTGACGGCCACCGGCGTCGCCAATCCCAGCGCGCAGGGGCAGGAAATCACCAGCACCGAAATGCCGGTGGACAGGGCAAAATCAAAGGTTTTGCCCATGAGCAGCCAGAATACGAACGCCAGCGCCGCGATGGTCATGACAATCGGCACGAACACGCCGCTGACCCGGTCGGCCAGCTTGGCGATGGGGGCTTTGGTTGCGCCCGCGTCGCGAACAAGCTCGATGATCTTCGCCAGCGCCGTCTCGCCGCCGACCTTTTCGGCGCGGTAGCGGAAGCTGCCGTTTTTGTTGATGGAAGCGGTCATCACCCGGTCGCCCACGCCCTTTTCCACGGGGATGGATTCGCCGGTCAGCGCCGATTCGTCCACCGACGAGCTGCCGTCGATGATCACGCCGTCGGCGGGCAGCGACTGTCCGGGGCGGATGACGATCACGTCGCCCACCATGAGGTCGGAGGTTTTCACCTCGATCAAGCTGCCGTTCCGCTCGACGGTGGCGGTATCGGGCGCCAGCTTGGTCAGCCGCTCGATGGCGGCGCCGGTCTTGTTCTTGGAGCGCTCCTCCAGGAATTTGCCCACCGTCACCAGCGTCAGAATCATCGCCGCCGATTCAAAATACAGGTTGCTGCCGTAGCTTTCGGCCAGCGCGAGGTCGCCGTGCCCCAGCCCCCAGCCGATCATATAAATCGCCACGATGCCATAAATCACCGCCGCCGACGAGCCTACCGCCACCAGCGAATCCATGTTGGGCGAACGGTTCGCCAGCGCTTTGAAGCCAACGATGTAGAATTTGCGGTTCAGGTAGAGCACCGGCAGCGTCAACAGAAACTGGGTAAAGGAGAATATCAGCAGATTCTCCGTTCCATGGAAAATGTGCGGCACCGGCAGACCGATCATATGCCCCATGGTGATATACATTAAAACCACAAGGAAGCCGATGGAGACAAACAGCCGGATTTTCATCGCCCGCAGGGAACTTTGCTTCTCGTCGGGCGAAGCATCCTTTGGTTTTTCTTCTTTTTTTTCGTCCATGGGCGTCGCCGAGAAGCCCGCGCGTTCAACGGCGGCGCAGATTTTCTCCCGAAGCTCGGGGGTGTCCGCTTCCGTCTCCACAAACAGCGTCTTCGCCAGCAGATTAACCTCCGCCTTCGTAACGCCTTCCACCCGACTGCTGACCTTTTCCACGGATGCCGAGCAGGCGGCGCAGCTCATGCCCTCTACGTTGAATTTGATTCTCATGCCCGCTTCTCCTCGTTGGATTGCTTTCTAAAAATCAGCAGCTTGGACGCCACATAATTCAGAATCACCGTCACCACCGACACGACAATCTTCGAAATGCCGTCGCCGATGTGAATCAGGTCAACCATCACAAACAGCAACGCCGATTCCACCACGCCCGACGCGATGCGCACGCTGACAAACTGCCAGATCTGGCGGAACAATCCGCGCTTTGACGTATCCTTGTCCTCGAAGACGAACAGCTTGTTCACCACGAACGCGAACACCACCGCGCAGACCCAGGAAATCCACTGCGCCGCCTGATAGTGGGCGTGGGCAAGCTCAGTCAGCAGGAAGTAGCTTCCCCAGCTGACAACCGTTGTCAGACCGCCGAAGAAGACGTAGAGAATCAGCTCCTTGTATTTCAGAAAAAGTGCCTTGATTTTTTCAACCATTTTTTATCAATTCCTCATATTTATCGTAATCGATCAACAGATTCAGCGCCGCCAGAAGCGCGTTCGCCGACAGGTCGGGCGGCAGTCCCAGCGCTTCGCAGAGCTTCGCCCGCCGTTCGGCGGACCCTTCCCCGCCCGACAATCCGTCGGCGTACAGGTCGGCTTTGGTAATCTCCCTGCCCGAGGGCTTATCCTTTGACGCGGCGTCCTCGGCGTAAGGCGCGAGCAGCTTTCGCAGTAAATCCGCTTCCATGCCCTCAACGCCCAGCCAGCCCGCCTTGGACGGCGCGGTCTTCCGCTTCTCCTTGCCGGGGATGCGGGGGGTGTAGAGGTGAATCAGTTTGTCCTTTGGCAGAATCGAGTTGAAGTAGTTGCGGATAACCAGCCCCGCCCCGTCGCTGTCCGTCAGAACGATCATCCCCCGCGGTTCGGCGAGACGCCGTATCAGCGCCGCCTTTTCGTCCGACGCGAAAACCCGGAAGCCGTCGGTGGTGATAATCTGCCCGTCCACGACGGACGACAGCTTGATTTTATCGTATTTGCCCTCCACAGCGATGGGGATGGCGATTTTCAGCTTTTCCATCAGAACACCTTCTTCCGCCGCAATGCGGACGCCTGCACGATCAGCCGCTCCAGCAGCACGTATTCATCCAGGGGGCTTGATTTCAGCGCGGCGTCGGTTTCGGCGCAGAGGTCGATGGCGGCTTCCAGCGCGGCGCGCTCACAGGCGCGCGCCTTGCCCATGCGCAGCTTCGCCACGTAAGGATGCATCCCCAGCCGTTTCGCCGCGTCGTCGGAGGAAACCCCCGCGTCGGCGCAGAGCTTCATCGCCAGCAAGTCGGTGTAAACCTTGGTGATGCTGGCAAGAATCACCGGAACTGGCTCGTTTTTCATCCGCTTGTCGCCCAAAATCCAGAACGCCTTCTCGTTGTCCGAATCGAGAATAGCGTCCGCGAAGGCGAAAGCGCCGATTTCCTTGTTCACCGGGCAGAGCAGATCGATGTCCGCCTTTTCCAGCTTGTCCCGCTCCTTGGCGTGCAGATAGGCGCAGAGCTTGTCGATTTCGTTGGTCAGCGTCACCATGTCGTGACCCACCACGTCCATCAGATAGGCGCATTCCGTCGGCTCGGCGATGAGCGCTTCGGCGGAAAAATGCTTCTGCACCCACATTCCCAGACGCTGGCTGGTTTCGTGGGCGAATTCCACCGGAACCGCGTACTTCGTGATCAGCTTGAACAGCGCCGAACGGGATTTCGTCTCGCCCGGATCGAAATCGGAGGGGGTAGTGTAAATCACCAACAGCGTGTCTTCGCTGTCGCAGGCGGCGGCAAGAGCGGCTTCCAGACCGTTCATGTCGTCCTTTTTGCGAAATTCCGCGAAGGGCAGCTCGTACAGCTCCACCAGCTTCAGATCGTTCATCATCGGCAGCGCCATGACCGCCGTCAGCAGCGAATCGGGGGTGTAATTTTCCCGGGTGAAGACAAAGTGATTGAAATCGGCGAAGGCTTCGTCGGCGCAGACCTTTTCGCGCAGGTCGGTCAGCGCCTTCTGCTTGAGGAAGTTTTCCTCGCCGAAGAAAAGAAAAACGCCGGGCTTCGGTTTCTTATATTCCTGCCGGAACTGGGTTCCGGTGATCAGCTTATTCGCCGCCATTTTCGCATACATGGACGGTGAGCAGCACCGTTGTCAATTCCGTGACCACGCCCCGGATTTCCAAACCGTAGGACAGCAGAATTTCCCCGCCGTCCAGCGTCAGGTCGTTGACCACCTTCCGCCCGCAGACCGTCACCTCAAAGGCGCAGTCCTCCGTGTTGTAAACGCAGACGTTGCGGTGTCCTTCTTCGAAGGTCAGCGCCGTTTCCACGGTTCCGGTGCGAAGCATGGTCACGATGCCCGGGTTGTCCAGCGCGTAGGACACGCAGGTACAGGCGCCCTCCATGCCGGTCAGCTCGGTTTCGAAATATTCAATCTCCAGCCGTCCGTCGCAGGTGCGGATAACGCCCTCGGTGGTCATCTCAAAGACCTCCGGCTCCTGCTGCTGCTCCTCCTCGATTTCCTCAAAAAAGTCCGTCTGAATCGCGTTTTCCAGATCGGAGTGGGTGGACGTGATGGTGATCATCGCCTTCTTTTCGTTCTCATATTGATTCGTCATATGCTACCTCGCAGAATGTAATCAAGGAAATTATACCATTTCAGTAAACAATAATTCAACGCTAAAATGTAAACAAATATTACATAATATAATAACGTCCCCGCCCGGTGAAACTATAGGCGAAATAACCGTGAAAGGATTCCGCCCATGAAACTGCTTCCTCTGCTGCTCACTCTCGCCGTCGGCATTATTCCGCCGGACGCGCCGTCGCCGCTGGTTCCCGAGCTGGCGTCGGCGCTCCATCAGATCGGGCTGTATAAATACAGCACCGCCGAGGTTCTGGAGCCCCGCCTTCTCGCCGCGCTCAACAGCTTCCGGCGCTCCAGCTGCCTGCCCGAAGCGCCCTACTGCGACCCCGCTTCCCTTCGCGCGCTGGGCATCCAATGCGCCGGCGACGAGCTGATGCTGCTGGCGCGGTACGCCGAATCGGTAGGCGGCAGTGAAACCGCCCGCTTCGATCTCTGCCGGCAGGTGCTGGAGGAAGCCCGCGATGTCGGCATCACGCTGCACGAAGCGGTGGCGTCCCGCTGCAATGTGGGAGAGCTGTTAGCGGATGTGCGGGCAGTGTCGGGGGAGACGATTCACGCGGTGATTCTCGCCGCCGCGTCAGTCGGCTAAGCGAAGCTCCACCTTTCGGGTGGACAGATCGACGGAAACGATTTCCACCCGAACCCGGTCGCCCAGACGGTAAATCACCGACCCGCAGGTCAGGGACAGCGCCTTCTCGTTGTATTCAAAATAACCGTCCAGCGACGAAATCGGAACCAGCCCCTCGCAGGTGTTGTCCATCTCGGCGAAGAAGCCGAAGGACGCCACCGAGCTGATCACCGCGTCGAAGCGCTCGCCCACCTTGTCCGCCAGATACAGGCAGCGGTAGAGGTCTTCGATGTCACGCTCGGCGTTTTGGGCGCGAAGCTCGTTTTCGCTGGATTTGACCGCAGCTTCGGCGGCGTAGTCCGCCAGCGACGCGGCGCGTTTTTCGTCCATTTCGCCGTGGAGCACCGTCTTGACGATGCGGTGAACCGCCAGATCGGGATAGCGGCGGATGGGCGAGGTGAAGTGGCAGTACAGCTCGCAGCCCAGTCCAAAGTGGGGCGTGGGGTTCACATCGTAGCGCGCTTTCATCAGCGAACGGAGCATGACCAGCGTCAGCACGCCGTCAAGCCCCCGCTCCTTCGCCTGCATATAAACGTCCCGGTAGGCGGAGGAAGTCAGCTTCCTCCGTCGGAGGGGCGATACATCCAGCCCCAGATTGTGGGCGAACAGGGCGAAGGTCTGCACCTTTTCCTCCCACGGTTCCTCGTGGATGCGGTAGACACAGGGCAGCGACAGATCATGAAGCCACGCCGCCACCGCTTCGTTGGCGCAGAGCATGAACTGCTCGATCATGCGCTCGGCATCGCCCCGCTCCCGGCGGACGATATCGACGGGCATTCCGTCCTCATCCAGCACAAAGCCGGATTCCACCGTCTCCATCTCAAGCGCGCCCCGCTTGTCCGATTTTTCCGCCAGAATATGGTATAATTCAAGCATAAGCGGAAGCGTGTCCGGATAGAGGAAGGCATACTTTTCCCAGTATTCGGAAGTCTCGCCCTTTTCGATCACGTCGTTGACCTCGCCGTAAACGCCCCGCAGCTTGGACGAAATGATCGCTTCGTGCAGGGAGGTTTCAAGGATGCGTCCGCTCTCGTCCAGCTTAATCAACGCGGAAAGCGTGTACTTATCCGTGTCCCGGTTCAGCGAGCAGACGCCGTTGGACAGCTGCTCGGGCAGCATGGGAACCACCTTATCGGTGAAATAGATGGACGTTCCGCGGGCCAGCGCTTCCCGGTCGAGGGCGCTTCCCGGGCGGACATAATGCGCCACGTCGGCGATATGAACGCCCAACAGCCAGCCGTCCGCCAGCCGCTCGATGGAGATAGCGTCGTCAAAATCCTTGGCGTCCGCGCCGTCGATGGTGAAGATGATTTTATCCCTCAGATCGAGCCGTCCGTCCGGAGTGATCGGCTTGGCGGCGATGGCGCGGGCTTCCGCCAGCACGTCCTCGTCGAAGCGGGTGCGCACGCCGTGGGTGTGCAGCAGCGCGTAGTAATTGGCCGCGCGGGAATCGGCCTCGCCGAAGACCCGCAGCACCTTTCCCATGGTCTTATCCTCGCCGCCGTTTGGGTATTGGGTCAGGCGGACGAGCACCTTGTCGCCGTCCTTCGCGTCGCCCTTCATAGCGTGGGGAACGCGGACGCGGAAGGTCAGCTTATCGTCGTCCGGGCGGACGATGTAGCTGGTTTTAACGGGGGTTTTGGGAACCTTCTTTCCCTTTTTGCGGTGAACGGTTTTTGGCGCGAATTCGTTGACCTCGTAAATGCTTCCGGTCAGCTCGGTAACGGCGCGCTCCAGCACCAGAACGACCTCCGCCTCGGGATTCTGCCCCGCTTCACGCTTTGTGTTCAGCAGGCGAACCTGCACCCGGTCTCCGTTCATGGCGCCCAGCGAATTGTCCCGGGAAATGAAGAAATCCGGCTCGGTTTTGCCTGGCGTGCGGGAATCCGGGGTAACGAAGCCGAAGCCCCGGGAGGTGGCGTGATAAACGCCGTTGACCCGGTCGCTTCCTTCCACGCCCATGAGCTTTCCCCGCTTGGTTTCGGTCAGCTCGCCGCTTTGAATCAGCCCCTCCACCGCCTGGGCAAAGAGGTCGTATTGATCCGGCTCCAGCGTCAGGACAGCGGTCATATCCCGCATATCCATGGGCACGTAGCCCTCGCTTTTCACCAGCGCCGACACGGCTTCGGTCATGCCGGCAAGTGTATCGATATGGTTCATTGAAATTTTCCTTTTTTCTATAGATAACAGAAAGCCGCCCTCAACCGGCTCTCCTTCATTTTCTGCCAACGCCGCGCATTTTATGCGGCGGACAGGCGGAGAGCGGTAAAACAGGCGGCTTTTCAGGTTCACAATCGCTTATTCAGCTGCAGATGTATCTGCTGCGGATGTGTCTTCAACAGCAGTGTCGTCAACGGCAGTGGTGTCCTCGACAGCGTTCGGCTCCGTGGTGGAAATGATGCTGCTCAGGTCGGTGTCGTCCTGGAAGACATACATAATGACAACCAGTACACAGAAAACAATAGCGACAACGGTGGTCAGCTTGTTAAGCATCTTGTCCATCGTGTTGCCCTTGGTCTTGCCGAAGAAGGTCTCAGCGCCGCCGGTGATAACGCCGGACATATTGTGAGACTTGCCGTTCTGCATCAGCACTGCGACAATCAGAAACACAGCCGCGATCAGTAAAATTACGCCAATTACGATTTCCATTTTCCAAAAATCCTCCATAAAATGTGTTTGCACATGATTACATAATACTATTGTACCACAAATCGCCGGCAATTGCAATAGGTATTTGAAAAATCGTTGAAATTATTTTTTCAGAAGCCGAAATTTGCGCGCAGATACGCCGCGCTCTCCTTGGCCGACTCCAGCGGGGAAACCTTCCAGTTGCGGTCCTGTTCAACGATGTAATGCTCCACGTCCAAAGATTCCGCCAGCGGAATGATGCCCGCGAAGTTCAGATTGCCGTTCCCGATTTCGGTGATGTCGGGATTCTCGCCGTCGCGGTAGAGGTGCGCCGCCATGTCCTTGAGGTGGAGCACGTCGATTTTGCCCCGCAGCTGCTCGAGCAGAGCGCGAACGTCCATGCCGCCATGCTGCGCCCAGTACGTGTCAAGCTCCAGCGACGTGCAGGAAAAATCCAGTCCCTCCATCAGATAAGAATAACGGGTTCTGCCTTCGCTTGTCTTCATGAATTCCTGACTGTGGTTGTGATAGACAAACTTTATCCCTGCCCCGGCGCACTTTCTGCCGAAGGCGTTGGCCTTTTCGATGAAGGCGAGGACTTCCTCCTTCGTTTCCATCCGATAGCCGCTTCCAATAAACTTTGAGCCGAACATCTTCGAGCGGGCAATGACACCGTCGGGATCGGCTTCGATCTCGTTCCAGCCGATGTGGGAGCTGATGATGGTAAGCCCGTTCTCCCGCGCGATTTGGTTCAGACGCTCCGGCGGAATCGGGAAGCCCGCCGTCTCGATCTCGTCATAACCATATTTCGCCGCCTCCGAGAAGGCGAATTTCACTTGTTCCTCGTCCTTAATCACGTCGCGGATTGTCCATAACTGCAAACCAAGATGCTTCATTTTCGTATCTCCTTCAATATGTATTATCCTGCGGTTTTTTCTTTTAAGTTCCTCGCTGCCGTCAGCTTATCCACCAGCTTCCAGACAAGCTTCGCCGCCTGACAGACGACCCAGCCGCATACCGTGGCGGCGGCGATCATCGCCAGATTAACCAGCGCCGGATGCCATACGCCCTCGACGCGCAGATAAATCACCTTATGCAGCCACTCCTGCACGAAGTACAGTTCCAGGCTGAAGCCCCCGTAAAACGCCAGCACAGCCGACAGAACCTTCCCCACCGGCTTCACGACGCCCCGGTTCAGAAGCTCCAGCAGCGCCGCTAGAATGAAGGTCATCGACACGGCGATTAGCAGATTGGGGATGCAGCAGTTGGACGCAGGCACCAGCACGAACAGCCCGTTATAGTTGGTCTGATAGGCGAGATATGCTCCCAGCGCCAGCGTAATTCCCGCGAAGCTCCAATAAACCCGCCCGAAGGTAATTTTCTCATGCCGCTCCTGCTTATTCTGCGCCAGCCATCCGGCGTAGATGCCCAGCAGAAAGACCGGGATGCGGTTGGTGAAGCCGTACATCTCGTAGCGGATGACGCTTTGCATGGACAGCGACAAAAGCAGCCAGACCTCCAGCGCCCCCACCGTGAAAAGCAGCTGATTCTTCGATCGGGAGAAGAACCGCCAGTACAGCGGGAACAGCAGGTAGAGCGCCGTCACCGCCGGAACGAACCAGAGAAAGGAGTAGATGTCCTTCGTCCAGAAATTCCAGCCGGTGACGTTGCCGACGAAGCGGGCAATGTCCCAGCCCTCGTCGATGCAGCGGTGGACGGCGACAATGAGGAAGGACAGCGCAATCCGCCGGATGCGTCGGTAATAGAAGGCGGGCAGGCTGGATTTTCCGATGGAGTAGGTCAGTCCGATGCCCGACAGGAACAGGAAAATGTCCACGCCGCAAAAGCCCACCTGCTTGGCGAAGCTCTCAATCCGTCCGAGACCGGGTACGCCTCCCAGCAGCGGAATCCATTCGTGGAAAACCAGAATCCAGAGCGCGGCGATGCCCATAATGGCGCTCCGATGCTTTGAAACCAGCGAAAAAACGTCGGTTTCCCTCAGCGGTGCGCAGGCTTTCGTTTCAGCGTTCATGCTAACCTCCGTTCGGTCATTTCGCAATAATCTTCACCTGACGGGCGTAGTTGCCGTTCGTCACATGAAACGGTCTGCCGTCGATGGAGAAGACGTTATCCCTGCCGCCTTTTTCCCGCACGCAGGTGCATCCGTTCACCTCTGTGCAGCGGGTGCTGAGCGTGGGGCGCGAGTGGAATTCATTGAGCTGCCAGCCATCCGATTCGTAGGCAAACACGCCCCGGGACATGGTCAATCCGCCGATGGTCAGCTTTCCATAGCCCATGAATTCTCCGCCGCACAGCTCGATGAAGCTGATCTCCGCTTCCTGCCGGCAGGTCAGGCGTCCGCCGGACAGGGTGATGGAATCGGTCTTTATCCGGCTGTTCAGGTCAATTTCGCCGCCCCGGATGAACAAGTCGTTGTTGCCGACCCGCAGCCTGCCGTTCAGCGTCAGACTGCCGTCCCCGGTGAAAATCAGCATACCGCGGATGTTTCTGGGCTGATCGCCCACGGCGATGGCGCGGCTCTTTTTTCCGGTGACGGTGATGCTGCTCTTTCCGTGCAGCTCCACGGTAGAGCGGGAAGGCAGGCGGATGCAGTCGTCGGCACATTCGCAGACAAAATCGGTGAGCACCAGCGTTTTGGTGAAGGCAATCCAACGATAGCCCTCTCCCTCGGCGGGGGTATCGGGCTTGGAAAAGTCCAGCTTCGCCTGGGCGCGGAAAAGGTGGTTCTTACCGACGCGCACCACGCCCCGGTAATACGGATGGATGCTGCCGTCGGACAGAAGCGAATTGACGGTTTCAAATGCGGACTCGGGCAGCACCAGAACGCCGTTCACCTCACAGTGGGCAATCGACGGGAGCTTATCAAGCCCGGACAGGTCGAAAGTCACCCGTTCGGGAATATAGATGGAAGTACAGCCGTCCATTTCCACCCGGTCGGGCTTGCAGTTTTCGGCGATGTAAGCATCCCCCGACAGATGGAGGGTGCGCACATCCCTTTCCGACGACGCATCCCGCGAATCGCTGAGCCACGCGCTGTTCAGCAGTCTGCCCTTCAGTTGTCCCATGCTGGAATCCACCGTCAGCAGGTGATCCGCCGCGTTGGCGCTGGATATGTAGTAAATCGGGCGTTTCTCCGGTTCCCGTTCGCGCAGCGCGTACTTTGTCACAAGCAGCTCGGGAACGTTCAGCTCGCCGTGGTAAGTGAGGGTCGCGGTGTCGAAATCATAATACGCCCACGCCGAGCGGTCGGAAGCCACCAGCCAGCAGGTTTCACAGATTTCCACCCGTTCGTCACAGTTCAGCACGGGCTGGTAATTGTAGTAACGCTCGTACAGGTCATCGTCGGCGTCGGGCACATTCAGGGGCGTTTCGCCGCCGCAGCGGATGTTGAATTTTTCCTTGAGTTCGCCGGAATGCAGTTCGCCGAAGATCAGCTTTCCCTCGCCGGTTTGAATGGAACCGATGCAGTTGGATGCGGTTCCGCCGAAGCGTCCGGGCTGCACCGTCAGCGAAGCCCCCGCAGCGATGTCGAAAACCGGTCTGCTTAGGCAGATCTGAACCTCATGATGTCGATCCTCCGTATCGGCGTACAACAGTTTGTGATCGCCGCCCGTGACGCGGACGCCCGACGTGGTGGTGATTCCCTGCACGCACAGAACGCCTTCGTAGGGCGTTCTGCCGCTTCCCGCGTCGTACCACAGTTCGTCGTCCTGCCCCAGCACAATGTCCCCCGTCAGCGTGCTCAGTTCAATGGTCGGATATGTCGTTTCGATAAAAATCCCCTGCCTTTTATATTAATTATGATAAAATTATACATGATTGTACGGCTGATGTCAAGACCTTCGGCGAAAAAAGAGTGTCTGCACAGCCGTGCAGACACTCTTTGCGTAAATAATCCTTAACACAGCGACGTGAACGACGTGTTGTTCATGCGCAGGTCGCGGCAGTATTCGAAGCGCGGCTCGGTGGCGCTGCCCCGGCGCATATTCGACGAGCGGCTGGGACCTTCGCCGTGATAATCCACCACGCGGAAGTCGCAGTCGGAGAAGCTGATCCGCTCCAGCGGCGCGTCGGCCCGTCCAACGAAGCCAGGCAGATAGCCGCATTCCGACAGAATGCCCGAAAAGCGGATGTCGCGGATGGCTTCCACCTGACAGCCGGGCATCAGCGTGATAATCAGCGGTTCGTGATAGCAGCGCACCGTGGTGATGTTCGAGAAGGTCAGCCGCTCCACCAACGTAAAATCGCCGCCGTCGTCGGTGTAGTGCGTTTTTTCGTTGACGGTGGGAATGGTCATTCCCACGCCCGTGTTGCAGTCGTGGAAGGTCAGGTTGGAGAACACGCAGTCCCGGATAATCCAGTCGTTGACCCACGCCACCCGGATGCAGCTGCACATACTGGACAGGTTGCAGTTGGTAACAAGCACCCGCTCACAGGGCGTTTTCTTATGGAGTACGCCGGTGTACGCCCGCACGACAATGGCGTCGTCCCCCGCCTGAATCGTGCAGTCGGAGATGCGCACGTCCCGGGAACAGTTCACGTGGATGCCGTCGGCGTTGGGATAACCCGGATCCGATTCCACCCGCAGACCGCGCATGGTCACGCGGTCGCAGTCACAGACCCAGTAGCCCCAGCCCGAGCAAGGCTCATAAAGCAGCACGTCCTCGCAGATCACGTCCTTGCAGCCCATAAAGAGAATCATCCGCGCGGGCAGATCGAACACCTTCCGCCGATAGCCCCACACGAAGCCCGACGGGTCGCCCTCCGGAACTTTTTCCACGGCGAAGCGTCCCTGGCAGTCGATCATGCCCCGCCCAGTGATGGCGATGTCGTGGCAGCCCTCGGCGTAGATGAAGCATTTTTTGTTGCGTCGGGGCGCCATGTCGGTAATCCAGAAATCGGTTTCGATCTCTTTGAACGCCGAGCCGTCGGTGGTGGCCAGCAGCACGCCGTCCACGTCGATGTGCAGCTCCACGCCCGAACGCAGATCGATGCGCGCGGACAGATAGCGTCCCCCGGCGATGGTTACACGTCCGCCGCCCGCCGCTCCGCAGGCGTCGATGGCCGACTGAATGCTCTCGGTGCAGAGGGTTACGCCGTCTCCCACCGCGCCGAATTCGCGAATATCACAGTTTAACATAATTCGTTCCTCCAGAATGTAATACGGAACTTGTTCCGTTATCAGTATTATAGCACACCACCGCCCCCAAGTCCATGAAATATTTACGCCAACATCTTGACTTTTTACGTTTTTTGATGTATCATGGAATAAAAAAATCCGCTCAGGAGGAACAATGTCATTAACTTAAGCCGTGGGGGGGAAACTTTTTTGAAAAAAAACCCTCCCCGTTCTCTTAAGTTAATGACATGCAGGAGGAAGTATGTTTTTCAAGCAAATGCGCGCCGGTTCCGTCATCCACACCTTTTTCACCCAGGTTCGTCCGTCGGCGGGGCTGTACGTGCGCTCCATCAGCCACGGCATCGCTCAGCCCGGCTACATCTCCCCAACCATGGTGCGTGGGGAATACGTGCTGCACATGGTTCTCGGCGGACAGGCGCTGCACAACGGCCAGCCCGTGTCGGCGGGGGACGCCTTTCTCATGCGCCCTATGCTGGCGCACCGGCTTGAAATCCTGCCGGACAAGCCCTTTGAGCAGTATTGGGTCGAATTCGGCGGAAGCGAGGCGTCCGGTCTGATCGCGGATTACACCTTCGCCAACACCGACCGCTTTTCCGGCATCGACCCTTCCCCGTTGCTGCCATTGCTTCACGCCGCCGTCTATGACGAACAGGACGAAGCCTCCGCTTCTCTGCGTCAGACGGGGCTGCTGTATATGCTTCTCGCCCTGCTTCCTCAAACTCGCGCGGCGGACAAAAGTCCGGCGGGCTATGTCCGACAGGCCATGGATTTTTTACGCCTGAACCTGTCCGAAGGCGTCACCGTCAGCGATGCCGCCCGTGCCGTCCGGCTCAGCGAACGCTACCTCTGCCGCCTTTTTCTGCGGGAAACCGGCATCACGCCCATCCACTATCTGAACGCCTGCCGCGTTGAAGCCGCCAAAGAACATCTGCGCAACACTTCCCTGACGATAAGCGAAATCGCGGAAGCCTGCGGCTTCCGCGATTCCAACTATTTTTCCCGATTCTTCAAGCGCGAAACCGGCTGCGCGCCCAGCAGATTCCGGCAGGATTGAGATCACTTCACGACGATTTTCACGGATGGCGCGTAGTCGTTCTGATCCGCGTACTCCTTCTGATCATCTACATTGGTCGTGTATATGTAGCTTCCGTTGTATTCGCTTCTCCGAAGCGTGTACCCGTGTACCTCCTTGCAGCGGGTCGTCAGCGTCGGGAATTCGCGGAAACTGTTCATCGGACGGTATTCCACCGCCGTTCCAAGCGTCGTTATCACCCGGGTCTCCGATTCGTAGGAGAACTGCCCGCGCGACATAATCAGCTTGCCGATTTCGAACTGTCCCTCGCTCATGAATTCGCCGCCGCACAGCTCCAGCTGCCCCAGCTCGGTCTTTTTCCGGCAGGTCAGCTTACCTCCGGACAGCGTGACCGAATCGGTTTTCAGTCTTCCGTTCAGATCGATGCCGCCGCCACGGATGATCAAATCGTTGTTGCCCACACGCAGCGCGCCGTTCAGCGTCAGCCTGCCGTCGCCCGTGACGATCAGCATACCGCGGAAATTCCTCGGCTGATCGCCTGCCGCGATGGTACGGCTCTTATAGCCGGTGACGGTGATGCGGTTCACGCCGTGCAGCTCGATGACGGAACGCGAGGGCAGACGGATGCAGTCGGTCTCGCATTCGCAGACAAAATTGGTAAGCACCAGCGTTTTTGAGAAGGCAATCCAACGGTAGCCCTCTCCCTCGGCGGGGGTGTCGGGCTTGGAAAAATCCAGCTTGGCTTCGGCGCGGAAGGACTGCTTTCCGATGCGCACCACGCCCCGATAGACCGGGCGGATTCTGCCGTCCGCCAGCATTTCCTGCCCAAGCCCGGCATCGGCTTCGGGCAGAAGGAGCGTGCCCTTGACCTGGCAGCCCGCGAGAGGCGGAATCCCGTCAAGCAGCGACAGATCCAGCGTCACGCCCTGGGGAATATCCAGCGATTCGCAGCCGTCAAACTCCACCCGGTCGGGCTGGCAGTTCCCGTACAGAATGGCGTTCCCCGTTAGATGCAGCGTCTTCAAATCCCGCCCGGCTTCCTCATCCCGGCTTTCGGACAGCCATGCGGTGTTGACCACCCGTCCGTTCAGGCTGCCCATCCGCTCGTCCACCGTCAGCAGACGGGTGGGAAGCGCTGCCCGGGACGACAGGCTTTCTTCGATTCCCCGAGGCTCATCCCGCAGAGCGTCCTTCGCCACCTCCAGCTCATCGGCGGCAAACGCTCCGTGAAGGGTCAGCCGCCCGCTGTCCTTGTCAAAATGCGCCCATGCCGAACGGTCGGCGGCCGTCAGCCAGCAGGTTTCCCCAATCACAATCCGACCGCTGCCCACGGTCAGCACCCGCTCGTAATTGCACCAGCGCCGATACCAGCGATCATCGGCGTCGGGCATGGTCATGGGCGTATCGCCGCCACAGCGCAGATCGAAGGTACACTTCTCCTCCAAGCTGCTGCCGACAAACAGCGGCTCGCCGAAGATCAGCTTCCCCTCGCCCGATTTGATGGGACCAATGCAGTTGGAAGCGGTTCCGCCCCAGTATCCGGGCACGATCGTCAGCGAAGCCCCCGCCGCGATATCGAATACCGGCTTGCTCAGGCAGATTTCGGCGCAGCAGCCGACGTCCTCGCTGTCGTTGAACAGCAGCTTATGACTGCCGCCCGTCACCCGCACTCCCGCCACGGAAGTGCTCCCCTGCACGCAGATCGTGTCTTCGTAGGCAATCTTCCCGCTGCCCGTGTCGTACCAGAGACCGTCATCCTCTCCCAGCACAATGTCCGATGTCAGTGCGGCCAGTTCAATGTTCGGATTGTTCGTTTTGATAGGAATCCCTGCTTTCATATATTATAATATGATACAATTATACCCCAATCCGCCGACGCTGTCAAGAGAAATATCTAATATATGCTTAAATTCCGTCAAAATATAGGAGTTTATGCATTGACAAAATTCTTTTGATACGGTATACTGAATATAACGATCATACCAATGTGAGAAAGGAATCCCATCATGGCAAGAACGCTTCAATTCACCCACATCGCCCCCGGCATTCTGCGCATCAGGCTCTCCGAGCTGCACGCCGAAACCCTCGCCGAGCGCTATGGCATTATCACCCTGCCCCAAACGCTGTCCGATAGCGGCATTACGTATTCCGACGACACCGTCACCCTTCCCGACGGACGTCTGCTTCCCTTCCGCATCGTCACCGACGAAACCGAGGAATATCAGGCGCTCCACGACAGTCTGGTCGAGGAATTCAAGGAGAAGTACACCGATTATCAGGCCATCATCGGCACCCCCGAGGAGGCGCAGAAGCCTTCCCCCATCCCCGTCGAAACCCTGCCCCCCGAAGCCGCTTACGCCATTTACTTCGGCATCGGCGAGGGCGAACGCTTCTACGGTCTGGGCGAGGGCGCCAACGACCGCATCCAGCTGCGCGGACGCGCCTATCAGAACTGGGTGCGCTACCAGTACAACGAAATCCCGATTCCGCTGGTTATCAGTTCCTCGGGCTGGGGCATTTTTCTCAACGCCCGCAGCCGCAGCTTCATGGACATCGGCGGACGGGTGAGCGATCAGCTGATCTGCCTTGGCGAGGACGACGAGCTTGACCTGTTCATCCTTTGGGGCGGCAGCTATCAGGGCGTGCTGAAAGCCTACACAACGCTGACCGGCAATCCCATGGTTATGCCCAAATGGGCGTATGGCTTAACCTACATCGCCCCCATCTTCTCCGACCAGATGGAGGTGCTCGCCGACGCCGAACGCTTCCGTAAAGAAAGCATTCCCGTGGATATGATTTCGCTGGAGCCGGGCTGGATGGAAAAATTCTACGATTATTCCACCGCCCCCCAATGGGACACCAAGCGCTTCCATATCTGCGACTATCATATGACCAGCCCCAACAATCCCATCACCTTCGTGTCGGCGCTCCACCGAATGAACCTCAAGCTCTCCCTCTGGCGCTGCATCCGCTATGACCTGACCGCCGAAGCCGAACGCGAGCTGGCGGACGGTTCGGTTGAGGACTACGGCGAAGGCTGGTACGAGCACCTGAAAAAGTTCACCTACATCGGCGTGGACGGCTACAAGCTTGATCCCGCCGACATGGTATGCTGCTTCGACCGCATGAACCGCCCCCGCCTGTTCAACGGTTTGACCTCCATGCAGATGCACAACTACAACCAGATTCTGCTGACCAAGCAGGTGAAGGAGGGCTTTGAAGCGCAGACGAACAAACGCTCCATGCACCATTATTCCGGCGGATACACCGGCATCCAGCACTGGAGCGCTTCCACCACCGGCGATAACGGCGGCGAGCTGGGCGCGATGATCTGGCTGGAGACGCTGGCGCTGTCCGGGCATATGAACACCACCATCGATATGAACATCCACCATCCCGAGAGCATTCACTTTGGTATGTTCGTGCCGTGGGCGCACCTGAACGCATGGCACGGCGTGGAGCAGCCCTGGTACGCGGGCGATGATATGCACAAAATGTTCGTCGAGTACGCCCGAATCCGCTATCGCATCCTGCCCTACTATTATTCCGCCGCCCTGGAGGGTCACGAGGAAGCCATGCCCATCGTCCGTCCCATGCCGCTGGCGTTCCCGGAGGATGAAGCGACCATGGACGCTTCCCGCCAGTATATGATCGGCGATTCCCTGCTGGTTTCCGCTTACGCGGACAGCGTGCATCTTCCCGCCGGACGCTGGATTGATGGATGGACGGGCGAGGAATACGCCGGCCCCTGCGACATCAATCCCTACAATCCCCCCGAAGGACGGGGCGGCGGTCTGTTCATCAAGGGCGGCGCAATCATCCCCGGCTGGCGCGATCGGAAGTATATGGCGGAATACGACGATTCCACGCTGACGCTGGATATCTGGCCTGACGGCGATTCGTCCTACATTCTGCGCGAGGACGACGGCGTGTCGCTGGATTACCAGACGAACACCTCCTGCCATACGGAAATCACCGTTCACGAGGGCGAGGAAAGCGTGGATATCAACATCGGCGAGCGGGTCGGCGATTACAACGGCAAGCCGGAAAGCCGCACATGGCTCGTCCGCGTTCATCCGAAGGAGAACGACGACCGCTTCCTGAACGTCCGCTGCGCGGCGGGCGACAAGGTTTTCTTCTCCATTCCGAAGAATCCCGTGGCGCTGTTTGCGTGCGATGGCAGCGACGCGCTGAAGGTTTAATAAGCAAGAGCGCCCGTTTCACGGGCGCTCTCTCTTTAATTCATTTCCTCAATGTAATACACATAATCGATGGTTCCCAGCGCCTGAATGATTTCGCTGTGAGTCTTGTACTTTTTCAGTTCGGGGCTGTTGATCGTCATCGACACCGAGTAAACGCTCAGCCCCGACCCAAGATACGCCGGGTTCGCCTCGATGTCGTCGATGCGAAGCCCCAGCCGCCGGAGCGTCGTCACAAAATCCTGTAATTTGTCCTTGCTTACCAGCTCCAGATGCACCTCGAAGTGGTTCGAGCGATTTTTCAGATACCGCTCGATGGACGGGAACAGCGACAGACAGCATAACAACGCGATGAATCCCACCAGCGTGATTGTGTAAAACCCCGCGCCCGCGCTCATGCCGATAATGCCGCACGCCCACAGTCCCGCCGAGGTCGTTAAACCCTTAATCTGATTCTTCGAGCTGAACAAAATCGAGCTGCCCGCAATCTGCGCCGAGCTGACCACCGTCGCCGCCGATATCAGCGGAAACGGCAGGCTGAACGTCTCAATCAGAAAAACATCAATCAGCATCGCCGTCGTCGATGCCATCGACACCAGCATGAAGGTGCGCAGTCCCGCCGCGTGACGCTTGCTGGCGCGTTCGCAGCCGACAATCGCCGCGAACACAATCGATATCGCCAGGCGAAGCAGCACCGAGCCGAGGGTGATTTCCTCCGACCACGTGCCAAGCAGAATGGCTATGGGATCCACATATTGCATAAAAAATCTCCTTTAATCTCAGTTCCGCCGCATCAGTCCGCGCCGGTTGGGGCTGATCGACTCATATTGCTGCGCAGCCTCGTCAAAGGCGCGCTCCTCCTCGGATATGCTTACGCCGTGGGGCGGAAGCTCCGACTGAATCTTCTGAATCCGCGCGATGAGAATTTCCACATCGTTTTTCTGCGCGCCCTCCGGCTCCTCCACGGGAGCAAGCTCCTCCAGCTTGTCGGAGTAGGAGTGGGACAGGTAGAGCGACAGCTTGGCAAGAGGGGGACCGACGATTTCGTACAGGATGCTGGACGCCAGGATTACCGTCTCCAGCGCCGCGCCCGTTTCGCCGCCCAGCTGACGCGCTCCCATGGCCGCAAGACCGATGGCAACGCCCGCCTGCGGTATCAGCGCAAGACCCAGATTGTTTCGCACTTCCTTCGGCTTCTTCACCGAGAAGCAGCCGAGCCATGCGCCCGCGTACTTGCCGATGATGCGCACCGCGAAATAGCAGATACTGATCAGCCAGAGGGGCGAGCTTCCGATCTGTCCGCCGCCCTGCGTCAGCGCGTTCAGGTTGAAGCTCAGACCCGAGCGGACGAAGAACAGCAGCAGCACCGGCGGATTGAAGTAGTTCAGCTGCATGAACAGCTTCTCGTCGTCTGCCAGATTGATGTAAACCGCGCCCAGCATCATGCAGCCAAGCAGCGGCGATACGTCCAGAATCGCGCAGATGCCGCAGAACAGGAAAAGCACGCCGATAACAATAATCAGGCGGTTGTCGTCCGAACGTTTGGACACGATGAGCAGCTTGAGCAGCAGTCCGAACACGCCGCCGATCACCACCGCCAGCAGATTGCGCAGAATCGGCAGCGCCACCGTCACCAGCGAGAAGCCGTTGGAGGTGGCCGCCGTAATGGCAACGCTGTAGGCTACAAGGCTCAGCACGTTGTCCAGCGCCACAACCAGCAGCAGCGTATCCACGAAATCGCCCTTTGCGCCGGTTTGACGGATGGTCATCATCGTGGAAGCGGGGGCTGTGCAGGATGCCAGCACCGAAAGCACAATGGCAAAGGACGGCTCCAGCCCCAAAATAAAGAAGGTGACGATAAACACCAGCAGAGACGCCAGCAGCGCTTCCAGCGCCGTGATTACGATAACCCGCAGTCCGCTTCGCTTCAGGTGGGAAACCTTGAAGAAGCGTCCCACGCCGAAGGAGATGAACGCCAGCGCCACGTCGGACAGAAACTCCGTGCCGTCAATCAGCCCCGCCGGGATGATATTCAGCACACTGGGTCCGAGCAGGATGCCGGTCAGTATGTACGCGGTAACATTAGGCAGGCGGGCGCGCTTGGTAAGGCGCGTCATCGCGAATCCGCCAAAGAGCATCAGCGCCACCGAAAGAATCACCACCGCCACCGGCGAGCGGGATTCCAGCATGGCATAAAAGGAATCAAGCATATTTTACCTCATATATGTAAAAAGAATATTTAAAAAAGCACACTTTTGTAAAATCTGTGTATAGCTTTTGTAATAATAATATGATATACTATAATTACGATTTTGTCAAATTATTTTTTTATTGACTGCCATAAAAATTCTTTATAGAGGTACTCTCATGCTCGATGTAAAAGTGCAAACCCTGCTTACCGTGTCGGAAACACGGAATTTCACCAAGGCGGCGGAAATGCTTTCTCTGACCCAGCCCGCGGTCAGCCACCATATCAGCCAGCTGGAAAAGGATCTGGACGCGAAGATTTTTGTCCGCGGAAAGGGTGAGCTTCACCTGACCCCGCAGGGAGAGGTGGTTTTGAAGTACGCGCGCCGCATGAAGGCCATGGACAACCGTATGCGCACCGCCATCCGAACCGCCGACCGCTGTCCTTCCAAGCTGCGCATCGGCATCACCCACACCGCCGAATCCAACCTGATTACCGAGGTGCTCGCCAAATACAGCAGCAAAAACAGCGGCGTCAGCATAACAATCATTACTGACACCATAAACAATCTTTATACCATGTTGGAAAGCTACGAACTGGATCTGGCCATTGTGGAGGGACGCCCCATGGGACGCAACCTGAATTCGCTGATGCTGGACACGGACACGCTGGTCTGCGTGATGTCCAACAACAACATTTTAGCCTCCCGGCAGATGGTTACGCTGAGCGAGCTGAAGCAGCAGAAGATGATTCTCCGTCTGCCCACCTCCGCCACGCGGATTCTGTTCGAATCCCATCTGGAGAGCATCGGCGAATCGATTTCCGGCTTCGACGTGATTCTGGAGGTGGACAGCATCGCCGCCATCAAGGATTTGATCCGAAAGGATCTGGGCGTTTCGATTCTGGCGCGGTCGGCCTGCATGGACGAGCTGAAAAAGGGCAAGATCACCGCCTTGCCCATTGAAAATCTCAGCATGATCCGCGAGGTCAATATCGTCTACCCGAGGGATTTCAACCACAGCGAGATTCTGCATGAATTGCTGGGGATTTATCGGGAAACTGCACGTTCTCGTTGAGAACGTGCAGTTTCCAATGAGGAAGCGCGGAGCGGTTCCTCGTGGAGACGTGCTCGCTCTCGTTGAAAGCGAGCTGTTTCTTAGAAGAATACACCCGTGATGAAGATTTCCAGACCGATGGCGATCAGAATCACGCCGCCGAGGATGCCCGCCTTGCCCGCCAGCTTCGTGCCGAAGGTGCGCCCGAGGAAAAGCCCCGCCATGCAGATTACAAAGGTCACGGCGGCAATAATCAGCGCACATACGATGGCCATGGGAAGCTGATATTCCGCGATGGTGAAACCCACGGACAGCGCATCGATGGAGGTTGCCACGCCCTGTACCAGCAGCGCAGTGAAGGTCAGCTTCTGCCCGGAAGTTTCTTCCTCCCCGCCGCGAATGCCCTCGAGCAGCATCTTGCCGCCGATATAACATAGCAGCACCAGCGCAATCCACGGAATGAGCTTCTCGAAGGACTTGAAATATTGTACAATTGTGTGAATACATACCCAGCCGGTGAGGGGCATTGCCGCCTGAAACGCCGCGAAAACGCCCGCGATGCCGCACATCCGTCCCCGCTTCATTTTGGGGTCGGCAAGACCGTTCGCCAGCGATACCGAGAACGCATCCATCGCCAGACCCACGCCCAGAAGCGCGCTGTTAATGAAGAAAATGAGATTCCATTCCATAAATTGCTACCTCGTGTGTAATATAATAATGTATACGAAAAACCCCGGTACGGTTATAACCATACCGGGTCAATGTTAATCAAAAAAATGACACACGTATGGCATGACGCATACGTGAGTCTCGCAAATTAAAGCAAGCCAGACACGCGGTCGGAAACCGCAGGTCAGTATGTTGACTTGCTGCAGGTCGGTCTCCCGAACTGCTTGCTACTCCCTCACTGGGATTCAACCTTGATAGTATAACACATTTTCCCGGGTTTGTCAAGACTTTTTTGAAAAATATCGTCCCGCAACCAGCAGTTGCGCAGGATATTTTCAATTTCCAACCGGACTTGCTTGCTTTTGCACCGGATTTATGCTATACTATACCCATCAAATCCCCAAGGAGGTATCCTTTATGCCAATCAATCCCAACACCCTCGCCGAACGGCTGCTGGCGCTCCGGCGTCAGCGCGGGCTGTCTCAGGAGGAGCTTGCCGAGCAGCTGGGCGTGTCCAGGCAGTCGGTGTCCAAGTGGGAGGGTGCTCAGTCGCTGCCCGACCTTGATCGAATCGCCGACCTTTGCCGCGTCTACGGCGTCTCCGCCGACTATCTGCTGGGCATCGAACCGACGCTCACGCCCGAGCCGAAGCCTGAGCCTGTGAAAGCTCCGGTGTCGGACGCCGCGGAAGCGCCAACGCCGGACACCAGTGCCGACGATGCCATCGACGCTTATCTTTCCGCCAGCAAACGCCGCTGTCTGACGGTCGCCGCCGCGTCCGCCTGCTGCGTGGGAACCCTCGTCATGCTCTGGCAGGCGGCGAAAAGCGCGTCGCTGCTGCTGGGCGGCAGCAATGACGGACTGTGGTTGATTCTTCATCTTCTGCTCACCGCCGGATGCGTTATCGCCGCCATTCTGCTTTTCCCAAAAAGCGGGACGTATCTCCGCCCCTATCGTGGGATGATTCTCCGTCCTGGTCCGGACAGAATTCTGCCCTCGCAGGTCAAGCTAAAACGGCTGCGTCTGGCGGGCGTCGCTCTCTGTATCATTTCACCCATACTGCCGATCAACTCGTTCATCTCCTTTCTCTCGCCCGTACAATATATCCCCTCCTTTAATTCATCCGGTGTGACTGTCCGCTTTACGCCGCTCCAATCCGTCTTCGATTCCTGCTCCTACGGCTGCGCCGTTCTGGCGGCTGGCGCGGCGCTGATCGTTTACTGCGGGCTTCGTCTGAGGGATTGTAAACCGCTCGTTGACAACCAAGTTCGAAAATCTTAAATACTGGTTCGCTTTCCGTATTTACATTCGCCCGGAATTGTGCTATACTATAGTCACAATCCCGGGTATCTTTTTTGGAGGTCATCATGACCGGAACAATCCTACAATACAAACGCTTCGCCGTCCACGACGGCGACGGCATCCGCACAACCCTCTTTCTCAAGGGCTGCCCCCTTCACTGCGCGTGGTGCCATAACCCCGAAGGCATCGCCTTCCCGCCCCAGCTCGCCTATCTCCCCCACAAATGCATCGGCTGCGGCGAGTGCGCAAAGGTCTGCCCCGTGGGCGCTCATTCCTTCGCCGACGGACACAGCTTCGACCGCGATGCTTGCACCGCCTGCGGCAAATGCGAATCCGCCTGTCTCGGTGACGCGCTGATTCTCTATGGGCGCACCGTCACCGCCGAAGAAGCCGCAAAGACCCTCTGCGAGGATGAAGCCTTCTTCAAAAGCTCGGACGGCGGCGTTACCTTGTCCGGCGGCGAGCCGCTGATGCAGCCCGATTTCACCGCCGAGGTCTTCCGCCTTGTGAAGGAGCGCGGCATTTCCACCGCTCTCGATACCTGCGGGCTTGCTCCCCGCGCGTCCCTTGACCGGGTGCTTCCCTTCACCGACAAGGTGCTGTTCGACGTGAAAGCCGCCGACTCCACCGTTCACGAACGCTGGACGGGACGTCCGAACGAGCTGATTTTAGACAATCTGCGCTATATCAACGCCCGGGGCGTGCCCATCGAAATCCGTGTGCCGCTGATTCCGGGCGCCAACGACGATCAGTGCGATGCCATCGCGGCGCTGTTGAAGCCGCTGCAATCCATCACCGCCGTCCGTCTGCTGGCTTATCACCCCTACGCCGAGACAAAATACGGTTCGCTGGGGCTTCAATATCCCGCCGCCGGCATTACGCCGCCCACGGAGGAGCAAATGCAGAAAGCCGCCGACGCTCTCGCCGCCAGCGGACACAAAATCATACGTTAAATGAGGTAATCATTATGAACCTTCCCTACACCTTCGCCGAGCAGCGCGCCGAGATCGAACGCAACCGGGACAACGTCGTTTTCGTTCCCGAAAGCGGACTTCCCATGAATCAGCTGATCGTCGGCTTCGACGCCATCGCCGCCCAGAACAAGCCCCGCGTCCTGCTCAAAGCCGAGCTGCTGGCTTACCTGTTCGACAACGCCCAGCTGGAATTCTCCCCCGTATCCCTGTTCGTTGACCGCATCAACCACGGCTGCAAGCTTCAGCATCTACGCCAGCGCTGGGCAAGCGAAGCCTACGCCGCCATCGATCCGGCGGTGATGGATGGCACCGGCAACGATCACGGCGCTTGGTCGGGCGACGACGATTTCGGGCACACCTGCCCCGACTGGGAGTCGATCTATTCGCTGGGTCTGCCCGGTCTGCTGAAACGCGCCGAGGACGCCGCCGCAGCCCATCCCGGCAATGATTTTCTGCGTGCGGTGGTTATTGTTTACGCGGCGCTGGTTCGGCTGGTGAAGCGCTGGGCAACCCTCGCCGACCGTTTCGCTGCCGATTCTCCCACCGCCGCGCTGATGGCGGAGAATCTGCGCGCCGTCGCCGATCATGCCCCCGCCACGCTTTACGAAGCCATGCAGCTCAACGCGATTTTCTATCGCCTGATCACCCATGTGGAGGGCGAAAACGTGCGCTCGCTGGGACGGATTGACAAGCTGTTCCTCCCCTATGTCGGCGGGGAAGCCGAGACCCGGGAGCTGCTTCGCTATTATCTGACCCGCTTCAACGATAAGAACATCGGCGCGAACATTCCCTTCACGCTGGGCGGCGCGGATATCGCCGGAAATCCCGCCATCGAAGCCCTTGACCTGATGATTTTAGAGGAGCACGAAAAGCTCCAGATTCCCAGCCCCAAGATTCAGGTTCGCGTGGCGGAGAATACGCCCCGCAGCATCATCGAAAAGGTCTGCACCATGATGCGCGGCGGCTCGAACAGCCTTGTATTTTGCAATGATAATACAGTTATCGCCGGTTTGGAGCGGCTGGGGCATAAGCCGGAGGACGCCCGCAATTACGTGATGATCGGCTGCTACGAGCCGTCGGTCATGGGGCGGGAAGCATCCTGCACCTGCAACGGACGGATTTCGCTGGCAAAGGCGGTGGAATGCGCCTTAAACGGCGGACGCGACTTGCGGGACGGCGTTCAGCTCGGTCCCGAATGCCCGGAGGATTTCGCAAGCTTTGACGCGCTGACCGCTGAGGTTAAGCGTCAGGCGCGGCATTTTGCCGACGGCTCCATGGCGCGCACCATGGCGATGGAACGGCTGTATATGCAGGTGAACCCGTCGCCCATGCTGTCCGGCACCATGGCTTGCTGCGTGGAGCGGGGGCTTGATCTGTACGAAGGCGGCGCGGACTACAACTTCTCGTCCATCAACGTTTTCGGCGCGGCGACGGCTGCCGATTCGCTGGCGGCGGTCAAAGCGCTGGTGTACGACGAGGGGCGGCTGACCCTCGCCGAGCTTCGGGAGATTCTGCGCGCCGACTGGGCGGACAATGAGACGCTGCGGCTTTCCTGCAAAAAGAAGCTGCCCAAGTATGGCTGCGGCGACGCCGAAACGGACGCCATCGCCGCCGAACTGCTGTCCGACTGTGCGGCGCACATTAACCGCAAGCCCAACGGACGGCGCGGATTCTGGCGTGCGGGCGGATTTTCCATCGACTGGCGGTTTGACTACGGACACAAGCTGGCGGCCACGCCGGATGGACGTCACGCGGGCGAATCCCTGAGCAAAAACAGCGGCGCGTCCGACGGCGCCGACAAAAACGGCGTCACCGCGCTGATTCACAGCGTCTGCGCCATCGATCACACGGCCCTGCCCAACGGCACGGTGCTGGATGTGACGCTCCATCCCACGGCGGTGGTCGGAGTAGACGGTTTGGCGGCGATGGTTGGGCTGGTGGACACCTTCATGCGGGAGGGCGGCTTCGCGATACAGTTCAACGTGCTCGATCCTTCGGTGCTGAAAAAGGCGCAGGAAAATCCCGAGAAGTACGCCAACCTACAGGTTCGGCTCTGCGGCTGGAATGTCTACTTCGTGAACCTCTCCCGGCGGGAGCAGGATGAGTTCATCCGCTGGTCCGCGGCTTCCTCGATATGATGAAGAATGGCTGCTGTACATTTGTGCAGCAGCCATTTTGCTTTAATCTTCCATCATATCCAGTGTATCCTGAATTCTCTGTTTGATGCCCGGTGCAAGGGATTCCAGCTTGGAAGCCACATTGCCGTTCGAACTCTTAACCTGATAACGAATATTCTCGCGGACTTCGTTATTCGTCCAACCGTAAGCATAGCACATATCAAAGTACCGGCTGGAGTGAATATAGTCCAGCATCTCGATAGATTCTTCGTTGCGAAGCTCTTTCTGCTTTACCGTTACCTCGTTGAAAACAGGCAGCACGTCACGGTATGACATATAGGCCAGCGCGTCGATCAGCGTACCGATCTGCTCGGGATTCTTCACCGTTACGGGAACGCTCATCAATGTCTGTGCCGCAGAGACGAAGGTAATATAGTCCTGCTGACTTTCGTCATATTTCGGAATAGGTACAATACCGAAGGTGTCGTCAAAGTCACGCAGATTGGACGCCGCTTTCATCTCGGCGATCATCATCAGCGAACGGCCATCCCCGAAAGCAATCTCATAATGCGCGCCGTTAGAACTGTTGTTGATTTCGCAGAATTCGCCCGCCGTCGAGCAGAGCTGGGAGACGGCGTCGGCTACGTCGAAGAAATGCTCGTCGCCCGCCACAAACTGGGGAATGCCCTTGTCATCCTTCTCCACATACTTCCAGCCGGAACCGATACAGAGCGCCTCAATGCCGTCATACCATGTCACAAGCCCGTAGGTGGAAGCCGCGCCCTTTTTATAGCTCCAGTTCTCCTCGCCGTTCAGATTTGCGCCGACTTTGGCGTATTCCTTCAGCCTGTCCAGCGTCCAAGTGCCCTCTCGCACCATGTCGTAGGGCTTCTCCAGATTCAGATCTGCGAACATATCTTCGTTAAGGAACACACAGACCGACCCCTGTACGCCCATAAAGCTGATATAGTTGCTGGCAATATACAGGCTTCCATCTGCGCTGATCGAACCGTTTTCTATCACAGACTGATCCCACCAAGGCTGATCCAGATTCAGCGTGCTGATCTCGGACAGATCGGTGAAGTAACCGTCTGTGATCATGGAAAACATGAGGTCAGCGCGAAGCCAGGTCACATCAAAAGCGTCCTCGCCCGCCATAATCACCTTTTTCGCGGTTTCCACCGTGCTGTCGATGTTTTCCTCCGTGATATCCAGAACAACATTATAACGTTCCTCAAAATTTCTGTTGCGGCTGTATACGGCATCGTCCAGTGCTTCGCCAGTGGATTCATCCAGATCGAGCGTTGTGTAAAAGCCCCATGTGGTGGATGAGTTCAGGATGCGCAGGCTTTCGCCCTTCATATCCAGTTCGGGGAAATCATAGGCTTCCTCCATTTCGGTGGTGGTATCCGCGGTCGTAGACGCGGTGGTGTCCTCGCTGCCGGAGGGCGTTGTACCGCCGCAAGAGACGGTGCCTGCCAGCATGGACGCTAATAGGATCAGGGTAACTGCTTTTTTCATGTAAATCAGACCTCCTTGTAATTCCATCCTGTTTTATGGATGTTACATATATTATACCGTACCGTTCCGCGAATTGCAATGCGGCAATTGACCTGAATTATGCGCTGATTGACTTTATTTCACGAAATGGTGTTGACAGGAGGAATGCCATGTGATATAATTATGAAAAACCTCCGGGAGGCTGTCATGCTGCTTTTAACCAATCTGAACGATATCGCCGTCCGTCTGTATGATTTCGCCTTCATCCGCGAGGACGGCTATGTGCACGTCACGGGCAAAAGCCCGATGCTGACCGGCGACAACGGACGCTGGGAACCTTATACTTGCATTTTACCCCATATTCACCCGGACATCGAAATCATCACCGTTGTGGACGGCGAGCTGGATGTGACCGTCGGCGCGGCTCAGCGGCGCATCACGGCGGGCTGTACGATGATCGTCAACCGCTTCGACGACCACTGCGGCTATATGCCGAAGGACTCGCAGCATCTGCATTATTACTGCCTGCTGTTCAACCCGGAGCATTTCATTTCCGCCATGCCCCAAAGCGCGGCGGCGCTGACCCACGAAATCTGCCGGGGCGACAAACAGTTCGTCAGCATCCTCGACGCCGACGATTCCCGCAGCAGGAACATCCACGCCCTCCTTCCCGGACTGTTTGAAAAGTGCTACGCCTTCAGCGACCGTGACCGCCTGCGTATGCTGCCCGGAATGTATACGCTGCTGGACATTCTGCTCCATGAGTGCGTCACCGACGGCGCGTCCCACAGCCAAAGCTTCGATTTTGTCCTGCGCGTCAACGAATACATCGACCAGAATTTCGCGGACGAGCTGTCCACCGAGCAAATCGCCCGGGATTTCTCCTACAGCAAAAGCTATTTCTGCCGCCGCTTCCGCGAATGCTTCGGCATGACCTTCACGGACTATCTTTGCCGGTACCGCGTGACTTACGCGGCGACCAACCTGCGCGGACGGGAGCTTCCCCTCACCGCCATCGCCGAAGCGGCGGGCTTCGGCGATTATACCCACTTCGCCCGCCAGTTCAAAAAATTCATGGGAACCTCCCCCTCCGGCTATTTCAAGCGCCCGGGGGAGAAATGAAAAATCAGGCTGACGCACCATCGTGCATCAGCCTGATTTCAATAGCCCAAATTTTCATGAATCAGAATCACTTCAAACTCCCCGGTCATTGGCTTTCCCCATAAAACCGACAGTCCCCGGCAGATTCTTTCCGGGCTTGCGCAGTTATAGCAGCGGTCGCCTTTTCTGGCGCAGGGCGTTTTCACGCCGAACCGCTTTGCGTTCAGGGGAGCCGCCACATTTCTCGCCCGATAAAGCGCGCTGTCGTAATCCTTCTCAAGCTTATTTTCCCCCGCAATCAGATAGACCTTGTCGTGTCCGTAAAAGATCGAAGCCACCCGATTGCAGTTGCCGTCGATGTTGACAATCTCCCCGCTTTCGGCGATTCCGTTCACCGACGAAAGGTAAATCGAGGCGGCGTTTGCCTGCAAACGAACCTCCCTGCTCGTCTTTCCGGGCGGAATCCGCTGATGCCAGAAGACCTCGTTATGCCCTGTCAATCGCTCGTAAAGCCCCATTTCCTCCAGCGTCATGGAACCGCCGAACCCCACCGTCTGACCATCAATCTGCGCGTTCAGATAGTCTGCGGCTTCGACGGCAGTGTCAAAGCAGGTGACGATATATCCCAGAGAAAGCAGCCTTTCCCTGACCTTGGTAAAATCTTTTCTACTCATATTCCCAGCAAAATTCCAACGCCCAGCATGATCAGCACCGCCGGAACCAGCCAGCGTTTGTGTTTTTCCAGCAGCCCATGAAGCCAGCCAAGGCTCATCAGCCGCTGTCCCAGCATACACAGCGCCAGCGTCAGCAGGGCGAAAACCACCACGGCGGCGATCATGCCGCCGATCGTATACCCCGCGAAAAGCGGTATGTACACGCCGATGTTGTCCGCGCCGCTGGCAATGGACAGCGCGGCGGTGCCCAGCGCCGTCGGCTCGGCGGAATTCGCACCATCCCCGTCCCCCTCAAAAATCGCCTTCACGCCCAGCGCGATGGGAATCAATCCCAGCAGGCGGATCACAAGGTCGGGCAGCATCCGCGCGCCCAGCGCGCCGCCAAGGCTCACCGCCGTCAGCAGCAGCATGGACAGATAGCGTCCCACGAGGATTCGTCCGCGCCCGACCTTCGTGTCGGTCTGGGCGTAAAGCAGCATCAGCAGAAACAGGTCGTCGATGTTCGTCGCCGTGTAAGCGACGGCGGCGGAAAGCGTGTCAGCCAGCATTTACCAGGGCTGCACCGTCGCCGAGATGTCGGCCACGTGCTCGATGCTGTTGGCTTCCATATACTTGGCGATACCGTCGGCAATTTCCATCGGCAGATTGGGGTTGGCGAACATCGCCGTGCCCACGCCGATGGCGTCCGCACCGGCAATCAGCATTTCGATGGCGTCTTCCGCCGACGCAATGCCGCCCATGCCCAGCAGCGGCAGGCTGACCGCATTGCGCACCTGCCAAACCATGCGCACCGCCACCGGGAAAACGGCGGGACCGGAAAGTCCGCCCACGTTGTTGTGCAGAATGGGGCGGCGGGTTTTCAGGTCGATGCGCATACCCAGCAGCGTGTTGATCAGGCTGAGCGCGTTGGCGCCGCCCGCTTCGGCAGCGCGCGCCATTTCGGTGATGTCGGTGACGTTGGGCGAAAGCTTGACAATCAGCGGCTTGTTCGTATGCTTCTTCACCTCGGAAGTGATCTCGTTGACCGTCTTCGCGTTGGTTCCGAACGCCACGCCGCCCTCCTTCACGTTGGGGCAGGAAATGTTCATCTCGATGAAATCCACGTCCGTTTCGGACAGAATTTCCGCCACCTTGCAGTAATCGGCGATGGTGGAGCCGGAGATGTTGGCGATGACGCAGGCGCCCTCGGCTTTCAGGCGGGGCAGCTCGTTCTCAACGAAAGCGTCCACGCCCGGATTCTGTAAGCCGATGCTGTTCAGGATGCCCGCAGGCGTTTCGGCGATGCGGGGGGGCGGATTGCCCAGACGGGGGGCGAGGGTCATGCCCTTGACGGCAATGGCGCCCAGCTCGGACGGCTTATAGAAGGGTGCGTACTCCTCGCCGAAGCCGCAGGTGCCGGACACGGTGACAACCGGATTTTTCAGCGTCACACCGGCAAAATTCACGGAAAGATCGATCGCTTTCATTCCCAAATAATCTCCTTTGCGTCAAATACCGGTCCGTCCACGCAGACCCGTTTGTACTTCTCGCCTTCCGCGCCCTCGTTGTCGCGGAACATGGTTTTGCAGACGCAGGCAAGGCAGGCTCCAACGCCGCAGCCCATCCGCTCCTCCATGGAGACCTGACAGTCCACGCCGAATCCGGCGCAAAGCTTCGCCACGACCGCCATCATCGGCTTGGGACCGCAGACGTACACCTGCGACACGCCGCCGGCGGTCAGCTCGTCCCGCAGAAGCTCGGTAACAAAGCCCTTCCGTCCGCTGGAACCGTCATCGGTGATGACCGACGTTTCGATGCCGTTGTTCTCGAACAGCTCAAGGGAGTTGATCAGGCTCACGTTACGGAAGCCGAACAGCGCCTTCGCGTTTTGACACGTTTTGCCGATGGACAGCAGCGGGTAGATGCCGATGCCGCCGCCGACCAGCAGAACCTTGCCGTCCCGGGGCGTGAAGCCGTGTCCCAGCGCGCCAAGCAGGCTGACCGTATCGCCTTCCCGACGCTCGGCCATCCACTTCGTGCCCTTGCCGCGCACCTCGTAACAGAGGCGCACGCAATCGCCCGCCGTCTCGCAGATGGAGATCGGGCGGCGAAGGGTGGTTCCCTCCCCGCAGGCGATGTGAACGATCTGTCCCGGCTCGGCGTTATGGGCGATTTCCGGGCACTCGATCAGCATATCGTAGAGCTGCGCGCCGTCGATGATGCGGCGGTTTTGCAGCACTTTTCCGTTATCCTTATAATTCATGGCTTACCTCACAGAACGGCGTTGATGTCGTCGCGCATGGCGATTACCGCGTCGCGGGTGTGCTTTGCCAGATTCGAACCGTCGTCGCCCGCCTTTTTGTAAGCGCACATCAGCGCACGGGAGGAATTGACAATCGCGCCCTGACCCTTGGCGTCGAACGCACCGGCGATATCCTTCGCCGCGCCGCCCTGCGCGCCGTAGCCGGGGATGAGGAAGAAGGTGTGCGGCAGCGCTTCACGAAGCTCGGTCAGCTGCTTGGGATAGGTCGCGCCCACCACCGCGCCGCAGGGAGAATAGCCGGACGCGGCGCGATAGACCTCGCCCCATTCCTCCACCTTCGCGCCAACCCGGCGGTAAAGGGGCAGACCGCCCATATCCATGTCCTGGAAGTCGCCCGAGGACTTGTTGGAGGTCTTAACCAGAATGAACATGGATTTGTCGTACTGGGCGGCGGCCTTCACGAAAGGCTCGATGCCGTCGATGCCCAGATAGGGGTTGACCGTCACGCAGTCCACGGGGGTAGCCTGCGCTTTGGACGAAAACAGCTGGGTTTCGCCCAGGAAGGCCTTCGCGTAAGCCTCGGCGGTGTTGCCGATGTCGTTGCGCTTCACGTCGAGAATCACGTACAGCCCGGCTTCCTTGGCATAAGCGATGGTGCGCTCCAGCGCGATCATGCCCTCGATGCCGTACATTTCGTAGAAGGCGGACTGGGGCTTGACAGCGGGAATCAGGTCTGCGGCGGCGTCAATCAGCGCCTTGTTGAAGGCGAAGATGGCTTCACCGGCGGCCTTGAAGGTATCGCCGTACTGGCTGACGGCGGCGTCCTTCATGAAAGCGGGGATGTAATCCAGCACAGGGTCGAGACCCATGACGGTGGGGTTCTTCTTCTGCGCAATTTTTTCGATTAAGGGTTCAAAAGACATGATGATGTTCCTTCCTGTATGTTTTAATGATATTTTTTGTTTGCGTAAACCTGACGCCCGCCCATGAACGTGGCGTCGATGCGGGCGCTGAAGGTCATGCCCGCGAAGGGAGTGTTGGCGGATTTTCCCGCCAGCTCGTCCGGGGAAATCGTGTCCTCGCAGCCCAGCGTGACCAGCGAGAAATCGGCGGCGGAACCGGCTTCCAGCATACCCAGCCCCAGCTTGTCCAGCCCGGTAATCTTCGCCGGATTGTAGGACATCAGCTCGATGAGCCGGGACAGCGTAATATGCCCCGCCTGCACCAGGTTGGTGTAGGAAACGGCGAAGGAGGTCTGCATACCGATGATGCCGTTCAGCGCTTTGGCAAGGTCGTTGCCCTTCTCCTCGGCGGAATGGGGGGCGTGATCGGTGGAAATGGCGTCGATGGTGCCGTCGCGGATGGCTTCGATGACCGCTTCCAGATCGTCCCGGGTGCGAAGCGGCGGATTCATCTTGGCGTTGGCGCCGTAGAAAATCACGTCCGACTCGGTGAGGGAGAAATAATGCGGGCAGGTTTCGGCGGTAACGCGGACGCCCCGCTCCTTCGCCCGGCGGATGCAGGCAAGCCCGCCCTTCGTGGAAACATGGCAGATATGCAGTCTCGCGCCCGTTTCCTCGGCAAGCATGATGTCCCGCTCGATGCAGAGATCCTCGGCCAGGTTGGGAATTCCCTTCAGCCCCAGCTTTCGGGCGATCATGCCCTCGTTGATGGCGCCGCCCTTTGCCAGCGACATATCCTCGCAGTGAGACATGATCAAAAGATCGTTTTCGGCGGCGATTTTCATGGCTTCCCGAAGGAGCGCGGCGGTCATAACCGGCTTTCCGTCGTCCGAGAAAGCGGCGGCTCCCGCGTCGCGCAGGGCGGTCAGGTCGCAAACCTTCTCGCTGAGCATTCCCTCGGTGATCGCCGCCACCGGGAAGACCCGCGCGTCGGCGGACTTCGCCTTATCGAGGATATAGGACAGCACCTCGGCGCTGTCGCAGACCGGCTTAGTGTTGGGCATACAGAAGACCGACGTAACGCCGCCTGCCGCCGCCGCACGACAGCCGGAAAGGATATCCTCCTTGTACGTGTAACCCGGGTCGCGCAGATGCACGTGCAGATCGATGAAGCCGGGAAGCGCACAGCGTCCCGCGCCCTCGACAACCGTCTTCGCGGACACTTCATCGCCATGGCTGCGCGGCAGAACCGCCGCCACCCGACCGTCCTTCACCGCCAGATTGACGCTTTCGAAGGCGTTCGCCGAACGGTTCCAGCAGCGTACATTTTTTACCAGTAAATCGCAAGTCATGCTTCGCTGACCTCCTTTAGTTTATCGCCGTTGTCCGGCTCGTAGACGTAACCCTCGCCCCGCACCGCCCGCAGGAAGCGGACGCCGAAGCGTTCATCCAGCTTGGTGCGGATGTATTTGACGTAGACGTCGATGATGTTGCTGTCCCGGGCGGTTTCGTCCTGCCACAGCTCCCGAAGCAGCTCGCCCCGGGTGATGGTCTGTCCCGGACGGGCGTGCAGATAGGAAAAGAGAGCAAACTCCCGTCCGGTGAGCTTCACCGTGTCGTCGTTATAGGTGACGGTTTGATCCTCCTCGTCCAGCCACAAATCAGGCTCGTCCGACGTCTCGCCGTCCGATTGCAGGCGCTTCACGAAGGCGCGAAGCTCCGCCAGCGCGAAGGGACGGTCGAGCAGCAGCACCTGTACGGTATCGGGAAGTCCGGCGGAGAGCAGTCCGCAGTCCACCAGAACCGCCGCTTCCAGGCGGCGGGCTTTGGGAAGCTCGGTCAGCCCCTCGGCGGCCAGCAGCTCAAAATCCTGCGTCCCCTCTCTGGCGGGCGTCAGACCCAGCCGTTCCAGCTCCAGCGTCAGCAGCCGTCCGCAGAGAGGATCGGCCGCGATTACCTTGAATTTCATTTTTATGACCATGACTTTTGCGTAGCAAAAGTTTCCTTTCTGTGGAATTGGGACTGGTTCGCGTAGTGAAACATTGCCGGAACGGCAATGTAAGTCCCAAAACACTGTCTGAAAAATTTATTTTTCAGACTTTACCTCTTTATAAACTTACCGCCAGCTTTGCAATCATCAGAAGCAGCGGAATCGTCACCACCGACAGCAGCGAGGACATTCCCACGGCCTGCGCGGCGTAACGGGGCTTGATGTCGTAGATTTCGGCGAACATGGCGGTATTTGCCGCAGTGGGCAGACCGCTCATGACAGCAACCAGATAGATCATGGTCTCGGGCAGCTGACAGAGCCGGGCGATGAAAATAATCACCGTGGGCAAAATCAGCAGCTTCAGGACGCAGAACAGATAGATTTTTCTGTTTAAGAACAGCTCCCGCAGCGTACAGGTCGCCAGCAGACCGCCGATGACCAGCGTGGACAGGGGCGTGCAGAGATTGCCAAGATAGGTGCAGGCGTTGAGGAAGAAGTCGGGCAGATCGAGCTGCCAGATGTAAAGCACCAGACCGATGATGCAGGGGGTGGTGCCGTAGTTGAGAATCATCTTCTTCGGGTTCATTTTGATGTCGTCCCGCCCCCGTCCCAGCACGATCATGCCGTAGGACCACATGAAGATGTTGAACGAAATCACGTAAAAGGAGCCGTAAAACAGCCCCTCGGGACCGAATGCCGCCTCTAAAATCGGAAAGCCGATGAACGCGCAGTTGGCGAAGATCATCGAGAATTCGAGGATTTTGCGCTCGTCCGGCTCCCGGAAGCCCAGCGTCAGGAAGTGCGCCATCACCGCCAGCAGGATATGCGCCGCAAGACCGATGACAATCACGGTCAGACCGGTTTTAAGCAGCTCGGGGGAGTAGTCGTTTTTCAGCAATGCGCCCAGCAGCATGGGAGCCTGACCGAGGACGATGACGATGTTGGACAGCTTTTTCGAAAGGGCGTCGTCGATGATGCCGGTTTTCCGGGCGAAGTAGCCCACTAAAATCAGCAGAAACAGGGTCAGCACCGCGCCGAGCACGATGGTAATATCGATTTCCAAGTTAAGACAGCGCCTCCAGCTTTGCTTTGATTGCCTTCATATCGACCAGCATATCTTCCTTCTTGTGCGGGTCGCGCAGCAGGGCGGAGGGATGGTAGACGGCGCACATTTCGAAGCCGCCTTTGTTAAACCAGACGCCATGCTCCTTGGTGATTTTGAAGTCGGGCTTAATCAGCCGCATGGCGGAAATCCGTCCAAGGCAGACGATCATCTTCGGGCGGATGAGCTTCACCTGTTCGCGCAGAAAGCCGATGCAGGCGTCCTCCTCGGCGGGCTGCGGGTCGCGGTTTTTGGGCGGGCGGCACTTTAAGATGTTGGCGATGTAAACGTCCTCCCGGCGGATATCCACCGCCTCCAGATAGCGGTCGAACAGCTTTCCGGCGGCACCCACAAAGGGGATGCCGGAAAGATCCTCCTTCTCGCCGGGGGCTTCGCCCACAAACATCAGGTCGGCTTCCCGGTTTCCCGTGCCGAAGACCAGCTTCGTTCGCGTTGCCCCAAGCGGACAGTTCTGGCAGGCTTCACATTGTGCCTCCAATTCTTCCCATGTCATGATAATACTTGCTCCATTCTGTCGGGTATAATATTTGTTACCTTATATTATACCATGAAAATCGCATTATGTAAAGACATAATGCGATAATTTTTTAATTATGATGAGAATACCGTCACTCCATTCCCGCCAGCGTCTGCACCGCGTGAGCGTCGCAGAAGCAGCGGCAGTGCTCGCGAATATACGAAAGCGCCGTCCCGCCGGCAAGATTGCGCCCGTAGTCGCCGAGGAACGACCACGCTTCCCTGCCGCCCCGGTCGAGGCAGGCGCGATAGGTCAGCTTTTCCTCCAGCAGAAGGTAGCAGCGCCGACCGTCCGACCACGCCGAGCTGTCGCCGTCGAAGCCCCGGCGCTCGATGTGTGCGCAGGCGTGGAGAAGATCGTCCATCTGCGCAAAGCCCCAGACGTCGCTGACCGTTACTTTGCGGTTGTCATCCACCGGCTCCATCAAATCGGCAGCGGGGGTGTTCAGCTTGGTTATGTAGATTTCCGCGCCGCCGTCCTTGGAGGGATAGAGCTGCACGAAGATTTTATCGCTGGCCGCGTCGAAGCCCGACAGGCGGCGAGCATCGTCCAGCATACTCCGCAGAGCGCGGCGTGTGGACGGATTGTCGCAGTCGATGCAGTCGCAGTCCAGCTCGTAGTGATCCAGATCATCCTTGGTAAGCATCAGCTTCAGCTTACCGGGACTGATTAATATATGTTCCATAATATGGGTTCCCTTTCTTATAGAGATCATGACCTATTAATATTATAAGCGAGAATCGCAAAAAATGAAACCTCTAAATTTCTGGAAAGAGAAAGGACACGCCTGAAAAGCGCGTCCTTTCGGGCTATTCATCCACAAAAATCATATTGGGGTAAATGAATTCCATATAGTCGTCCGGCAGCGTTTTGTCCAGCCATCTGTCCATCGCCGAGTCGGCGGGGATGCTGTCCCGGCGTTCGCCCCAGCGGGTGACAGCCGCGCCGAAGCCGTAGACCGAGATGAACAGTCCCCAGACCACGCCCACGCGCAGCTCGATGGTTTTCCCTGGAAATAAACCCGCCCATGCTGTCCGACTGCCGGCGCAGCTTCGCGGCGATATCGTCGTGATGCCGACGATGGCGACCACGGTGGCGGTCAGGTTGGCGAACATCAGCCCGATGAAGGAAAAGACCACAATCTTCCCCGCCAGCGCCGGAACGATGACGATGAGCTTATCGGTGAGCGGGAGCACCAGCTTCACCACGAAGCTGCTGCCACGCCCTACAGCAGCGAGAATTTCAGGCAGATATAGCCGTTCAGGTTGAAGGGTTCATCGGAATATCCCGAAACGATGACGGTATCCATGGTCGTGCCGCGTGATTACGGATTCATCAGAATCTGACCGAGGCGGGAGTTGCTGTCGATGATGACCGTCTTGTCCTCGCCGTTCAGCGACGCCTTGAGCGCGTCGAGGGCGCGCATAAACTCGTAGAAATCCTTCTTGTCCTCGGTGTTGTAAGCCTCCGCCAGCAGGCGCATATATTCCTGCTCGCCCTCGGCTTCCAGACGGGCCGCCTCAGCTTCGGCGTTGGAGATGATGATGTTCACCTGCTTATCCACGTCGTTGCGGATGATGGACGCTTCGTACTCGCCGTCCGCCGTGTACTTTTCGGCGATCTGGTTGCGGTCGGAAATCATGCGGTCGTACACCGCCTGCTCGTTGTCGCCGGGCAGGTCGAAGCGCTTGATGCGCACGTCCAGCACGTTAATGCCGTAGGTCTGGCAAAGCTCCGCCACCTCGGTGGTAATGCCGGCGTAGATGTCGTTTCTGCCGGAAGCGTCGTCCATGTTGATGATGTCGTTCTGCTCCAGCTTACCCATGAGGTTTTTCAGGGAGTTGTAGGTGACGGCGTTCAGGCGGGCTTCCGCCTCGGTGGTGCTGCCCAGCGTGCGGTAGAAGGTGCGGGGATCAGAAATTTCCCAGATGATGTAGCTGTCAACGGTCATGTTCTTCTTGTCGGAGGTAAGCACCTCGGACGGAGGGATGTCGTAAATCAGCGTGGTTTTGGGGAAGGTGCGAGTCTCGTCGATGAAGGGCACCTTCAGGTGCAGACCGGGCTGGTCGGTGATGGTGACAATCTCCGAAAAGCGCATGACGCAGACATATTCGTTCTCAGCCACCGTGTAGAACGCGCCCGAGCCGACAATCAGCAGCAGCACAACAATAACGGCGGCAATGATGGTTCCTTTTTTCATGTTCGTAATTCCCTTTCTTTAGTTGGCGGCGTTGGCGGTGAAATCATCCAGCGGCAGCAGCTTTTCGGTGGAGCCGTCGGACACGTCGATGTAGAGCTTCACGCCGGGGAGGGCTTCCTCAATCATCTCGTAATACATACGGATGCGGGTGATTTCGGGGTTCTTCGAATACTCGTCGTACATGGCTTCAAAGCGCGCCACCTGCTTCACCGCGTCGTTGATACGGTTCTGCTTCAGATATTCCGCGTTCTGAATCAGCTGGTCGGCCTGAGCCTGCGCCTTGGGAAGCTCGGAGTTGGAGTAAGCCTTTGCCTGGTTGATGGCGGTTTCCGCGCCCTGCTTGGCGGTTTCAACGGCCTTGAAGGCTTCGATAACCGATTCCGTAGGCGGCTCGGAGTCCTGAATCTTGATGTCGGTGAGGGTCAGACCGATGTCGTAATCCTCGAGAATTTCGGTAACAAGCTCCTTGACGCGGATCTGGATGTCGGTCTTGCCGTCGGTAAGCACCGCGTCAACGGTGGCCGAACCCACCACGGCACGGATCTGGCTCTGGATGAGGTTTTTCAGAATCGTCTCCGGATAGCGGGAGTTATAGAGGTACTTCACCGGGTCGGAGACCTTGTATTCCACGAAGAAATCCACGTTGACGATGTTGTAGTCGCCGGTGATCATTTTGGATTCCTTTTCGATGGTCTCGTAGCCGTCCGACGAGCCGTCGGAACGGTAGCCCAGCTCGATCTTCTGGTAGACGTTCACGTCCACCTTTTTCACGTTCTGGATGCCGAAGGGCAGCTTGAAGTGGATGCCCGCGCCGGTAACGTCCGTGACCTTGCCGAAGGTAGTGACCACGGCCTCCTGCTTTTCGTCCACGGTGTACCAGCAGGTGGAGACCAGCACCAGCGCGGCGATGGCCACGACGGCGATGATCACAATGGTGCGAATCTTCTTCCAGTTGAAGTTCTGCTGGGGCGGCTTCTGGTAGAAGGTCTGCCCGCTCTGATAGTTGTTGTTCATATGTACGTTTCCTTTCTCCCGATGTGCGGTTCGGAGAATTCCGTCATGCGGTCATCGGATTGTGTAAGTATTATACTATATGTTTATGTCCTGCGTATGAACAGTGTGTGGTGTATCTGAAAATAAAAGGGCACCATTCGACAATGGTGCCCTTGGTTGTAAGATTCAGTCCTCCACGCCGGTGAAGCCGTGTTCGCGGAGCAGCTTTTCAGCGGCGCCCTCGGCTTCGATGCGCATGACCACGTAGGCCTCGTTTTCGTGCTTGGCGATGAAAGCGTACATATACTCGATCTGGATATCATGAGCGGAAAGCAGCTTCAGCACCTCGGCAAGACCGCCGGGTCTGTCCTTGATGCTGGCGGTGATAACGCTGGTGACGGACACGGTCAGCCCGGCTTTTCTGAGAACCTGCTCCACATCGAGGGGATTGTCAACGATGATGCGCAGGACGCCGAAATGAGCGGTATCGGCGACCGAAAGCGCTTGAATGTTGATGTTGTTGGCGGCGATGATGTCCGTGATTTCGGCCAGTCTGCCCGGTTTGTTATCGATGAAAATGGAAATTTGCTTAATGATCATTGGTGTTCCTCCTCTGAGATTCTATCCTAAAATATTGTATTATTTTCATTTGTTTTTGTCAATAACCCGATTTGCCGTTCCTATACGTATAATCGTCAGGCTTTATCGGATAAAGTCGAACTCAATTTCGTAAATTCTGACCGTATCGCCATCTTCGCAGCCCTTGGCAACCATCGCGTCGATAACGCCGCTGTTTTTTAGGATGCGCTGGAAGTAGCCCACGGATTCCCGGTCGTCGAAGTTGATGGATGCGATCAGGTTGAGCAGCCACTCGCCCTCCACCTCGTAATCGCCGTTGACGTTGCGGACGGTGATTTCACGGTCGCCCTCGATTTCGGGCATGGCGGCGGCGGGAACGTATTCCGGCTCGTAGATGGTCAGCGGAGGCAGTTCGGCGAGCAGCTCGGACACCCGCCAGATCAGCGCGTCCACCCCTTCCTTCGTGACGGCGGAAATATAGTGGAATTCGCAGCCCAGCTCGTCCTTCACGTAGGCTTCAAGGGCGGCGAGATCGACCGCTTCCCTGTCGCAGGAATCGATTTTGTTGAAGGCGAAGATTTGCGGGCGGGACGCAAGCTCGGGGGAATACTGCGCCAGCTCGGCGTTGATCTTCTGAATATCGTCCACGGGATCCCGTCCTTCGGCGCCGGAAACGTCCACCACGTGTACCAGCAGGCGGCAGCGATCCACATGGCGGAGGAAGTCGTGACCCAGACCCGCGCCGTCGGCGGCACCCTCGATCAGACCGGGGATGTCGGCGCAGACGAAGCCTTTTCCTTCGCCGGTTCTGACCACGCCCAGCTGAGGCTGGAGGGTGGTGAAATGGTAGTTCGCGATCTTCGGCTTTGCGGAGCTGATAACGGACAGCAGCGAGGATTTGCCCACGGTAGGGAAGCCGACCAGACCCACGTCCGCCAGCATTTTCAGCTCCAGCGTCACGTCCATTTCCTCTCCCTTGATGCCGGGCTTGGCGAATCGGGGAATCTGGCGGGTCGGGGTTGCGAAATGCTTATTGCCCCATCCGCCGCGCCCGCCCTTCAGGCAGACGAACGGCTCGCACTCGGACATATCCTTGATAACCTGACCGCTCACCGCGTCGCGGATAACGGTTCCGGGCGGCACAAGGATGGTTAAATCCTCGCCGTTCTTTCCGTGAAACTTCTCCGGCATACCGTCCCCGCCGTTCTGCGCGGCGAACTTCCTGCGGTACCGGAAATCCAGCAGCGTATTCGTTCCCTCATCGATGGCAAAAACGATATTTCCCCCGTTTCCGCCGTCTCCGCCCGAAGGTCCTCCCTCGGCGACGTACTTCTCTCTGTGAAACGCAACGCAGCCGTTTCCTCCGTTGCCAGCTTTAATATGGATTGTTACTTTATCGATAAACATGATTTTCTCCTGAATTTAGTTGAATTTTGCATTGCCGCATTCATCCTTTTCGAATGAAATTGCCGCCCTCGAATTCGATATCCCTGCCCTCGGCGTCCTGATTGAACGCCAGCCGTTCCGTCCCTTCAAGGGTAAAGCCCAGCTTTTCCAGCAAGCGGCAGGAGGGCTTATTTTCTAGCGCAGTTCCGGCGGTAAATGCTTCCACGCGGTGATTCTGCGCGATATGCTCCATCAGCGCGGCGCAGGCTTCCCTGGCGAAGCCCTGCCCGTGAAATGCCGAGTGGAAGCAATAGCCGAGGTCGAAGCGCCCGTCTTCCTCATGGAAGCAGACATAGCCGATCATGCTGTCATCCAGCAGTACGGCGAAAAAAAGCTGTGTGGCGGCGAATCGCCCGGTCAGCTCACGGATTTCGTTGTCTTCGGTGGGCAGCGGTCGGTCGTAAACCGCGTATTCCGATGCGGCAAAATCAGCGGCGATGGTCTGCATGGATTTCCAGTCGTCGGGAGAGAGCAGACGGATGGTTAAGCGTTTGGTTTTCATTTTCATATTTGTCACTCAGTTCTTTTAATGAAATTTTCTAATATTCAGGCGTCCTCATGCCTTCAGCGTAAAGCCAAAGGGCAGCAGCTCGCCGAGCGTATATTCGCGCACTTCATCGCCCTCGGGCGCGCAGCAAATCACGCGCAGATTATTATTATTTGTAAATTCAGCCAATGCCTGTCTGCATATGCCGCAGGGCGTCACCGACAAATCGCCGCCGCAGACGCAGATCGCGTCAAACCGCCGTTCGCCCGCCGCAATCGCCGCGCCCAGCGCCACCCGTTCGGCGCAGGCTCCCGCGCCAAAGGAGGCGTTCTCAAAGTTGCAGCCCGCATAAATCCTGCCGCTTTTTCCCAGAAGCGCCGCGCCGACTTTATAGCCCGAATAGGGCGCATAGGCGTTTTCGCGCACCGCGCGGGCGGCGTCGATCAGCGCCTTCACGCTTCCCCTCCGATCATGGCAAGCAGCGCCGCCTCGTCGATGACCGGCACGCCGAGGCTTTGCGCCTTGGTCAGCTTGGAACCGGCGTCCTCGCCAACTACCACATAGCTGGTCTTTTTCGACACCGAGCCGGAGACCTTGCCGCCGTAGCGCTGAATCAGCGCCCCCGCCTCGTCCCGCTTCATCGTGGGCAATGTGCCGGTGAGCACAAAAGTCAGCCCCGCCAGCTTATCGCCCGCCACATCGGCTTCGTAGGTTGTCACAACGCCCGCCGCTTTCAGCTCGTCGATGAGCGCGCGGGTCTGGGGATGGGCGAAATAGTTGACCACGTAGCGCGCCGTGATATCGCCCACATCGTCGATTTCGCAGAGGGTGTCCGCGTCCGCCGTGAACAGCGCTTCGATGTCGCCGAAGCGTGCTGCCAGCACCTGCGCGGCCTTCACGCCCACCTGACGGATTCCCAGCGCGTAAATCAGCCGCGCCAATCCCGCCTGTTTGGAGGCTTCGATGGCGGCGATGAGGTTTTGCGCACTCTTTTCGCCCATCCGCTCCAGCGGCACGAGCTGGTCGGCGGCGAGGCGGTAAAGGTCGGCGAAGGTATGCACCAAACCTTCCTTATTTAATGTGGCCAGCATGGACGGCCCCAAACCGTCGATGTTCATAGCGTCCTTGGACGCGAAATGCTCCAGATTGCGCAGAAGCTGCGCCGGGCATGCGGCGTTCGTGCAGCGGTAAGCGGCGCTGCCGGACGATTCCTCGTCGTCCGCGTCGGCAACCACCGGTTCGCCGCAGGAGGGGCAGGTTTCGGGCATATCAAACTGCCGTTCGCTGCCGTTCCGCTTTTCTTTGACCACGCTCACCACCTCGGGGATGATGTCGCCCGCCTTGCGCACAATCACCGTGTCGCCGATTTTAATATCCCGCTCCCGGATGAAATCCAGATTATGGAGCGTCGCCCGGGAAACGGTGGTTCCCGCCAGCCCCACAGGGTCAAGGACGGCGTTGGGGGTCAGCACGCCGGTGCGCCCCACCTGAATGACGATATCGGTCAGCTTCGTGGGCTTTTCCTCGGGGGGGTATTTGTACGCCACCGCCCATTTCGGCGTGGACGTGTTCTCGCCGATGGTTCTGCGCAGGGCGAGGGAATTCACCTTCACCACCGCGCCGTCGATGCCGAAGGGCAAGCTGTCCCGCATCCCGCCGATGGCTTCGATCTGGGCGATGACTTCGTCGGCGGTGGAGACGGTTTTCAGGTACGGCAGGATGGTGAAGCCCACGCTTTCCAGCCAGCGCAGGCTTTCGTCGTGGTTTTCGAAGGCTTTCGAGCCGGTCTGATAGTTGAACACGAAGATGTCCAGTCCCCGGGAGGCGGTGATTTTGGAATCCAGCTGCCGGAGGGTTCCCGCCGCCGCGTTGCGGGGATTGGCAAAGAGCGATTCGCCAGCTTCCTCCCGGCGGGCGTTCAGCGCTTCAAAGCGCGCGCGGGACATATAAACCTCGCCGCGCACTTCGACATAAGGCTCGTCCGTGTCGATGGTCAGCGGCAGCGAACGGATGGTGCGCAGGTTTTCGGTGACGTTTTCGCCCACGCGACCGTCGCCGCGGGTTGCGCCTCGAACCAGCCGACCGTTCTCGTAGACCAGCGAGCAGGACAGACCGTCGATTTTGCATTCGACGGTGTAGGTGCAGTCCGCGTCGAAAGCCTTCGTGCGCTCGACAAAGGCGCGCACCTCGTCGAAATCGAACACGTCGGACAGGCTGCCCAGCGGCACATTGTGGGTCACTTTTTCAAAGCCCTCCACCGCTTCACCGCCCACGCGGCGGGTCGGCGAGTTGGGGTCGGCGAGGGACGGGAACTCGCCCTCCAGCGTAACCAGCTCCCGGAAGAGCATATCGTAATCGTAATCGGAAATTTCGGGATCATCCAGCACATAATAGCGGCGGGAATGGTATTCGAGCAGCTTCGCCAGCTCGCCCATCCGCGCGCGCACCTCGGCTTCGGTCATGGGGAACACCTCTCTTGACATAGTTAAAGATATTATATCATAAAATGAAGGAAAATAAAAGAGGTTTGATAAAAATTTTTCTGGAATTGAGATCGCCGTTTTTTGTAGGGATACACCCTCCATGTGCAATATTTTGTGATTTATTTATCATACCATGTTCATTTTCACCAAACGCATGATGTGAATTTCCCCCGAAGGTGTCAATTTGAGCATACATCCGCCAAAAATGCGCCATTTATCGCCGTCATGATTGACAAAACCGCGTTTTTTTGATACAATATTATAAGGCAAACTATCGCACGCCGGAGGTGTCGTTATGACTGTCGCTACGACATATGTTCTTGATCGCTTCGAGGGAGAGTCCGCGATTCTCGTCGGGGACGACGAAACGCTGCTCACCCTGCCCCGATGCCGCTTTGTCGGGCGGCGGGAGGGCGATGTCTTCACGCTCACTCCATCCGGCGAACCACAATTCAACGAAATCGAAACTGCCGCAAGGCGCGCTCGGATTAAAAACCGCTTCGCCCGTCTTGCGCGCAGATCCAAGGAGGAAAAATCATGAAAACCAAAGCAGTACGCATCTACGGCGTCAACGATCTCCGTCTCGAGGAATTCGAGCTGCCCGAGATCAGCGAGGACGAAATCCTCGTCCACGTCATTTCTGACAGCATCTGTATGTCGTCCCACAAGGCGGCCATGCAGGGTGCTTCCCACAAGCGCGTGCCGGACGATGTGGCGGTCAATCCCACCATCATCGGTCACGAGTTCTGCGGCGTCATCGAAAAGGTTGGCAAAAAGTGGCAGGACAAGTTTACCCCCGGCGAAAAGTTCTCCATCCAGCCCGCCCACAACTACAAGGGCAGCCTGGACGCCCCCGGCTACAGCTACCGCTGGTGCGGCGGCGACGCTACCTACGTCATCATCCCCCGCGAAACGCTGGAGTGCGACTGCCTGCTGAAATACGCCGGCGACGCCTTCTTCTACGGTTCCCAGTCCGAGCCGATGAGCTGCATCATCGGCGGCTGTCACGCCAACTATCACACCAAGGGCGGCAGCTACGTCCATGAAATGGGCATCCGCGAGGGCGGCAAAATGGCGATTCTCGCCGGTGCAGGCCCCATGGGTCTGGGCATGATCGACTATGTGATCAACTGCGACCGCCGTCCCTCCCTGCTGATCGTCACCGACATCGACGGCGCACGCCTTGCCCGCGCCGCTGAGATTCTGCCCGTGGAAAAGGCTGAAAAGAACGGCGTAAAGCTGATGTACGTCAACACCGCCAACTTCGACGATCCGATTGCTTACATGAAGAAATTCGCGCCTGAGGGCTTCGACGATGTGTTTGTTTACGCGCCCGTTAAGTCCGTGGTCGAGATGGGCGACGCCCTTCTCGGACGGGACGGCTGCCTGAACTTCTTCGCAGGTCCCACCAACACCGCGTTCTCCGCCGAGTTCAACTTCTACAACGTACATTACGCCGCTACCCACATCGTCGGCACCAGCGGCGGCAACACCGACGATATGCGCGAAGCGCTTGCCATGATGGAGGACGGACGCCTGAATCCCTCCGCGATGATCACCCACATCTGCGGTCTGGACGCCGTCGCCGAAACCACCATCAACCTGGACAAGATCAAGGGCGGCAAGAAGCTGTGCTATACCAACATTTCCCTGCCGCTGACCGCCATCGCCGATTTCGAGGAGCTGGGCAAAACCGATCCGCTGTTCGCCGAGCTGGCGAAGATCGTTGCCAAGACCGGCGGTCTGTGGAATCTGGAGGCTGAGCGCTATCTGCTGGCCAACGCCAAGGCAATCTGACGGAACACCGTTCCAATCGGGTATATTACGTTTGTACGATATGGGCGGGACGACGAGGGCGTCGTTCCCTACGGGAGCGAGGTTCTCCATTCCGCCTAATTTATATTGAAAGGAATACATATCATGTCGAATCTTGATATTCTGTGTAATTATTCCCACCGCTACGGCGCGAACCCGGAGTTCGTGCTGGCCGGCGGCGGAAACACCTCCTGCAAAGACGCTGAGAACCTGTACATCAAGGGTTCCGGCTCTTCCCTTGCCACCATCGCGCCCGAGCAGTTCGTGAAGATGGATCGCGCAAAGCTCGCCGCCATGTGGACGAAAACCTATCCCGCCGGTGAGGATGAGCGCGAAGCCGCCGTTCTTTCCGACATGATGGCAGCCCGCGCTCCCGGCGAGGAAGCCAAGCGCCCCTCCGTCGAGACCCTGCTCCACGACCTCTTCCCCCAGACCTTCGTGCTCCATGTACACCCCTCCAAGGTCAACGGCATCACCTGCTCCAAGGGCGGTCAGGCCTTCGTCGCCGAGCTGTTCCCCGAGGCTGTCTGGGTGGAATCCACCCGCCCCGGCTACATCCTCGCAGCCCTCTGCAAGGACAAGCTGAGCGCTTACAAGGCCGCCAACGGCAAGGACGCTTCCGTTCTTTTCCTCGCCAACCACGGCATCTTCTTCGCCGCCAACAGCGAGTCTGAGCTGGACGAAATCGTTTCCGGCATCATGGACAAGATCGACGCGGTGATTTCCCGCCGCCCCGACTTCACCCCCAGCGAATTCGACGCCGACAAGGTGGCTGAAATCGCTCCCGTTCTGCGTATGCTCTACGGCGAGGGTCAGCCCGCTGTCGCGCACTTCGTCTGCAACAACGAGGTGCTGAACTTCGCCGCCTCCGCCGACGCTTTCGCGCCGCTGGTGGAGAGCTTCACCCCCGACCATATCGTTTACTGCAAGGCGCATCCGCTGTTCCTCGCCGAGGGCTGCGACATCGCCGCCGAGTTCGCCGCTTATGTGGCTAAGAACGGTCTGAAGCCGAAGGTTGTTTTCGCCGAAAAGCTGGGTATGTTCGCGCTGGGCGCAACCCGCAAGGAGACCGAAACCGTCACCGCCGTCTGGATGGACGCGCTGAAGATCGCCGTTTATTCCCAGTCCTTCGGCGGCGAGGAGCCGATGACCCCCGAGCTGATCGATTTCATCGTCAACTGGGAGGTTGAAAGCTACCGCTCCAAGGTTTCGCTGGCTGGCAAATCCGCCCGCCGTCTGGAAGGTAAAATCGCCCTCGTTACCGGCAGCGCCCAGGGCTTCGGCAAGGGTATCGCCGAGGATATGGCCGCCGAGGGCGCTTACATCATCGTCGCCGACATGAACGCCGCCGGCGCGAAGGCTACCGCCGACGAGCTGTGCGGGAAGTACGGCGCCAACGCCGCCATTTCCGTGGCTGCCAACGTCACCGACGAGGAGAGCGTGAAGGCAATGTTCAACGCGGCTGTCGTAGAATACGGCGGTCTGGACGTGCTGGTCAACCACGCGGGCATCGTTCGTGCGGGCGGCGTGGATGAAATGACCAAGGCAAACTTTGAGCTGGTTACTTCTGTCAACTACACCGCTTACTTCCTCTGTGTCAAGTACGCCGCAGCCATCCTGAAGCGTCAGCACGCGGTCTGCCCTGCCTATATGTCCGATATCATCGAGATCAACTCCAAGTCCGGTTTGGACGGCTCCAAGAAGAACTTCGCCTACGCAGGCTCCAAGTTCGGCGGCATCGGTCTGACCCAGAGCTTCGCCCTCGAGCTGTGCGAGTTCGGCATCAAGGTCAACGCCGTCTGCCCCGGCAACTTCCTGAACGGTCCGCTGTGGTCCGATCCGGTGAAGGGTCTGTTCGTGCAGTATCTGAACGCGGGCAAGGTTCCCGGCGCGAAGACTGTGGACGACGTGCGCAAGTATTACGAATCGAAGGTTCCGCTGGGACGCGGCTGCGAGACCAAGGACGTCTCCCGCGCCATCCTTTACATCATCGAGCAGGAATACGAAACCGGACAGGCTATCCCCGTAACCGGCGGCCAGAGTATGCTGAATTGAGTTATTTTTATTGCGGGGGGAGGAAGAAGCCTTTTGAAAAAGGCTCCCTCCTCCCCCCGCGCCCCCCTCTACTCGCTAAAACTTTATAAAAATATATTTTTTCTCCCCCATGTTAGTCCGAGCAAATTTGCACGTACTTACAATGTGCGCACAAACCAAATAGTACATACGAACAAAGTTCCTACTAATATTTTTTAAAGTTTTTTGATGGGGTGCGGGGGAGACCTTTTTTCAAAAAAGTTTCCCCCGCTATACATAAATATATATTTAACAGAAAGGATCTGTCATGGATACTTCCAAGTTAATTGACGCGCTCAACGCTGAAACCCGCGAGGAGCGGCTGGACGCTCTCCGCGAGGTTAAGGCGCGCACCGACGCGGGCGAGCTTCCCACACCCGAGAAAACCGATTACGTCAACAACCACATCCACACGATCTACTCCTTCTCGCCCTATTCTCCCACCAAGGCGCTTTACATGGCGTGGCAGGCGGGTCTGAAAACCGCGGGCATCATGGATCACGATTCCATCGCCGGCGCCAGAGAGTTCATCGAGGCGGGCGAAATCATCGGTATGCCCACTACCATCGGTTCCGAATGCCGGGTGAGCATGGCGAACACCGCCGTCAACGGCAAAAAGATCAACAACCCCGACCAGTCTTCGGTGGCTTACTGCGCCATGCACGGCATCCCGCACCAGTTCATCGACGAGCTGGACGCCTTCTTTGAGGGCTACCGCCGCCACCGCAATCTGCGCAACCTCCATATGTGCCGCAGAATCAGCGAGCTGACTGCGCCCTACGGCATCACCCTCGATTTCAAGCAGGACGTGCTTCCCCTCTCCTGCGCATGGGAGGGCGGTTCCGTCACCGAGCGCCACATCACCTTCGCGCTGGCAAAGAAGATCACCGCCCGCTATCCCAACCCCGCCGACGTGGTGAATTTCCTCGAAAACGAAATGAAGCTGCCCCTCTCCGCCAAGGTGCGTGCCCAGATTCTGGACGGCGATAAGACGCCCCAGTTCTACGAGTACGACATCCTCGGCGCGCTCAAGAGCAACATGGTGGAGCAGTTCTACATCCCCGCCACGGATGAATGCCCGGATGTCACCGAATACATCGACATCTGCCGCCGCTGCGGCATCATTTCCGCGTATGCTTATCTGGGCGACGTGGGCGATTCCGTCACCGGCGACAAGAAGACCCAGAAGTTTGAGGACGATTACCTCGATCTGCTCATCTCCGAGCTGAAGCGCCTGGGCTTCAACGCCATCACCTATATGCCTTCCCGCAACACCAAGGAACAGCTCCAGCGCCTGATGAAGCTCTGCGCCGACAACGGCTTCTTCGAAATCAGCGGCGAGGACATCAACTCCCCCCGCCAGTCCTTCATCTGCAAGGCTATGGCAGACCCCATGTTCGCGCACCTGTCCGAGGCGACCTACGCCCTCATCGGTCACGAGCAGGCAGCCACCGCCAGCCTGGACGACGGTCTGTTCTCCGCCAAATCCGTGGCAGCCGAGCCTTCCATCAAGGCGCGCGTCTCCGCCATGGCTGCGAAAGCTGTAAAGTAAATCATGATTCTTCATTTTGACAGGGATGAAACCCTGACCTTTGAGGTGCTGCCGCCCCTTTATCTGCCCTTCTACAACAAATGGAGCGCCAACGCCTACACGACCTACGAGCCGTTTGACTTGGATCCGTTCAATCACCGCGCCGTCAGCACCTCGGGTTCGCCCGTGGTGCTGGCCGGAGAGAAATTCTTCGGCTTTCTGAATGAGCGGGGCGGACGCTTCACCTACGACGGAAGCTATACGCTGTCGATTTTCTGCCCGGCGGGACAGGCGCTCTACGTGGACGAGCACTGCAATCCCTACGACGCATGGCGCGCGTACAGCGAAACCGTCCTCGCCGACGAAACGCTGAACAAACCCGTACCCGCGCAGCCCTTCTGGAGCGGTCTGGAATTCTGCACCTGGGTCGATCAGAAGAACAAGGCTGTCCGCGCGGGCAGCCGTGATATGTGGTCGCAGCTGAACGAACAGTATGTCTACGATTACATGAAGCGCGTCGAAAAGCTGGGTCTGCCGAAGGGCAAGCTGACCATCGACGACGGCTGGGACATCCGCTATGCCCCGGACGGCAGAATGTGCTACGGCAACTGGCAGATCAACCGGGAGAAATTCCCGCATATGGAGCAGCTGGTGAAAGACATGACCGAGGAAGGATTCATCCCCGGGCTTTGGTTCGCGCCCTTCACCTTCACGCCCAACTGTGAGCTGGCGAAGAAATACCCCCACCTGATCGGCGACACCTTCTCGGAGAACGCCGAGGGCGAGGCGGTCAGACAGCTGATGTTCATCCATCCCGATCCTGTGCTGGAAGCGTATTACACCGACATCTTTACGACTTACATCGGCATGGGCTTCCGCAAGTTCAAGCTGGATATGTCCTACGGCACCAAGCGCGAGATGAAGGAGCTGCTGGCGATGATGTACCGCGTCATCAAGTCCATCAATCCCGCCGTGGAGGTGGAAGCGCATATTCCCGACATCTTCGTCTCCCGGTACTGCGACACGGTGCGTATCAACGACGTAAGCCTTGAGCATCCGTGGCGGGCTGTTACCACCGAGCATTATCGCGTCTGTCGCAATTCGTCCCCCGACCGCATCCTGAATCTGGATCATCTGGGCACCAACACCCCCGATCCCGACGAGAACGGCTTCATGGCGCATTCCAAAATGCTGCTCAAGCTGGACGGCGGCTATCCGTGTGTATCGCTGCTGCCGGATATCTTCTCGCAAAAGTCCGCCGACACCTACGTCGGTCTGGTGCGCGAGTGGGTTGACAAGCATTCCAAGTGATTGTTCGGGAGGTTATCATGCACGCATATTCCACCTTTGTCCGTGTCGGCGAAGCCGAGCTGTATACCCTCGTCGCTCTGCCCGATACGACCGGTCGCTTCCCCGTCGTCGTGGGGCGCAGCCCTTATGTGGACTGCGACGAGAACAAATCCGACGCCGAGTTGTGCGAGCACATATTGAGCGCTGACCGTCCGTGGCTGGAAGCGGGTTATGCCGTCATCCGCCAGCACTGCCGGGGACGGGGACGCAGCTCCGGCGACTGCATCCCCTACATCTACGAGCGTGAGGACACCCTGGCGCTCCTGGATTGGATACGCGTGCAGTCCTTCTACAACGGCGAAATCTACCTCTGCGGTGCAAGCTACACCTCGTCGGTCTTTCTCGTTGCCGCCCCCTACGCGCCCGACATCAAGGCCGCAGTGCTGGAGGTACAGGACAGCGAGCGCTACAACGTCTGCTACCGGAACGGCTTTCTGAAATGCGGTCTGCACGGCAGCTGGTACGTGGGAATGTACAAATACAAGTCCATCCGTGAGAAGAACTATTCCGCCACGTCCTTTCAGATGCTGCCTCTCTCCGATTTCACAAAAACCGTCCTCGGCGAGCCTGCCGCCGACTTCGACGAATGCATCCGCCATCCCCGCCGGGACGACCCGTTCTGGCAGACGCACGTAGGCGGCGTGGAATCGCATAACGCGCTGGTAGGTGCGAAAATTCCGATTCTGCTGATCACCGGCTTCTACGACATCTATACCGGCGGCATCTTCGATATGTGGAATTTGCTGGATGAGGAAACCCGCGCCATGTGCGCGCTGATCGTTCATCCCTACGACCACGGCTGCCATCCCGAAAAACAGCCGATCTGCTTCGAAAACGGTCAGATTCGCGAGGCTTTCGGCAGTTACCCGTTAAAATGGATTGAATCGGTGCGCGGCAAGGGTCAGCCTCCTGTGGAACTGGGCAAAGTCACATACTATCGCCTGTTTGAAAACGGCTGGCGGACGGAAGACTTCACCGACGCGCCGGACAGACAAACCATCCCGCTGGGAAGCGGCGAGGTGACGTACACCTACAACCCCTACGCTCCCGCCAGTTTCAAAGGCGGACTTTCCTGCAACTTCGACGGCTGCGCATGGCAGGACGCTCCCAATTGGCGCTATGACATCAAGTCCTTCTTCAGCGAACCTTTTGCCGCCGACACCTTCGTGCGGGGCAAAATGCGCGCGCGCCTAACGGTGAAATCCGACTGCGAGGATACCTGCTTCTACGTCCGCGTCAGTCTTGACAAGGCGGAAGGCGCTTACGGTCTGCGGGACGACATTACGCAGATTTCCAACGTCGCTCCCGACTATACGCCCGGCGATACCGTGACCCTCGATTTCACTTTCGATGAGCACGCATTTCTGATCAAAGCGGGCGAACGGCTGCGGATTGACGTGTCCTCGTCGGCATTCCCCCACTATCTGCGGCACACCAACAACCGCGGGCTTTATTCCGAGCAAACTACCGCCAAAATTGCGCACAACACCATCGTCCTCGACGGCTCCGAGTTGACAATCCCCGTGGAATAAACCGAGACCCCCTCCCAACGGGAGGGGGTCTCGTGTGTCATCGTGCGTCTTGTTCATATGGTGATGGTTAATTCCCACGGCAGTTCCTTTGAGATGCGCCGGGTCGTTGGAATCACACCCAGCCGCCCTTACGGTTCAACTTTTGTCATGTCAGATTGTGATCGTCAGGTTCTTCGGACCTTCCTTGGACAGATTCAGCGTCGCGGGAATGACCTTGCCGTCGGCGTGAACCTTCACGTCGTATTCGCCGTAGAAGCCTCGGAAGGAGGCAGCGCCGTCCTTCACCGGAACGGCGGCGGAGGTGTGCCATTCCTCGTTAATCAGCTGCTTCAGCATCTTGTAGCCCGGCTTTTCGCTCATGTCGAAGCGCAGCAGACCGCCGAAATATTTGTTCTCGCCCGCGGTCATGTCGCCCTGGGGTGCGAAGGCTGCATAGCCGTCCACCACGTTCCAGTAGATCACCGCTTCCATGGCGGGATGGCTGAAGAAGGTGGTGTAAACGTTCCGCAGCAGCTCGGCCTGCACAAACTCGTCTTCCTCGGTGTCGGAGTAAGCAGGGATGGTCATTTCGGTGATCTGCTCGGGAAGCCCGAACTTTGCGTAGAGATCCATCATCTTGAACAGCGTCTCGGGGTTGTAGCGCTGGGCGGCGCTGCGCTCCTCGTTTTCCTTCGGGAAGAAGCTGTGGAACTGGATGCCCACCGAATCGAGATGGGTGATCCCCTCCCGCAGCAGGCGTTCGATCTGCATATAGTAGGGATGGCGGTTGGTGTAATTTTCGGGATACCAGACGTTGTAGTCGTTGATGATCAACCGATTGCCCGGGAAATAACGGTCGGCCATGCGGAAGCTCCACTCCACGAAATCGTCCTCGTAGAAGAATTTGGACTTGCAGTTCTGGATGGTCTCGTTGGTCACTTCGAAGCTGGGGATATCGGCCCCGTAACGCTCGGCAATTTCGCGGAAGCGTTTGATCAGCGCGTTTTTATGCTCGGTAACGGTGGCGCCCTCCAGCCACTTCGGCAGGAAAACGTCGTAATTCAGGCAGTGGCATTTCGGCTCGATGCCATTCTCCTTGCAGTAGCTCACGCAGAGATCGGGCGCGGGACGGCGGTAAACCTTCGGCGAATCGGCGGCATAACGTGGCTTGCCGCGTTCCGGCTCCAGATCGCTCCAGTAGAACGGAACGGTGGCGAGGTTGAAGATTTCCGGGAATTTCTGGCGATAGATCGCGTTTTTCTCCTGGCACTCGAATTCGTCCAGCATGAAGATATTCGCGCCGAACTTGAACTCATGGTTTTTCTGGTTCAGCTCCAGCGTGATATTTTCGGGCAGGGGCGAACCGTCGGCAGTTTTCAGGCGGATGTTGGCGCTGCCCTTGCGGTTCAGCTCGATACCGCTGGCGATGCGGGTTTTCGTGGAATCGCTCTGATTTGCGAAATAACGAAGGGCGGTTTCTTTTCTTGACATGGTAAACACTCCTTAGTCGGCATGAATGGCGGGATTTTCTCCCGCATTTTCATTATAGCATACATTGGCAAAGAAAAAAACTGTTTTTCCGGCAGAAAAGGTTTGATTTTCGCAACTATTTGGTGTATAATATTATTACAATCTTCGACAAGGAGCACCGCCATGATATTTGATCAGGATAATCTGCAATTCCAGCTGCTGGACGTTCTCTGGTTCGACGAATCCAACGTCGCCTACCGAACCCGCGCCCGCACCTTCTTTGCCCTCTCCCTGCGCATGGAGGGAGACACGGATGTTGAGTTGCGCGGCAGGGATATCCATTTTACTGCCGGGGATCTTGCCTGCTTCCCGCCGAATACGGAGTATACCCGCCGCAGCCGCCGCGACATTATGATCGTCTTTCACTTTTATGTGCAGGATTACGTCAGCTACGAGCTGGATGTGCTGCACGACATGGAACATCTGCTGCCCATGTTCCGGGACGCTCTGCACGAATGGCAGGAGCGGCGTCCCGGATATCGCTACCGGGCCGCCGCTCTGCTCTATTCGATTTTCGCGCAGGTATACGCCGCGCGCAATCCCACGCCGTCCGCTCACCCGCAGAATCTTTCGCCAACGGTGGCGGAGGGAATCCGCTATCTGCGGGCGAATTTCGCCGACCCGGGCTGCAATGTGGAAGCACTGGCGGAGCATCTGCATATGAGCGAGACCTACGTCCGCCGCCTGTTCATGCGCGATCTGGGGGTTTCACCCAAGCGCTGTCTGTCCGATCTGCGCATGGAGCGCGCCCAATCCCTGCTGAACGCGGGCTACGACACGGTCGCCGCCGTCGCCGAGCAGGTCGGCTTCCGCGACGCGAAGAATTTCGCCACCGCCTTCAAGAAGCGCTTCGGCTATCCCCCGTCCGCGCAGACTTATGGGATGTGATGCGGGGGGAAAATCGATTCACCCCTCCCGATCCGGCATCCAGTCGAAGTTGTCGGCGATGGCGCGGATGGCACGGCACATGGGCTGGGACATGGTCGCCAGCTCGTCGTAATCGTGGACGGTGAGCCACATACAGCTGCCCATCATCGCGCCGATGGTGCGGATAAACTTGCAGTGGGAGCCGCCCGCCAGATATAGAAACGGAATTCCCAGCTCCCGCTTGAGCAGCGTAATAATGCGCAGATTTTCCAGTTCCTCGTCCTCGCGTCCCGACGCGGTGACAATTTTGACGATATCCGCCCCTCGCTCCTTTTGGGCGAAGGCGATGTCCAGCACCTCGTCGGCGGACATGAATTTCAGGGTGTGGGAGGACATGAGCACTTCGCCGCCCGTTTCGTGAATCCGCTCAATCAGCGCTTTTTGCTTCTCGATGGCGGTAGGATTACGGGTAAGCTGGATAGGGTCGGGACAGAAATAATCGCCCATCACGTCCAACAGCGTAGCGCCGCATTTACGCAGAAAGAGCAGGTCTTCCGCCAGCTCGTCGTCGGTTTTGCCCTGATTGAAGCCCGAGCGGTAGCTGGTGACGTAGATGGGCTTATTGCCCATCTGCCGGAAAATGGATTTGATTTTGTCCTCGCTGCGCTGAGCGGGGTCGAGCTGCTCAATCTGGAAGCCGTAGGCGTCGCAGCCGTCGAAAGCGGCGGCGCGGGCGGTATGTACGGCGTCGGAAACATTTTTCGCCTGAATCATGCAGGTGATCAAAGGCTTGTTTTGGTTTAAGAATGTAGGCTTCATGTGAATTTCCTCGTTTAACCTTTATTGAACATAACGTTGCGTCCGCCGTCGATTAAGAAGGTGGTGCCGTTGATGAACTCGCCCTTTTTGGACGTAACGTAAAGAATCATGTCCACGATTTCCTGCGGATCGGCGGCACGTCCGGCCATGGTCTTCATGCTTGCCATGCCGGGGCGGGTAAGCACCGGACCGGGAGCGATGCAGACGCTGCGGACGTTATATTTCGCGCCCAGTTGAGCGATGGACTTGGTAACGCCGTTCATCAACGCGGACTTGGACGCGGCGTAGCCGACGTTCGTGCTCCCGCCCTCCTCGCCAGTAATGGAACCCATATGAATGATGACACCGCTCTTCTGCTCAGCCATCTGCGCCATAACCGCGTGACCAAAATAAATCGCGCCCTTCAGATTCACGTCGATGCTGAAATCGTAAATATCGATAGGATTCTGATGGAACTCTCCGTGCGCGTTGCAGACACGTGTCTCCGCGCCGCCCGCACAGTTTACGAGAATATCAATACTCCCGAATCTCTCCACCGCCATATCCCTCGCCTCAACGACCTTGCTGTAATCGCGAATATCAATGCAAACGCCCATAACCTCCGCCGGATACGCCGCAATCTCCGCCACGCACTTATCCAGCGCCTCCCGATTCACATCGACGAGCACAACCTTCGCGCCCTCCTTCGCATAACACTGCCCGCACAAATATCCCATCCCCGACGCCCCGCCGGTGATAAGCACGGTTTTATTCTGAAATTCCATTTTTAGTTCCTCCTTTATGGGGGTACGCGCTTTAACGACCTCGCGAAGCGAGGTCATAGAAAAGGCTGTGCAAAAGCTTTAGAAGAGGGATGTTTTGGCTTTCCTTCGGGACGGTTTACCGTCCCGGAATGCTCTTCACCCACGATGTTTACGCTTCAGACTTGTTTGCGAGTGCAACGCAACTCACACTATGTGCTAACATAGGCTAAGCACTCTTGAACGATTTGTCCTCTCGGGGCCCCTACCCCCTCCGGCAAATCGGGTCTGTACAAACTCGTTCAGCGTGCTGAAAGTTCTTTGCTTTTGGATTGGCTTTTCTAGTGTTTGAGCGTACTGATTTTACATTTCTTATTATAGCATATTGACAGGCGAAAAAAAAGATAGTATAATATGAAAAAAGAGAACGATACTATGATTTGAGGTGCGAAATGAAGATTACCGACCACGAACTGACTTATTTTTATTGTGACCGCTGCGGCTGCGGGTTGGGGTACGCGCCCAAATATTCGCAGGATTTTTCCGCGATTCCACGTCCGCACAATGCGCTTGCTTACATTCTGGAGGGTGAGGGGGAGTTCATCAGCGCCGACCGCAACGATCGTGTTCGCCCCGGCGATCTGGTGCTCACGCCGATGGGTTCCACTTACAGGCAGGTCTGGAACACCGATTTGTTTTTCCAGCACATTTCGGTGCGATTATTTTCCGCGCACCGCCCGCGAATTTTGCCGGACGCCGGCTATTTGTTCAGCGTTTAAGCGGCTTTTCCAATCTTCGGGAGGATTTTGAGTACATATTAAACAAGCAGAACGATCCCGACGCCTATTACGGCGTGATGAGCCGGTTTTACGCCATTCTCGGGCAGGTTTCGCCTGACTTTGACGGCTGCGAGCTTCCGCCGCCCGATCCTGTGATCAGCCGCGCTGTTTCATACATCGAAGCGAACTGCCGCCGCGCCATTACAATCGACGAGCTTTCCGCCCTCTGCAATCTTTCCCGCTCCCATCTGTTCAGCCGGTTCAAGCAGGTCACGGGCTGCACGCCCATCGAATACAAGCACCGCGCCATGGTACAGCGCGCCCAGCGTCTGCTCATCGACGAACCGTCGCTTTCCATTGAGGAAGTCAGCGAGCGGACGGGTTTTGAATCGGCGGCCTATTTCCGGCGGGTATTCCACGCTGTGACCGGACTTCCCCCGCGGGATTATCGCAAAATCGAACGAGGTATGCTTTAATGAAGAAACGGACGCTTCTCTCCGCTCTGCTCCTGCTCACGCTGACCGTCTCCGGCTGCGCCGAAGCCGCGCCGGATGACACGTCAGCACTGCCCGAAACCACCACTTCTATTACGACCGAAACGACCGCTCCAGTCACCACCGCTCAACCCGAGACAACTTCTTCGCCCGAAACAGACGCACCCACGGGGACATCCGTCCCCGATTTGATTGATCTCGCGCCCTACGCCGCGCCCCCATCCGATTCGCTGTTCGCGGACGCTTACATACTCGACCTTGAAACTACGGATAAGAACGGTTACGGCCGCCATCTCCGCCTGCAAATTCCCCGCATCAACAGCGAATCGCCCAACGCCGCCGCGTGGAACCGCACGCAGGTGGACAAATGGTTCGGGTCGGAAATCAGCTACGGCACGCTGGCGGTAAAGGGCGAATGGTGGGCAACTGTGATTTCCTTTGAGCAGACCTGCACGTCGGTGCTTCACGGCGACATTCTCGTCATCGACGTCATGCTGGAAGCCGGCGGCTTTTCACACGTCAATACCCACGATATCTACTATTACAATACCAAGACCGACACCTTTCTGACGCTGGCGGAGTTTCTGCCGACGATCAGCGATTACACCGTCGAAACGCTGCTTGCCGAATGCAGCGCCCGCCATCTCGGCAAAACCGACATCGGCGAGGGCGAGATTACCGAGGAGCTGCTCTCCGGCGTCATCCCGGAAGGCGACGGCTTCACGCTTTGGTATCGTCTGCCCGACGCGGCGATTGCCGTGGGGACGTGGACGGTATCGGCGGCGTTCGATTGACAATTTACACAAAAATTCCGCTGATTTTTTGTCAGCGGAATTTTTCGTCGGGGGTTGACAAATCCCTCCCGGCGTGCTATAATATCGCATCTTAATTAAGCCGAACGGTGTTCAGCATACCGAACGGAGGTGAATCCATGAACAAATCCATCGCCCGCGCTGGGCAGATTCTCGATTTCTTCGCCGAAACCGGGCGTCCGGCGGGCATATCGGAGATCGCGCGGCTGCTGGATATTCCCAAATCCAGCGCGTCCGACTGTCTCTATTCGCTGGCGGAGGCGGGCTATCTGCGCATCGACGACCCGGCGCGCAAAACCTTCGCCCTCGGTCAGGCATCCGCCCGTCTGGGCTATGCCGCCATGCGGGAATACGGCGTGGTTCGGCTGGCGAGACCTGAACTGGAAAAGCTCTGCCGCAAATTCGGGCAGACCGTATTTCTCGCCGTTCCCGAAGGCGACCGGGTGACGGTCATGGACAAGACCGAGCCGCCGGGTCGGGTGCAGCTGATTCTGCGGGTGGGCGACCGCTTCGATATGCACATGACCGCCGCCGGAAAGGCGATGCTCGCCGCCATGAGCGACGAAGCGGTGGGCGATCTGCTGGGCACCGGATGCTACGCCGTCCACACATCCGCGTCCATCCCTACCTATTCTCAGCTCTGCCGGGAGCTGGCTGCCATCCGTGAACGGGGCTGGGCGGCGGAAAATTTCGAGGAAAACAGTTCCATCTACGGCATCGCCGCGCCGATTTACGACTGCTGCGACCGGGTGGCGGCGGCGATTTCCGTGCCCATCCTAAAATCGGATCTGCCGTCCTGCGATATCGACGCCATCGCGGGGGCGGTCATGTCCGCTTCCCTCCGCGTCTCGGCGACGCTTCAATCCACGAAAACCACTGCATATTAAAGGAGAGATTACCATGAGCAAAGACAATTCCCTGCTTCCCGCTTCCTATATCACCGACCCCGTCGTCCTGCACGACAAAGACGGTGTCTATGCCGACGGGGTGCGCAAATTTCAGGGCATCCCCGGCATCGAATGCACGAAGGGCGGACGTACCTTCACCGTCTTCTACACCGGCACCGAGGGCGAAGGGGACGGCAACTTCCTGCTGCTCCAGATGAGCGAGGACGGCGTGCATTTCGGCAAATCCTTCATGGCGGTGATTCCGCCCACCTCCGACACCCGCTGCTATGACCCCACCCTCTGGATTTCGCCGGACGGGAAGCTGCGGCTTTACTGGGCGCAGAGCTTCGGCTGGTACGACGGGCGCTGCGGCGTCTGGGAGGCGGTCTGCGACGAGCCTGACGCCCCCGAAGTGCGCTTCGGCGAACCCCGCCGCATCGCCAACGGCATCATGATGAACAAGCCCACCGTCCGGGACGACGGGGCGTGGCTGCTTCCCTGCGCGGTCTGGGCGGTCTGCAATTCGGAGTACAATTGGCTGCCGGACGAGCGGTTTTCCAACGTCTACATTTCCACAGACAACGGCGAAACCTTCTCTCTGCTTGGCGGCGCGGACTACCCGAACCGCCACTTTGACGAGCATATGGTCATCCAGCGCAACGACGGCAGGGTCGCCATGTATATCCGCGGAAAGTCGGACATCGGCGTGTCGCTTTCCGACGACGGCGGAAAAACCTGGAGCCGCGGCGTGGACATGGGCGTTGGCAATCCTAACTCCCGCTTTTGCATCCGCCGCCTGCCCAGCGGACGGCTGCTGCTGGTCAACCACGTGAAATTCACCGGGCGGAACAATCTGGCGGCGATGCTGTCCGAGGACGACGGCGAAACGTGGATCGGCGGGTTGATGCTGGACGAGCGCGCCGGCGTCTCCTACCCCGACATGGCGGTATCGGCAGACGGAAAGCTGAACATCATCTACGACTGGAACCGCACCAGCGATAAGGAAATTCTGCTGGCGCGTGTCACCGAGGAGGACATCCTCGCCGGGAAGCTGGTGGACGAAGGTTCGGCGCTTCGAATCCTCGTGAACAAAGCGACGGGAACGGCAAACTAAGATGCGGGTCTGACGCGATTGCGTCAGACCCGCTTTTTATCTCAGAATCTCGCCCCGATACCAGCCGGTTTCGCCGTTTTTCTTCACGATATAGCCTCGGGAGGTTTCCATCACCAGCGCCAGCCGGTCGCCGATATTCACCGGCAGCGTGCGGTCGGTGTAGTCGTTGCAGGAAACGCCGTCGCTGTAGAGGTAGCTTGCGGGCATCCAGAATCGGTGACCTGTCCGGTCGTGGCTGGCGAAAACAAAATCGTCCACCCGGTCGAGGACGGTGATTTTGTTGTCCCCCCAGCGAATGTTCATCCACTCCCGCGAACCCAGCGGCACGTCCGCGCCCCGCTGTGGCGTCAGCGCACGCACCACCGGGAAGCCGTCGTACCAGATATGGCTGATTTCGCTTTCATCGCAGTCGATGTGCGGGATGATCAGCAGGTTCAGCTGTCCGTCCGATTTCAGCCCGCAGCCGCCATCGATGGAGATAATGCGCCGTTCCGTGTCGATAATCGGGTTCGCCTGGGCAATCCGATCGCTGTACAGCGTCACCGGCCAGTGCCCGACCACCACGTATTTGTCGAATTTCCCCGCCTTGCTCATAAAATCGCCCAGCCCCAGCACGTCGTAAATACTCCGCCCCCTCAGCGATTCCAGATCGGCGGTGGGCAGCCCGGCGTGGACGAAGGTGAAGTTCTGCGTCTCCAGAATCGTCGGACGGGAACGCAGGAACGCCAGCTCGGCGGAAAAATGTTTCTCCACCCGCTCCTTTGCGCCCAGCAGCTGATTGCGGTGTACGACCCGGAAGCCCAGTTCGGCGGTCATTTCGTCGAACAGGCTGGTTTTCTTCCAACGCTTGCGCATCGTTTGCAGGTATTCGAAGAATTCGGGAACCCTTTCCTCGCACAAACGGTCAAGCATATCCATCCGCCACTGATCCACATTTCCGGCGGTGACAATCACGTTTCCCCGCTCGTGCAGCTCCATGATATACCGCAGCGTGCCCAAGCTGTCCGGTCCCTTTTCGATGATGTCGCCCACGATGATCAACAGATCGTCCGACGTGAAAGCGGCCTGTTCCAGAACGGCGCGCAGGTGTTCTTTGTGCCCGTGAATGTCGCTGGTGACGAGAATCCGCCGCCCCGGCTCAATCGTCCGGCGCTCGATGGTGATGGTTGGCATGAAAAACCTCCGATATGTATTAATACTACAATTATACCAATAATATCGGAGGTTGTCAAGTATTATATCCGTTTTTTATCAGCCGATGGCGTCCACCAGTTCGTCGATTTTTTCCTGAATGGAGGTCTTGTGCTTGTCGATGATCGACGCCATGGCGCCGGTGTTGTTGGTGATCTCGGTGTTGAACTCGGTGCGGAAGCTGCCGCTGATGCCGAACATGGAACCGGCATCCGGAAAAGCGCTGTCGGTGATAATGCCCAGCATTTCGATGGAATCATCGTTGCGCAGACCCTTCTGCTCCAGCGTTACCTCGCGGTAGGCGGGAACCACGCTCTGTCCGCCCTCATAAGCCAGCGCGTCCCAGACGGAGGCGGAGAACTCCGCGTCCGGCGCGGTGATCGGAATGGAAAAGGCGACGCAGGCTTCGAAGATCGGAGAGTAATAGCTGCTCTGATTTTCGTCGTACTTGGGGTACGGAACCACGCCATAATCGAACTCCAGCTCCCGGAAGCTCTGGGTCTTGCAGATTTCCGCCGTCTGGAACAGGGTGCGCTGGGACGGGAAAGGCGCCAGATATTGTCCGCTCTCCATGTTGAAGTCGCCGCCGTTCGTTCCGCCGAAGTAAACCGCGCCGGAGCTGGTATCCATCAGCGTGCGCAGCTTATCGATGACGCTGTAGAAGCGGTCGGTACCGGCGGTGAAGACCAGCTTGCCGTCCTGATTTTCCACCAGCTTCTCGCCCATGGCGTTGGTGACGCGGTAGTGGGTGGTTCCCACGGTGGAAAGACCGTAGACCGCATTGCCGTTCATATGCCAGCTCCAGTCCTCGTCGCCGTTCAGGGAAGCGGCGGCCTTCAGATAGGAAATCAGCTTGTCCGTCGTCCATGTGCCGTCGCGCACCAGGTCATAGGGCTTGTCCATCTTGAGGTTTTCCATCATGTCTTCGTTGAAAAAGAGCGCCCAGATGCCGTCGGTCAGCGCGATGGTGGCGTCGGACATACCGAAGTACATTTTGCCGTTCAGCGTCACGGCGTCGTTGTAGCTTTGATTGTACCATTCCGCGTCCAGATCCCAGCTTCCGATGGAACGCAGATCCTTGAAATAGCCTTCAATAATAATGCCGCAGCAGGTGCTCGGCGGAATCAGCGCCAGATCGCAGATATCATCCCCCGACAGAATTGAGGTGCCCAGCGTGTTGTTGACCTCGGCAAAGGTTGCCACGGTGGTTTCTTCGATGACCACGTTCAGCTTGTCCTCCACCAGACGGTTGCGGTCGTAGATGGCGTCGTTGAGAATTTCGCCGTTGGATTCGTCCCGGTCGAACTTCATGTGCATGGTGTAGATGTCATCCATGCCAAAAACGCGGAAGGTTTTGCCGTTGTAGTTTTTGCCGCTGTAATCGTACCCCTCGGGAGCGGCTGTGGTGGTATCGCCGGACGTGGTGGTGTCGGTTCCCACGTCGGACGTTGTGCCGCAGGACGCGGCGGAAGTCAGCATCGCGCCGATCAGAAGAAGCAGGGTCGCTTTTTTGAACATATTGGTTTCCTCCGTTTTCTTTGTGATTTTTGCACGTATACTTTGCACATAAGTGTGCTTCCATTATACTTGTTTTTGACGTACTTGTCAAGATTTCTAAAACATAAGATATTCTTCGTTTCCAAAATCCGCCTTATAAAATTTACAATTCCGTAACAATTGCACTTAGCAGATATAGTATAATAGTACTGCTTTGCCGTTACCAAAGCGAAAAAACAGACCGATTCCGCAGGCTGTGCGGCTGAACAGCTGCGGTTTTTTCGTCTGTCCAATACGGAGGAATTTATGATTCGTCTTTCGCACATCAAAAAGAGCTTTCGGGTATCGCGCAGAGCGGGCGGCATCAAAAACGCCGTGGGCAGCTTCTTTCGCCGACAGTACGATACCGTGGAAGCCCTCGCCGACATCAGCTTCGAAATCGGCGACGGTGAGATGGTGGGCTACATCGGTCCAAACGGCGCCGGAAAATCGTCCACCGTCAAGGTGATGAGCGGCATCCTCACCCCCGATTCGGGTGAATGCGTCATCAACGGCCGCGTACCGTGGAAGCAGAGAAAGGAACACGTTTCCGAGCTGGGCGTGGTCTTCGGACAGCGCTCCGCCCTTTGGTGGGACGTGCCGGTGGCGGACTCCTTTGAGCTTTTGCAGGCCATTTATTCGGTTGACCCGATCGAATACCGCCGGAATCTCGACCGCCTTACCGAAATGCTGGATTTATCCCAGCTGCTCCAAACCCCCACCCGCCAGCTTTCGCTGGGTCAGCGTATGCGCTGTGAAATCGCGGCGGCGCTGATTCACTCGCCGAAGATTCTCTTTCTGGACGAGCCGACCATCGGGCTTGACGCGGTGTCAAAAATCGCCGTCCGGGATTTCGTCGCCGACCTGAACCGGGAGCGCGGCACCACGGTGATTCTTACCACCCACGATATGCAGGATATTGAAGCCCTGACCAAACGCATCATTTTAATCGGCAGAGGGCGGATTCTGCTGGACGGACAGCTGTCCGACCTGCGCCACCGCTTCGAGGGACGGCGCAGACTCACCGCCGAATTCACCGGCTCCGCCGACCTGACCGCCCTTCCCGAGGGCGCGTCGTTGCTGACGCTGGACGGTCGGGAGGGCTTAAGCGCCGTTTCGGACGGTTCGCACCGAGCGGTGTTCGCCATCGACGGTTCGCCGTCGGCGCTGATATCGCTGCTGTCGGGCAAGACTGAGCTGACCGACATCGCCGTGGAATCCACGTCCATCGACGAAATCGTGGTCAATATGTACAGGGAGTACGGCGTATGAGTGAAGCTGCAAAACAACCGTCCTTCCTGCACAAATATCTGGCATTCTTTCATATCCGCTTCTCGGCGGGGCTGCAATACCGCGCCGCCGCGCTGGCGGGAATCGCCACCCAGTTTTTCTGGGGCTTCATGGAAACGCTCCTTTATAACGCCTTCTGGCGCGGCGATCCGTCCGCCTTCCCCATGGGCTTGCAGGCGACGGTCAACTACATCTGGTTCCGGCAGGCGATGCTTTCCATGTTTAATTCGTGGCACTTCGACAGCAGCATCTTCTCCGCCATCACCGGCGGCTCCATCTCCATGGAGCTGATCCGCCCCTGTGACCTCTACGCCATGTGGCTGACCAAATCCTGCGCGTCCAGGCTTTCGCGTGTGGTGCTGCGCTGTATGCCGATTCTGGTCATCGCTTCCTTTCTGCCCGCGGGCTACGGAATGCGCTTTCCCGAGGGCTGCGAAACGGCGGGGGATGTGGTGTTCGCCCTGGCGGTCACGCTGATTTCGCTGATCGGCAGCCTGCTGGTGGTTTCGTCCATCGAAATGTTCGTCTACATCAGCACGTTCTACACGCTGAATCACGCGGGCGTGCGGATGGTTTACGGCATGGTCGCCGGATTTCTCGGCGGCGAGCTGGTTCCCCTGCCCTTCCTGCCGGACGGCTTCTACGACGTGCTGCAATACCTTCCCTTCGCGGCGGTGCAAAGCGCGCCCTGTCTGATCTGGGGCGGCACGCTGGCGGGCATGGACGCGCTGCGAACGGTGGGCTTGCAGTTTATCTGGGCAGCGGTATTGATCGTCACCGGTCGGATGTGGCTGAACCGTTCGCTGAAGCGGGTCGTGGTACAGGGAGGTTAATTATGAAAAAAATCTCCAATCTCACCGTTTACCGCAAATTTCTGTCCATCCACCTGCGCTCGCTGATGCAGTACAAGGCGTCCTTCATCATGACGCTGCTGGGACAGTTTTCGGGCGCGTTCAGCGCGTTTCTGACGATTTACTTCCTGCTGCGGCGGTTCGGCACGGTGGAGGGCTACACCTATCAGGAGGTGCTGCTCTGCTTCGCGTCGATCTATATGGCGTTTTCACTGGCGGAAACCTTTGCACGCGGGCTTGACCGCTTTCCGGCGGTCATCGGCAACGGCGAATTTGACCGCATCCTCGTCCGTCCCCGGAACGAAATTTTCCAGGTCATCGCCAGCAAAACCGAGCTTACCCGCCTCGGAAGGCTCCTTCAAGCCATCGTCACCTTCTGCTACGCCATCCCCGCCAGCGGCATCGACTTTACGCCGGACAAAATCCTCTGCCTTGTGCTGATGGTAGTATGCGGCGCGCTGGTGTTTGTCGGTGTGTTCGTAATTTTCGCCTTCATCTGCTTTTTCACGCTGGAGGGGCTGGAGTTCATGAACATCCTCACCGACGGCGTGCGGGAGCATGGCAGCTATCCCTTCGACATCTACGGAAAAGAAATCATGACCGTCATGACCTTCGTCGTGCCCTATACGCTGGTGCAGGTTTATCCGCTGCACTATCTGATCGGGCGGACGGACAGCCTTCTGAATCTGTTCGCGCCGCTGCTGGCGCTGGTTTTCCTGATTCCCTGCGCCCTGCTCTGGAAGCTGGGCGTGCGGCATTACAAATCCACGGGTTCGTGATTTTTCGCCATCGGCTTTCAAAGCCGATGGCGATTCTTTTCTGCACTTCATTTTTGCGAATATTCACACAATTCCGTTAGTTTTTCGTTATAATTCTACCTTGCATCTTGACAAAAGGGCAAAATTATGATAAACTGTTGATATCAAACCTTTCATTAAATCATAACAGGAGATAAACCCATGTTACTTAAAGGAAATGCCATCGTCGGACAGTCGGGCGGACCCACCGCCGCCATCAACGCTACCCTGTCGGGCGTCATTCGCGGCGCTATGGCGTCGGACGCCATCCCGACCATCTACGGCGCCTTCAACGGCGTGGAGGGTATGCTCGCCGACACAATCTGCAATTTAAGCGAAGTTTTCGCAAACGAAGCCGACCTGCGCGTGCTGGAAGCTACGCCCGCCGCCGCGCTCGGTTCCTGCCGCCGCAAGCTGCCAAAGTTAGACGACGCCGAGGGCGCGGTCATTTACGAGCAGCTGCTGACCTTCTTCAAAAAGCACGATATCCGCTATTTCTTCTACATCGGCGGCAACGATTCCATGGACACGGTGGCAAAGCTCACCGCCTGGCTGGCTGACAAGGACTGGGAAATGCGGGTTATGGGCGTGCCGAAAACCATCGACAACGATCTGGTGGGCACCGATCACACCCCCGGCTTCGGTTCCGCCGCCAAGTACATCGCCGCTTCCATGCAGGAAATCATCCGCGACACCGCCGTCTACACGATGAAGGCTGTCACCATCGTCGAAATCATGGGACGGGACGCCGGCTGGCTCACCGCTTCCGCCGCCCTGACCCGCAAGGTTTGCGGCGTGGCGCCCGACCTTGTTTATCTGCCCGAGCGGGTGTTCGATTACGATAGGTTCTACGCCGACGTTCGCGCGGCGCTGGAGGTGCATCCCAACGTGGTGGTCGCCGTCTCCGAAGGCATCAAGCTGGCGGACGGTCACTATGTGGGCGAAGGTTCCCAAAGCGGCGCGGTGGACGTGTTCGGACACCGCTATCTGTCCGGCACCGGCAAAACGCTGGAAATGGCGGTCAAGGCGGAAATCGGCTGCAAGGTGCGTTCGGTTGAGTTGAACATCCTCCAGAGATGCGCGTCCCACATCGCGTCGGGCGCGGACATCAGCGAATCGGTTCGCGTAGGCAGAGCCGCCGTCGAAAACGCCGTGGGCGGTCTGTCCGGCAAGATGATGTGCTTCATCCGCCGGGAGGGCGACTATTATGTGGACATCCAGCCCGGGGACATCGCGAAGATCGCCAACATGATCCGCGAGGTTCCGGACGAATTCATCAACGCCGAGGGCAACAACATCACCGACGCGGGCATCGACTACCTGCTGCCGCTGATTCAGGGCGAGTGCGACATTCCCTACGAAAACGGTCTGCCCAAGCACTTTGTCATCCCCCGCTGACCCATGACGCTGGAGGAGATCCGCCCCTGGGTGCGCAACGTCACCGAAGCGAACTGGAAGTGGAACAACCGGGGCTATTCGATGGCCTACGACTGCCGCGTCTTCTGCATCCGCGAAGGCGAAGCACTGCTTCGCACGACCACGGGCGAGTTGAAGCTGAAAAAGGACGCCGTCTGCGTCTTCAACACGGGGATTCCCTATTGGTTCTGCCGGGTCGCGGACAAATCCTTCGACTACATCTGCGTCAACTTCGATCTGACCTGCGCCCACGCAAACGAGCCGGTGGTGCAGCCGAACCATCCGGAGGACTACGATCCCGCGAAGGTTATCGAGCGGATTGACTTTCCCGAGCTGTCCGCACCCATCGTCATTCAGGGCGACAGTGGACTGGCGGACGGCGTTGCGGAGGTGTTCGAGGAATTCCAGAACAATCGTCCCCACACCCGTCTGCGGCTGTCGGCGCTTATGACCGATCTGCTGGTGCGCGCGATTCGTGCGTCGGCGGGCGGAAGTTCCCGGCGGGCGCGTCTTGCGGACGAGGTGCGGTCGTACATCCGCGAGCACTGCCGGGAGGATGTGTCCAACGAATCCGTCGCGGCGGCGCTGGGCTATCATCCCAACTACCTCTCCCGGGTTTTCCGGGAAGCGACGGGCATTACGCCCCATCGCTGGCTCATCGACTGCCGCCTTCAGGCGGCGCTGGGACGGCTCACTTCCGGCGGCGACACCATCGAATCCATCGCCGCCGAGTTCGGTTTTTCCTCCCCCGCCCACTTCACCGCCGCCTTTAAGGCGCGCTACGGCCGGCTTCCGTCGGACTATCGGAAGGATCATATGCAGATATAGACAGCCTTCCGGTCTCAATCTATGGTATACGATAGACATCACAAGGAGGATATCAACCATGGACGCATTGCTTATCATGCTGCGCAATGTCATTCTGTTCGTTTCCCTCGCCGTGCCGGGATTTCTGCTGGTGCGAAGCGGTCAGCTGAAGCCCGAAGGCTCCGGACCGCTGTCCAAGCTGCTGATGTACGTCGGTATGCCCTTTCTGATTCTCACCAGCTGCATCAACAATCTTTCCTTCGACAAAGAACTGCTGGTTACGCTTGTCCTGACGGCGGTTGTCGGCGCGGTCTTCATTCTGGTGATGTTTGTCACGTCAGCGCCGCTGAGCGCAGCCGAAAAGCAGGAAAAGACGCGGGGCATGATGCGTTTCTGCGCGGTATTTCCCAATAACGGATTTCTCGGCATACCGCTGGCCATGTCGGTGTTCGGCGCGGATTCGCCCGTCATGACCGTGCTGATCATGCTCAACATCATCTCCAACATCCTGATGTACACCCTGGGCATCTATCTGGTTTCGGGCGACAGAAGCAGAATCAGCCTGAAAAAGGCGTTCCTGAATCCGGTGCTGATCGCTTTTATCGCGGGCATCCTGCTGAATCTGCTGAATGTCAAATCCTATATTCCCGAGCTTGCCGCCTATTCCACCCATTTCAGCAATATCGTCACCCCCATCTCCATGACGATTCTGGGCATGAAGCTGGGCGGCGTAAAGCTGAAAACGCTGTTCGGGTCGTGGAGAACCTACTATGTTTCGGCGCTCAGGCTGGCGGCTTATCCGCTCGTCATCACGGCGGCGCTCCTTGCTGCGAAAGCGCTGCTTCCCGGCGGAATCGTGGACGCTAACATGATTTTGGGATTCTTCATCGCCTTTGCCATGCCCACCGCCGGGCTGGCGTCCACCTTCGCGGACAGCTTTGGAGGCGATACCGACAGCTCCGTGGCGTTCACGCTGGGCACCACGCTGATTTCCGTCGTTACAATCCCGGTGCTTTATTCGATTCTCTGCCTCGGCCTTTAATCCATCGCAAACGAACGAGCCTCCCGCAATCGCGGGAGGCTCGCTTCTTTATAGTGTCTGCCTTTCGCAGGCGTTTCTCATCCGGCAAAGCGACCATTGAAGGCTGCTCCCCTGCACCGAATCGGCAATGGGCCAGAGGTTTTCCACCACCCGCAGCTCCACATTCCGGCGGAACAGCTCGTCGAACAGGTCGTTGACGCAGAGCTTGCCGATGGGCGTCTGGGTTGTGGTCGCCACCCAATAGCCCGCCGCGTCGTCCTGCTTTATAAAGCCTGACGGGTCGAATTCATACAGCCAGAGCGTGGTCTGCGCAAACAGCGGGAACCAGCCGCTTTCGATAACCAGCGTATAGCGATGGGGCGGCGTGAAGAATCGCGCCGCGTCCTCATCGGTGGTGTTGACGCCGGTCTGATACGCCACCCGGGGACAATCCCGGGGCGTCAGGAAGTTTGGCAGATGCTCCTCGTCCAGCGCCCAAACCAGCGGCACTTCCGGGTCAAGGTCGGCGCGGGTGGGTATGCGCGGTTCGAAGACGGAGAGGTTCGGATCCTCGCTCACATGAAACAGCCGCATGGTCACAGCCCCAGAAACTTCGCGAAGGTGTCGATGAAGCCCTGCGCCTTTTCCCTGCTGTCCGCTTCCGCGAAGATTCGCAGCAGCGGCTCGGTGCCGGAGAAGCGGCAGATGATGAATCCGCCGTAGCTGCCGTCCGCCTTGGGAGCGAAATATACCTTGCAGCCGTCCTCGTAGGCGACGCGGGCGATGTCGGCGCCGAATTCGGGCAGCTTCTTCTCGTCGAAGATGATATGCGAAATCCGCGCCTTATCCTCGGGCGCAAAACGGAGGTTGAACTCGCACATTTCGTAGCGACCGTACCTTTCGGTCAGCTCGTCCATCAGCGCGGAGGGGGACTTTCCGGTGACGGAGATCATCTCCGCGAAAAGCGTGGCGGCATAAACCGAATCCTTGCCGTGGATATGTCCGCGCACCGTCAGACCGCCGGAGGATTCGCCGCCCAGCACAGCGTCCACCTCGTCGATTTTGGAGGAAATCCACTTGAAGCCGACGGGCACCTCATAGCATGTCTCGCCGAAGGATTCCGCCACGGCGTCCAGCATATGGGTGGTCGCCAGATTGCGCACCACAGGACCCTTCCAGCCCTTGTATTCGTGGAGGTAGTAGTAGAGCAGCACCAGAATTTCGTTGGCGCTGATGTAGCGTCCGTTGGCGTCGATGATGCCCAGACGGTCGCCGTCGCCGTCCACGCCGATGCCCAAATCGTATCCGCCCGCCACCACCCGGCGGGAAAGGTCGGCCAGCGTGGATTCGGTGGGCGCGGGCATGGAGCCGCCGAAATAAGCGTCCTTGTTGTTGTTAATCATGTCCAACGTGCAGCGCGCCGTGTGGAAGATGACCATCAGCGGGTAAACCGACGAGCCGTGCATCGGGTCAAAGAGGATGCGCAGTCCCCGTTCCCGGATGGCTTCGGTGTTCAGCACGCCCAGAATGTCGTCCAGAAAGCTGTTGAAGGGGTTCTTGATGTAGGTAATCTTCCCCGCCGTCACGGCTTCACCGAAGTCCACGGACTTCACCTCGGGAAGCGCGGCGATCAGCTCCTCCAGATGGGCGGTGGTTTCGGCGGGAGCGTCCCGCCCCTCCTTGACGATCAGTTTAATGCCGTTGTAATCGGAGGGGTTGTGGCTGGCAGTGACTTCCATGCCGTAGTCCAGATTCAGCTTGAGCACGGTGTGCATAATCAGCGGCGTGGGGGCACTGCGGTTGAGAAAGAGCACCTGAATATCGTTGGCCGCCAGAACGCCGGCAATCCACTTCGCCGCCGTATCCGACAGGAAGCGGCGGTCGTAGCCGATCACAATGGGCGTCGTACCGCCTTCCTCGGCGCGGAGGGCTGCCACGCCCTGCGCCACGCGCATGATGTTTTCGCGAACAAAGTCGTCGCCGATGACGGCACGCCATCCGCCTGTTCCGAATTTGATGTTGTTGTTCATGTTCTGATTCCTGTTATTTCCATGTGATTTTTATGTAAAAAGCGTGCATCCCGCTTCCCTGTAATAAACGACCAGCTCGTCCAGCCGTTTTACCGGAATATCGAAATGGGCGGACAGACATTCTTTGCACCAAAATTTTTCCGCCCCGCGGCTGACCAGCTTGCGGTGGAGTGCGATTTCATCCTGCGTCAGGGGTGCGCCGCACTTCTCGCAGCGCTCGTCCATCAGTCGCGCACCAGCTTGGCTTTGAATGCCTTGCAGTCGTGGGCGGCGATCTGGAAGCGGACGTAGTCGCGGTAAACGCCCACGACCTCGCCGGTGAACAGGTCGGTGAGCTGAACCTTCAGCCCGCTGGACGTGGGAATGCCGAACAGCTCCAGCATGGCGGGAACGCCGTATTCCTTGTCGCCGAAGTTGTAGAACGCCATGGCGTACTCGCCGTTTGCCAGATGCTTGAAGGCGCACTTGGCGTTGGCGTTCCAGGGGTGCTGCTGCCATACGGGCGGGCGGCAGGCTTCATCCTGATCGATGGCGATGAGGTCGCGGTTAAGGATGAGCTTTTTCGTTTCCTCGGTCATATTGCGGATGTCGCAGCCCAGCATCAGCGGCGCACCGTACATACACCAAAGAACGAACTGGGTGCGGTAATCGGTGTCGTCGCAGCCGGTAGTGCCGACCAAGCCCTTGCCGTACATACCGATGGTCAGCATATCGATGTCGTTGTAGCAGTTCGGCGCGGAATAGCCGTACTTGTCCTGCTGGCTCATGGCGATCTCGGTGAAGCTCTTGAAGTTGTCCTGAATGTCGCCGGTGGAGCGGTACATATGGGCGCCGGAGGAACGAATCCACTTCCAGACGTCGGCGGTGCCCCAGTTGCAGGCGGAGAACAGGATGTCGCGTCCGCACTGTTCCAGCGCCACGCCCATGCGCTGATAAAGCAGCTGGCAGTCGGCGGTGGCGGGACGGTAGCAGTTGTCGTATTTCAGGAAGTCCACTTCCCACTCGGCGAAGGTCTGGGCGTCGAGGAATTCGTGATCGAAGGAACCGGGATAATCGGCGCAGGTGCGCACGCCGTCGCAGGAGTACATACCGAACTTCAAACCCTTGCTGTGTACATAGTCCGCCACGGCCTTCATGCCGTTCGGGAACTTCTCATGGCTTGCCACCAGCCGGTCGGTGACGGGGTCGCGGTCATACTCCGACCAGCAGTCGTCGATGACCAGATACTCGTAGCCCGCGTCCTTCAGTCCCTGCTCGATGAAGGCGTCCGCGCTTTCGCGGATCATGCTTTCGTGAATGTTGGAACCAAATGTGTTCCAGCTGTTCCAGCCCATGGGAGGATTTTTGATGATCATGTTGATTCACCTCGTTCAATGTTTTTTCCGCCATATGAAGCGGAGAATTTACCATTATTATAGCATAAACAAAATGAAAATGCAAGGAAAAAGTAACATTTTTCCTTGCATTTTTTTGCAAATTACATTGCGCCGTCGACTCATTCCTCAAAGCAGCCGTAGGCCTTCAGCGCGTATTCGCCCACGCGGTAGAGCAGGCGTGAAGCAGGGGATGGTTCGCGTATTCCAGAAATTCCATCATATCCCTTCCCTCGTAGAAGAAATACTTCGTTCCCATATTGGCGCGGGTGGAATTCTCAATCAGCAGGTTCACGCCGTATTTCTCCATCGCCGGGAAGAAGCTGCGCAGGAATTCCAGATTATCGCGGTAATACTGCTCCTTCTCCACGCCATCCAGCCAGCCGGTATGGATGACCGCATTGGGAATGCCCAGCATGGCGCAGACCTCGATGGAGCGGATGGTGCCCTAGATCAGATGGTCGTAGTGCTATTCTTCACCAGCGGATTGCCGCTGGAGCCGGGTATATGCGCCTGAACAAAGGTCATGCCCAGCGACTTCGCCAGCTCGGCAAGGGACGCGGTGTATTCCTGCCAGTCGGGCTTCAGGAAGCGGCTGTCCGGCTTGTCCAGATCGTACAGGTTCAGGTGATGCAGCGGAACCCCGCTTTGTGCAGAGCGCGGATCTGATCGGCTCTGTCGGAAAAATAATGGGAGAAATCGCCAGTGGTGGCGGCAAGCTTCATAATGGTTCCCTCCTGTCGGTTTTTCCCATTATACCACAGATCCGCCGCGCCGTCAACTCTTTTGCTCGATTTTTCGAATGGACGCCTTCGCCCATTCTGCCGCCTTATCGTCCCCGGCGGCGATTTCACGCAGCCGCTCCAGCGAATCGGCATCGCCCAGCCGTCCGACAAGGCAGACTGCCTTCGTAAAGTTGCACAGCTCGGTGGTTTCCAGCCACGGGAAGAAATATTTGTGGGGCGAGCGGTAAATATGCACCACCGGCTCTCCCGCCAGAATTTCCCGCAGCACCGGCAGTGCGCGCCGATCGCCCATCATGCCCAGCGCGACGGCGGCGTTATCGCGCAACAATCCGTCCGCATCCAGCCAACCCGCCAGCGTGTCCGCGTCAAAAAGCCCCAGCCGCACCGCAAACAGTCCCAGCGACGGATGCTCCGACCCCAGCGTCTCCCGAAGTTCCTCCGCCGTCTTCGGTAGCGGAACGGGCTTCCACATGGGGTCGTCCGGCAGATTCAAGTCGCAGATGCCGCGGTCGTTGTCCGGGTCATAGCAGCCCGATTCGGCAAGGATACCCCGCAGTTCATCGAAGTGCTCCCGGCTGAGCGTCAGCCCGGAGCAGCCGTGCTCGCACATCATCGCCGCCATGACGCCCGCCGCTTCGCCGCATTTTTCCATATCGGTGCGCATACGGATAGTGGAAGTCATGGTATGCCCGGTTCCGATATGCTTGCCCGCCAGCAGAATTCCTTCCATCCCTCTCGGAATCAGCATCTCCGGGCAGACCCCCATGCTGACGCCGTAAGCGTGCATACCGCACAGGAACTGCCAGTCTTGGAAATCTTCATCCTCGTTCCAAAGATCGGGATTTGCGTTGTCCAGCGGCGAGAACGTATAAAAAATCACATTCTCCGGGCAATTCCCCGCCAGATAATCGGTAAAGAGGAAGTTGCGCTCACACGAAACGCAGAGCACCTCGCGCAGCCCTATCTCACGCCCAACGGCGTACAAGCGGGTGCGGTCGGTATAGCTTTCGGCGAGGCAGGGATGGCTCGACGCCCAGCGGCAGGTCATTGCCGCCGCTTCCGAAGGCGTGGTGTTCGCATAGTCCTCGTTGAACGCCCACGCACCATGCATACGCTTGTACTCCATCACGCCCACAGTGCGGGAGAATCGCGCGGTTTTACCGTCCGACTTCCGTCCGCCCAGCGTGGGAAGCCCCATCAGGTGGCAAACCGCTCCCTCCGCGCCGTCGATGACCACCGACGCCCCGATGCTGACAAATCGTCCGCCGTCGAAAATGATCACGCCGACTACCCGCTTTCCGTCGCAGAGCACGCCGGTGACGTTCGATTCGTAGATCGTCCGCACGCCGTAACGTTCAAAGAAGCGTTCCAGCGCCAGCGATTTGACGGGGGTGGAATAGCTCAGCTTGTAGCCGGGCTTGGTGGAATGGATGTATCTGCCCTCGGCGACGATGCGGTCGGCTTCGGCGTTGATCTCGCAGTAAAGCCCGCCGTACGCGCCGTAGTAGTAGTCCCATACGCAGCCCGACGTGCCCACGCCGCCGGGGATGGACGAAGCATCCACGCCGATGACCCGCTGTCCGCGCTTTGCGGCGGCGATAGCGGCGATGGCTCCCGCCGTTCCAAGCCCGACCACGCAGACGTCGCAGGTCAGCTCAAATCCGCCGTCATAGGGTTCGCAGGAGGGGTTTCCTTCATTTAATATATGCAGCATCAAAGACATACAAGCTCGCCCCCTTTTACGGCCGACATCAGGTCGGGATGGGACGCCGACGTCAGATACCGCACACCATCCCGCACCATGTCCACGGGCAACCGAAATTCCTGCCCCATGTAGAGCGCGATTCCCGCGGCCTGCGCGCTGCCCAAACGTTCGCGATGGGTTTCCAGCCAGCGGTCGGCGATCGCCTGCGCTTCGGGAATCGTCGCGCCGCGCGGCACACGGAATCGCAGCACGAATTCGTCGGCGAACAGCCCCCGCTGAAGATAAACGTCCCCGTCGTCGAAGGGCGTCAGCCATTCGTCCCGCGCCAGCAGCAGCCCGAAGGTGGGCTGATAATCCATGAAATCGCGGACGGTGGTGTCGATGACCCGCGCCGCGCTGTAAGTGGTGAAGCCGGTCTGCGGATGGAAAACCGTGACGGCAAAGCCGTCCCCGGTCTGCACAATTTCCGTCGCCCGCGCGCCCATCAGAAGCGTTCCGCCGCATTTTGCCCAGCATCCGCAGAGCACGCCGCCAACGGCTAAAATATGCAGCCGTCCGTCCTCCGACAGAATGCCCCGCCCTTTCAGCTCGGCGGCGAGGGCGGCGGCAATCGGCGGCAGAGCGCGGGTATCGACAGGCTCGGCGCGCATGGCGTCGGAGAACTCCGCGCCCGCCGAGAAGCCAGGTTCCACCGTCAGGCAGTCCCCGCCAAGGCGGACGGCAATGGGATAAGCCAGCGCCGTCGCGCCGATGAGAATGGTGTGATAGTGTTTCAAAATGTTACCTCGGGAATTTTAATCGTAATATACGGACGAGAAAGTGTCAACCTTGCCCTGGATGGATTCCTCGTTGGACGCATACCAGGAGGCGAAATTCTTGTCGTTGTCTTTTACCATTAAATAATACTGTGCGCCGGAAACGCCGGTGATCAGCGAGTTAATCCAGCCTGCGTCAAAGGACAGGCCGCTTCGAATCAGCTCGATCATTTCCACCGAGTTTTCATCACGGGTGTACTTGCCTTTCAGCGCGATGTCGTAGAATGCGGGTGCAACGGTCTCGTGGGACTCGCGGCAGAGGGCTTCAATCAGAAGCGCGCTGGTGTCGGGGTCAGGTGCGGTGATCGGAATGGCAGCCATGGAAACCCCGTTTGCCGTGGTGGTGTAATAATCCTTCTGCAATTCGTCGTACTTCGGATAAGGGAGGATGCCGAAATCGTCATTCATATCGCGCAGCTTCGCAGCCTTACCCAGCGTGGACGGCACCAACAGCGACTGACCGTCGCGGAACATCTTTTCCTGTACGGCAGAATCGGCCAGCGGGAAATAGACATTTTCATTATAAGCCATGTCCACCAGCTTTTCCAGCACGTCAATGGTGTGTTCGCTGTTCCATACAACCTCCAGGCTGCCGTCGTCCGCGTAGCCAAGGGTCGGTGTGTCGTAGGCTACGACATAGGGAAGGATATAGTTGTCGGTGATAATGAAACCATATTTGTCTTCCTCAGTCATGGACGAATCGCCGTTCACATCCTTCGCCGTGTCCTTAATCACGCTCATCATCTTTTCGTGCGTCCATTTGCCGTCGCGGACGAGCTGATACAGGTCTTCCACCTTGTTGTCCTCCGCCAGCGTCTTGTTGTAGTACATACAATAGATACCCTCCAGCAGGGAGACCGCGATGTCACCGCCCACCATGTAGCAGCGGTCGTTGATGGTCAGTGCGTCCAGACCTTCCTGCGTCCACCATGGAGCGTCCAGCGTCAGATAGGGCAGTTCAAGCAAGTTCAGCATATCGCCGTTGTTGATGTTGATGGGCAGACAGGCCTGATAGCCAATCACGAAATCGTAAGCGCCGTCACCGGCAAGCACGCTGTTGTGGATGGTGTTTGCAAAGTTCTCATGCTGTCCCCACGTGCCGGGCATATCGATAAAGTTGAACGAGCATTTGTAGCGGTCTTCGATGGCGGAATTTCGCTGATAAATCGCGTCGTTGATGACTTCGCCGATCTCCTCCTCCACCATGAATTCGTAGCTCCACTCCGAGCGGATGAGCATATTGATCTCCTTCCCGCCCAGATCTTTCACCTCCAGTTCCGCGATCCCAACGGTTGCAGTGGTATCGGCAGTGGTGATATCGGAAGCGGACGTTCCGGGATTGTCGGCGCTCCCGCCGCAGGACGCAAGGATCGGCACCAGCAGCATTGCAGCCAGTGCAAAGGATTGAATGCGCAGGGATGTTTTCATGTTCGATTCTCCTGTATACAAAATTCCGATCGTGTCGGTATATTCAGTATACAGCATTTTAAGCCGGTTGACCAGCCAGAATTCTAACCGAAACTATCAAAAAATAAACCTTTTACCCCCGTTTTTCCAGCGTAATGGGGATATTGGACACGATAGCGTCCGCGTCGTGGGCGTCGCCCATGTTGTAGAAGTAAATCTTCCCCAGCTTGCCGCTGTCGCACAGAAGCACCTTGGTTTTGCTGTGCGCGAACATCACCCGGCGGAGGTTGGCTTCCTCGATGGAGACCTCGGTCATCCGACCGTCGGGCATCAATCCCCGGCAGGAGAAAAAGAGCAGGTCAGCGTTGATGCCCCGCACGAAGTTCTCCGCCTGCTCGCCCACATAGGAAAAGGAGTGGGTGATCATCTGCCCGCCGGTGCAGAAGGTGCGGATGTTCAGCTCAGCCAGCGCCACCGCCGTCTTTGCGCCGCTGGTGACAACAATCAGATCCTTGAACGACGTCAGATAGGGAACGACGTTGTAAGCCGACGTGGAACCGTCCAGCATGACCACCATCCCGTCCCGGACGAACTCGGCGGCGCGGCGTCCCATCTCCACCTTGGCGGAGCTTTTTTCGTTTTCGCGGATAAGGAAGGGGATTTCGCTGTCCGCCGCGCCGTGCAGAAGCTTGGCGCCGCCGTAGAATTTTTCGATGAAGCCCCGCCGGGCAAGCTCGGTGAAGTCCCGGCGGACGGTGGGTTCGCTGACCGACAGGCACTTTGCCAGCTCATAAACGGTGATTTCGGGATTGGTGCGCAGAAGCTCGAGAATCCGCTGCTGCCGGGTGGATATGGTCATGGGGATGATTACTCCTGATTATTTGTGATGATTTTGTGATTAATGTTTATCTTTTGCGGAGACTGTTGACGAATGTGAGCATTTGTGCTATGATAATTATACCACATTTTTTGCAAATGTCAATACATGATTGAAAGGATACCCCACTATGCAAACAACCGCTGTTCGCCTTCACGCAACCGCTGTGCGGTTACATGGCGAGAACGACATCCGCCTCGAAGCCTTTCCCCTCCCGCCCATCAACGACGATGAAGCGTTGCTGCGGGTCATTACCGACTCCCTCTGCACCTCCACCTATAAAGCCGTCCGCCAGGGCAAAAATCACAAGCGCGTTCCCGAGGACGTGAGCGAAAATCCCGTCATCATCGGTCACGAAATGTGCGGCGAGCTGGTCGCGCTGGGCAAAAATCTGCAAAACGACTGGCAGGTCGGTCAGCGCATCATCATTCAGCCCGCCCTTAAGCTGGAAAACGGTCACGATCCCGGCTATTCCTATCCCTACATCGGCGGCGCGGCGACCTACGCCGTCGTCCCCCGTATTGTGCTGGAGCGGGGCTGTATGCTTCCCTTCGACGGCGACGGCTGCTATAAAGGCTCGCTGGTGGAAGCCATCGGCTGCGTGCTGCGGGGCTTCAAGGGGCTGTATCACACCGATTACACCGACTACACCCGCACCGACGGCGCGAAAGCCGGCGGACGAATCGCCATTCTCGGCGGCGCTGGTCCCATGGGTCTGGCGGCTGCCGCGCTGGCGGTGAACTACGCCAAAGCATCCGTCGTCACCGTCGTTGACGTCAACGCCGAGCGTCTGGCTTACGCCGAGAAGCGCTTCCCCGCCGCATCCTACGTGAACACCTCCGGCTGCGATAACCCCGCCGCCATGCTGCGCGAACTGTCGGGCGGCGGCTATGACGATGTGTTCGTCATGGTTCCCGTCCCCTCACTGTTCACGCTGGCGGAGGAAATCTGCCGGGAGGACGGCTGCATCAACTTCTTCGCCGGTCCCGCCAAGCACGATTTTCCCGGTTCGCTGAACCTCTACCGCGTCCACTACGACGGCATTCATGTGGTGGGCACCGCCGGTTCCATTCCCGCCGACACCGCCGAGACGGTGAAGCTGATCGAGGACGGAGTCATCGACCCGTCCATCATGGTTTCGCACATCCTCGGTCTGAACGCTTATGCCGACGCGATCTACGATATGGAGCATCCCTCCGGGCTGAAAAAGGTCTGCTACACCCACCTCGACCTGCCCATGACAGCCATCGAAGACTTCGCCGAGCGCGGCAAATCCGACCCGCTTTTCGCCGAGCTTGACCGCATCGTCAAGGCGCACGGCGGGCTGTGGTGCCGCGAAGCCGAGAACTATCTCCTCGCCAACGCGCCCAGAATTGGAGAAAAGGCATGATTACCACCCTCACATTAAGCCCCGCCTTCGACGTTCATGTGACCATCGGCGAGTTCCGCGCGGGGCGGGAGAATCTGGCCGAATCGGTTCGCCGGGACGTGGGCGGCAAGGGCATCAACATTTCCCGGGCGCTGAGCGCGGGCGGCGTCGATAACCGCCCGCTGGTGGTGGTTGGAAGCGCGAACGGGCGGGAATTTCTCGACGGTCTGCGGACAGTGGGACTGGCCTGCGACGTCATCGAGCAGACCGGCAGCATCCGGGAGAACATTACGATTCACCCGGCGTCCGGCGACGAAACCCGCCTGTCCTTCAAAGGCTTCACCTGCACGCCCGATCTGCTGGAGCAGGTGAAATTCTGTCTCGCCGTCAAACCCGGCGACATCGTGACCTTCACCGGAAGCCTGCCCGGCGGCATTTGTGCCGACGCCGCCGAAGCCTTCCTCATCGGTCTTCGGGACGCGGGCGCACGGTTGGTTATCGATTCCAAGTCGGTGACGCTGGATATGCTGCGCCGCATCAAACCCTGGCTGATCAAGCCCAACGCCGAGGAAATCGAATCCTATTTCGGCGCGATGAACGAGACGCGGCTTTATCACACCGCCGCCCGGCTGCACGAAGACGGCATCGAAAACGTGATGATCTCGCTGGGCGGCGACGGCGCGATTTTAGCGGCGGAGGGCGTTTGGCGCGCCCGGGTGCCGAAGCTGGACGCCCTCTCCACCATCGGCGCGGGCGACAGCGCCATCGCCGGATTCATCGCCGCCGAGGGGGATGGGGACGAACGTCTCCGCCGGGCGGTGGCTTACGGCTCAGCCGCCTGCCTGCGGGAGGGCACGAATCCGCCGCTGCCGGAGGATATCGCGCGGATTTATGAGGCAATTTCCATAGAAAGGATTGACTGATATGCTTAACCTTTACACCGAGGGACACCGGGGCTTCTGCGCTGAATATCCCGAAAATACGCTGCTTTCCTACGAAGCCGCCATCGATCTGGGCGTGGACGCCTTTGAATTCGACATCTGGCTTTCGAAAGATAAGGTTCCGGTGCTGATGCACGACGGCGATACCATGCGCACCTGCGGCGTTCCCGGACATCTGCGCGACCGCACGCTGACCGAAATCAAGACGCTCTGCCCGTCAAATCCCGCAAAATTCGGCGATAAATTCGCTGGGAAGGTTCAGGTTCCCACGCTGCGGGAGCTGCTGGAGCTGGTCAAATCCAAGCGCCCGGACATGAAGCTGGGCGTGGAGATCAAGGAATACACGGAGGAAACGGTGGACATCGCCGTGGCGATGCTCAAGGAGTACGGCAAGTTCGAGGACTGCTGGTTCTACGCCTTCAACGGTCGGATTATCCGCTATCTCAAGGAGAAATACAACGCCCGCACCATGGGCTACCCGGATTTGCAGATGGGCGAGTTCGACGGCTATGACTGTTACGACGAAATCGGTCTGTCCATGACCTACGTGCGCTCGGAGCTGTGCGCATTCTACCGCGCCAAGGGGCTGCCCATGCATATGTACTGCGCCGATACCGAAGCCGACGTCCGCCTCTGCATCGAGCGGGGGGCATCGCTGATTACGGCGAACGATCCCCGCCCGCTGCTTCGGGTGAAGGAGGAGATCGGCAGGTGCGTCCTTGAAGCCCATCAGGGCGTGGCGTCCGACGCGCCGGGCAATACGATGGCAGCGTTCCAGCTGGCGGTGGAACAGGGTTACGGCATGATCGAGCTGGACACCAAATTTACCGCCGACAATCGCTGCGTCGTCCTCCACGACCGAACGGTCAACCGCACCTGCCGCGCTGCCGACGGCGCTCCCCTGCCCGATGAGACGAAGATCGCCGAGCTGACCTTCGAGGAAGCGAGGGCGCTTGACGCGGGGGTGGCGTTCGGCGAGCAGTATCGCGGCGAGAAAATTCCGGCGATCGAGGAGGTGCTGGCGCTGGCGAAGGAAAGCGGCATCCGCGTGAAATTCGACAACGTGACGCAGAGTCATACGTCCGAGCAGCGCGCGATTCTTTACAATCTGATTGAAGCGTCGGGCGCCCTTCCTCTCTGCGGCTTCACGGCAAGCCAGATCTGGCTGATCGAGGAAGTGCTGAAGCGCTTCCCCGCCGCGCAGATTCACTACGACGGCCCGCTGGACGACGAAAGCCTTGTGAAGGTCGCCGTCCTTGTGCCGAAGGAGCAGCTCACCGTCTGGCAGCGCGCCGACAACGGTTATGCGTCGAATTGGTGCAAGGTTCCGCCGGTCACTGACGAATCGGCGGCGAAGATTCACGAAATCGGGCGGCTGGGGCTTTGGCTGCTGACCAAGCCGGAGGAGCTGGCTGTCGCGGTGGCACGCTACCGCGCCGACGTGATCGAAACGAGCGGCTTGCTGAAACCGTAACAATAAAACATAAAACTGCCGCATTCGCGGCAGTTTTGTGTTTGTTATGCGTTATCTTCCAGTGCTTCCAGAACCGTGGCGATGCTTTCCTCCATCGAGGTCTTCTGCGATGCGGCAAGCGACGCAGTCTCGGTGCTTCCGGAGGTGATCAGGCTCAGCAGCTTGGAGACGTAGGTGTTGGAAATGCCGTAAATGCGGGTGTATTCCGCCGCACGTCCGGCGCGGATGATTTCCAGCATTTCGATGGACTCCTCATTGCGCAGACCCTTCTGCGACACGGTTACATCGTAGTAAACCGGCAGAACGCTTTCGTTGCTCTCGTAGCTGAGGGCGTCCAGAATCACGCCGGTGCGCTCAGGATCCTGCTGAATCTTCGGAACGGTCAGCAGGCAGGCGCTGTAGCCGGTCATCGTGCGATAGCCTTCCTGGCTTTCATCGTACTTCGGCATGGGAATCAAACCGAAGGTGTCGTCCATATCGCGCAGCTCCAGCGAAGCCTTCAGCTCGCAGGTAATGAAGCCCGCCCGTCCCGAACCGAACAGACCGATGTAGTAGTTGGGCTGGCTAGCGTCCGTACCGATGATGGCGTAGCCGTCTTCCTTGTTCCACATCTTGCCCAGCTTTTCCACGATATTGTACAGGCGCTCATCCTCGATATTAAGCGTAATGCCCGTATCGGTCTTGTTGGAGATCGTGAAACCTGCCGCGTAAGTCATGGCAAAGGGGATATCGTTATGGCTTGCGATGCCGTAGATCGCGTTGCCGCTGGCGTTGATCGCGAAGGACTCATCGCCGTTCAGCGACGCGATGGTGGTCACGTATTCGTACATCTTGTCCAGCGTCCACTCGCCGTCACGAACCAGCTGATAGGGATAGTCCAGCTTTTTGTCGTCGAACAGGTCCTGATTGAACAGCAGCACGTCTGCCATATCGAAGCTCATCAGATGCAGCGGGCTGGACGCGGTGTAAAGATGTCCGTTCAGTTCCAGCGATTCATTGAGCACGACGTCCCAGTAATCCTCGTCCATATTCAATCCGGGCAGCTCGTTCAGGTCATACAGATAGCCGTCGGTGACAATACCCGGCTTGAAGGATACCGGCAGGTAAGCGGCGTCGTAAGAATAGTCGCCCGCCATAACCGCCTGTGTCACACGGTCGAGAATGGCGTTCTGACCCGTACCCCAGCCGGTGTAGGCGATTTTTTCTTCTACAAACTTAAAGTTCAGCTCGTCCTCCACCTTGCGGTTGCGGTTGTAAACCGCGTCGTCAAGACGTTCGCCGGTCTGTTCGGTGAAATCAAGATACAAATAGGTGTTCCAGCATTTGTCAAAGTTCAGCACCTTGAACTCATACCCATTGTAGTTCCGATCGCCGTAGTCGTAGCCAACAGCGGCAGTGGTGGTATCCTCGCTGCTGCCGGAGGCGGTGGTAGTGTCGTCTGTGTTGGACGGCTCGGTTGTGCCGCAGGACGATGCGGCAAGCATGAACAGAGCCAGAATCGCGCACATGAAGCGTTTCGTTGTCATTTTTCATCCTCCATGAAATAAAAATTTTATTGAAAAACCGAAAAATACGGATTTTTCTATTGCTATTTTATCAGAAATCTGGTAGAATGTAAATAGCACATTTGAGCTTCATGGTGACAAAATTCAATAACATGGAGGATGAGACGATTGGAAAATTACGTTGATATCATGCTGGACAGCCTCCCGGGAAAGGATCACTCTCACAGATTTCGCTACGAGCTTTACCGGGACTGTATGCCCAACGTTTTTGTGGATTACAATCACGGTAAGGTGGATTCGCCCACGCACTTCCACAGCAGCATTGAAATTCTGTACGTCGAAGACGGGCAGATGCAGGTCAATATCGACAACATGAATTATACGGTCAGCCAGGGACAGTTTATCGCCGTTCCCTCGTTTACATTTCACAGCTGCTGTGTCAATGCCGATGCCCGACGCTGGGTCGTCGTCATCCCGCCCGAGCTGCTGGGAAGCACCGCCCGGCAGCTGGACGGCAAAATCTTCGCCGACTGCCTTCAGATGGACGACGGAACCATCTTCTCGCTGACTCGGATAATCCGCCATGCATACTCGCAGCAGGGAATCTTTCAGGGCGACGGCAACGCCGAAAATCGCCGACAGATTATTCGCTCTCTCTGTGCCGCCATCATCACCGCCGTGATCTCAGCCTGCGGACTGCGGGAGCAGAACAGCCCCGCTCCCCTGATCGTCAACGCGCTGAAGTACATCCATCTGCATTTTCGGGAGGACATCCGCATCCCCGAAATGTCCCACGCGCTGCTTTGCACCCAGCAGACCCTGTCCAGCCAGTTCAACGCCGTGATAGGCATGACCATCAGCGCCTACATCAACCATCTGCGGGCGCTGGACGTCCGGGCGAACCTGTCCGACGACCCGAATATGCGCCTGACCGAGGCGGCGGAGCTGGCAGGCTTCGGCAGCGTGCGCTCGATGCTGCGCGCCTACAAGCGGGAGTTCGGCTGCACGCCCAGCGAAAATCGATAAAAAAAGGTATCCGCAGCCGGTGCGGATACCCATTTTTTACTCAAACAGTTTTCTTCCATTTCTTCCACGTACTTCGCGAAGTTCGCTTCCAGACTCGTCCGGTTCGCTTCGATGTAGGACATGAAGTTGTCCGGATTCGCAAGACCGGTTTCGTAGGCGGCGGAAGTGCCGATCGCTCCATTATAGAGATAGCTGAAATTCAACATCATGCCGTCGTGGATGATATCGTACATACGGGAAGACTCATCGTCGCGGGAATACTTGGTTTTCAGCGCGATTTCGTAGTAAGCGGGCAGCACCGTCTCGTGGTTGGATGCCGACAGCGCTTCCATGAACGCACCTGCGTTATCCGCATTCTGCGTGGTCACGGGCATGGCAAACACATTGTGGGTGGAGCGGCTTCCCGAGTAGTAGTTCTCCTGATCTTCATCCGCCTTGGGCATCGGAAGAATGCCGTAGTCGTTCTTCATTTCCCGCAGCAGCGAAACCGCGTCGTCCATCTCCGCCGTCATGATGAAAATGTCCCCCGAGACAAACTTATTCATGATCTCGTTGTAGCCCTCCTGCTCGGATTCAATGGCGACGGTTCCGCCATAGTAATAGCTGCCGTCCGTATGATAGAACAGCTGATTCAGCCGGGTAATGTTCTCGTAGTCGGCTTCGCTGCCGTAGACATACTCCCACTCGCCCTGCTCGTTGCGCAGATATGTATGCACGTCGGTGGAATTCATGAAGCCGTTGATGTGGGTTCTGTCGTGTACGACAAAGCCCAACTTATCGTCCAGACCGTATTTACCGTCGCCGTTGAGATCAGCGGCACAGGCAGATGCGATTACCATGGCCTTTTCCAACGTTCATTCGCCCGCATCGACAATTTCATATATATTATCCACCTTGAAATCCTCGGCAATCTGCTTGTTGAAGTACAGGCAGAAAGCGGTCTTCATATAACCCAGCGAAGCGTCGCCGGACAGGAAGTACAAACCGGCGGTGATGGACAGATTCTCCACCAGCCCGGGAATATAGTAAGGCTTATCCAGATCGATGTATTTGTTGTTCAGCAGGTTCTTAAAAACACCGTTCTGCTGGAGAATTGCGCCAGAGCCGCTCATCATGTCCACCCAGTCGTACAGATCGTCGCCCGCCATGATGGAATTGGTGATGTGGTTTTTGTAGCCATTGCGCGCGCTCGCATAATGTCCTGCCATCTTTGTAACGACCATCTTCGCGTTGAGACGCTCCTCCACCGAGCGGACGCTCGCGAAAATTGCATCGTCCACCACATCGCCCGTGGCTTCGTCCAGATAAAACTCATCGGCTACTTCCTCGCGGTAGAGGAAACGGATTTCCGCGCCGTTCAGATTGATGTCCTCGGGCAGATCGTCCAGATAGGGATCGACGGGCGCGGTGGATTCCGTGCTGCCCGCCGTATCCGTGGTCGTGGGCGTGTTCGGATTTTCGCCGCCGCAGGCGGTCAGGCTCAGCGCCATCGCCAGAAGCAGCAGCCGTGTGATGTGTTTCTTCATCTTCCTATCCTCCGATTATTCATTCCAGTCAAATTCGATGCCCAGCGGGAAGAGCTCGCCAGCCTCGTTTTTGCCCTTGGAAAGCCAGTCGTAGAGGGCGGGACCTTCCTCGGGCTTGCAGATGCGGGAACGGATGGGACCGATTTTCAGCTTGCCCGCGCCGATCAAACCCAGCAGCGCCCGGCAGTCGTCGTGATGCGTCCAGTGGTGGGGGAAGGATTCCACCTTCGGGCGGACAAAGTTGTGCGCGCCGATGAGCTTCACGCCCGGACGATGCACCTGCTGATAGTAATCCACCGCGCAGTCGGAAACCCGCGTACACCCAAGCAGCGCAATCCGTCCCATGTAGGACGCGCAGTCCAGCGCCTGCTTCATGGCGACCGACGAGCCAGTGACTTCCACCGTGGCGTTGACGCCTCTGCCGCCGGTAATCTTCTTCACCTGCTCCACGAAATCGGGGTCGCCGGGGTTCAGCGCGTAATCCGCGCCCAGCTCGAGGGCGATTTTGCGGCGCTCCTCGTTGAAATCCACGGCAATCAGCGGGTTCGCGCCGGACAGCGCCAGCTGCTGCACGGCGAAGATACCCAGAATGCCCAGACCCATAACCATCGCCGATTCCGCCAGCTCCAGCTCCAGCTTTCGAACGCCGCCCAGACCCATGCTCGCCACGATGACATAAGCCGCGTCCTTCGAATCCACCCGGTCGTCCGTGATTTTGGTCAGCTGATGGGTCTGCACCAGATTGTACTGCGCGTGATGACCGTGATAAACCAGCACCCGGTCGCCCACGGCGAAATCCTTCACGCTCTCGCCCACCTCGACAACCCGTCCTACGCCGCTGTAGCCAAGCAGCTTCGGCCATGTATGGATGACGTTGGGACCGTCCAGCAGGCAGGCGCGCTCGGTACCGGCGCTGATAACGGTATACTCGGTTTTAACCAGCACCTGATCGCCCGTCGGATGCCCCACCGGCATATCCAGCAGCTCCGCCACGCCGACGGAAGTGAATGCGATTGTTTTGTTCTCCATTTCAGTTTACTCCTTTCAAACCCAGCGAACGTCCGCCGTCCACGATCAGATTGTGTCCGGTGACGAATTTCGCCTTGTCGGATGCCAAAAATTCCACCGCGTCGGTGATATCGTCGGCGGTACACATTTTACCGAGGAAATTGGTGTGGCTAACGTCGTGATGCTCGTCCGGACGGTTGACCAGTCCCGGCGAAACGCAGTTGACCGTCGCGCCCAGATGTCCCAGCTCCTTGGCCAGCGACTTCACCATGGCGATGATGCCCGCCTTTGCGGTGCTGTACTCCACGCAGCCCTGCATTCCCTGCAAGCCGAGAATCGACGTGATGCAGATAATCCGTCCCGCCGCCTGACGGCGTTCAAAGTCGATGGCGGCTTCCTTCGCCGACCACAGCGCGCCGAACAGGTTTACGCCGATGTTGTCGGTAATAACCTGGGGCGACTGCTTTGCCATGGTGGTGATGAGCTGGCGGGTGCTTCCGCCCGCCGCCGTGGCGAGGATGTCCACCCTGCCCCACCTTGCGATGATCTGCTCAAAGGTCGCGTGAACGTTGGCATACTCCTTGATGTCGCAGACGAACGCCTCCGCCTCGCCGCCGAGGGAACGGATTTCCGCCGCCGTCCGCTCTGCCGTTTCCCCGCTCCAATCGATGACCGCCACCTTCGCGCCGCCCTTTGCGAAGCGAAGGGCGATATGTCGTCCGATGTTTCCGCCGGCGCCGGTCACGACGGCGATTTTATCCTGAAATTCCATATGTACACCTCACTTTATCCGGCAGGCATCGAGAATCAGCCGATGCAGCCTGATTTCGTAGTCCCAGTCGAAGGGATTGGGCTTTTCCCCGCGAATCATCGCGGCAAGATCCTGAATCTGCGTGTCGTAGCGCCCGCCAATCTCCGGCAGCTCGATTTCGTCCGCCACATAAGCGTAGGCGCTCCGCTCGCCTTTGGGCGTCCAGAACAGCCGGGTGGGACGCTCGAAGGGCTTGACCTCGAAGGTTCCGCCTTCGCAGACCACCACCAGCTGGCGGCGTCCGTAGCCGTTGGCTTCGAAGGATGTCACCCGCACCGTGGAGGTGGCTTTGGGATATTGCAGCACGGCCAGCGTGCTGTCGTAGGAATCGTTTCCGTCGAAATGGGTTTTATCTAAGAAGGAATGCACAGCCAGCGGTTCACCTTGCAGAAGCAGCACCAGATCGAGCAAGTGGGAGCCGAAAATGTACATATCGCCGCCCTGATAATGCTCCAGCCATTTGCGGAAAGCGGCGCCATGCTCGGTATTCATCTCAGTGTGAACCATCAGCACCTCGCCCACCTTGCCGGAACGCACCTTTTCAAGGATATACTGCACCGCCGGGTTGTGGCGGTACATATAGCCCAGCTGCACGATGGTGCCCGACGCCTTGGCGTCCAGCATAATCCGGCGGTATTCGTCGAAATCCTCGCCGGCGGGCTTGTCAAGGTGCATATGAATGCCCCTGTCCACGCACTGGCGGGCGGCTTCCATCATTCGCCAGACGTCGGTTTCGATGACCATCGCCTCGCAGGAATTCAGAAGCTCCTCCCGGCTCATGCGCGGCACGCCCTGATAAACATCAAGATTCCCCCGCTTTTTCACCCATTCTTCGTCTTCTTCGCACCATCCGACCACCTCAAAGAGGTCGTCGTACTTTCGGACAGCCCGCATTTTTTCTTCGCCGTGATTGTGTCCGATGCCAATCTGTCCGATTCTGATTTTCTTCATTGAACAGTCATTACCACCTTTCCTGTGTGATCGCTGTTAATCATCTCATGCGCCCGTTCGGCTTCGGTGATCGGCAGCACGCCGCACACCACCGGGGCGATTTCGCCGGACGCGAACTTATCCCAGAGCGCCTTTCTCATTTCTTCAAGGACGATGCCCTTCATCTGCGGCGTGCGGCTGCGCAGGGTGGAGCCGATGAGCCGTAGCCCCTTCTTCATCACGCCGCGCAGGTTGATCACGCTTTCCTCGCCAGCCAGCGTGGATACGATAATCCAGCGTCCGCCGCGATTCATGCGCAGGAAGTTCTTTCCAAAGTCGCTGCCCGCTGCGCAGTCCAGCGCGATGTCCACGGGATGGGCGTCCATAACCTCGCCCAGACTGCCGGTTTTGCGGTTGACGACGAAGTCCGCGCCCAACGCCTTCACATCGGCACTTTTCGCATCCGAGCCGACGGTGGTGATCACCGTCGCGCCAAACACCTTGGCAACCTGAATCGCCGCCGTTCCCAAACCGCTGGCGCCCGCCATGATCAGAACGGTATCTCCCGCCTTTAGTCCGGCTTCCAGCACCAGATTCAGGTAAGCGGTGGCGAAGGTTTCGGGAATCGCCGCGGCTTTGACGAAATCCATACCATCCGGAATGGGCAGAACCATGCCCGCGTCCACCGTGACCCGCTCGGCGTAACCGCCGCCGCCCAACAGTGCGCAAACGCGGTCACCCGGCTTGTAACGCTTGGATTTGGATTCCAGCACCACGCCGGAAACCTCCAGACCCATCCATTCGGGGCAGCCCTCGGGAGGCGGATATTTGCCGGCGCGCTGAAGCACGTCCGCCCGGTTGCAGGCGGCGCAGTGGATGTCGATGAGAACTTCGCCGTCGCGGGGAGCGGGGTCGGCAACGTCTGTCCAAACGAGGGACTGATCGGGATTTACGAGAATTGCTTTCATGTTGTTTCCTTTCCGAATAAGCGATTTCTATAAACAGCAATCGCTTTCAGTAAAAAATTATACCACCAACTGGTTGAAATTGTAATGGGAATCGATGACCTGTCTGTAGGATTTCATGACGAACTCTGTCCGAGCACGTTGTGCTTGTACTCGGCGGGGGTCTGGGAAGTGATCTTTTTGAAATAGCGGTAGAAGCTCTTTTTGTCGCTGTAGCCCACCGTCTCCATGATGGCTTCGATGCTCATCCGATTCTCCCGGATCAGCTCCATCGCCGTGTGAATCCGCCGCTGCTGAACGTACTCCGAGAAGGGCATATTGAAGCACTCCTTGAAGATGCGGGAGAAATAGCTGGGATTATAGGAACACTTTTCCGCCAGCTCGTAGAGAGTCAGGCGGCTGCCCAGATTGACGTCGATATACTCGAGGATTTTCTTCATGGCGTCGCCCAGCATGACGGCGGCGTATTTGTTGGCGTGGGAGAATCCGCGCAGCAGCTTGGTGATAAGAATCTGCGTGTAGCTTTTGAGGATTGCCCGCCAGCCGATATCCCGCCCCTCGAACTCCCGAAGCATCCGTTCCAGAATCCACTCGATGTCGGGAATATCCGCCCCGGACAGGGAGATCACCGGGCTGACCTTGCCGCTTCTGTCCTTGAATTCGTTGAAAATCGACAGGGCGAAGATCGACTCAAAGTTGTCCACGTTTTTTAATTCCTCGCTCCAGAATTTGCTGGAAAGCAGGATATTGTAGTGTACCACCGGCTCGGTGACGATCATCTGGTGGGTCTGGTTCATGCCGATGAACAGCATATCCCCCCGTTTTGTGCGGTATTCCACGCCGTCCACCAGCTGGGTGCATTCGCCCGACTGCATATAGGAAAGCAGGATAAATTCGTGCATATGCGGACGTGCCTGCATGGGATGGATGTTTTCGGGTGTCCGCGAGCGCAGGCGGACATCGATGTCCTCCCCGCTCTCGATATTTTCTGCGCGTGTAAACTGGAACATGGGCAAAATCTCCTCATCCTCATGATTGAGCTACTTATATTATAAGACATTTTTCCGCCGCCGTCAATCACCGGGGTAAGAATTGCCTACAAATTCGTAATATCTTCCCATTCCCAGCGGCGCGGTTTTGTGATATCATATTATAAAATAGTACAGCAGAAATCAGGTTCATCATGGAAAAACTCGTTGCAAATCGAAAGTTCCTTCCCCTATTCGCGCTGATCTGCTCCTTTTTATGGGGCTGCGGCTTCTCGGTAGTCAAGACCGGCTACCGGCTTTTCGCCATCGACGGCGGCGACGTGCCGTCGAAAATCCTCTTTGCGGGCTTCCGCTTTATTTTGGCGGGCGGGATGATTCTCGTTTACTTTGCCGTCACAACGAAAAAAGCGCCCCTTCCCCAAAAGGAAAATCTCGGCGGCATCGTCCTGCTGTCGGTTTTCCAAACGGTGATTCAGTATGCGTTTCTGTACATCGCGCTGGCGAATCTGTCCGGCTCGGTGTCCTCGGTGCTGAATCAGCTTGGCTCGTTCCTGCTGGTGCTGCTTCTGCCGCTGGCGGACAAAAAGGAGCATATGTCAGCAGGAAAGCTGATCGGCTGTCTTGTCGGCTTTGCCGGGCTGGTGCTGATCAATCTGAATGGGCTGCAATTCAGCTTCACCCTTTCGGGCGAGGGCTGCATCATCCTCTCCTCCTGCTCGGCGGCGGTGGGCTACATCATCAGCCGGAAGCAGTCGCAGAAAATGAGCCCCGTGCTGCTCACCGGCTGTCAGCAGCTGCTTGGCGGCGTGACGCTGACGGCGGTGGGATTGCTGTCCGGCGGACACGTCGCGCCGCAGAGCGTTTGGGCGCTGCCGATTCTGCTCTATCTCGCCTTTGCCATCGCGGCGGCTTATGTGATCTGGGCGATTCTGCTGCGGAACAATCCGGTCAGCGAGGTAACGGTATTCAAGTTCGCAGTGCCGGTCTTCGGCGTGCTGGTGTCGGCCATTCTGCTGGGCGAGGATATCTTCAATCTGCGCACGATCATCTCGCTTGCCGCTGTCGCAGCCGGCATTGTGCTGGTAAACTGGCGGAAAAAAGTGTGAAAGAAGGCATGAGAAACTACAACAGCACGTTATCTCTGTAGTTTTCATAAGCCAACTAACCTATGGCGGCGTCGCCCCCGTCGCCGCCCGCGAGCGAAAACAGCTTTCTTCATCTCAGCGATACAATGTAGAAATCTATATGCGTTCGAATGGCGGCCGACGAGGGCGACGGCCGCCATAGGTTAGTTGGATTTCGATGGCTGCCAAGGGTATGTCCGCTCAAAAGATAACAAACAGCTGAAGGGAATGCCGTATAGCGGCATTCCCTTCAGCCCTTTTCATTTTACGCGAATCTGCTCGTAGGTTTCGGCAATATCGTGCGCCGCCCCGGCAAAATGAGGCCACGCATCGATGCCATCCCCCTTCTTGCGGGGGATGATGTGGATGTGGAAGTGGGGCACCGACTGTCCGGCGCTCTCACCGCTGGCGTTCAGCAGGTTCACGCCGTCGCAGCCGCCCTTCTCGGTGCAGTGATCGGACACCCGCTTCACCGCATCCATCAGATGATGCAGCGTTTCGGCGTCGCAGTCGAAAATGCTGCGGATATGCTTCTTTGGCACGGCGAGCATATGCCCGTCCACGTCTCCAGCGATATCCATGAAAACCAGCGTATGCTCGTCCTCGTAAACCTTCATGGATGGCACTTCCCCGCAGATAATTTTGCAGAAAATGCAGTCTTTCATTGTGATCAGCTCCTTTTTGTGTTTAGACGAAACCTCGCCCGCAAATGTTCCCCTTGACAAGGCAGAATATTTACGATATAATAATATCAACCCCAAAAGGAGGTCTTCCCATGAAATTTTTCCCCCGCATCGCGTCGATTCTGCTGGCGCTCATCCTGCTGACCCTTCCGCTCAGCGCCGCAAAATCGAATTCGGTGCTTGACTATCTCGCCGACAGCACCCCCGCCTTGCGTCCGGCAGGCATCGGCGGCGACTGGACGGTCATCGCCCTCGCCCGGGGCGGCGAGCTTGACGGCGCCGATGACTATTACGCCGCCGTCATCGAAACTGTGAAGTCCTGCGAAGGCGTGCTCCACGCCTCGCGCATGACCGAATTCAGCCGCACGGTGCTGGCGCTGACCGCCATCGGACGGAATCCATCCGACGTGGGCGGCTATAATCTGCTCACCCCGCTGCACGATTTCGACGCGGTGACAAAGCAGGGCGTCAACGGCGCGGCGTGGGCGCTGATTGCGCTGGACAGCGGCGATTACGAAGCGCCCGATGGACTGCGGGATGATTTTGTTGACTACATTCTCTCCTGCCAGTCGGCGGACGGCAGCTTCACCGCCGACGCCGATTCCGACACGCCGTCGCTTTACCGTGCGGACTACACCGCCATGTCCCTGCTTGGGCTGGCGAATTACACGAATCGCGAGGATGTATGTGCCGCCATCGACGCCGGGCTTGCGTGGCTTGACACTGCTTCCCTCACCACCTGCGAGGAAGCCGCACAGGCGATTATTCTTTATTGCACGCTGGGCGAGGAAGTTGACAAATCGCTGCTTGACGCGCTGGACGCTTTCCGCCTGTCCGACGGCAACTACGCCCATATTTCCGGCGGCAAATCCAACCGCATCGCAACCGAACAGGCGGCGCTGGCGCTGGTCGCTTTCGACCGGGCGGCGGACGAACTGTCCCCGCTCTACGACTGCTCGGACGTCGTTCCCGACACCTCGGCGGTTCAAACCACATCCCGCCTGCCCGGATGCAGCCCCGACGTGATCGTTCCGCCCATCGCAAATCCGGGCGTAACCTTCGCCGACATCTCGGGGGAGAACATTCATGAATGCCAGACCGCCGTGGAAGCGCTGGCTTCCCGGGGCATCGTCAACGGCTACGGGGACGACAGCTATCGCCCCGAAAACAGCCTGACCCGGGCGGAATTCTGCGCGCTGATCGTCCGCGCCCTCGGATTACAATCCTCCGGCGGCTCCGGCTTCACCGACGTTCCCGCCGGTGAATGGTACGCCCCCTATGTGAACGCCGCCGCAGAATATAGCATCGTCAACGGCGTGGGCGGCGGACGCTTTGACCCGGACGGCACGATTACCCGGCAGGAAGCGGCGGTTATGTGCGCCCGCGCGGCGAAGCTCTGCGGCATGGACACGGCGCGGGACAAGGCTTCCATCCGCAACAGTCTTTCCCCCTTCGCCGATTATACGAAATCCGCCGACTGGGCGCGGGAAGCCCTCGCCTTCTGCTGCGACGCGGCGATTCTCGACCCGGACGCGCTGAACCTCCGTCCGCTGGACGCCGTAACCCGCAGCGAAATGGCGATGATGCTGTACACGCTGCTTACGGCCGCTAAATTAATCTAAGGAGTTCCCATGAAAAAATTACTCATTCCCCTATTGCTGGCGCTGACCCTTACCGGCTGCGGCGAAACCGATGCGAATTACCACACCGACCCCATTCCCGAGGGTCGCCCGCAGCCGGTGGAACCGCAGGACGCGGTAATCGAGGACGCGGAATACACCTGCACCTTTTCCATCGTCTGCGACGTTCTGGTGGACTGCGAGGAGCTGGACAAGGACAAGCGGGAGCTTGTGCCGGAGGACGGCGTGATCTTCGCCCCCGCCGAGGTCACGTTCTACGGCGGCGAAAGCGTCTTCAACCTGCTTCGCCGGGTCTGCCGCCAGAATGCCATCCACCTGGAATTCGAGGAAACGCCCCTTTACAATTCCGCCTACATCGAGGGAATCGCCAATCTGTACGAGTTCGACGCGGGCGCTACCTCCGGCTGGCTGTACACGGTCAACGGCTGGTCGCCGAACTACGGCTGCTCCCGCTACGCCCTTTCCGCAGGCGACGAGGTAGTCTTCGTCTACACGCTGGACATCGGCGACGGCAACGGCTTTCTAACGGAGGAAGCGGAAGATTAAACGGATAAAAGCAGGTCATCCCGGATGGGACGACCTGCTTTTCATTTATTCGTTGTTCTCCTTATCCTGCGCGATGAGCGTATCGAGCGCCGCTTTGACCTCGGTTTTCATGCTGTCGTAGGTGGACATGAAATCGGTACTCTTTGCCTTCATCAGCTGGCGCTGGATGGTGCCCAGATTGGACTTTGTGCCCAGCGCGTAGTTGTTGGCGTAGATGAAATCGGTGGTGATGTTGTCGTGGATGATGTCGATGATCTGCGCGGACATATCGTCGTGGGTGTATTTGATCTTCAGCGCGGTCTCGTAGTACGCGGGAACCACGGTGCGGTAGCCCTGGGCGGCCATGGCTTCCATGGCGGCGCAGACGATGTCAACCTCCCCGCAGGTGATCGGAACCGCGTAAACCGACGTTGCATCGTGGGGCAGGGACAGATAGGACGCCTGCGCCTCGTTCAGCTTCGGACGGGGCAGGATGCCGTAAGGCTCGGAAGCGTCGCGGATCTTGGAGGTATCGCCCAGCTGTCCGGGATAGAACAGGATGGTTCCGCTGCTGAAATACTGGGGAATCTCATTGTTGATGGCGTAAGGGTCGGTGGACACGAAGGTGCCCTCGGTTTCATACATCAGTTTATAGAGCTTCTCTGTGATCTCAACGTTGCGGGTCTGATCGGTGATAAAGGTGGGATAGCCGTCCTTGTCGCGGGTGGTGATCTGCATACCCGCCGGGTAAGCGAAATGCTCGGTGGGACCGGACTGGGTGGTCGCAAGACCGATCACGTCCTCATAGCCCGCCTTGCCGTCGCTGTTCAGGTCGCGGAAAGCGCCCTTCACATATTCCGCCATGGTTTCATAAGTCCATTTTCCGTCCAGAACCAGCTGATACAAATCGTCCGGGCTGCCGAAATTGGACTCATACAGCGTGCGGTTGAAGAAGATGCAGCTCAGGGATTTGGTCTGGCTCAGCGACAGGTCGCCGCAAAGCATATAGCGGCTGTTTGAATTCAGTGCAATCGCCTCGTTGTACTTCTCTGCCCACCAGGGCTGATCGAAATCCAGATACTCCGCGTCTGCCAAATCGCACAGATAGCCATTGTTTGCCAGAACGGTCATGCGGTAGGTATAACCGTTGATCATATCGTAGGCGTCATCACCCGCAGTAATGGTGGTTCGCACATTGTCAAGGAATACGACGCCGTCCGGATCGCCTGCAATATATTCGAACTTGATATTCAGGCGTTCCTCAACCGAGCGCTGGCGGCTGAAAACGGCATCATCCACGATATCGCCGGTTTCCTCACCGGACACGTCGAGGTGAGCTTTATCGCCGCCGGCATAACCGATGCGGACGACCTGACCGTTGAAATTGAGGTTGGAGGGCAGACTGTCGGGGGTATTTTCACGAAGGGAGGTATCGACGGTTGTGTCGGCGGTGTTTGTGGTGGAAGCGGTGGTATCCGTACCTGCCGAACCGCTGTCGCCGCAGGCTGCGGCAGATGCAAGCATGGAGGTCAGGAGCAGAAACAAAATCGCGCGTTTGATACGGGAATGCTTCATATGAATTTCCTTTCATTTTTATTTTCACTTTGCTCCCGGCAGGCCTTCACCGGATTGCACTATAATTATACCATACCATTGGACAAATTTGAATAGACAATCTGATTTTTTATTTGTATTATTTGACACGGAATCGACGCCGCCTTACGATTTTCAGCCCGTTTTTTAAGAAAATCGCCCCTCTCTCTTGACTTTTTCAACAAATTCAGCTATAATATCCTCAACCCAATCGAAGGAGATTTTTCATGAAAACCTTCACTGCCGCCGATTTTCTCGCCGCCGATCTCGGCATCACCCGCATCGAACGGATTTATCACGCCACCAACGTTCCCTGGGAGCGTCCCTTTACCGCCGCCCGCGAAATGGAAGGGCTGCTCTTTTTCTCAAAGGGCGCCATCTGCTATGATTTCGGCGGCTTTACATTTGAAGCACACGCCGGGCAGGTATTGAAGCTGCCCGCCGGGATTCCCTACACCGGCGTTTCGCTGGGCGAAAACGTTCACTCCTTCCATGTCATCGACTTTTACATCGACCGTCCGGGGGATTTCTTCGACTTTCCCATTCCCATGTCCTTCACGCCCTCCGACCCGGAAGCAGTCCACCGCGCCTTTCTGCAAATCGAGGAACAACAGCGCTCCCACGGCTTATGCTCCCGGATGAACGTCCGGGCTTCCCTGTTTTCGCTGCTGACCCGGCTTGCGCTGGACTACGCCGAATCCCTCGGTTACAGCGACCGAAGCCGAATTTTTCAGATCACCGAATACATCCGCGAGAACGCCCATCGCCGCGATCTGCGCATCTCCGACATCGCCGCCCACTTTCATATCAGCGAAACCCACCTTCGCCGGCTTTTCGCCGCCGAGCTGGACATTTCCCCCGCCGCTTATCTGACGTCGGTGCGCATGGAAAACGCTCGAACGCTGCTTCTGGGTCCGAACATGACGATTCAGGAAATCGCTGAAGCCTGCGGCTATTCGTCGATCTATTATTTCTCCGCCGCCTTCCGGGAAAGCATGGACTGTTCGCCCAGCGAATACCGCCAGCGGAATATGCAGACGATGACGTAAAAACCAGCGCACGCGCCGGGGGCGCGTGCGCTGCTCTGTTTAAGGTTTGGACACGATTTTCACGTCGAACGAATAGCTCTCGTCCATGATGTCCGCCTCCGTGAAGCGGGTGAACAGAATTTCCATCGCGCCGGTGCGCTCCCGGTCGTAGGTGAGATAAATCTCGCCGTTGTGGAACTCCACGTCCGGGTAAGACAGGTTGTTTCTGCCGTCGATGAGCCGCTTGTACTTCCAGGTCACGCCGTCGTCCTCGGAAAGATAAACGGTCATGTTGCAGCGGCTGGTTCGGTGATCGTTGTTGATCATCAGCACCCGTCCGGAAGGCGTGCGGGCAATGTAGAAGTGGGTGTTGGGGCTGTCAATGCCGCTGGGGATGGTTTCGTCCCAGGTTAAACCGTCGTCGTGGGAGGTGGTTTCCGCCAGTTCGCCAATGCTGGTACGCGCCAGCATCCGGATGTCGCCGTTTTCCTTCTGGTACGCCATGCCCTCGTCGAAGGGGGTGGCGATTTTTTTTGCGCCGTAACGGCGGGTCCAGGTCGCGCCCTTGTCGTCCGAAATGCTGTAGCCGTAGCGGTCGGTCATCTGATCGTAGTTGAAGTTAATCCAGCGCCCCGATTTCGTGACCAGCGGCTTGCAGCGAAGGAAGCCGATGTCCAGCATCCGCGGCTCGGTGAAGGTCAGCTCGTCGGCGTCGGGATTTTCGCAGATCATCTCCCACTCGGTGTGGCGGGGGTCGCCGAAGACCCAGCCGTCGATGGTGTAGCCATCCTTACCCTGCCCGACGGGATGGGTGTTGTTCTGCACCCAGAAGACGTGAAACCGTCCGTCGGGATCGATCCAGAGCTGAATGTCCAGCGACTGCACCCAGCGCTCCATGGAGCTGGGGATGACGACGATAGGCTTCGACCAGGTTTCGCCGCCGTCATCACTTTTCACGATCAGGTTGAAGTTCTCCATATGCGGCTCGCAGCGCCCGCCGGAATACCAGCCCATGAAGATTCGCCCGCCGCGTGTGACGGCGATGGTGGGGCAGCCCTGAAAATGGCGGATATGCTCGTTGGTATATTTTTCGTCTGTGGGGTTCCAGATAATTTCGCAGGATTGCTTCCCGGCATTGGTAAGTTCAGACATGATGATCACTCCTTCGTTTATATTGCATATGCGAATTGAATTTCGTTTCGCACAATAATCATACCATACTCCCTCAACTTTGTCAATAGTTTTACGAAAATTCCGCAGAAGAAATTTTCACCCTTGACATTCGTCCGGATGTGTGCTATACTTTATTTGTACAAAATACTTTCGCATATGCGAACCTCCGGAGGGTTCCCCTATGAATAATTCCGCACGACGTGTGCTCGAAATTCTCGAGCTTTTCGCCGACAGCCCCCAGCCGCTGACCGTCACCGACATCAGCCGGGAGCTGGGCTATCCCAAAACCAGCGTTTTTGACATCATTAACATTCTCGCCGAGCGGGGCTTCATCCGCCGGGACAACGACCGGGCGAAGACCTATGTCATCGGTCTGAAGGCTTACCAAATCGGCATGGCTTATATTAACCGCACCGATCTGTACGCCATCGCCCATCCCATCCTGTCCGACCTGCGCAATCGCCTGGGCGAAACCTGCTATCTGGCGGTGGAGGAAAACGGCTGGGTCATCTATCTGGACAAGGTTGAATCCTCGTCGCCCATCCGCGCCACCTGCAGCATCGGTTCGAAGAATCATATGTACCTGACCGGGCTTGGCAAAGCCATGCTTGCCGCTCTGCCCGTGGAACGGGTGCGTGAAATCGCGGCGCGGGGCATGGAAGCCCACACGCCCACCACCATTACCGACGTGGAATCGCTGCTTGCCGCGCTGGAAGAGATCCGCGCCGTAGGCTGCGCTTACGACATGGGCGAGGATAATTCCTACGTTCGCTGCGCCGCCGCCCCCATCCGGGACGCGTCGGGCGGACTGGCCGCCGCCATCAGCGTGTCCATGCTGGACGTAAAATTCACCCCCGAAATGAAGGCGTCCGCCTCCTCCGCCATTGTGGAAGCGGCGATGACCATCTCCCGGCAGTTGGGCTACCGGGGCATGAAACTGTATTGATTAAAAGGAGATATATAATTATGGAAATGAATCAGATTATGGCCGAGGATCGGCTGGTTGTCATTCTGCGCGGCGTGCCGGCGGATATGCTCTGCGACGTGCTGGACGCGATGAATGACGAGGGCGTTCGCCTTGCTGAAATCACCTACGACACCGCCGGAAGGATTCCCGCCGAGGAAACCGCCGCGATGATTGCAAACGCCGTGAAGCACACCGAGGGACGTATGCTCATCGGCGCGGGCACCGTGCTCACCGAACGTCAGCTTGAGCTGACTAAGGAAGCGGGCGGACGCTTCATCATCTCGCCCCACACCGACGCTTCGCTCATCCGCCGCACCAAGGAACTGGGGCTGGTGTCCATTCCCGGCTCGCAGACGGTCAGCGAAATCGTCACCGCCATGAACGCGGGCGCGGATTACATCAAGCTCTTCCCCGTTTCGGCGCTGGGTCCGTCCTTCGTCAAGAATGTGATGGCGCCGCTGAACACAGCGAAGCTACTTGCCGTATCGGGCGCGAATCCGACCAACATTCCCGACTATCTGGCCGCAGGCTGCGTTGGCTTCGGCGTAGGAAGCGGCATCGTCACGCCCAAGCTGTGCGCCGAGGGCAGGCTGGACGTCATCGCCGCCAACGCCCGCACCTATGTAAAGGCCTGCCACGTTTGAGAGGTACCCATGATCATTGCAATTGACGGCGGCACCACAAACACCCGCCTGACACTGATGGATGGACGCCGCGTCCTTGACCGCCGCAAGCTGCGGGTCGGCGCGCGCAACACCGTCCGCACCGGCAGCAGTTCCGCCCTGTCCGAGGCGGTTCGGGACGGCATCGCCGACCTGCTGGCGGCGCACAATCTTCGGGAAGCGGACATCGCTTATGTTACGGCGTCGGGAATGATTACCTCCGAGTCGGGGCTGTACGAGCTGTCCCACATCGTCGCGCCCGTGGGCGTGAATGAGCTTCGCGCAGGCTGCGCGAAGGTTTCCCTGCCCGAAATCGCGGCGATTCCCTTCCTGTTTATCCCCGGCGTGAAGACCTTTTCCGATGCGTCGTCCGCCGAGCTGGCGTCGATGGACATCATGCGGGGCGAGGAAACCGAGCTGATCGGGCTGATTTCCGAAATGAACCTGCCCAATGTTACGGCGCTGATGCCCGGCTCCCACCTGAAAATCGTGGACATCGCGGACGGAAAGATCATCTCCTTCCGCACGTCCATCTCCGGCGAGCTTTCCCGCGCCGCCGCCGAAAACACGATCCTCGCATCCTCTCTGGGCAGCGCCTTCCCCCATGTCGCCGACCCGGACTACCTGCGCGCAGGCTTCGATTACGCGGAAGCCCACGGCATCAACGAAGCGCTGTTCAAGGTGCGCGTGCAGGCGAACTTTGTTCGCAAAGCCAACGCCGACCAGCTCTACGCCTTCCTGATGGGCGCGATTCTGCGGGACGACGTGCGCTCGATTCTGTCGGGCGGCAGCGAAACGCTGCTTGCCGCAGGCTCCGACCCCTTCCGCTCGGCGCTGGTTACGCTGCTGGAAGGCAGCAATCGCAGTATCCTGACCGTCCCCGAAGCGCTTGCCGAGGATGCGGCGGCGATCGGCGCGGCGGTGATTGCAGAGGGGTTGTAAGATGAAGCCTTTCCATGAAAAAGTCGCGGAAGCACGGCACGCGCTGCATCTGACTCAGCAGGAGCTGGCGGACAAGGCGGGGCTGTCCAAACGAACCATCGCCGCCTACGAAACGGTAGGCGCGAATCCCACTGGGCGGAACATCCGCCGTCTGGCTGACGCGCTGGAGGTTACGCCGGAATATCTGACCGCCGGGCAGGCTGACGATCCCGCCGATGCGTCCTTTTCCGGCTCGCTGGAGCAGGAATATCTGCTGAAGAAGATTCAGGAAATGTTCGCGTCCAAGGACATCCGCGACGCGGACAAGATGAAGTTTTTTGAGTCGGTGATGGGCTTATATCTGTCCTACCGGCGGCGATAAAAAAGAACCTTTCAGGAGGCAAGATTGCATGAGTAATGATATTTGTGATGAAAAATCGGTAATTCGCAGCGTAATTCTTTCAAGCCAACATTTGGATAGAAAAAGCTCCGAGAGCATAGAGGATATTGTTTCGGACATTTGCGGCTTGCAGTATGACCCTAACCCGACCATCCATTTGAATCATTACATGATGCTTTGGAACAGAAAAAAGGACTTTGCTGTCGAGGACTTGGATGCTGCGGCGTATAAAGAGTTCAAACTGATCGAAGCATTCGCCTTTAAGCGCAATATGTTTTTTGTTCCGTATAATGAATTCGCAATTTATCGCGCCGCCACAAAAGGCGTGGTAAGATGGGGCGATTCCGATGAAAGCTGGTTAGCAGCGGCAAGCAGCGTAAGCGATCAAGCCGCGGAAGAGGAATTGAAGAAAGGGTTGAAGGATCAGCCCGGCATGACCACCAACCAAATTTGGAAGTGTTTGCATTTATCGGATGAATGGGATGCGTACGTAAAAGGAAGAAAAGCAGGAGATCTTAGCTTTAATCTGCCGATATTCCGCGCTTTTTATCGGTTGAAAAGAAAAACGGATTTAGTGACCTGCGGCAGAAATCCGGGAACATTCAAAGAGCCGCTTTATATCTTAAAAGAAAATATAGGCATACAGAAATGGCCGAATGATGGTATCAGTGAAAGCGATGCCAGAGCCTATCTCATAGAAAAGCTGATAGCTTCTTTTGGGGTAACATATCCCGTGCATATATCGCATATAACGGGAATTCCTACTGCCGAAGTTACGCCCTTTTTTTCTGAATTGAAGCAGGAAGGAAAAATATCGCCGGTGAAGGTCGGAAAAAAGTCATATTACATCCACTCGTCGAAGATAGGCCTGCTTGATAAATGTGCAGATCAGGACAGCGAAGAAGTCCGCTTAATTTCCCCGATGGATACGCTTGTGCGAGATCAAACATGGCTGAAAACATTTTTTGATTATTCATATACATTTGAGTATTTCAAGAAAAAAGGGATGAAATGGCCGCTGTCAATCCTTGTGGGAAATCGGTTTGTGGGGTATTTTGATTGCAAGATGGAGTGGCGAACCAAGAGATTCTTGATCAAAGAAAAAAACATATTCGATCCCGCTTTTAACGATCACAAGGGCATCGAACTTGCATTACAAGATTTAGCCGCTTTTCATGGGGCTGAGGATATTGTCGAAAAGAGGTAGTTATATATTCACTCATTTATGAAACAAAAAGACATCCCCTGTCATTTTACGTGAGAATGACAGGGGATACATTTTTGCTCAAATTTTACTTAAGTTTATAACATTGATGCGGCGCATCGGTTCTTTTTGTTTTAGAACAGGATGAACAGATTTCTGACCTTGTAGGTCTTGACTGCCTTAGAGGCCTGCTTTGCCAGCGCCTCGCCGATGGCTTTGTGGGAATCGGGCGAGAAGTGGATGCCGTCGGCCTGATATGTAATCTCGATGCCGTCCAGCGACAAGTGAGTAACCTGCTTGTTCTTCGCGGTCTGCGCGGTCTCGATGGCTTCGATGCCCTCGTTGACGGCGTCAATCTGCGCGGAGATTACACCCAACAGCGAAGCAAGGGCTTCATTCTCCACACCTGCAAAGGAAGCGGTCACATCCGGAACGTCGATGATAAAAATCTTCATCTTGGGATTCAGAGCCTGAAGCTGAGCAACGATCTGATTCAGCTCGGCGATGGTGTCCTCTGTCACCTTTGCGGCAGCGGCACCGAGAGCAGCCTTCTGCGTATCGTCCATCGCGGCGTAGGACGCTGCCAGCACGGCTACCAAATCCTGCACGCCTTCCGCGGAGGTCCAGGTTTCCCACAGCGACAGATTGTCCAATATCTTCCAATAGCCCTGAATCAGGTCGTTACCGCCGATATTCAGCACCACGGAAGAAACCTTCGCCACCTCGACCTGCACCTGCTCTTTGGACAGCAGATCCAGCACGTCATCGGCAGTTGCACCGGGCGTTGCGTACATAGCGGCGGTCTGCCCCTTCATCAGCAGCGAATCGGCGATGATAGCGCCGAAGGAGTTTTCCGTAGGCGTCACGGCACCGGCAGTGTAGCCCTCCAGCAGATAGCCGCAGGCGTTGGAATCGCCGAGCACCAGCACCTTATCGGTTGCGGACAGCGGCGCGTATTGGATGAAAGGCGCAAGCTCGTCCGCCGAATCAAAATCGGGAATTTCGATCACTTCGAGCAGCGACAGCACGTCCTCCACGTCGATGCCATACAGTGCGGCGACAGCAGCAATCTGCTCCTGGGTGGGATTCTTCGCCAGCTCCAGAATGAGATCGGTGTCGATGTCCGGCATGGCGGGCATGATCAGCAAATCCTCGCTGATGGGCATCACGGCATAATCGTTCGCGCTGACTCCCAGCGTGCCTCCCGCCAGCATGGCGGCGCAGAGCATGAACGTCACAAATTTTTTCATTTGGTTTTCCTCCATAAATATTAAAAATTCCCCCGTAGAATCAACCTTTGTCGAAACTAATATAGCATATTTTTCATCTAATGTCAATGGGCTTTACAGAATTTTAATCATATTCATGAAAATTTAACCAGATAAGCCCGTCACGCCTTTTTGTAAATGATCAGCTCGCTGGACAGATTCTGACCGATGCGGACCCGCAGACCGTTGTTTGCCATATCGTATCCGCTGATTTTCGCCGTCGCGCCGCTGTTGTCGAAGGTAACTTCGTACGCCGCGCCCACGTCGATGCCGCGGGGATAGAGCACCGTCTCGTCGGCGTTGGTTCCGCACATCCGGAAGATGCCGATAACACCGGCGCTTCCGTCCTCCGCCGAACGCTCGAGGACGATGGTTCCCTTGGTCTGGAAGTCGTAGGCCTCGGGGGTGTGGTGGAAAATCTTTCCCGTGGGCGCAAAGGGACGGATGACCTCCTTGTAGATATCGAAGCTGTGGCGGACGAAATCGATCTGATTCGGATTCATTTCGGTGCCCATGCAGTTGTAGTTGTTGGTGGACGGTCTGCCGAACAGCGTATGACGGATATTCATATCCAGAGTGCCGGTCTTGTGGGAATTCATGCCGCTGGAGAGGCGGTCAACCATTTCCGGAGGCAGCACCATGGTCATGCCGTTGGTAATCTGCACGCTGCGGGGCGCGACCTGCCAGTCGGAAACCCATGTGTGCGTGAAGTTAGCCACCATGCCAAGGTCGGTGCGCCCGCCGCCGCCCGCGCAGTTTTCGAACACCACGTCGGGATAGCGCTCCCGCAGACGGCGCAGCAGAGCGTAAAAGCTGTCGTAATAGCGCGCCGTACCGTTTTCGCCCCGGTCGTCGATGAAGTTCACATTGTAATCGCCGATGTTCAGGTCGATGCGGAATAGGTCGATCTTGTAATCCTCCACCAGATGGGCGAAAACCTTCTCCAGATGTTCAACCACCTCCGGCTTTGTCAGATCGAGCAGATCCGTCTTTTTCCCGCCGTGGTAAGCGGTGGTGAACCAGCCGGGATGCTCTTTGGCGACTTTTGTGTTCGCACCGGCTTCCTCGATGGACGCCCAAAGCCCGAACAGCAGCCCCTTCTCATGGATATAATCGCGAATCTCCTCCAGACCGTTCGGGTAGCGGTCGGGGTCGTATTCCCAATCGCCGCACAGCGGATGCCACTCCCTGCACTCTCGTCCGGGCGGACAGTACCAGCCCGCGTCGATGATCATCGTCTCCGCGCCAACAGCTGCCAGCGTATCCACGAAATGTCTGGTCAACTCCACGGTCATCAGGTGCTCCGGACCCATGCCGCCCTCAATCCAGCCGCCGTTCACACCCCGTGCTGCGGGAAGCGTGAACACGGATTTTCTCGTGTGGGCGTGCATTTCGTTAATGATGTCGTCCAGATCGCCGTTCATCATGCCGATGTGCAGCTTCGGCGTTTCGATGCGCTCGCCGGGCTGCATCACATAGGTGGGATTTTCGCCGTCCATGCGCGCGGCGAAGGAGAGGTGGGCGGCGTCCACCCGGTTGTTGGTGTTCACGTCGATATCGAAGGCCCAGCCGCCGGAATAGCCCAGCTGACCGAACCATATCGTGCCCAGGGCGTTGTTTTTCACGATGAACATCGGGTGGCGGAAGCGATTTTTCTGATAGTGGCTCGCAATCGTCATGCGTGCGGTGCCGATGTCATGCCAGCGGAAGCCGCCCTCCGCGCCCCACTGATTGTGCTCGAAATAGCCCACGGAATAGAGCTTGTGCAGCTGATCCTCGTTGATATAGTCGTGCCACCGTTCCATGGACTCCATGCCGCCGCCCATAATCGTAATATTGCTCAGGTTGACCGCCCCATCGCCGGTGTTGGTGAACTCCAGCCAGCGCATGAAAATCGCGGTGCCGTCGGCGACGGTATGAACCTTCGCCGTCAGCGGCGCGCGGGAGGAGGTGAGGGTCATCACGGCGTGAACGCTGTCTGCCTCCTTTGTCACGTCAAAGCCCGCTAACTGCCAGCTATAGGTCAGCGAAACACCGTTCGCATCCACGCGGAAGATTTCGGCGTGGGGGAAATTGTTGGCGTTTAAGTAGGTTGTCACGCCGTCGAGAATGTCCTGCGTGAAGCCCGCGCCGTTCCAGCCCAGGGAGGCGAACATTCCGGCATCCAGCCCTTCCTCGTAGACGGTCAGCCCGCTGCGGTAGCAGAAAATCGGTCTATTGCCGGGCTTTTGGAAGATATCAGCAAAATATGTACGTGCTTTCATTGGTAAGTCTCCTTACAATTTCATCGTTCCTGTAGATTGAGAAAACGTTTTCGCAATGTGCAAACAATAACACTGCGTCTTCACAGTGTTATTGTCCACATTATATCACATCCTGTGGCGGCATATGTTACGATTTTGTAAACATTTTACCCATCAGAAGACAAACCCGCCGTCCCGGAAGACGGGCACTTCGCTGCCGTCGGCGGTGATGCCGGTAATCTCCATGTCGGCGGTGCCGATCATGAAGTCCACATGGTTGGCGCTCTTGTTGCCACCCCGCTCCAAAAGCTCGTCCTCGGTCAGCTTTACGCCGCCCTTCACCGTGTCGGGATAGCAGGAGCCAAGCGCCAGATGGCAGGAGGCGTTCTCGTCGAACAAGGTGTTGTAGAACAGAATGCCCAGATTGGAAATCGGCGAATCGTAGGGAATTAACGCCGCCTCGCCAAGATGACGGGAGCCTTCGTCGGTGTCCAACAGGCGGCGGAGGGCGTGCTCGCCCACCTCGGCGCCGCAGTCTTCCACCCGACCGTCCTTGAATTCCAGCCAGAATTTGTCGATCAGCTCGCCCTGATAGGACAGCGGCAGCGCCGAATAAACCCGTCCGCTGGCATACCGGCAGTCGGGCATAGTGAAAATTTCCTCGGTGGGCATATTGGCAAAATAGCGCACCCCGTCCTTCGACTTGTCCGAACCGCCCATCCAGATATGGTTCTCCGCCAGTCCGATGGTCAGGTCGGTACCCAGCGAATTGCGGTAGTGAAGCGCCTTGAAGGCATAGCCGTTCAGCACCTTCGCCCGACGCTTGAGCACGCGGTCATGCCGCCGCCACTTCTTCGCCGGATCGCCCTTTGTGATGCGCACCGTCTTGAAGATGGCGTCCCACAGCTTTTCAATCGCCTTTTTCGCGGTTAGCTCCGGGAAAACCTTCTTCGCCCACGCCTCGCAGGGGTAAGCGACGATCGTCCAGCGCATTCCGCCGCTGAGCATGATGTCGTAAAATTCCTTGAACGCTCTGTCCGCCGCCAATGTGTTGGCAGTCATTTTATCGCTGGGCGCGCCGGCGAAAATCTCCGGGTCCTCGGCGATGATGTTGATGCAGACGCAGCCCTCCCGGGCGTAGAAATTACGCTGTTCGGCGCGCCATTCGGGGATGTTCTCAAACTGCTCCAGCGAGGCGTAATCCAGACGGATTCGGGCGGCGCGCTGATCCTCCAGAACGAAGATCACGTCCTTCGCGCCCAGCTTGAAGCACTCCTCCTGCACCATCCGTCCGAACTCCACCGCTTCCACGGCGCAGCGGAGCAGCACATACTGCCCCTCCTTCACGTTCACGCCCATGGATGCGGTAAGGCGGGCGTATTCCTTTAATTTTTGATTGAAGCTCGCGGTTGTCATTTTAATCTCCTTTATGATTCTTTATGATGTGAGGGCACGTCCAGTTTCAGCGGACGAATGCCGCATGAGCTGCGATGCTCGACGGTCAATGTATGTATTATGTTCATTCTCCTTGCGCGTAAAATTTCTACCTATTTATTATACCCGATTTTTCCATAAAATCAAGTCGGAGCTGGGATTCTTAACATATTATTCATGAATATATCTGTCAGAGAATATTTCAAATTTTTTCGCAAAACCTATTGACAAGCGGTTCCATGTATGATATAATAATCACAACAAAGACGTTGGATATACAACAAAAGGAGCCAACATGGAACAAACCATAACTATTCTCATGAGCTCGCCCCTCTTCGCAGGATTGACGAAGGAGGAAATCGAAAAGATTCTCACCTGCTCGGCCACCGAGCCGTGGCAGTATCCGCCGGGAAGCATTGTCCTGCGCGCAGGCGATCTGCTGACCACCATCCCCATCCTGCTGACCGGCAGTCTGGAGATCACCCACGGCGATGGCAGCTCCGAGACCATTCATCCCGGACAGCTGGCGATTCCCGCCAACGCTCTGCTTCCCACCCGCCTGACCTGCACCGCCCGGACGCCCGACGGCTGCTCGTTGCTCTGCATCGACTCGTCCCGCATCCTTGAGCCTTGCTCCTCGGTCTGCTCCTGCCACCTTCGCATGACGCGAAATCTGGTTCGGGAGGTCGCCGCCGACTCCGTGAAAAACAGCGAGCGGCTGCGGCATCTGAGCAAACGCTCCACCCGGGAAAAGCTGCTCTCCTACCTCACCGCCGAAGCCGTCCGGCAATGCTCCGATCACATCGTTATCCCCCTCGACCGCCAGCAGCTGGCAGATTATCTGTCGGTAGACCGCTCCGCCATGAGCGCCGAGCTGTCCCGCATGAAGGCGGAAGGACTGATCGATTACGAACGCAGTCACTTTACAATCTACCATAAATAAGAAAGGATCACCACCATGCACTGCATAAAGAAAGTTACATCCGATATCACCTGGGTCGGCGCCAACGACCGCCGGCTCGCCATGTTCGAAGGCGTTTACTCCGTTCCCAACGGCGTTTCCTATAACTCCTACCCGATCAACGACGAAACCACCGTCCTGCTCGATACCGTGGACAAGGCCGTCGGCAGCGTTTTCTTCGAAAATCTCGAATACGCGCTGGGCGGACGTTCCCTCGATTATATCATCGTCCAGCACATGGAGCCTGACCATTCCGCCACCCTCGCCGATGCGATGCGCCGTTATCCCAACGCCACGCTGGTCTGCAACGAAAAAACCGTGAAAATGATCACCCAGTTCTTCTCCGAGCCGAACCCCGACCGCCTGTGGGTGGTCAAGGAGGGCGACACGCTGGAGACCGGTCATCACAAGCTGACTTTCGTCATGGCGCCCATGGTACACTGGCCCGAGGTTATGGTGACTTACGATCTGAATGAAAAGATTCTCTTCTCGGCGGACGCTTTCGGCACCTTCGGCGCGCTGAACGGCGCAATCTTCGCCGATGAGGTGAACTTCATGCGCGATTATCTGGACGAAGCCCGCCGCTACTACTGCAACATCGTGGGCAAGTACGGTATGCAGGTTCAGGCGCTTCTCAAAAAGGCAGCGCCGCTGGAAATCCGCATGATCTGCCCGCTGCACGGCTTCGTATGGCGCGCAGGCATCAGCGACTACATCGACAAGTATGTGAAATGGTCCACTTACACCCCCGAGGAGGAGGGCGTAATGATCGCCTACGCTTCGGTTTACGGCAATACCGCACTGACCGCCGAAATCGTTTCCTCCCGTCTGCGCGAGCGGGGCATCAAAACCGTGATGTTCGATACCTCCGTGACCCCCTCGTCCCAGATTGTGGCGGCTGCCTTCCAGTACAGCCATCTGCTCTTTGCTTCGACCACCTACAACGCGGGCATCTTTATCACGATGGACGAGCTTCTGCGTGACCTTGCCGCACACGGCATCCGCAAGCGCACCGTGGCGCTCATCGAGAACGGTTCCTGGGCCGCTACCGCCGGACATCTGATGCACGACATTCTCGCCGGCTGCAAGGATATGACCTTCGTGGGCGACGTGCTGTCGCTGAAGTCCTCCCTCAAGCCCGAGCAGGAGAACGATTTGGACGCGCTGGTTGACGCCATCGCCGCAACCTTTGTAAAGCCCGACTTCTCGGTGGACAACACCAGCGCCGCGCTGGAGCCTGCCGCGTTCTTCAAGCTGTCCTACGGTCTGTTCGTGCTCAGCGCAAAGGACGGCGACCGGGACAACGGCTGCATCATCAACACCGCCCAGCTGCTGACCGACAACCCCAAACGGATCACCGTCTCGGTAAACAAGGCCAACCTCACCAACGAAATCATCCAGAAGACCGGCGTTTTCAACGTATCGGTGCTGACCGAAAGCACGCCCTTCAAGCTCATTCAGGACTTCGGCTTCGTCAGCGGCCGGGACGGCAGCAAGTTCGCCGGACGCGGCGATATCACCCGCAGCGCCAATGGTCTGTACTACCTGACCGAGCACACCAACGCTGTCCTTTCCGCCAAGGTCATCGCCACCCACGACTATGGCACGCACACCATCTTCGTCGCCGAAGTGACCGACGCCCGCGTGCTGTCCGACGAGCCGTCCGTGACCTACGCTTACTACTTCGACCACATCAAGCCCAAGCCCCAGCCCCCCGAGGAGCACAAGGAAGGCTATGTCTGCAAGATCTGCGGCTATGTCTACGAGGGCGCGGAGCTTCCCGCCGATTTCGTCTGCCCGTTGTGCAAGCACGGCGCCGCCGACTTCGAAAAGCTCAAATAAAATTTTCCGGGATGCCGCACAGCGGCATCCCGGTTTTTCATTCTCCCGCAAAAGCGGGAAAAATCAAAAAAAACTCTTGCATTTTAATGAATTTTATGGTATAATAGTGTTTGTGTTTTTTTGCACGCATTATTTTTCTAAATTCGGTATATTGCCATGAAATTCAAATCCATTCTTCCCTTTCTCGCCCTTTCCTGCATCACCGGTGCCCTGACCGGGTGCCTGATTTTTCTGTTCAAAGCCGCCGCATCTTTCGTAATTGAACTGTCCGCCGGCATCTACGACACCGTCCGTGAAACCCCGTCCATGCTGCCGATGCTTATCGCGGGAGCTGCCCTTCTGGGATTGATCTCCGCCATCGTTCTGCGCACACAGCCGGACTGCCGGGGCGGCGGAATTCCGGCGGCCATCGCGATTCTTCGCGGACTGATGCCCTTTCGCTGGCTGCGGAGTATCGTCTCCATCTTTCTGTCGGCCATGCTGACCTATCTGGGCGGCGTACCGCTGGGCAACGAAGGTCCAAGCGTACAGATGGGCGCTTCCGTGGGACGGGGCGTCGTTCGGGCGTTCGCCGGAAAGCATCCGGCATGGGATCGCTATATCATGACCGGCGGCGCCTGCGCAGGCTTCGCGGCGGCTACCGGCTCTCCCCTGACCGGCATTCTCTTCGCCTGTGAGGAGGCGCACCGGCGTTATACTCCCATGATCTTCACCGCCGCGTCCATCACCGTTCTGGCAAGCTCCATCGTAACCCGCTTTCTCTGCTCCGTCACCAATACGAGCTATACCCTGTTCAGCTTTTCCACCGATTCCATTCTTCCCCTCCGTATGATCTGGGCTGCCGTCCTGACAGGCGCCGCCGCCGGATTCTGCGCCATCCTGTTCACCCATGCTTACCGCCGCATCCGCCGCTTCCTGCGCCACACGCTGAAGCGCGTTCCCGCTGCCGTGAAGGTTGTGCTGGTGTTCATTATTGTGGCAGTCATCGGATTTTTCAGCGAAGCCTTTGTCGGTTCCGGTCATGAGCTGGTCAGCGAGCTGTTCCATAACCGGGTCGCGTGGCAGTGGATGATCCCCCTGTTCGTCATCCGCGCGCTGCTGCTGCTCTGCGCCACCAACTCGGATATCACCGGCGGTCTGTTCGTGCCGACGCTTGCCTTCGGCGCACTGATCGGCGCGCTCTGCGCTAAAATCATGATCGGCGTCGGCATCCTGCCCCAGGAATATTACAGCGTCATCGTTATCATCGGCATCGTATCCTTCCTCAGCGCCGCTTCCCGAACGCCGGTCATGGCAATCGCCTTCGCCTTGGAAGCCTTCCGCGGTCTGCCCAATCTGCTTCCCATCGCAACGGGCGTAACCGTGGCGTTCCTGATCATCGAAGCGCTGGGCGTCGCATCCTTCACCGACACCGTGGTCGAATCCAAAGCCGAAGCCGCTCACGCCGGAAAAACAGCTCAGGTCGTCGGCATCCACCTGACCGTCCGCGAAGGTTCCTTTGCCGTGGGCAGGGAAATCCACAACATCCTCTGGCCGCCCACCTGCGCGGTGCTTTCCGTCCATCGGGAGCAGGAGCCGCTGTCCGGCGGCATTGCCGCCGGCGATCAGCTGCATCTGCATTACAAAACCTACGACCCGGAAGCGACCCTCCGCGAACTCGAGGCGCTGATCGGTTCCCAGGGCGAAGATTTGTCCGCCCATATGCACCCGGCAGACGAAAACCATCATGTACCCGAAATATGAAAAACAGACCTGACGCACCGCGTCAGGTCTGTTTTTGTATTTTCACCTTGTCAAGGCAGCTCATTGAGCCGTTTCAGCGCTTTTTCGTAAATGCGGCGCGCCTTTTCGCAGTCAGCGACCGTCATGTACTCGTTCTTCTGATGCTCGGTCTCGGCGCTGCCCGGGAACATGGGTCCGAACGCTACAATGTTGTCCATCGCCCGCGCGTAGGTTCCGCCGCCCATAGTGAAAGCCTCTGTGCCGTCGCCGGTTTCCTCACGATAAACTTCCATCAGCGCACGGATGATCGGACCGTTTTTGTCCATGTAAACCGGCGCCTGACCGCCTTCCACCTCTACGCTCACGCCATAAGCCGCGCAGGATTCGGCAATGATCGCGGTCACATCCTCCGCCTTCTTTGTCACGGGATAGCGAATGTCCAGCGTGATCTCCACATTGTCCCCCGCAACGCCGATGACGCCCACGTTCAACGTCAGCGCGCCGCTCTGCTCGTCCGACATCGCGCAGCCAATCAAACTTCCGTCGCAGGTCATGCCGAACTTTTCCCGCATGAAGGACGCCAGCGGACAATCGATGTCCTGCATCAGCTTGAGAATGGCGTTCTCACCCTTGTCCGGCGTGCTGCCGTGGGCAGATTTGCCCAAAGCACGGCTGGTCACGCCGTTCCGCACCGCCGTGCAGGCGTCCGGAACCATGTTGTGCGCCGTTCCGCCAGCAATGTCGTCCACCCCCGCCGCCAGCTTCGGCATGGTCAGCTTGAGTATCAAAATGCCCTTTTCGCCGTAAACCGCCGGGAAGGATGCGTCCGGCGTAAAGCCAAAGGTGGGCAGCTCGCAGGTCTTTTTGTACAGCTCCATGTCCACCCATTCGCCCCGCTCCTCGGTGCAGCCAAACAAAATCCGTACCCGCCGATTCAGCTTCTCGCCGGAGTCCAGCAGACGCTTCATCGCAAAAACCGCCATCATCGCCGGTCCCTTGTCGTCGCAGATACCCCGTCCGTAAAGCCGTTCCTCGCCGTCCACAACGGCACGGGTCAGCCCGAACGCCGGATATTCCCAGCCCGAGCCTTCCGGCACTACGTCAAGATGCGCCAGTATGCCGATTAACTCGTCCCCCTCGCCGATCTCCGCCCAGCCCATCATTTTGCCGACGCGCCCGGTTCGAAAACTATAGGACGCACAGAGATTCAGCATATAATCAAGGGCGCGGGAAACCTCCACACCAAAGGGATGTTCCGCATCACCGTCCACCGCCACGCTTGGGATGGACATCAAACCGCCCAGCGCCTTGTAAAATTCATCGTTACGATTCATTTTTTCTAATCCTTTCTGTCAAATGAGCGTTCTCTGCATATTATATTAAAGAAAATTAAAATTATTCAGGAGGCCGCTATGTTCGACCATTATCCGTTCGCCATGCCCGCACTGCCCTACCGAAGCCTCGCCCCCGCCGTCTCCGACGAAACGCTCGCCGCACAAATCGCCCGGCTCCAAGCCGATACGAACGCGCTTAATGGACTACTGGAACCGATGAAAACCCATCACCAATACCCGCTGATAACACTTTGTAACGCACGCCGCCCCGATTTGCGAAAGCTGGCTCAAACCGTCTATTGCCAACGCTTCTTCCTCGAAGGTATGGCACAATCGCCGAAACGCCTGCCAAGAGGACGCCTGGCAGAAGCAATCCGCCAATCCTACGGCAGCTTCGATAACTGGAAATCCACCCTGTTGAAATGCCAAACCAATACCTGGCGCTGGCTTGCATGGGATGGACGCCGCCTTCGCATCGTCTGGGGAACCATCCCCACCATGCCAATTGTAGCCCTCGCCCCCGGCTGCGGCGAAGAATGGCTTCAAACCATCAGCTGGCCAACCGCCGACGCCAGATTTTTCAGTTATAACTATCTCCCCTCAAACAAATCCCGCTAACTCCCGTTAGAAAAGAACTTTCAACACGCAAAACGAGTCTGTACAGACCCGATTTGCCGGAGGGGGCAGTACGGCCCCAGCCGTTGCTACGCACCGGCAAGGAGGACAAATCGCTCTGGGACGCTTAGTCTGTGTACGCGCATACTTCGTCTGCGCTGCACTCGCGACCAAGTCTGAAGCGTAAACTCCGTGGGTGAAGAGCATTCCGGGACGGTAAACCGTCCCGAAGGAAAATTAAAATTACCCTCACCATAAAGCTTTTGCACAGCCTTTTCAACGACCTCGCGACGCGAGGTCGTAAAAGCGCGTACCCTCTACTGCTCCGACCCATCTGCAATCGTTCCGATAATGTGGCTGTTCTCGTCGAAGTCGAGGATGTTGGAGAGGATGTAGTTGCTGACGTACATTCCTTTGGGGGTGAAGGCGTAGGAGTCGCCGTCGAAAGTCATGAAGCCGTTGTCGATGTAGAGTTTGAGTTTGCGGCCGTAGAGGGCGTCGAAGTTCAGACCGAAGCGCTGGCGGAATTGTTCGGAGGAGATGCCGTCGGTGAGGCGGAGGCGGAGCATGATGTATTCGCCGACGCGCTCGGAGGGGGCGACTTCGTACAGCTCGTCCACCAGAGCGGCGGCGCGAAACTGCTCATAGTCGATGGAGGTGCCGTCGTCGGTCAGCATTCCGCCGCCTGTAATGTCCGCTTCCATCGCGTCGATGTACATTCCCATGTTCCGCTTGAAGGAGAAGCGCATTCCGCCGAAATAGGAGTGCGCCGCGCAGCCGAGACCCAGATATTCGTCGCAGTTCCAGTATTTCAGGTTGTGACGGCATTCGCAGCCCGGGCGGGCGAAGTTGGAGATTTCGTAATGGCGGAAGCCTTTGGCGTTCAGATAGCGGATGGCGTCGAAATACATATCCGCTTCGGTGTCCTCATCGGGGAGAATCAGCGTGTCCCGGGAAAGCGCAAAGGGCGTTCCCTCCTCGATGCGCAGACCGTACATGGAGATGTGCTCCGGCTCCAGCGCCGTCAGATAGTCGAGGGTTCGGTTAAAGCTCTCGGCGGTCTGGAGCGGGATACCGTACATGATGTCCACGTTGATGTTTTCAAAGCCCGCCTTGCGCGCCGCCATGTAGCTGGCTTCAAAATTCGCCTTCGTGTGAATCCGGGACAGGGCGCGCAGCTCGTCCTCGTTGGCGCTCTGAAGCCCCATGCTCAGGCGATTGACGCCCGCCCGGCGATATTTTTGCAGCGAGTGCAGGCTGACCGTGGCGGGATTCGCCTCCAGCGTGAACTCGGCGCGCTTCGATACGTCGAAGCAGCGGTAAATGCCGTCGATCAGCGTGGTCATGCACTTCACCGGCAGCACTGTAGGCGTTCCGCCGCCGATGAAAACGCTGTCCACCGTGTACGGCTTCACCGCCCCGGCGTAATCCTCCATCTGCAAAAGCAGCGCGTCCACGTAGCGCGCCATGTCCTCGTCGCCGGAACCGGACATGGAGTAAAAATCGCAGTAAGCGCACTTCGCCTGACAAAACGGGATGTGAATGTATAAGCCCAGTGATTTTTTGTTCATGTTTTCTTCCTTAATTATAATACGGCGGATTCGACCAGCGTCAGCGACCGCCGCCCGCAGTCAATCTCGGCAAGCGTTCCCAGCGGCAGCACGCCGGTGGGCTTTGCGTGACCGATGTTCAGATTGTATAGCACCGGCAGATCGCGCCGCCCGGCTTCGGCAAGCACCGACAGAATCGCATCCTTGTATTCTTCGTAGTAAACCTCGCCCTGGGGCTTGCCCACGATCATGCCGCTCAGCACCTGCAAAATTCCCTGCGCCGCCAGATTGCGAAGCGCCCAGCGCACGAAATCCGGCGAAGGCTTGTCTTCGCTGGTCTCAATCAGCAGAATCGCGCCCCGCCAGTCGTTAACTTCCGGCCATATTCCGGTGCCGGACGCCATCATGAAGACGTCGATGCAGCCGCCCAGAATATGCCCCCGGACGACGCCCTTCCCTTGCAGCAGCTCATAGCCCCGCGGGTCGGATTTCATCGTCAGCGTGCGGCCGATGTTCGCCTCATCCCACGGAATCAGGTCGTCCGACCAGAGGGGGCTGGGCTTCACCTCATGCCGCACCGGCGCGTCGAAAAGCAGCGTCCGCACTGCGTCGGCGGTGTAATCGCAGATTTTCCCATATTCGCCGAGCTCAGCCATCACCGACGGTCCGTAGAAGGAGACAAGCCCCGCCTTGTGCATCATGAAATGGTTGATCGTGCTGTCCGAATAGCCCATGAAAATCTTCGGATGTGCGCGCAGGACATCGAAATCGATATAGGGCAGCAGCCGGATGGTATCGTCTCCGCCGATGGCGCAGAATACCGACGCGACAGAATCGTCGGCGAAGGCGTCCATCAGGTCGCGGGCGCGCAGCTCGGGGTGAGCATAGACAAAATCGCTCCCCGCCAGCGCGTTGGGCATGGCGATGACGCGCAGCCCGAAATCCCGCTCCAGCCGTTCCTTGGCGATGCGGTATTTGTGAATGAATTCCGGATCGCCCAGCCCGCCCCAGGACAGGCTGACCACAGCGATCGTGTCGCCATGGCGAAGGCGGCGGGGCTTTACGAGCGGCTTCATCAGCTCTCGTCGTCCAGCTTGAGCACAGCCATGAACGCCTCGGGGGAGACCTCCACGCTGCCGAGCTGGCGCATCTTCTTTTTACCCTCTTTCTGCTTCTCCAGCAGCTTCTTTTTACGTGTAATATCGCCGCCGTAGCACTTGGCGAGCACGTCCTTGCGCATGGCGCGAACCGTCTCCCGGGCGATAACCTTGCCGCCGATGGCTGCCTGCACCGGAACCTCAAACAGCTGGCGCGGAATGTTGTCCTTCAGCTTTTCGCAGATTTTGCGGGCGCGTCCGTAGGCTTTTTCCTCGTGGACGATGAAGGAGAGCGCGTCCACGATATCGCCGTTAAGCAGAATGTCCAGCTTCACCAGCTTGGACGGCTCGTAGCCCTTCAGCTCGTAGTCCAGCGACGCATAGCCCTTGGAACGGCTCTTGAGCGCATCGAAGAAATCGTAGATGATCTCGTTCAGCGGCAGATTGTAGTGCAGCTCGGCGCGGTCGGTGTCGATGTAGGTCATGTTGATGAACTCGCCCCGGCGATCCTGACACAGCTCCATCAGACCGCCCACGTAATCGGGAGGCGTGATGATGCTTGCCTTGACCATCGGTTCGTAAGCGACGGAAATTTCGTCCGGGTTCGGGTAGTTGGACGGGTTGTCGATGAAGACCGTCTCGCCGCTCTTTTTCTCAATTTTGTAGATAACGCTGGGGGCGGTGGTGATCAGGTCGAGGTTGAACTCCCGTTCCAGGCGTTCCTCGATGATCTCCATATGCAGAAGCCCTAAGAAGCCGCAGCGGAAGCCGAAGCCCAGCGCCGCCGAAGTCTCCGCTTCAAAGGTCAGCGCCGCGTCGTTAAGCTGGAGCTTCTCCAGCGCGTCCTTCAAATCGCCGTAGCGCGCGCCGTCCGCCGGGTAGATTCCGGCGTAGACCATGGGGTGAACCTCCTGGAAGCCGGGCAGCGGTTCGGCGGCGGGATTTTCCGCCAGCGTGACCGTATCGCCCACTCGGGTATCGCCCACCGACTTGATGCTGGCGGTGATATAGCCCACGTCGCCCGCCGACAGAACCTCGCCGGATTTCAGCCCGAACGGCTCCATATAGCCCACGTCCACCACGTCGAACTCCGCGCCGGTGGACATAAGGCGGATGCGGTCGCCTGCGCGGAGGCTTCCCTCCATGACACGGATATTGACGACCACGCCCAGATAGCTGTCGTAGTAGGAGTCGAAGATCAGCGCGCGCAGGGGGGCGTTCTCGTCGCCCTCGGGGCACGGGATGTCGGAAACGATTTTGTCCAGCACCTGATCGATGTTCAGCCCGACCTTGGCGGAAACGGCAGGACAGCCCTCGGCGGGGATGCCGATGATATCCTCAATCTCGCCGCGCACCTTCTCCACATCGGCGGAAGGCAGGTCAATTTTGTTGATAACCGGCACGATTTCCAGATTGTTGTCGATGGCGAGATAAGCGTTCGCCAGCGTCTGCGCCTCCACGCCCTGGGTTGCGTCCACGATAAGCAGCGCGCCCTCACAAGCGTTCAGCGAGCGGGAAACCTCGTAGTTGAAGTCCACGTGACCGGGGGTATCGATGAGATTCAGCGTGTAAACCTCCCCGTCCGGCGCATGGTAATCCAGCTTGACCGCCCGCGCCTTAATGGTAATTCCCCGCTCCCGCTCCAGATCCATGTTATCGAGCAGCTGCTCCTCCATGTCCCGCGTCGCAACGGTACGGGTATATTCAAGAATACGGTCGGCCAGCGTGGATTTGCCGTGGTCGATATGTGCGATAATTGAAAAATTTCGGATTTTTGACTGTTTTTCGGATGGCATTGTATGGACACCTTTCAAGTTAGTTGGATTATGGGAGCACTCCGGATGGAGTGCTTCAGACTTGTTTGTTAAGGGGTTACGGTCGCTTTTCATGCCCTCGCCCTGCGAGGGCGTAGAAAAGGCTCCGCAAAAGCTTTATACATGGGATTTTTATGTTCGTGAGAGCGAACATAACGATGCTAATTTAATTTGTGCGAACGTTCATTTGTGCTAATCACTCGGGCTACAGGGATGCGCCGACTCCCAAGCGACCGTAGGTCGCATGGCCTCGCACCATTACGTCGGCTTAGTTTGTGCGAATTTGTTTGTTTTTTAAGAATCTGTTATTGGGGTTATTCCTTGATCAAGCCAAGATCGATTTTATATTGCAGAATCCGCACGACGGATTCGTCGAGACGCGACTGGCTGATGCGTCCGCTCGTCACGGCGTCGTACACCGCTTGCCACGCTTCCGCCAGCGCGGACGAGCAAATCAGGTCGTTCCCCGCTTCGATGGCGCGGACGGCGGCTTCTCCGTCGGACATCACGTCCCGGATGGCGTCCATGCAGAGATCGTCGGTGCAGATCACGCCGTCGAAGGACAGCTCTTCCCGCAGCATCCGGTGAACCTCGGCGGAAAGGGACGCGGGATTTTCATCGTCTATGCAAGCGATGACGTTATGGCTGACCATAACCGCCCCCGCCCCGGCTTCGATGCCCGCCGAAAACGGCAGAAAATCGGAATTCACGAAGGTTTCGTATGGGCGCTCGTCCAACGCGCTGCCCGTGTGGGTATCGGCGTTATCGCCATAGCCCGGGAAATGCTTGAGCATCACGCCCACGCCCGTTCCGGCGCTGGCTTCGACGAAGGTTTGCACATAGCCGGACGCGGTTTCGGCGTCGCCCGCCGAGCGGTCATAGATGAAGTCGGATTTGCTCGTGGAAATGTCGGCGCAGGGGGCGAGGTTCAGGTTCACGCCAAGCGAACTAAGCAGCGCACAGCGCTCGATGGTATCCGCGCGGACAGCCTCCAGCCCGCCCGACGCGAGGATTTTCCGCGGCGACTGGAACGCGCTCGACCGATATTGCTTATATCGGGAGATTCGGGTCACGGTGCCGCCTTCCTCGTCGGCGGCGATAAGCATGGGAATCGCCGACGCGGTCTGATAGCGGTCGGTCAGCGCCTTCATGCTCTGGGGGGTTTCATCCTTAAAATGCGCGGCGAACAGCACATAACCGCCCACATGGTATTGTTCAATAAGCTTCACCGCCGTGTCCGCGTCGGTTTCGGCGCGCACGAGGAAAAGCTGTCCCACCTTCTGCGCCGTCGTCATGCCGGCGCAAAGGGTTTCGGCGAGGGTTGGCGGCTCCGGCTCGGAGGGAGCGGGCGTATCGATGGACGCGGGTGATTCGGTCGATGGTGCATCGATCGATGGTGCATCGACGCGCGTGACCTCGGTGTCGGGAACGGGCGGTTCGCTGCCACAGGATACCAGCAGCAGGACGCAGAGGAAGAATATGCTTGCCAGCCGTTTCATTTACCGCCCTCAATCATCCGTCCCAGACCGCGAAGCACGCAGTCGCCGGGATCGGGAACAACGTTCACGGGACGCTCCAGCAGGTCGGACAGGTATTCGCCCAGCCCCGGAAGCGCCGCGCCGCCGCCGATCAGCAGAATTCCGTCGCAGACCGATTTTTCCAGCCCCTGTGTGGGAAGATTAGCCAGCACGGTGGTGATGCATTCCGCCGCCGCGTCGGTCTGCGCGTGCAGGCAGGATAACAGCTCCTCGCTTTTCAGCGTCAGCCGGCGGGGCAGTCCGGTGGAACCGTCCAGCCCCAAAGCCTCAAAGCTGCCGTCTTCCGTCAGGCTTACTTTATGTTTGAGCGCCCGGGCGGTTCGGAAATTCACCGCCAGCCCGTAGCGTCGGCGCAAATAGGCGCACAGGATGCGGTCAGATTCGCCGCCGCCCCCGCTGAACAGCTCAGTGCGCAGAATCTCGCCCTCCCGCAGATAGGACACCTCAATCCCGCCCGCGCCGATGTCACAGATCAGGATGCCGCCCCGCAGACTTTCGACGGGCTGCTCATCAAGCCCATGGAACGCGGCGGCGGGCGTATCCACCACCGCTTCCGTGCCGATGCGGCAGTCGTCCAGCGCCTCCTTCAGCGTGGAAGCGAAGGAACCGCCCAGACCGCATTTCACCGCCAGCACTGCCCGCTTGCGCTGACGGGGGACAGCGATTTCGAGGATGCGGTCAAGATATTCGGCGGTCAGGTTGAAGTCCACGATTTCCCCCGCCCGCATGGGACTTCTGAGCGTGACCGTGCCGGGCGAACGTCCGTGAATGAGCAGCGCTTCGCTGCCCACCGCCAGAACGTTGCCCTGGGTATCCACCGCCGCCACGGTCGGCTCCCGCAGGACGATGCCCTGCCCCCGGACGTAAAGCCCGGTGTTGGCTTCGCCGAAGTCCAGTCCGATGGTTATAGCCATGGAAAAAATCTCCTTACAGTTGTGTTTGATAGTGCCCCGCGTGGGCGAAAATGCCGATGGGGCGGGCTATTTACAATCATTCAAAATAGGTCATGGGATTGACCGCCGTACCGTTCTCGTAGATGTTCAGGTTCAGATGCGCGCCGGTGGTGTAGCCGGAGGTTCCCACGTTGGCGATGACCTGCCCCCGCGTCACCTTGTCGCCCACCTTGACCCGGTAGCGGGACAGGTGCGAATAGAAGGATGCCACGCCGCCTCCGTGATCGATGGTAACATAGTAGCCGTCCGCGTAGTTGTAAGAAACCTCCACCACGGTTCCGTCGTTGCAGGCGTAGATTTCGGTGCCGTAAGCGGCGGGAATGTCGATGCCCAGGTGGTACTGGGATTTGCCCGTAACCGGGTGGATGCGCCATCCGAAGCCACAGGAGACGACATCATATTTCTGGGGAAGCGGCCACAGGAAGATGCCGCCCACATAGCTCTGATTGGACTGCTCCTGAAGCGCTGCCAGCTTTGCCGCGCGCTCCTCGTTGTACTGCTTTTCGATGGCTTCGATCTGCGCCAGATTGGCCGTGGCGGTTTCGATATCCTTCTCCGCGTCGGCGATCAGCTTGTCAGCGGCGGCGCGGTCAGCCTCAAGCTGTGTTTTTTTGGCTTCCAGCAGGGTTTTGGCTTCCTCCTGCGCTTTCATCCGGGCGATCAGATTTTCCTTATCGGTGTTCAGCGACGCGATGCCCTCCGTATAAGACTGCATAAGCTGCTTGTCGTAGTCGAGCATACAGGTGTAGCGATCCATCTGCGTGAAAAAGTCCGTCAGCCCGTCGGACTCCAGCAGAATCGAGATAAAATCCAGCCCGCCGCTTTCGTGATTAAGCCGGATGCGTTCGCGCAGGACGCCGTACTGATGATTCAGCTTTTCCTCCTCGGCGGCGATTTCGTTGTTCTTGATGCCGATGTTGATTTCGTAGCCTTCGATGAGCTGGCTGATGGCGTCCATTTCGCCGATCAGCGCGAGGATTTTTTTATCGATGGCAGCCTTTTGTTTTTGTGCGTCAGCCTTATCCGACTGTGCGGCGGTGACATCCTTTTCCGCCTGTTCGTGCTGTCTGGCGGCTTCCGCCAGCTTGTCCTCAAGCTCGGCAAGCGTGGTATCGCCCGCCGCAGCGACCTGCCCGGACGTTGTATCCGGCAGAATCAGCATACACAGCATAAGCAACAAAAGCAGCGCTGCCGGGCGCATTCTATTTTTATGGTTCATGTTTCCTTCCCGTTCGATTGCGATATTTATACCTATTATAATATTATACCGCAATCGGCTGGGTTTGTCAATGAATTATCTGTAACAATCGCGGGATAATACGGTTAAGTAAGTTTTTTTGTAAAATTTTCGCAAACCCTCTCGACAAACGCACGATAATCGTGTATAATGAAAGTAAAAATCCCCCCCGAAAGGATTAACCAAATATGCAGACATCCCTTGAAGCACTTCACGCAAAAAAGGCGTTCATATGCGATATGGACGGCGTGATCTACCACGGAAACCGGCTGCTGCCCGGCGTGCCCGAATTCGTCCAGTGGCTCTACGATAACAAAAAGGATTTTCTTTTCCTCACCAACAGCTCCGAGCGCGCGCCCCGTGAGCTTGCGCAGAAGCTGGGACGCATGGGTCTGGAAATCACTCCCGACCATTTCTATACCAGCGCGCTGGCGACCGCATCCTTCCTTGCTTCCCAGTGCCCCGGCGGCAGCGTTTATGTCATCGGCGAGCCAGGTCTGGTCAACGCCCTCTACGACGTCGGACTGTCCATGAACGATTACAACCCCGATTACGTGGTCTTCGGCGAAACTCGCTCCCTCTCCTACGAGAAAATCGAGCGCGCCGTGGAGCTTGTCTTCAAGGGCGCCAAGCTGATCGGCACCAACTCCGACATCACCGCTCCCGGCGAGCGCGGTATCATCCCCGCCTGCCGCGCGCTGATTTCGCCCATCGAGCTTGCCACCAACCGCAGCGCCTACTATATCGGCAAGCCGAACCCGCTGATCATGCGCCATGCCATTAAAAAGCTAGGCTGCCATCACGCCGAAGCTGCCATCATCGGCGACCGCATGGACACCGATATCATTGCGGGCATCGAGAGCGAGCTGGATACGGTGCTTGTGCTTTCGGGCGTTTCTTCGCTGGAATCGATCAAGGCTTTCCCCTATCAGCCCATGTATATTCTGAACGGTGTTGGCGATCTGCCAGGGGACAGTGTGACCATCGGTCAGTAAGCGCCTATGCGTCGGAAGCCCAACCCGCAGCTGACAAAGCTGGCATATTCGTCCGCGCTTCATGTTATGCCGGAGCCGCTTTTTCTCTGCGACGATCAGCTGCTGCTCTGCATGAAAAATCTCTGCGCCGAGAATCAGTATAACCAGCCCCGCATCGGCGCCGATGTCGGACGTCTGCTTTCCTGTGACACGTCAGCCGGCATCAGCGCGGCGTGTCAGGCTATACTGACGCTTCCCCGCGAGCGTCTCCCCGTTCTGCTTCTGCCCGGAATACTCCAGGCTCTCAGCTACACTGCCATGCTTCCCGAGCCGGATTATCTCATGGATACGTATCAGAGCCTCCTCAATGAACCTATCAGCCGATTGACCGACAGACTTTCCTGCGCGGTCAACCGGCTGCTTTCGGTGTCCTGCAGCGCCGGATTGGAGCGCCAGTGCCAGCGTTTAATCCACCTTCGCCGTGGAATTTTGAAAGCCGTCCACGAGCTGACCAGCGGTGTTTCGGAAGGCAGCCTGCTCATCGGTCATGTGATCCGTAAAGCCGTCGAACCCCTGCGTGAAATTCTGCCCGCCCTCGGCTATCGCCTGAACCTACACATCGCGCCCGTCAACACCAGCATCCCCGCCCAATCCAACCGCTGTATGCTTCTTACCATCCTGCTGTCCCTGTACAATCTCCTTCTGGTATCAACGGACGGCGAAGTTACCCTCGTCTGCACCGAAAATACCCTAACGATCAGCACATCCTGCACCCCCCAGGAAATGAATGACGAAACCATCAACGAACTGTCAGTCGTCTCCGCATTGTCCGAACTGGCCAACTGGCCATTAAATCAACTATACACCGACGGCCGCCTTTCCATCACCTTCAAACTCCCCGTCCAACCCGCCGCCCTCCTCCTATCCGCCGACTCCATCCCCCTCGAATCTACCTTCGTTCGGCGTTTGTTTGTTACGCTGCCGATGAGGAAGGGTACGCGCTTATACGACCTCGCGTCGCGAGATCGTTGAAAAGGCTGTGCAAAAGCTTTAGAAGAGGGTAATTATAAGTTTCGTTTGTGTTCATAAGTCTTTTTTCGGCTGCATATATATGGAACAAAACGAAAAAGGATGGTGTATATGAATATAAACGAGCGAAACAAAATTCAAAAAAAGCTGTTGGCGCCCTCTTTTGACGGGGCGGTGCCGAGTGAGCTGGCGGCGGACTACATTCTGCCGGATACCTATCCCGATGTCAAAAAGATACTTCGGGTACGTGCGCGTCCGATGCTGATCAGCCGGTATGTACAGGGTCGGCAGCTGGAGTATACGGGAGCGGTGGACTACATCGTGGTTTTCTGCGCTGAGGAGGTTGGCGAAGACGGCTCGCCGCGTCCCGACACGCTGCACGCCGTACATTTTGCCGGGGATTTCGGCGGCACGCTCAACGAGCTGGACGATCTCGACCAATGCGAGATTTGCGTAACGCCGAGGATTGCCGCCTGCTCGGCAAGGCTGCAAAATCCCCGCAAGCTGTCCATCAAGTCCACCGTTATGACCGACGTGAAGCTGGCGAAGTTTATTCCCACCCAGCCGAAGATTGACGGCAGTCTGACGCTGGAGGAGGAGATGCAGCTGGAGCGTCTCACCGAGACCCGCCCAACGCTTTTGGAGAAAGCCTTCACCGCCGAGCCTTCCCGGATCAGCGAAAATCTGGAGCCGGACGCTTCCCAGCCCGCCATTGACCAGATCATCACCTGTGACGCGGACATTCATTTCCACGAAGCCAAGCCGATGAAGGGTGCGGACGGTTTCACGGTGGTGCTCAAGGGCGAAGCGCTCATCGACTGTATTTACAAGGCGCAGTCCGAGCCGGGGGATTACCGCAGCTTCACCCGCAAAATTCCGCTGTCGCAGATTGTCAGTGCGGATGAGTACGCGGAATTTTTCGCTGATGCCAACCAGGATACGCTTTGCGCGTCTGCTGTAGGCAATGTGACGGAGCTGAATGCCGCCGTGGGCGAGAACGGTTATGGCGAGCGGCGGGTGCTGGAGCTGGACATGACCTATGATGTGGGCATAAAGCTTTGTGCCGACAGCGATGTGCCGTTGGTGCGGGATGTTTACTCGGTGGAACGCGATTCGGAGTGTGAGATGCGTCCGCTGGAGCTGTCGTGTCTTGGCAAGCTGATCAGCGCCAATTTCTCGGTGGGCGATGGTGTGTCCCGCGCCGAGCTGAAGCTGCCTGAGAGCGCGTCGATTATCGATGCTCAGGCGGAGGTCAGCATGAACAATGCGTCGGTGGAGCGCGGGCGTGCGCAGCTGACCGGAGAAGCTGCGGTAAACTGCATACTCGCCGCCGGGGACGGCAATTTTCTGTCGGCAGATTTCACGCTGCCGGTGAAATGCGAGCTGGCGGTGGGAGACGTTCGGGAGCCGATCGCCTTCGCCTGCGACTGCACCGTATCGGATATGCGTGCGCGGCTGGATCCCACCCGGCTCTGCTGTGACTTCGAGGTATCGCTGAACGCGGCGCTGATGCAGAAATCGCGGCTGGAGACGGTATCGGCGGTACACATCGCCAAGGATAAGCGTCCCGCCGCGGCAGGAACGGCGTCGATGACGCTGTGTTATCCGTCGGCTGGGGAATCGCTTTGGCAGATTGCCAAGCGGTACAACACGACCACCGGCGCGATTGAAGCGTTCAACCGCGAGCTGGGGGATATGCCGCACGTGATTCTGATTCCCGCCGGACGCGGGGTCAGCAAAATTATGTAAAGCATGAGACTGCCGCGCAGATGCGCGGCAGTCTCATGCTTCTATTGTTCTTTTTTTCGCTGCTCATCGAGCTGTTTGACGAAGCTCACCGAGACGCCAGCGATATCGGCGATTTCATCGTAGGAAAAAGCGCCCTTATTCAGCATACGCTGAATAATACGGTTCTGCCCTTCCGCAAGTCCCTGTGCAAGTCCCTGCTCGATTCCCTTTTCGATGCCTCTCCGGTAAATGCCTTCGCTTACGTTACACATAATCGACACCTCACTCTCGATGTGTTTTGTCATTTGCAGTCCGAATTCATCGGACAGCTGCTTTCTTTTTTCCTGCGTTGCCAGCTCATCCGTCATGGTTAGTGCCAGCATACGCAGTGCGCCGCGCGTTTCACGATAGCTGCCGCCCAGACAAACCATTACCACCGACAGCATATCGTATATCTCCCGCTTTTCGCTGACGCTGCCGACAATATTTTCCTCATGCAGATTGTACCGCGTGATCGTATTCGCCCGCTCCTTGGGCGGATTGGAACAAATCCAGATGGAGCACACTTTTTTCAGATTGCCGTATTCGCTTTCGGTGAATTCCGTGCCGTACTGTGCGGACAGCATTCGACCGCAATAATAAATTCCACGCTTTACCAGCGGATAACCGGGATAATAATCCTGCTGCGCTTCAATGTTGATAATCAGCTTGATCATTTCGTCCGTGCCCGGTGCGGACGCGAAAAAGCGGATATCATAATACACTGCACCCTCATTCAGCAGCTTATCCTCACTTCGAATTCCGGTGATTGTTTCGCCGCTGTGCGGATGGACACCCACTGCGGTGACTTCCGGCTCACTTTCGATGTAGCGGTCGGCAATTTCACTGACAGCACAATCCTTGTATTCATCAAGGCAGTCGTGCAGTATCCACGCCAAAATCTGCTTGTTCGACAGAAGCCTGCGGAATGCGGCATCATAGGCTCGCTTTTTTTCTTCCAAGCTCATATCCGTCCCTAAAGTGTTGTCATACTCGGCCACGCGCATCACCTCCGTCTATCTATATTGTACCCCGCCTGCCGCAGATTGTCAAGATCATTTTTGTTAATTTTATCAAAGAGCGGCTGTCTTTCGACAGCCGCCCGATTTAGTTTATATCTTCTGATCGCAGTAACAGCAGCGCTCCTCGCCGTCCACGATTTTAGTCAGGCGGGGAAGGTACTTCTCGTGATTGGAGATGCAGCGGGGATTTTTGCAGAAGGGACCCTCAGCCAGCGGATAGACAGGGGCACGTCCGGTACGCTCGGCGGCACTCAGGCGGGCAATCAGCGCCATGCGGATGAACATACCGTTCTCCGCCTGCTCAAAGTACATAGTGCGGGGATCGTCGTCCACCTCGTAGTCAATCTCGTCCACCTTGGGCAGCGGATGCAGCACTGCCATATCCGGCTTCGCCAGCTTCATCTTCTCGGCGGTCAGGCGATAGACGCCCGCCTGCTTTGCATATTCCTCCGGCGTGCGGAAGCGCTCCCGCTGGATGCGGGTCATGTACAGAATGTCCAGATCGCCGATGCACTCCTCCAGCGTCTTAACCTCCACAAAGCTGTTGCCGTTGCGGGTCAGCTCGGACAGCACGTAGTCGGGCAGGCGAAGCTCCGGGGTGGAAATCAGCACGAAGCGGTTATTTTTGAAGCGAACCAGCGCACGAAGCAGCGAATGGACGGTGCGTCCGTTCAGCAGGTCGCCGCAGCAGCCGATGGTCAGCCCCTCGGTTTTTCCCTTCAGCTCGGTGATGGTCATCAGGTCGGTCAGGGTCTGGGTAGGATGCAGATGTCCGCCGTCGCCCGCGTTGATCACCGGCACATGGGAATAGAGCGCCGACGCATAGGCCGCGCCCTCGATGGGATTGCGGATCACCAGAATGTCCGAATAGCCGGTGACAATCTTCACCGTGTCGCGCAGGGTCTCGCCCTTGGAAACCGAGCTGGCGTTGGGGTCGGAGAAGCCGATCACCTTGCCGCCCAGACGCATCATGGCAGTCTGGAAGGACATCTGGGTGCGGGTGGAAGGCTCGTAAAAGAGGGTGGCCATGATTTTGCCGCGGCAGGTGTCGCGGAATTCGTGGGGGCTTCGCTTGATGCGGAAGGCAAGCTGCTTCAGCTCGTCCCATTCCTCCAGGCTCATGTCGTTGAAGTCGATTAAGTTGCGGATTTTCATTTTATTTTACTACTCCCTTTTTGAGGATTACATTGGCATATAGTGCGGATTCTCCGGTGGCGATGACAGCGTAGGCTTTACGCGCCCGCTCATAGAAAGCAAAGCGCTCGATGAACTCCACGTCCTCGCTTGTGTGCGGCTTAACCAGCGCGCGGTAGGTATCCCATATGGGCGTTTCCACCGGATCGCCGGGGGTCTTTGCCATCAGGTAAACCGGTTTTTCGTAGGTGTCCAGCGGAAAGAGGGTCAGAATCGCCTCCAGCAGCTCGGGCGCTCCGTGACCATCGGCGCGGATGACCCGCTGTCCGACGGACTGGGACGGAAAGTTTCCATCAGCGATGACAATCTCATCGCCGTGTCCCATCTCTGCCAGAATTTTCAGCAGCTCCGGGGAAATGATTTTCGGAATGTTTTTCAGCATATCAGTTCTCCTTTGTGGAATGATTTGTATTTTTCTTCGGGATGGTCTGCTTTCTGGGCAGATCCAGCTTTTTGATGATCATCGCCGCAGTACGCTGGGGAAAGCTGTTGTAGAACGCCTTGTCCGAGCAGGCGCGGTAGATCGGATAGCGCGCCTCCATCAGGCGGCGGTAATTGTCCGCGCTGCCGTTCACGGGCGGACGGTTCAGCACAGACGGGTCGGTGATCACGCTGTCATAGCCCCGTTTCAGCCAGAGCACGGTGGTCATTTCCCGCAGAAGCTCCCTCGACGGCGTATAGGTGGGCAGACCGCCGCCGCAGGACAGGATGGTCAGCTTCCCGTCGGCGGACGCGATGATTTCCGCCAGCGTTTCCCGCTCCAGCTCGCGGAAGCCCTGCTCGCCCTTTGTATCGAAAATTTCCCTGATTACGCCGTGGCGCGCGACGATTTCCTCATCCAGATCGATGAAAGCCGCGCCCGTCTTCCGGGCAAGAATCCGCCCCACGCTGGTTTTGCCGCAGCCGGTCATGCCGACCAGCGAAATGATGTTGTTTTTCAGCTTGTTCATAAGTATCGTTTGATAAACTCCTCCGACAGAATTGAGCAGACGCCGATGTCCTGGTAGCTGCCCTTGATGAACATGGATGACCGCCGCACGCCCTCAAAGCTCATGCCGCATTTTTCCATCACCCGCCGGCTGCGGTCGTTGCCGACGATGTACTTCGCCTCGATGCGGTGAACGTTCAGCTCCATGAAGCCGAAGCTCAGCACCCGGCGAACGGCCTCGGGCGCAAAGCCCGCGCCCCAGTAATCGGGATGGAGCACATAGCCCACCTCCGCGCCGTTATTCTGGAAATCCAGCGTGGTGAAGCCGCAGGTGCCGATCATGCGGTGGGTGGAGCGTTCCTCCAGCGCCCAGTCGTAGAAATCGCCGGTGCGGTAGCGGGTCTGGAGATAGCGCAGATAGTCCTTCGTCCGCTCGATGCTGGTATGCGGCTCCCACAAAAGGTAGCGGGTGACTTCCGGGCGGCGGGCGTAATCGTACATATCCTTATAATCGGAGGTCTTCATGCGCCGGAGCGTGAGACGATCGGTCTCCAGCGCCGGAATATGGGAAAACAGCTTATAAATGGCGTCCCGCTTCATGAATGTCCCTCCCTGCTCCGGCACACGTGCGCGGATATAAAATTACCATTACCGATATTATACTACATTTCTTTCTTTTTTTCAAGGTATCCGCGCATATTTTATTTTTTTATATTGAAAGTGTAAACTCTTTTCCATTTTTCTTGCATACGGCTGTATAATATGGTATAATGTATAGCAAATGCTGTGACAATGCTGAGGAGGTGTGGCATGAACAAAATCCGTTCCGGCGAAGCCCTGCGCCGTCTGCGCGAGGAACGAGGCTTCACGCTGCGCGGTTTGTCTGACGCGGTTTCTGCGGCAATCCCCATGGATGAGAGCGTCCTCGCTTCCTGGGAAGCGGGCGAGTTCTCCCCCACGCTGGAGCAGGCTTCTGCTGTGGCGAAGGAGCTGGGCGTCAGCATCGATGAGCTGACCGGCGGCGAATATGTTCCAAAGCTGCGCTTCGGCGAGGTAAGCGGCGAAGCGCCCGTCGATATTGAACAGCAGCTGGAGCTTCATCATGAAGAATCCCGCCGATTGTATGAACGCGGACGTTTGATTGTTAAAATTATCATCATTGTGGAAGCGGCTTTCACCGCCATCAGTATGCTCAGGGGCTTCAACCTGCTCGCCCTGGCGCTGGAAATCGCGCTGATCGTCTGCCTTTGGAAAGGGAAAGCGTGGGCGCGATGGGTTTATGTCGCATTATCCGCGCTGGGAATTATCGGAGATCTGTTTACCACCGCACGCTATTCTTCTCAGCTTCCGATATGGCTGACGGTGATCCTCCTCCTTTTCATCGCATACCGCATCGCCGTCTGCATTCTTCTTGGCACCAACCGCGCCGTGAAGGAATTCCTCTACGACCAGAGCATGGATTAATCTGTTATATTTTTTCCCGAAAGGATTTACCTCATGAAAAAAATCGCATTCATCGGCACGGGCAACATGGCCTCTGCCGTCATCCATGGGCTGCTGTCCTCGGGCAGCGCAAAGCCCGCCGACATCATCCTTTTCGACCGCATGACCTCCCAATACGAACGCTTCGCCGGCATCGATGTGGGCATCGCTTCCTCCATCGCCGACGCCGTCCAGCGCGCTGAAGTGGTCTTTCTCTCCGTAAAGCCCCAGAATTTTGAAGAAGCGCTCACCGATGTGAAAAACGCCGGCGCCGACCTTTCGAAAAAGCTGTTTGTCTCCATCGGCGCGGGCATTTCCACCGCCGCTATCCGCCGCATGGTGGGCAGCGATGTGGCCGTCGTCCGCTGTATGCCCAACACGCCCTTACAGATTGGTCTGGGCGTTACCGCCGTCTGCCGCACCGGAAACGTTTCCGACGAGGACTTCGATTTCGCCGCCGGAATCTTCGGCTGCGCGGGCATGGTGCTCCGCCTTGACGAAAGCCAGATGAACACCATCATCGCCGTCAACGGCAGCTCGCCCGCCTATTTCTATTACTTCATCGACGCCATGGTGAAATCGGCAAAAGCGCAGGGTCTGGACTGCGACGGCATCGTCGAAGCCGTCTGCAAAACGGTCATCGGCTCGGCGGAAATGCTGATGCGCTCGGGCAAAACTCCCGAGGAATTGATCCGCGCCGTCACCTCTCCCGGCGGCACCACCGAACGCGCCATGAACGTCTTCCGCGACGCCCGCACCGACCGCACCATCGACCTGGCTATGCGCGCCTGCACCGATCGTGCGGTGGAAATGTCCGCAGCCTTCGGCGGTTCGTCCGACGATGAGGAGCATCCGCTGACCCCCGAGGAGGAGGCCGATCTGTTCAAAAAGAAGCGCGGACGCCCCCGCAAGCTGACGCCCGAACAGCAGAAGCGTCTGGAGGAGCTGAATCCCCCCGTTCCCGATATCCAATAAACTTCCGCGAATAATCGGAACGCCCGCCGCATAGGATGTAGCACAGAATGTTACTTGGGCGGTGAGGAAAATCAATACCAACGAAAGCACCCGCCGTTATTGGGGCGGCGCAAAACCTTCGGATTATGAAAGCGCGCGTCTGTCGCGCACACGCGATATGCGTGCTCTGCTGCTGGCCGGGACGGCGCTGTTCATCTTCGGCGCGTTTCTCGGCTGCGCGCTCTACCGTCTGCTCGGACTGGGCGAGAGCGAGCTGTACGACAACCTGATTGAACGCTATTTTCTGGCGCTCTTTTACAAGTGTACCGACTCGATGGACACGCTGTTTGTGGTGGCGGACTGCCTGATGCACGAGCTGTCGCTGTTTATATGCGTGTTTCTCGGCGGATTTACGCTGTTCACGGGATTTATCAGCGGGGCGGCGCTGCTTTATCGGGGGCTGCTTTTTGGCTTCGCGCTGACCATGCTGCAATTTTCATCCAAAACCGGGCTGCTGCTGGATTCGATCTGCTATCTGGCGTCGTCGGGGGCGATTTCGCTGCTGCTGATTATACAGGCGGCGATGTCCTTCGCGTACTTCTACCCCGACCGTTCCCCGCGCCTGCTTTGCAGCGAAACGAAACGGTACACGCTGTCCTTTCTGCGGGTGTGCGGGCTGGTTTTCGCCAATGTGTGCGCGATGCTGTTTCTGATTTACGTGTACATTTAAGTCTATAATTTCTGAAAGGAAAAAAGGATTGTGAAAATATTCGGAAAAGAAATCAAGTTCTTTAACTGGTCGCTGGAAGGCAAGGGCGTCAAAAAGGAGCCGGAAGGCCCCAAAAACCTGAAAAACTTCTTCAAGCACTTCGCCAACAAGTTCACCCGGCTGGTCAGCGTGAATATGCTTTACATTTTCGGCAACTTCCCCATCATCTTCGTGCTGATGGTGCTGAGCGGCAACTTCGACCGGGACTCCTTCGCCCCGGCGTACAAGCTCTTCGCGCCCATCCACGGCATTATGCTTCACAACGAATCGCCGGTAACTTCCGCGCTGTTCGGTATGTACGGCACGCAGGCGGAGATCGGCTTTGACACCATATGGACGGACGCGCTGTGGATTCTATCCGCGCTGATCATCTTCACCTTTGGTTTCGTGAACGTGGGCACCACCTACATCCTGCGCAACATGGTCAAGGGCGAGCCGATCTTCATGTGGGACGACTTCTGGTACGCCATCAAGCGCAACTGGCGTCAGGGATTGATCATGGGCATTCTTGATCTTGTCTTTTCCGTGCTCTGCGTCTACGACATCGTGTTCTTCTACTACAACACGGGTCTGTCCCATGCCTTCAACGTGATGTTCTACGCCAGCCTGCTTATCGCGCTGATCTGGTTCTGGATGCGGTTCTACATCTACATCCTGATGGTGACTTTCGATCTGTCGATTCTGAAGATTCTGAAGAACGCGCTGATTTTCTCGCTCGTCGGCTTCAAGCGCAATATTATGGCGACGCTGGGCATCGCGGCGATGGTGCTGATCGTCTATACGGTGATGCTTCTGGTTTTCCCGGTGGGAATTCTGCTGGCGTTTGCCGTCCTGCTGGGCGACTGCAGCTTTATAGCCTGCTATGCCGCCTTCCCCAAAATCAAGGAGATCATGATCGATCCCTACTACAAAGAGGAAGAACCCGAGGAATACGAAGAACCCATCTTCCACGATCTTGGCTGACAATTCAACATAAAATGCACAAGGCTGAGCGCCTGTGGAATCTCTCCACAAGGCGCTCAGCCTCATATTTTTATCCCATCAGCGCCTGCAATCTTCGCGCGGGTCGCGCCGCCATCGGGAGCAAAAAAAGCGTTCGTTCCATTGCAGAGAAATTTTCAATATATTTGCGGAACAAAACCGGGGTGACTTTCGTCTAATAAAGCACTAACACATTGAGGTGATCTTCATGAAAAAATCCGCGCTTTTTCTCCTGCTCCTGTCCGCGCTGCTGACCCTCTCCGCCTGCGGCGAGGAGGACGCGCCCGCGCTGAAAAACGATACCCGCGTCGAAGCCCCCGGGCTGACCGCTAACACCACCGCCGCGCCGTCCGACACCGCCGCCGAGGTCTGCGAAACCCTCTATTCGGGCAAAGCCATCGTGCGAAAATACACCTCCGCTGACGGCGCGGTTCGCTATACTTATTCATGGGCTGCCGTCGGCGAGGAGCATAAGCTGCTCATTCCCGACCGAACCTATCTCGCCATGGAATTTGACGACGAGGGCGTAACCCTGCTGGACAAGGATTACAATTACTGCTATACCAAGTACACCCAGAAGGAGATCACCGATTTTTACACCGCGCAGATCACGAAGCTATCCGGCGGCGGGTCGATTCTCGTGTCCGACATCGGCACCGGGGACAATCTGCTGTTCTCCGACACCAGCAACGGGCTGAAGCTGGCGTTCCACGGCAGGGGTCGGGTGGAATATCTGAACACCAAAAGTATGGGAGCCATGCTGCTTTGGTATCAGCCGGATTCGGAACAATTCAGCGTCCTTGCGTACACCCATCGCCAGAAGTACGAGCCGGTCAATGACGAGCTGTACAGCGCCTACACCATCACCAGCGATGATTATTTTGCCCTTGTGCGGGAGGCTGAGGGCATGGATGAGCTGGTGGTGCGCGGCGGGGAGGACGTCCGCCGGGGACGTTATTTCACGAAGGTGTTCTGGCTGGAGGGCGATCTGGCGCTGGTGACCGACACGCGGATGGTTCGGCTGTACAACACGAAGACGATGACCGAAATCACCTCCTTCTGCGACTGGAGCCAGACCTATGAAGTCTCGGACATCGTTTATCTGGACGAAAAGCTGACCTTCAGCGTGACCACGCCAAAGAAATCGGACGGCACGCCCGCCCAGACGACAAGCTATTCCTACCCGCCGGAAGAAGTTACGGCGCCCGCCCCTGTGCTGGCGGAGGATGCGGTTCTGTTGTATGAGGGCGAAAACTTCGCCATCTATTCGCAGGCGGACGGAATTCTTCTCGACCAGGGCGGCGTGCTGTACCGAACGTGGCTGTACGCGAAGAATTACATCAATGTGCATGAGGATTATTCCGGGCATTGCCTGATGTTCCTCGGCGAGGACTACTCGCTGTCCCAGCTGAACCTCCAGAATCCGGCTGAAATCAATGATAAAGCATACACTGGAAATTTCTACATGGAAAAATGCCAGATGATGGACGAAGCCTTTGGCGATTTCCAGATTCTCATCGGCGATGTGCAGTTCTATCTCATCGACAGCGACGGAACCGCCATCTATTTTGAGGGTTATCCAAAGATTGATAACGGTCTCCTGTTCCAGGCGCTCAATTTCGTCAACAACTGCAACTTTGTCATCTACGACCAGCAGCTGAACAAGCTCTGCGAGGACACGGTGATGACCTACACCCACACCTCGGACGGACGGCTGGTCACGGACAGCGGCAGCTTCTACCGCATCTTCTCCGCCGACGGCAAGGAGGAATTCACCAGCCCCGTGTACACGAACGTGCTGGCGGTGGTGGACGATTATATCCTCGTGGTGGACGACGGCAAGGTCAAGCTGCTGCAAACCGACGGCAGCGAGGTTGTCACCTTCTGCGACTGGCACGATGAGCTGACCTACCACTGGATGATTTCCGGTTACTACAAGCAGACCACGGACGACTATCCCGCCGGATATTATTTCCTGTTCGAGGACAGTTCTGTTCCCAACAGCGGCGTGGAGTATTACTATAATCCCGCCGACGGCAGTTCGGGCAAAATCGAGGTCGGCGAGGTGGGCGCTTACGCAAAGCCGGTGCTCTACCTCTATCCTACCGAGGAAACGGACGTGACTGTGACCTTCGCCCGTCCGGAGCTGCTGACCACCGTTTATCCGTCGTATAACGACGGCTGGCGCGTCAGCGCACAGCCAGACGGAACGCTGACCGATGAGCGGGGACGGTCGTATTACTGCCTGTATTGGGAGGAGGAACAAACGCTCACCTCGCGGGCAAACTTCGCCGACGGCTTCTGCGTTGCGGCGGAAGACAGCGCGGCATTCCTTGAAGAAAAGCTGGCGCAGATCGGTTTCACCGAGCGGGAAGCCAACGAATTCATCATCTACTGGCTGCCGATTCTGGAGCAAAATCCCTACAACCTCATTCAGTTTGAGCTGACCGAATCCCGCGAAGCGACCAATTCTCTGCAAATCTCCCCCGCCCCTGATTCGCTGCTTCGCATGGCGATGCACATTCTGCCGCTTGACGAGGCGGTGGAAATCCAGCCGCAGCTTCTGCCGCCCTTTGAGCGCAGCGGCTTCGCCGCTGTCGAATGGGGCGGCGTGGTGTACAAATCATAACGAAAAATGCACGTGCTTTTCTCTGCACGTGCATCTTTCTTCAATATTTGTCCCGATGGAACGCATAGCCCAGCAGATGCCCCATCAGCGCAAGTCCGCCGTATTCGAATATGTAGTGGATGTCGCTCTGCGCGTAGTTCATGACAACGGTCGGCGCAAAGATCAGCGCCACCACGATGCAGTAATACCACACCCAGCCGTTAATCTTTCCGAAGATCACCCCGCTGCCAAGACAACAGGCGGGAGTGATGATCATCAGCGCGAAATCCTCGAACGCGGTTCCCTCCAGCGCGGGCGGAACCAGATAGAACAGCAGGAACATGGCGATGATGAAAGGAATCCAGTTTTTGAACGGTACCTTCTCCATTACTTCTCCTCCTTCCGCGCTTCACGGCGCTGACGGGCGCGCTCCCATTCTTCCTTCTCCTCGTCGGTCTCGGGGACGAGCGCGGGCACACGGGTAGGCTTATCGTTTTCGTCCAGCGCTACCAGCGTCAGATAGGCGGAATTGATCAGCTGCCTGGAGCCGTCCAGCTTCTCCACGTAGGATTTCACGCAGACGTCCATGGACGTGTTGCCCACATACACAACCTTGCCGGTAAGCACCACCAGGCTGTTGGCGAAGGCAGGCTCCTTGAATTCCAGCGTATGGACGAGCACTGTGGTAACATTGCGGTTGGCGTGACGGCGGGCGGCTACCGCGGCGATGATGTCGATCCACTCCATCAGCCTGCCGCCGAACAGACGGTTATAGCCGTTCATCGTGCTCTGCGTCAGAATCTGCACCGACTCGGTGTAAGATTCAGCCGGGGTTTTGCTTGGTAATTGGCTCATAGATTACTCCCTGAATTTGATTCCGCCGTTTTCGTCCAGCTCGACGATGGCCAGCGATTCTACGCGGATGCCCACTTCACGAAGCAGACGTCCGCCCTCCTGAAACCCTTTCTCGATGCAGATTCCCGCGCCGACCAGCGTAGCGCCCGCCTGCTCAACGATGGATTTCAGACCGAGGACGGCCTTGCCCTTGGCAAGGAAATCGTCGATGATCAGCACCCGGTCGTCGGCGCCGATGAATTTGTCGGATACGCGGATGATGTACTCCTTGCCCTTGGTGTAGGATGTAACCGGGGCGGTATAAACGCCGCCGTCCAGATTCTTCGACTCGGATTTCTTGGCGAAAACCACCGGCACGCCGAAATACTGCGCCGCGATACAGGCAATGCCGATGCCCGACGCTTCCACAGTGAGGATTTTGGTCACGCCCTCATCGCCGAACAGGCGGTGGAATTCCCGACCCAGCTCGCCTATCAGTCCGATGTCCATCTGATGATTGAGGAAGCTGTCAACCTTAACAATGCCGCCTTCCTTGATAATGCCGTCTTTGAGGATGCGATCTTCTAAGAGTTTCATATGCTCAGTTTCTCCCGAATGAAATAAAAATATGTTACTTTATATTATATCACGGGATTCGATTCTGCGCAAGGGGTTTTCACCGATTCCGCGAAATTTTCATAAAATAACAGCAGAAGGGAGTGTAGATGGATGAGATTTCGGGGAAGAATCCGTACACGAAGGCTTTCGCTGGGAGCAAAGCTGCTCCTGATGCTGTTGATACTAGCAATATTCGCCATGTGTATCCTCACATGGGCTGACCTGAAGCTCCGCCCGCTGGTTGTTACGGCGGCGAAGAGCGCTTCCCGCAGCTATGCCACCACAATCATCAGCGGCGCCGTAGAACGGGTCATGGCGGAATCCGGTCAGCCGAAGCTGGTGGACGTGCGTTACAGCGAGGGCGCGGTCACATCCATCGAGACGGATATGTACGCCGTCAGCCGTCTGCGCACCCAATCGGCGCTGGCGGTCAGCGAAGGGCTATCGGAATTGGAAGCGTTCGACGTGGAAGTTCCGCTGGGCAATCTAACGGGGAGTATGCTGCTTGGCGGCTTGGGCGTACCGGTTAAGGTGCGGCTGATCCCGCTGGGCGACGCGGCGGTGGAGCTGTACAGCGAATTCATCGAATCGGGCATCAATCAGACGCTGCACCGCATTTATCTGCGGGTGCGGGTATCGGTGAATATGCTGGCGGGCGGGGAGATTTCGAAGCTGGAGCTGTCGAACGACGTGTGTCTGGCGGAATCGGTCATCGTCGGCAAGGTGCCGGACGCTTACACAGCGATCAATCGGTTCGAGATTGATGAGAATGAGGAAAACGATTTGAACGATTACGCGGCGACCTTGCCGTGACGGGGGATACGCTCGGATGGGCGGCTAAGGTGATGTCTCTGCGTAGGGCGGCGACGAGGGCGTCGCCGCCCATAGGTTAGTTGGATTATGGCAATTTATTCGATCTGTCTTTTCGATAAACAAACTACTCTATGGGCCGCGTCGCCCTCGTCGCGGCCCCCTTGCGAACGACTGCTGCCTGCTTCCCGGCTTCTCACTACACGCCCGCCTATCGCTTATTCCCCGCGAACAATCGCCGCGACCTCGCGATTGGTCACGTAGCGGATATCGCTCTTCCCCGCGATTTTCTCGCAGAAGCGCTCAAAATCATCCCAATTGCCGAACTTGTCCAGCTCAAAGCTGTGCCCCCACAGATAGAACAGCGCGTCTTCCTCGGTTTCCAGCGCGATGAACTCGTCCGCCAGCACCATCAGGCGGTCGTATTCCTTCGGATGGAGATAGCAGGTGGGATACCATTCCATCAGCCGCTCGGGCAGCTTGAAGGTAAAGTGCGATCCCACCGCCCGGGCATAACGAACGCTCGTGTTGGTAAGAATCGTGTCGATGATGTCGTCGTTGAAGAACGGACCGCCCGGATACGCCATGCCGACAATCGGATAGCCGCAGAGGGCTTCCAGCGCCTTCGCATCGCCGCCGACCTGATGAATGACCTCCTCGCGGCTGCATTTGAGCAGATTCGGGTGGGTGATGGTATGCGCCGCCACCTCATGCCCGGCGTAAAGGTCGTGTACTTCCTCGGGCGCGATCTCGTCGTGGCAGACCTTAATGCCCTCGTGGACGATTTCATGGCGCTGATTGAACAGCCCGGAATTCAGATTGAAGGTGGATTTGATGCCGTACTGGTTGAGCAGCTTTACAAAGCGGCGATCCTGAATCGTGCCGTCGTCAAAGCTGAGGGTGAGATATTTCATGGTAAACCTCCGTTTTTTCTTTCATTATACTACATTTTCCCGAAAAAATCAATCGTTCATGAAAATTTTTCATCAGACTATTGCGAAAAAACGCTGAATGTGGTAAAATAATAAGGAACGACTTTTTATAAAGGAGCATTTGAATGGATTCCGGGAAATCCGCCGCCTTCCGCACGGCCGTGGGCGGCTTCAATAAGAAAGATGTCAACAACTACATCGCGGCTTTGAGCGAGAAGAACAACGAAACCATCCGCAGCTACGAGGAGCAGATTACTTCCCTCAACGAGCGGATCGCCGGGCTGGAGCAGCAGAATTCCGCCGCCGAAACGTCGGATCAGGAGATTTCCTCCCTGCGCGAACAGCTGGAGCAGGCAAACGCCCTCATCGCCGCGCAGAATGAGCAGCTGGCGGAAAAATCGGCAGCGCTGGAGAAAAGCGCCTCCGAGCTTGACGACGCGAACCGCCGTCTGTCCGAGCTGACCGCGCGGCTGGAATCGCTGAACGAAGCCGAGGACAAGCTGCGGGACTACGGCTACATCAAATCCAATCTGGGCGAGATCATGGCGGACGCCGCTTCCCAGGCGGAAAAGATGAAAGCCGACGCCGCCGACACGGTGCAGGCGCGTCTGCGCGACCTGGAAGCCCGTGAGCGTGAGCTGCTCGAGCGGCAGAATGCCCGTGCCGACGCGCTGGAAGCGAAATATCAGGCGGCGGTTCGCGCCCTGAACGCGCGGCTCGACGTTATGGCAAAGGACGGGCTTGCTTCCCTGACCGAGCTGCTTCGCGCCGCCGGCGACGAAGCGCTGGCAGCCATCGAAAAGCAGCGCGCCGGCATTGGCGACATCGTTGCGCAGACCGCCGCCGCTCTGCCTGAATTACAGGCGCTGACGGCGGACACGGATACTCCCTCATGAGCGGAGACAAGCACGCCCACGAGCTGCTGCACATCGGCGAACGAATCCGGGACGAGCGCATCCGCCGGGGCATGACCCAGTTCCAGCTTGCCGGAGAGGACATGACCCGCAATATGCTCTCCCGCATCGAAAACGGCGCGGCGCTTCCCTCGCTGCCAACGCTTTGTATGCTGGCGTCCCGGCTGGGAATTCCGGCGGGAAGCCTGCTGGGCGATCTGGAGGATTACCACGGCTTCCGGCTTTGCACGAAGCTGAAGCGGCTTCTGGAACAGCGGCGGTATCTTGAGCTGCTGGAGGAATACGACAAATCCGGCATGAACGAAGCGGCCGGCATGGAGGCTTCCGACGGCGAGCTGCACGCCATCCTCTGCGAAGCGAAGGTTGGACGGGCGGGCGAGCTTTACCGGGAAGGACGGCTTACCGACGCCGCTTCCATGCTGGACGAAGCCGATGCCCACGCCAAAAGCGCCGCCCTTCCGCTAACCGCTGTGCGTCAGCGCGCCGCCATGCTGCGCACCCTCATCGACAGCTCGCCCACCCATGTGGAACAGCCGCCCCACGATCCCGCCGAACTGCGGGAAATCATCTTCGGGCAGAATGAGCTGGCCATCTATCTCTGGGCGCGGGATATGCTGTCCGGGGTGACGGACAGCGCCACCGCCCTTCCCGACGAGCGGGCAAAAGACTGGCGGCGTCAGCTTGAACCGCTGCTGGAGGGAATCGGCGACAGTCCGGCGCGCACCCACATCGAAGCGCGGCTGGATATTGCCGACGCGGATTATCTTGGCGCGAAGGCTCGTTTGATGACGCTGACCGCCGACGCCGACCGTCTTCCGCCCACTCTGCTGTACGAGCTGTACACCGATCTGGAGTTCTGCTGCAAATGCTGCGGCGACTTCGAAAACGCTTACAAATACGCCAGCATGAAGCTGGAGATTTTGAAGAGGATTAAATAATGACAGTTTTTCGCATCGGACAGGGCTACGACGTCCACCGTCTGGTTGAAGGACGGCGCCTGATTCTGGGCGGCGTGGACATCCCCTATGAAAAAGGACTGCTGGGACACTCAGACGCCGACGTGCTGGTTCATGCCATCATGGACGCGCTGCTGGGAGCGGCGGCGCTGGGAGATATCGGCAAGCTTTTCCCGGACAGCGATCCGGCTTACGCGGGCGCGGACAGCCTGAAGCTGGCGCGGGAGGTTGCGCGTCTGCTGGACGAGCACGGCTATGCCATCGGAAACGTAGACGCGACCGTCGTGGCGCAGCGCCCGAAGTTAGCGCCTCACATCGAACTCATGCGCGCCAACATCGCTATGGCGCTGGGCGTGGATTCGGATGCGGTGAGCGTCAAAGCCACCACCGAGGAGAAGCTTGGCTTCACCGGCTCGGGCGAGGGCATCGCGGCGCAGGCCGTGGCGCTGATTTATAAAAAAAGCTGACCTGCGGACAGGTCAGCAAAATGCGGAGGAGTCGCGGGAGGTGTCACCGTCCTTTGGCCTGAACGTCCGCATCGAATGCTCACGCTCCCACCGCATCGGGTTTGCTCCCTCTATCAGTTTATGTAAAACACGCCGGATGGTTCCGGCATTCCATACACAAAATAATTTCAAAGGAATCTGATAACATGATTAAAATTTCCCCTTCCGTGCTCGCCTGCGACTTTTCCAAGCTGGGCGAGGAGGTGGCGCGCGTCGAGGACGGCGGCGCTGACCTGCTTCATCTTGACGTGATGGACGGCATTTTCGTACCCAACATCACCTTCGGCGCGCCGATCATCTCGGCCATCCGCAAAAAATCCGCCCTTTTCTTCGACGTGCATCTGATGATCACCACCCCCGCCCGCTATATCGACGATTTCGTCAAGGCGGGCGCCGATCTGATCACCATCCACTACGAAAGCTGCGACAACCACATCGAGGTGCTCAAAGCCATCCGCGCCGCCGGTGTAAAGGCGTCCATCTCCATTAAGCCCGCCACCCCGGCGTTCATTCTCGAGCCGCTGCTGGAATATGTGGACATGGTGCTGGTTATGACCGTGGAGCCGGGCTTCGGCGGTCAGGCGTTCATCCCCGAGACCATGGACAGCGTGCGCACCGTTGCGCAGATGATCCAGCAGAAAGGGCTGAACGTGGACATCGAGGTGGACGGCGGCATCACGCCCGAAACCATCAAAATCGCCTACGACGCGGGCGCACGGGTTTTCGTCGCCGGATCGTCGGTGTTCAAGGCTCCCGACGCCGCCGACGCCATCGCCGCGCTGAGACGGGCTGTGGAATAAATCAAGTAATGGCAACTGCCGCGCTGACGCGCGGCAGTTGTTTTTCATTCAATCATTCTCAAAGGCTTCCACGACCGAGTTCCACCACTCCTGCGCCGACGTGATGCGCGACGCATAGTTGGACGCCAGATCGCTGCTGCCCGATTCCACCATATTCTGCGGAATGAACGCGAAGCCCTTCCAGTTGTCCAGCAGATAGCCAAAGTCAAACACCACGCTGGACAGAATCAAATCGATCATTTCCATCGAATCGTCGTCCCGGGCATATTTGGATTTCAGCGCCGTATTGCAGTAGGTCGGCGTGACGTACTTGTAGGAGTAATAATTCAGATTTTCGATCATCAGTCCCACAAACTCCGGGTCGCTGACCGTCTTCGGAATGCCGATTACGGAGTGAGCGCCGCCCGCCATTGTGTGATACGCCTCCTGCGCTTCATCCAGCTTGGGAAGCGGCAGGATGCCGAATTCGCTCTCCATGTCGCGCAGGTATTTCTCCACATCGTCGAAGCCGCCGATGGCAAACAGCCGGTTTCCGTCGGCAAACTGCGGTACGGCGGAGCCGCTGCCCTTGAACCAATGGACGCCCGGCTCGTTGTAATAGCTCAGAATCTTGTCAAAGAAGCTGACCACCTTTTCGTTATAGAGAACCGGTTCAATGCCCTCGTCGGTGATCTCGACGAACTTCTCCCCGAAGGCGTACCAGTAGAACATGGCGTGTCCGCCCTTGCTGCCAAGACCGTAGAAATCGGTGTCGTCCGCCGTGGTGCTGCCGTCCAAATCAACGTACACATCCTTCGTGTACGAAATCAGCTTGTCGATCGTCCATGTGCCGCCTCTTACCTCGTCGTACAGCCCGGTAATCTGGTAATCCGCCGCCTTGTCCGCGTTGAAGAACAGGCACTGGGTGGCTTCGGAAACGGACAGGCACAGCTCGGCGGGAGCCAGCAGCGCGGTGTTTTTGTAGGAGAAGCTGTCCAGAATACTTTCCGACCACCACGGGTAGGAGAAGTCGATGGTCTCCACGTCGAACATATTCATCAGCACGTTCTGAATCGCCAGCGAGCCGGAGAAAATCGCGTGGTTGGAAATCATGTCGTAGGCGTCCTCACCCGCCAGCACCGAGTTTGTGATCGTGTTCGGAATCTTGTCGCAGGCTTCAAATACGGCGGTGATTTTGACGTTGTACTGCTCGGTCAACCACTGATTGCGGGCATAGATCGTATCGTTTAACACCTCGCCAGTCTCCGACTCCACATAGATATCCCGCTCGTAGGCATCCTGCGCCAGCACGCGGAATTCCCTGCCCTCGTAATTTTTGTCGGGGAATTCGATTTCCAGCTTTTCGCGGTAGGCAAACGCGCCCTCCTCCCCGGCGGGCTGGGTATCGGTCGTCGTGGGAGAAGTCGTGTCAACCGGCGTGGACGCTTCGCCGCAGGCGGTCAGCGATGCAAGCAGCGCGCATAACAGAATCATACAGATTGTCCGTTTCATTTTTTATCCTCCTTATCCAGTTCAATGGGCTGTGACCATGCTTCGTATCCCTCGCTGTTCACGCAGACGGCGCGGAGATAGGGCAGCTTCTTTCCCGCCACATCGAATTCGGCGTGGGTCAGCAGATGCCCCGCGTCCTCCATGTGGAAATGCCCGAAATCCCGTCCGTCCGAGAACAGGTAGATCGTCCGGCAGGGCGAACAGTCGAAGTAAGCGCGCCCGTCCTCGATATAGAAATCGTGAATTTCCGGTCCTCTTGACGCATAGAAGCTGCCGTCCAGCAGAGCCTGCGTAATGTCCGCCCGGGTCAGCGCCTTGGCCTTGACCACCACCCAGCCCTTGAAGAAATCGCGAATCTCCAGATGGGCGTCGTCGCTGGCGATGCAGCGGGGGAGCGTTCCATGGGGCGTTCGGCGGCGCAGGAAAAGCATATTGTCGTAGAAGCTCTCGGACAGACCGCATTTGAGGATGGTTTCGCAGCCCGAGTTGAAGATTTCCATTCCCTCCAGCCCTTCAATGCGGCTGACGTCGTGATGGTCGATCTTGCATCCGTTGGGATGGGCGAAAAAGACCATATTTCCCCGCTCGCCAAACCAGTCCACGAACTCCTGCGCGTCGTCCCGCGTCCACATCTGCCGGGGGAAACGCTCGCCGTGGGGGATGGTGTTCTTTCCCTCGATGCCGATGCAGACCAGATGATCCACCCGGAAGTCGGGATAATAGCGGTCAACCTCGGTGCCGGGGATGGTGATGAAATCGTCGGTGCAAAGCTCGTCGTGGCTGCCGTAGATGTTGTGGTCGGTGATGGCCAGGAAGGAATAGCCCTTCTCCCGGTACATCTGGCAAAGCTCCGCTGGCGGATGCTTTCCGTCCGACACGGTGGAGTGGGAGTGCAGATTGCCTTTGTAGAAGCTGCCGTTTTGATACAGTGTTGCAAGTCTCATGAAAATTCCTCCTTGTACTTGGTACTTTGTACTTGACTTTTGCTTCTGTATCTATTATAATTGATTTATCAACAGATATCAAGGGTGAAAGTGAGGAAAAATCGTGACAAAACAAAACTATGATATGGACAGCGCTTTATATTGCCCGCCCATTCCCGGCAGCGCGGTGAACATCGAGACGCAGGAATTTCTCATCGAGACCGGCTTCCATCGCTTCCACTATCACGAGACCATGGAAATCGGAATCTGCCTGGATGGGCGGGGAACGCTCTACACCGAATCCGACAGCTTCGAATTCAGCGCGGGCGACGTGCAGATTATTCTCCCCTTCGTGCGGCATATTTCGGTCAGCGAACCGTCCGGCGAAAGCCGCTGGCTGTTTACCGCGCTCCGGCTGGAGAAGCTCATTCTGGACAGCGGGCTGCCCATCCCCGTGGAGCTGTACGATATCATCAAGGAGCAGCGGGGCTTCAACGGCATCCTTCATCCGGCGGAGCATCCGGACATCGCGGCCTGTGTGCAAACCATCATCGACGAGAGCCAGAAGAACGCGCCCTTCGGCGAAAAGCTGTGTACGCTGAGCCTGCTCAGCCTGCTTTACCGCCTGAAGCGGGTAACGGCCGACGCGCCCTCCAAGGTCACAAGCAGCGGCTCCTTCCGGAAGATTCTCCCCGCGCTGCTCTATCTGGAAAAGCGGCGCAGCATTCAGACGAAAATCAGCGACCTCGCCGCCATGTGCTGTGTCAGCGAGACCTACTTCCGCAGCCTGTTTTACGAAATCACCGGCTTCCCGCCGAAAAAATACATCCAGCGTCAGGTGATCAGCGACGCCGAATATCTGCTGCGCAGCACCTGCGAAAGCATTGAAGCCATCAGCGCGACGCTTGGCTTCTCCGATCCCTCCGGCTTCTATCGGATGTTCGTCGCTTGCATTGGTATGTCGCCCTCCGATTACCGGCACGCGGGAAAATAATTTTTCGCCCCCTTGTAAGATTCCGCCGCAAACGTTGAGTAGAAGGATGAGAGGAGATGATTACCATGGATGACAGCCGAATCGTCGAGCTGTTCTGGGCGCGCAGCGCCGACGCCGTCGAAGCCTGCGCCGCCAAATACGGCGGATACTGCCAGTCTATCGCCCGCTCCATCCTGCAAAGCCGAGAGGACGCGGAGGAATGCGTCAACGACACCTGGCTTGGCGCGTGGAACGCCATCCCGCCCCATCGTCCGCAGCTACTCTCCGCCTTTCTCGGAAAGCTGACCCGGCGGATTGCCATCAACCGCTATAAGCGTCTCACCGCCGCCAAACGGTGCGGCGAGGTGAATCTGGTGCTGGACGAGCTGGCGGAGTGCCTGCCCGGCGGCGAAAGCGCGGAGGAAGCGTTGGATATGCGGGAGCTGTCCCGCTGCCTGTCGGATTTTGTCCGCGCGCTGCCCGAACGGGAACGGATGATTTTCGTCCGCCGCTATTTCTACAGCGACCCCATCCCGACCATCGCTGGGCGGGCGAAGGTGAGCGAGAACAACGTGAGCGTGATTTTGAGCCGTCTGCGGGAAAAGCTGCGGCGGCATTTGGAAACGGAGGGATTTTCGATATGACAAGGGAGCAATTATTTGAAGCAATCGGCGAAATCGACGACGGGCTGCTGATCGAGCCGAAGAAGAAAGGGCGTATCCCGGCGCGTGTGATCGCCGCCTGCGCGGCCATGTTCGCCGTGGCGGTCGTTGGGGTGGGCGTGGTTCGATGGATGCACACGGGGGTCGATCTGCCCTTTGTAAGCTCGGAGGACATCGGAACGGAGACGCTCGACGATTCCATGGGCTGCTATGTGGATATGGTCAATCTGTACGGCATAACCTACGAAGCCATCAACACCCCCTACGGCGTGGAGCCGGGCGAGCTGCTGGCGACGGTGAACACGCCGCTGATCGGCTTCACCGGCGAATATGACGGCAGCTTTGTGGGCGCGACGCTGCTGGACGAGGGCGACAGCATCTACGCCTGGGGCGATTACAGCACCGATTACCGCATCGTGGGCATCACGTCCGACGGCGTAATCCGCTGCTACGAGCGCACAAATTTGCTTGGCAAGAGCCTGACCGTCCCCTTTGACGAAATCTTCCCCGCCGAACTTGCCAAGCGGGTGATCATCACCGACAACCTGCCCTGCGTTCTGGGCGAAATCGACGACCCGGACGAGGTTAAATCGCTAGCCGACAGTCTGCTGGCGGGCTGCGAATGGACGGAAAAGCCGGAATCGGCGGTGACGCCGACCTACCGCCTCCGCTTCGTTCTGGAGGACGGCAGCGAGACCGAGCTGCTGGTGCGCGGGGACATGGGCTACTGGCTGGGGATGTATATTACCCTGCCCGAGGGACTGGCTGAAACGATTGCGGGTCACGTGATTTACGAGGACGTCAGCAACAGTCTGGACGCCGGCGGTTTGTACTGTTCCAGCGATTTCGACCGGCGGCGGGCTTACGAAACGCCCGAGCCGCCCTATGAATTCCTCATGCCCATGTTCATCGACAGCGAGGGGCTGCATATGGGCTGGATTTACACCGGCGATCACACGCTGCTGGCTGACGACGCCGTCCGCTCGGTGCATCACGAGGGCGCGGAAATCTGGTATCTGACCGAATCGGGGAACGCGGCACACATGGTCATGAATTTCCCGGACGATATGCGGGCGCTGAAAAAGATCATCAGCGAGGGCGGCACCTTCGACGAATACCTGACCCGGGAAATCCTGTATGAGGGCGATTTCATCGATTTGCAGGTTTTGAACGGCGTGGTCTGGGCGCTGGATGAATCGGGAAAGCTCTATCGGAACGGCGAGTTCGTTGCCGAGGGCGTATCCTGCTTCGCGCTGGACGCGCAGGGCGTCACCGTAGGCGGAAAGACGCTGCGGCGGATTGACAACGACGGCGGCGAAATCGTTCTGTCCAAACGTCCGGCACAGGCTGTGGCAGCCTGCGGCGCGGCGGTGGTCTACGCTTCGGGCGATGAGGTGCGGCAGGTGCGCATCGACGGCAACGGCGACCGTCTGCTGGCGGAGCTTACCGTCACCGAAATCGCGTCCGCACGGCTGGAGACCGACTATATGCTGGCGCTGCTGGGCGAGGACGGTCAAGCGTATGTGTATGGCGGCGGGAAGTCGCTGTTCCGGATTGCGGAGGATGTGTCGGACATCGACATGACCGAAAGCTACGACATCGTTCTGCTTCACACCGACGGCAGCGCGGAATATTACGAATGCTTCTACAACACCGCCGACGATCAGCTGATGCATTACCAGAAAAGCGGGGATATTTTCCTCGACCCGATCCACTGACGCAAATCGCAATATTTTTTGCAAACATCGAAATATATTTGTAGACAAACGCCGCCCGATGCGGTATAATGGAAGCAACCAAATATAAAGGAGGCTCCGTTATGAGACCCTACAATCCCCCCGCGTACACAAACAGCGCCGTGATCTATCAGGTCAACCTGCGCGCTTTCACCAACGAGGGCACGCTCAGCGCCGCCGCAAAGCTGTTGCCGCACATCAAAAGCATCGGCGCTGACATCGCTTACCTCTGTCCCAACTTCGTACACGACGACGATGAGACCCGGGACGGCTGGTCGGCGCGTCAGAAGGCGTCCGGGCTGAACAATCCGAAGAATCCCTACCGCATGAAGGATTACTTCCACACCGATTCCGAATACGGCAGTGACGACGATCTGCGCGCCTTCATCGATGCGGCGCATAAGCTCGGTCTGCGGGTGATGCTCGATCTGGTTTACTTCCACTGCGGTCCCACCGCGGTTTTCCTGGAGGGGCATCCCGACTTCATCGTCCGAAACGAGGACGGAACGCCCGCGCTGGGGGAGTGGTGCTTCCCCAAGCTAAACTACAATAACCCCGCGCTGTGCGAATATATGTGGTCGAACATGGAGTACTACGTTCGGGAATTCGACGTGGACGGCTATCGCTGCGACGTGGGCGACGCGGTTCCCCTCGCCTTCTGGGAGGAGGGACGCCGCCGCATCGACGCCATCAAGCCCGATCTGCTGATGCTCAACGAGGGCACGCGGAAGGATTTCATCGGCGTGTTCGATTTGAACTACGACTTTGGTTTCTCGGGAGCCATGGTGAAGGTGCTGCGGGACGGTCAGCCCGCGTCCACGCTGGCGGAATACCGGGAAAAATTCCAGTCCGAGCGTCTGGGCGAGGGCATGAGCATCCTCTGCTTCGAGAATCACGACATTGCCAGCGACGCCTACGACAACCGGCTTGAAAAAGCCCTTGGCAGCGACGCGGTGGATATCATGCTTCTGCTGATGTACACGCTCAAAGGCGTTCCCATGCTCTACAACGGCAACGAAGTCTGCGATTCCCGCCGCCATTCCATCTGGGGCAATCGCTTCCATGGCGCGAACCTGACCATCGACTGGCAGAACGCGCTGACCGAACGTGGGCAGGCGCGCATGGACTATCTGCGCAAGCTGGCGGACATCCACAAAACCATCCCCGCCGTTCGGGACGGAAGCATGAAATTCCTCGTTTCCGATGGAGCTTCCGTCATCGCATACGAGCGGGAGACCGACGGTCAGCGGGTGATCTGCGCCGCCAACATGAGCGGCGGGGCTGTAGCCTGCGCCATCGACGCCGCCGTCACCGAAGGCGTGCCGCTGCTCAGCCGGGGCGCGGCTTGGAGCCTTGACGGAGAACTGCGCCTGTCGCTGGAGCCTTACGGTTTCGCGGTGCTCGAGGTCAAATAAGCGATGATCTATCAGATTTTCCTGCGCACCTTCACCAACGAGGGAACGCTGACCGCCGCCGAAAAGCTGCTTCCCCATGTGAAAAGCCTGGGCACCGATTATGTCTACCTCTGCCCCACCTTCGTTCAGGACGACGACCCCGACCCGAAATACTGGTCGGGCAATCAGAAGCGCTGCGGGCTGAACAATCCCTGCAACCCCTATCGGATCAAGGATTATTACCACGTTGACCCCGAATACGGCACGGACGACGATCTGCGGCATTTCGTCAAAGCCGTCCACGGGCTGGGCATGAAGGTGATGTTCGATCTGGTTTACTTCCACTGCGGTCCCACGGCGGTATTCCTCGACGAGCACCCCGACTTCATCCTCCGAAAAGAGGACGGCACGCCGGTCATCGGCGACTGGAGCTTCCCTCAGCTGAACTACGGGAACCCCGAGCTGCGGGAGTATATGTGGCAGAACATGGAGTACCTCGTCCGGGAGTTCGACTGCGACGGCTATCGATGCGACGTGGCCGATCTGGTGCCCATCGATTTCTGGATTGAGGGACGCCGGCGGGTCAAGGTCATCAAGGACGACTTTATCATGCTCATCGAGGGTCTGTACGAGCCGCGCTGGCGTGAGGCCTACGACCTGATCTACGAATTCTGGCTCAGCGCGTCCATGAAGAAGGTGCTGGAGGGCGCGGAGCCTGCCGCCTACATCGCCGGGCGGCGGAAGGAATACGAGGAGAAGTACATTTACGGCGGAACCACGCTGCTCAACTGGGAGAATCACGACTATGCGTCCGGCACATGGACGAAGCGTCCGGACAAAACCTTCGGTCGGGCGGCGACGGACACCATGCTTTTCCTGCTCTACACCATGCGGGGCGAGCCGTTCCTCTACGCGGGCAACGAAATTGCCGACGGCAATGTGCATTCCATCTACGCCAACCGCTTCCATGGCGGGAACATGACCATCGATTGGCAGAATATCCTGACGGAGGACGGTCAGGCGCGGCTTGCGCTGGTGAAGCGTCTGGACGAACTGCGCCGAGCGAATCGCCCGCTGTCGGAGGGTTCGATGACCTTCGTTGACACGGACGCGCCGTCGGTGCTGGCGTTCGTTCGCGCGTGCGATGGGCTGAAGCTGACGGCCGCCGTCAACATGAGCGGTGAGGTCGTGACCTGCGCCATCGACGGAGTGACGGAAGACTTGCTGCTTGACCGGGGTGCTGCGCTGGCGGCGGACGGCAGGCTGTCGCTGGAGCCTTACGGCTTTGCGGTCATTCAGGGAAAATGACAAATCAAAAGGAGCTGTTGCAAGTTGAAAACTTGTAACAGCTCCCGGGCGCGTATGCGCCCAAATACATCGGTTTTTGTGTGCATAGCACACAAAAATGGAGCCCTCGACGGGCGACAAGATGTATTTTATAGGGGATGTTGCACCTTAGTGCAACATCCCCTTTATATTGCTTATTCCACGTTCGGCATACCGGCGACGCCCCGGGCGATTTCCTCGTCGGTGGGGATGTAGTCGCTCATGACGCCGTTGTTGTACTTCTCGTAAGCGTACATATCAAAGTAACCCGTGCCGGTGAGACCGAAGACGATGGTCTTTTCCTCGCCGGTTTCCTTGCACTTCATCGCCTCGTCGATGGCGACGCGGATGGCGTGGCTCGATTCGGGCGCGGGAAGGATGCCCTCCACCCGGGCAAATTCGACGGCGGCTTCGAAAACCGACGTCTGCTCGACGGCTCTGGCTTCCATGATGCCGTCGTGATGCAGCTGGGAGAGCACGCTGTTCATGCCGTGGTAGCGCAGACCGCCGGCGTGGCTGGCGGAAGGAATGAAGCCCGAGCCAAGGGTGTACATTTTCGCCAGCGGGCAAACCTTTCCGGTGTCGCAGTAATCGTAGCCGAAGCGTCCGCGGGTCAGGCTGGGGCAGGATGCCGGTTCGACGGCGATAAACTGATATTCCGCCTCGCCGCGAAGCTGTTCACCAACGAAAGGCGAAATCAGACCGCCCAGATTGGAGCCGCCGCCCGCGCATCCGATGATGATGTCCGGCTTGATGTCATACTTGTCCAGCGCGATTTTGGTCTCCAGACCGATGATCGACTGATGGAGCAGCACCTGATTGAGCACGCTGCCCAGCACATAACGGTAGCCCTCCATGGACTCGGCGGCTTCCACCGCCTCGGAAATGGCGCAGCCCAGCGAGCCGCTGGTGCCCGGGAATTCGGCGAGAATTCTGCGTCCCACCTCTGTGGTTTCGGAGGGGGAGGGGGTGACGTTTGCGCCGTAGGTGCGCATAACCTCCCGGCGGAAGGGCTTCTGCTCGTAGGAACACTTGACCATGTAAACCCGGCAGTCCAGCCCCAAATAGGAGCAGGCCATGGACAGGGCGGTTCCCCACTGTCCTGCGCCCGTTTCGGTAGTGACGCCCTTCAGCCCCTGATTCTTGGCGTAGTACGCCTGTGCGATGGCGGAATTCAGCTTATGGGAGCCGCTGGTATTGCTGCCCTCGAATTTGTAGTAAATCTTCGCGGGGGTGCCCAGCTTTTTCTCCAGGCAGTAGGCGCGCACCAGCGGCGAGGGACGGTACATTTTATAGAAATCGCGGATTTCCGTCGGGATGTCGAAATAAGCGGTCTCGTCGTCCAGCTCCTGTTTGATCAGCTCGTCGCAGAAGACCGGGCGAAGCTCGTCAAAGGTGATGGGTTTCAGCGTAGCCGGATTAAGCAGCGGCGCGGGCTTGTTCTTCATATCCGCGCGGACGTTGTACCACTGCGTCGGCATCTCGGATTCTTCAAGGTAGATTTTATATGGGATCTCAGTCATTGCTTGATTCCTTTCGTGTTGCGTATTATATATATTGTAACATATTTCGAAAGGAAAGTCAATATGAAAACCAGTTTTCTACTGTACCACAACGCCTTCCGCCGCGACGACAAAGCCGTCCCGCACCTCCGCGCCGTTGGCAAAGCGCACCAGCGTATCGCCGTCGGTGATGCCAACCTCCAGCGCGTAGCTTCCCTTCGCCATATCCGGCGGCAGCGTGACGCTGCCCTCCCACATATGATCGCCGGGCAGCCATGTCGTAATATCCGCGTCCGACGGCAGATCATAGCATACGCCCCTCTCGCCACGCAGACGAAAAACCAGCGGATAGCGGTGGTAAATCGGCGCAACGCCCAGATTCTGTACGCAGACCGACAGATGCAGCACATCCCCCGGACAGGCGTCGGCGGGAAAATCGATCACACGCAGCGCAAAGCGATAGCCCATCTTCTTCATCCACCGCTGGCATTTCTCCACCAGAAAGTCGGGAATCCGCGCGGATTTTTCGTTGAACGTGCTGATATGCCATTGCAGGGACTGCTCGATGATGTAGTCCACGTCCCAACCCATGTCGGACCAGTGCTTCATGATCCAGCAAACCTCAAAGGCGATGGGCGCCCGCTTCCACAGCTCGTTCATCTGCGCGAAGGCGCGGGGGTACAGGTTCGGCATATGCCAGGTCATGTTGCCAAGGCAGTCGGCGCGCAGCCCCACCGGGCGATAGCTGTTGGCGTAAAGTACCGACTGGGGGTGGTTGAACTGGGCGGAGATGGGCGTTTTCGTGAAGGACTGCATATAGGCGTCTACCAATCCTTTCCAATCCTTCTCCAGCACCATATCGATCTGATGCCCCTCGCCCCATGCGCTGATCAGCGACATATCCACCGCGCTGACCCGGCTGTCCCCATCGATGTGCGCGCCCACCGCGCGGATGAATCCGCCGTAGCTTTCATAGAACAACGGATGATCGGGGGACATTTTATTGCCCACCTCCCGCTCGGGCAGGTGAAGGGCGTCCACCATCCACTCGGGAAGCTCCAGCTCACCCGGGCGGGCGGCGTGAGGCGGAAAACGGAGCATGACCTTCTGCCCGCGCCGATCGGCTTCCTCCAGCACAAAATCGAGGAAGGTGAAGTCATATCTCCCCCGTTCCGGCTCCAGCCGCCGCCACGGGATTCGGAAATAGGCAAGGCTGGTGTCGGGATGACCGTCGTCGTACCTTCCGCAGAACAGCTCTCCCTGGGGAATCTGCTCCATCCGCCAGCCGGTTTGCATCGTCCAGTCCTCGTTAAGCCGATCGCCCCGGAAGCGCTGAAAGGTGGTGAAGCCCTTGTGCGGGTTGCGCAGCAGCTCGTCCGATGGAAGCAGCGTGCGGGTTTGATTTGGAAAACGGTGAGCCATGGTCACTTCCTCACCCGATACACGGTCATGTCGCACTTGCCGATGACCTGCACGCCGCCGTAAACCGACTCCAGCTTCCAGCCCTCTGCCAGCGTCAGCTGCGTATCCTGCTCCTTCTCGGAATAGTTCACCGCCACGGCGTAATAGCTGCCGTCCTCACAGGGATGCAGCGTCAGCCCGATCTGAGGGTTAGCACAGGTCAGCACCTTGCCCGCCAGCAGCTCGCGTCCGACCTCGCGGTAAATCCGCCAGTACGCGGGTGCGTCGTCTCCGGCAAAGATCATCGGGCGGTTCCAGAGCATCTGCTCCAGCGGGAAGCCCAGCAGATAGATTTTACCCTTTCCAAAGCTGTGGCGGGAGAAGACCGGCGTGCCGTCGGCGTCATGCCCCAGCACATCGGCGGTAAGCCGTTCCAGCAGGAATTTTTTGTTATACTGCACCGGCAGCGTCAGCCCGCCGTCCGACAGCTCCAGCTTCACGCTGCTGCCCCCCGCGTTCATCATGCCGTGGGAACGCATTCCCGTCACCTTCTCAAACTCGGTCACAAAGCCGCTGCCCACCGAGATATACAGCGCCGCGCCGTCCTCGTGAACCCGCTCCAATAACAGATCGAAGCATTCCTTGTACAGCGCCGCCCAGCCCATAATCGAAGGCAGCAGATAGATCGGCGCCTTCGGAATTTCGCCATACGGTGCGTCGTAGCAGCTCGCCATCCTTACCTGAAGCCCCGCCTGCTTGCCGAGGATATACGCCGCCGCGCCAACCTGCCACTGCTGCTGTTCCCGGGAAAGCACGCAGACCGCGTCGATCTCTTTCTCCGGCAGGTCAGGCAGCGTTTCCATCAGGTCGGACATCGCCTTCATCTGGGTTGCCACGGGCTTTGGATTGCGGTCAAGGTCGAGGATGCCCAGCTCCCGCTCGATCATCGACCAGCTGTAGGGCGGCTGGGTCAGGCAAAGGTGTTCACAGCCGCACCACCAGAGATATCCCTTGAAGCCGTTCGCCCACGCCGAGCAGATATTGACCCGCAGGAAGTCCGCTGCACCCTCCCGATTGATCAGCATATCACTGAAAGTGCCCTGTTCCTGAATCATGGCGGGCTTGCCGCCAAGGTCGGAGTAGTAGGTACACTGCGCCGTGGGCAGGATGGTGGTACGCATCCGGTCGGCAGGCTCCACGTCGCCGCCGATGGTGGGGGACGGATAGGGATGGGGCGTGAGCATATCGGTCAGCTCGCCCTGTACCTTGATTGACCAAGGCGAATCCGGTTCGAAGGTCAGCCCGTGCATACCGGACATAATCTTCCGAGAACGGTCGGCGGCAAGAATGGCGTTCCGGATAGTGACCGTCCAGACGTAAGCGTCCGCGCCGGTGTCCGCCTGCCCAAGACAGTTGCACTCGTTGCCAAGATCCCACCAGTCGATGGCGGAATGATGCTTCACATAGCCCACAAAACCACGCACAAAACGCTCCTCAAACATCAGCGCCTCATGGTCGCGGATAAGATTCTTCCCCTCCAGCAGCGGCGGCGTGAAAAGACGTCCGCTCATCCATCCGGTGAGCACCGACACAATCAGCTTCATACCGTGCTTTTCGGCAAGATCGCAGAAGGTCAGAAACCGCTCAATCATCACCGGCTCGATGTAATATTCATTCTCCGGGAAGCGCTCCCCGGTCAGGCGGTATTCCTTGTGCTGTCCCCGCCAGGCGTACAGGCGGCAGACCGGCTGGAAATCCCGCCAGTTTGGAAATACCCGCAGGTACTTCACCCCTACCGCTTCCAGCGCTGCCAGATCGGCATCCACGTCCTGCTCGTTCCAGTCGCGCCACATATCGGTGCCATGGGTGGAATCCCAATAGTTGCAGCCAATCATAAAGTTGTTTGTCATGATGTTCACCTCGTATATCAGATCACCGGAGTACACTCCGACAGTTTATTTCATTATACCTGATGCCGCAGAGCTTGTCAAGGCAAGCTTTTACGCATTTTTTTGCAAAAATTTTCCGCGCCACGAAGGGCGCGGAATGTATTTCACATCGGTATGGAATTGGAATGCTCGTAAGGCAGGTCGGTGCCCAGAATGTGGGAAATGTCCGAAAACGCCAGCATCTTCGGATAGGTGAACCCCGCCGGGTCGTTCTCAAACTGGAAGACCGACACCGCGCTGTGGGTCAGATAATGGGTCGTCCAAAACTGCTGGGTGGGCACCGACAGCAGGTGCGCCATCCACGTGCAGCCAAACCCCTCGTGGCAGAACACCGCCACCCGCTCGTCGTTCGGCTTCTCAATGCGGTAGAAATCCCCCTCCCGCACATAGCCGTGACGCGCCATAAACTCGTCGGAGGAATCGCCAATCCGCTTGATGCCGGCGCGAACGGCTTCCAGCTTCGGCTCGGCGGTCAAACCGTCGGCGCGGATTTCGTTGATGTCCCGGCGGAAGTACCACGTGCGCCCGCCACCTGCCGTGGGAATGGACATTTCACGATACGCCCAATCCTCGCTGCACCATTTTTCAATGTTGACAGGCAGTCCCAGCGCCTCGGCGGTGGGCGCGGCGGTCTGCTGGGCGCGTATCATCGGGGACGAATAAATGCGGTCAAGCCCGTGAACCGTAAACCGGCGGACGAGAGCCTTCGCCTGCTCGTGTCCCTTGGGCGTCAGCGAATCGGGATTGTAGATGGGGTCGCCGTGACGAATGATGAATAGAAGCATGATCTGGTTCTCCTGTCTTTATATTTTCTGATTGTTGTTGTACTCAAAGGGCAGCCCCGCCGCTAAAATGTGGGACATATCGTTCTCTATGAGCATCCGGGGAATCGTCCAGCCCGACGGATGGTTGGCAAATTCCAGCAGGGTCACGCCGCTGTGGGTCATGTCGTGGGTCATGCCAAAGTGCTGTGCCGGAAATCCCAAAAGATGGGACAACCACGTCAAACCAAAGCCGCCATGGCAGAAAACGGCAATCCGCTCCTCGTTCGCCCGCTCAATGCGGTAAAGCTTCCCTTCCCGCACATAACCGTGACGGGATAAAAATTCGTCGGACGCATCGGCAATCCGCTTCAACCCCTGGGCATAGCGCTCCTCCTCCGACGGGAAACGGTCAAGCCCAGCCTCGCCAATCTCACCGGGATCCGCCTGAAAATACCACATCCGCCGCCCCTGTGAATCAGTGTAAAATAAATCCCGCCCCGCTAAATTTTCAGACGTCCATTCCTCAATCTGAACGGTCAGCCCCAAAGCCTTTGCAGTGGGAGCGGCAGTCTGCTGCGCGCGAACCATCGGGGACGAATAAATGCGATCCAGCCCATTCACGGAGAAGCGGCGCACCAGCGCCTCCGCCTGCTCGTGCCCCTTGGGCGTCAGCGAATCGGGATCGTAAATCGGGTCGCCGTGGCGAACGATAAATAATAACATAAGCACCTCCAAAAAACCGGAACCGCTGACGCAGTTCCGGCCGCTGATACTATTATAACGCATAACCCCCGCAAAGTCAAGTAAATAACCGAATTTCGCACCCCTCAAAATCCAGCCGCACCAAGCCCAAGTTAAAGAACTTTCAACACGCCAAACAAATTTGTACAGACCCGATTTGCCGTAGAGGGTAGGGCGGCCCCAGCCGTTGCTACGCACCGGCAAGGAGGACAAATCGCTCTGGGACGCTTTCGCTGTGTTCGCGCAAACTTCGTCTGCGCTGCACTCGCGACCAAGTTTGAAAGCGTTCCTCCGTGGGTGCAGAAACCTCCGAGACGGTAAACCGTCCCGGAGGAAAGCCTATATTACCCTCTTCTAAAGCTTTTGCACAGCCTTTTCAACGACCTCGCGTCGCGAGGTCGTAAAAGCGCGTACCCCTCTTAAATCCCCTCTAAAAACCGATTCACGACTAACTGCCGGAAGCCGGGGGTTAGGGATGCGAAGTAGGCGGTGAAGCCGGTGACGCGGACGACGTGGTCGGGGTGGGACATGGGGTTTTTGTGGGCTTCGAGGAGTTTTTCGCCGTTTAGGATGTTGATGTTGATGAGGGTGCCGCCTTGACGGAAGTGTTCGCGGATGAGCTGGCAGACGGCTTCGATGCCGCCTTCGTCGGCGGCGATTTTCGGGTCGAATTCCAGCTGGAGGGGAGCGGTGTTGCCGTAGCCCGGCTGAACGGCGGCGATGCCGTTTGCCTGCGCGGTGACGGCGCTGTCCACGCGGAAGCCCGGATTCGGATTGGCGCCATGGGAGATTGGCTCGCCTGAACGGCGCCCGTTGGGCGTCGCGCCCACCGCTTTGCCGTATTCGATGGAGCGCGCCCACGAGAACCAGCCCGGCACAAGCATCCGTCCGTTCGGCATCTTCACGCCGCGGATGATACGCACATAGCTGTCGGTCAGCGTTTTTGCCCAGCGGTCGGCCACGCTGCCGCCGCTGCAATATTTCGGCACGGATTTCATGATCGCACGAAGGCGCTCGTCGGCGAAATCATCGTCCAGCGCCGCGAAAAGCTGCTCCCATGTGACCACGTGCTCGGTTTCAATCCGCGTTTCAATGGCCGCCAGCGAGTCGGCAACTACCGCCAAGCCCGCGCCGTCGCAGCCGATGGTGTACAGCTCAGCGCACTTCGATGCATCCTCGCCCCGCTCGATGGAATTCTTGAACATCAGATTCATGATCAGCTCCGGCGTCACCTCGCCGATGTGGTCAAGGTGCAGGTTCACACCCGCCGCCACAACCTCGGCGGCTTTGGTCAGGTGCGCTTCCCACAGCTCGTATAAACGGGCGAGGGACGGTTCCCCGCCCTCGGCGCGCAGGTCGATAATCGCCTGCTCCAGCACCTTCGCGATGTTGATCTTCACCGTGTCGTTCATCGGGAATTCCCGTCCCGGCACGCACATCCAGTTGCAGCCCACGGCGATGCGTTCCCGCGCCGTCGCCTTGTCGATGTCCGGGCTGTTCTTCATGTAACCCTCCAGCAGCGCCTTGTCGCCGCAGAATCGGGGCCAGCCGTTCTGATTTTTGAACAGATACTTCACCGCCAACGTTAAAAATTCCGGGTCGCAGTTTTCATGCACGCGGACGGTCAGGTTGCAGGAAATGTTGATGCTGTCGGCGGCGTCCAGAATCAGGTAGGACAGGTGGTTGGTAATGTCGTTGTCGTCCGCATCAACGCCCGAAATCTGATAATAATGCGGGTCGATCAGCAGCAGGTCAGCGATGAGAAACTTCGCCGTCTCGTCGTCCAAAATGCCCGCCGCCACGTCGGCTTCATAGTAAGGCAGCAGAATCGTGTCCAGCTGGAAGCCCGCGCCGTCCCGGGTGTAAATGCGGGCGAAGCAGTTGAAGAACGCCACCCACTGGCAGGCTTCGTGGAAGGTCTTCGGCGCGCCCAGACGGATGTTTTCGCAGACGGTGCGCATCTTTTCCAGGCTCTCGCGAATCTCAAGACGGCTCTCGGTTTCCAGCTGCCGGGTGATTTCCGCGATGTGGCGGTCGATGAAGCGGAGCATGGCGTGGATGCAGGTCAGCTCGGCGTCGTAGAAATCGTCCTTCCCCACATTGATTTTGCGGTATTTCTCGATTTTTTCAATCAGCCCGCCGAAGCCCAGCGACAGCCCAATGCGATAGTCGCAGGCGAAATGCGCGTCTCCGTCGATGCCGGTGGCGATGTTGTATTTCTTCTGAAGCGGCTTGAGATCGTCATAGGGGAAGCGCTTTTCATCCCAGCGCTTGCTCCACTGGGCGGTCACTTCTCCGCCCGCCACGAAGTCCCGCAGCTTGGGATTCTTCTTCATCCAGTCGGGCATATAATGCACGTCGCCCCGATAGTTGACCAGCATATCCCGCCAGCGTCCGCAAAGCATCTCCATGGGATCGACATAGGCGGGATGAGCGTCAAGAACGCGGCAGAAGTTCTCCGCCATGCCCTCAAAGCCGTAAAAGCTGCCGTTTTCGCTGTTGTACCAGGGCAGCACCTCGTAACCCTCGGGCAGCGGCACGGTGCCGAAATCGTCCAAATCGGTAAAGCCGTTCTGTTCCCGCTTTTGAAGGGTGTGTTTGATTTTCGTCTCGCGCATGGACGCAAGGCGGTCAGCGTAGGAAAGCATATTGTTTCAGTTCCTCCATCAATTGTTTCGAGGGAATTTCGAATTGGGTTTCGGGCTGTCCCAGCGCCCGCTGCTTGGCCACGCCCAGCGGATGATAGGACAGCAGCTCGTATTTGTACACGGCGGGGATATCCCGCAGAAAGGCGGCGATTTCGCCAATCGTCGCAGCGTCGGCGTTAACCCCCGGCACCACCGGCGTGCGCGCCAGCATGGGAACGCCCAGCCCGGCAAGACGCAGAATGTTCGCCCGAATCGGCGCGAAGGGCACGCCCGTCCAACGCTTATGCCGCTCATCGTCGGGCAGCTTTACGTCGAACATGACCAGATCGCAGGCGCGGAAAATTTCCTCGTCCCAGTAAATCATGGACGTTTCGACGGCGGTTCCGATGCCGCGCGCCTTCGCCTCTCGCAGAAGCGCCAGCGTGAATTCCCGCTGCATGAGCGGTTCGCCGCCGGAAACGGTCAGCCCGCCCTCTCTGCCGTAATAGCCCCGGTCGGCGTCCACCTCCCGCATCACGTCGGCGACGGTCATCTTCCGACCGCAGATCACCCGCGCGCCGGTATAACAGCCCTCGGCGCAGCGCTTGCAGCCAATGCATTTGTCGGGATAGAACAATTCCTGGGGGCGCGGGTCGATGCACTCGGGATTGTGGCACCATACGCAGTGCAGCGGACAGCCCTTGAGAAAGACCACCGTCCGCATTCCCGGACCGTCATGGGTGGAACTTCGTTCGATGTCCGCGACAATTCCGACAGGCTGGCTCACGGTCTGACCTCGGTATGTCCGGCGTTGGATTTTACGGCGGCGTCCAGCATCTGCATGACCTCCAGATTGAACGCGGGGGTCAGCGTCTCGAAAATCGGCGTGCCGTGAAGCACGTGGGAAGCGATATGCCAGGGCATATTCTTCATTTTGTCGTCGGCGGGAAGCTGGGGCACGTCCACCATTTCGCCGGAGAGGGTGCAGGCTTCGATGTGCTGACCGGCGTCCGCGCCGCCCGCGCACCAGACCGCGCCCTCGGTGCAGAGAACCTGCGGACCGGCGGGCACGATGAGCCGCGGAATCGTCCAGGTTCCCTCGGCGGTGGACATGGCGTTTTCGTAACGGAAGATGGCGGCGGTGTTGTCCTCGCAGTCGGCGTAGGGGGTGTTCAGGTTGATGCCCATGGACGAAATGCCCTCGGGCTTCTTTCCGAAGAACCAGCGGGTGAAATAGCAGCCGTAGCAAAGGATATCCAGGAACGCGCCGCCGCCGCAGTCACCCTTGTACCACCAAATGCGTCCGCGCTCCTCGTCGCTCATTTCCTCGGCGGTGGCGGTGACGCCGCGATGCTTGGCGCCCTTGCCGAGGGGACCGGTGTGACCGTTGATGTAGCGCAGCTTGATCAGGTCGCCGCAAAGCTTGTTGTCCACGGCGTTTTTCAGCTGGGCGAGGTAGGGTCTCCACGCCACCGGCCAGTTGACGGCGATCTCCACGCCATACTGCCCTTCCAACGCGCAGATGCGTTCCGCGCCCGCCAGATCGGCGGCCATGGGCTTCTCGACGATGATGTTTACGCCCCGCTTTGCGACCTGCTCGCAGACGTCGGGCTTGGCGGCGTTCTCGCAGAGGATGTAGGCGTAGTCGGGCTTCAGTTCGTCCAACAGCTTCGTGTAATCCTCATAGACGGGTGCGCCGGACAGGTCGGCGACATTTTTCAGGTTCCACGCCCGGGTGTAGCGCTTATCGGTGTTCTCGGGAGATTTCGGGGGGACGTCAGCGACGCCGACCAGCTTCGTGTCGGGCTGACCGTCGATATAAAGTGCGACTTCGTTCACGTGCATATGGGCAAAGCCGATGATAACGGTTCTGATCATGGGAAGGTTCTCCTTTATGATAATAGGATGCTACCAGTATACCACAAATACCGGCGGCAATCAATAGACGATCTGATTTTTTATTTGTACTTTTTGATATTAGACAATCTCGGATGCGCGAACCTCGCGCTTCTCCGCCGCGGATTTGTAGAAGCATTCGATGGCTTTGGCAACCTCCAGATTCTGGCTTTCCTTGATGAGGTACTCCTCCTCACCCGCCAGCGTGTTCAGGATGTTGCGGTACATATAGCGATGCTGCTCAAAGGGCACGCCCTTGTATTGACCGTTGTCGAACCATTTCAGCTCGCATTCGCTCTGATACTGTCCGATGTTGCGGTAGAGCATACCCTTCTCCACCGACAGTCCGGCCTTATCGCCGCAGAGATTCAGCTTGAGGTTGGTGGTCGGCAGATTCACCGCCCATGTAAACTTGAAGTTGACGCTCATGCCGCCCTCCAGCCGGATAAAGCCCGCAGAAAAATCCTCCACGTTGAACTCGTGCCAGTCGTAGGGACGGGGATCGAAGGTTCCGCTGTAAGCGCCGCTCTCAGCGATGGACAGGTGGATGTCCTGCCCCTGATTGGCGATTTTCGTCGCCGCCGTGCCGGACACCGCCTCCACCTTCGGGCTGCCCACAATCCATAGCAGCGAATCGATGAGATGGACGCCCAAATCGCAGAAAGGTCCGCCGTAGTTATGCTCCTTCATGTGGAACATCCCCCACGTGGGGATTCCGATGCGGCGGACGAACTCCACGTCGGCATAGTAAAGCTCGCCCAGCTCGCCCGATTCCACCAGACCCTTCGCCTTCATCATGTAGTGCCGCCATCTCATGCACTGGCAGGGGAAAAGCATCTTCCCGCAAGCTTTGGCGGTGTCCCACATCTCCTTCGCGTCGGCATAGGTAACGGCAATAGGCTTTTCACAGGCAACGTGCGCGCCCGCCTTCAGCGCGGCGATCGTCCACTGCTTATGATAAACGTTTGGCGTACAAACTGCAACAAAATCGGGCTTCAGCTCATCCAGCATCTTCTGCGGGTCGGTATAAGCGTGCGCCACGCCATGCCGCTTCGCCGTAGACAGCGCCGCCTCCTCCCGCACATCGGCCACGCCGACCACCTCCACCAGATTTTCTTCCTCCAATATATGCAGCGCCGGAAAATGCGCGCTGTTTGCAATCATGCCGCAGCCTATGATGGCGATTCTGAGTTTATTCATGGTAATTACTCCTTTTTGGTTATTGTTAAACGGTTGAGATTCAGACTTGTTAGTTATGAGTTACGGTCGCTTTTCATGCCCTCGCCCTGCGAGGGCGTAGAAAAGGCTCCGCAAAAGCTTTATACATGGGATTTTTTATGTTCGCGACAGCGAACATAGCGATACTAATTTAATTTGTGCGAACGTTCATCTGTGCTAATCGCTTGGGCTACAGGGATGCGCCGACTCCCAAGCGACCGTAGGTCGCATGGTTCCTCTCCATTACGTCGGCTTAGGCTGTGCAGATTTGTTTGATTTTTCGTATGTTTGTCCACCCGTCCGTAGGGAACGACGCCCTCGTCGTTCCGCGCCTTATGATATCTTTTATGCAAATAATATCCAGAAAACTTCTATAATCCAACTAACCTACGGGCGGCGTCGCCCTCGTCGCCGCCCTCCCCTTTGCACAAACTACATCTTGGACACATCCGCACTTCAACTAATTTCTCCCCCGCTCACAGCTTCTCCGTAGCAACGCCGCCCTGCTCAGCCGACCAGCGACCGGCGTCGAGCGCAGCCATAACCGACACATTCAGCGCCGGCTCCAGCAGCGGATGCAGCGCCGCCCCCTTCACGATGGCGTCGAGAATATTCCGCCCAAAATTCAGTCCGGAAACGGACACCGGACAGTCAATGACCTCGGAGGGCGCGGCAGACGCATGGGAACGCCCGAGGTAAACCTTCACCTGATTGGAGTGACGATCGCAGACGATGGTGCCTTCCTTTCCGTGGATGACCGGTCCAGAGGGAACCTGTCCGCTGTTGTAGGTTGACCACGAGCCTTCCAGCTGACCGATGCCGCAGCCGAAGTCCAGCAGCATAGCGGAAAAATCCTCGCAGTCGAGACCCGGCAGCATGAAGTTGTGCTTAATCCCCCAGACCCGCTCTGCCTGCCGCCCGAAGAACCACGTGGACAGCGCCGCGCCGTAGCAGGCGTAATCGAGAATCGAGCCGCCGCCCCGTTCGGGCTGATACCACCAGGTTTCCGCCATTTCGTCAATGGGCGGCAGCGAACCGTCCTTGGAATAGGAGAACGGTCCCCACGTGGCGGGTGAACGATAGATCACGCGCATGATTTCGCCAATCCGCCCGGCATCGCACAGCTCCTTGGCTTTATTAAAGGTAGGAAACCACGCGATCGGCCAGTTGACCGCCAATATGCAGCCGGATTTTTCCGCCGCGTCCCGAACGCGGATAGCGTCGGCATAATCGATGGTCATGGGCTTCTCCAGCACCACGTGAATGCCCCGCTCCAGCAAATAGCAGGCGACGTCGCCGCTTGCCGCGTTGTCGGGACAGCAAAGCGCCAGGTCGGGCTTCAAAGCCGCCAGTTCCCGCCAATCCGCAAAATAAGGGACATTTTTGCGCAGATCGCCCAGCGCTTCGGCGCGCTTATCCAGCCCCTGCCCGTCCATGGGCGGCACGTCCGCCCAGCCGATGAATTCGGCTTCGTCGGGATACTGCGCCAGCGAACGGCTGAGCATGGAAATGTGCATATGCGCCAGACCGATGATGGCAATTTTAATCTTTGACATGGCTGTTACCTCTTTTCAGAACGTCGTTTCCAGCTTCACCGTCGCGCCGGTTTCGATGGCTTCGGGAATCTTGCACATGATCTCCAGCACGTGGCGGGCGTGATACGCCGACAGCACCGGCGTGGTGTCCGCTTCAATCGCTTCCACCAGGTCGCGCAGAATGCAGCATTGGGAGAGCAGCTTCTTCGGGGGCGCAATCCACTCGTCGGGCGTCACCCAGCCTCGGAAGCCGCGGGAGGGACAGTCGGTGTACAGCTCGGGGCGGGGATTGGTCATATAAGGCTTCGTGAACGCCAGTGTGCCCTCGTCGCCGAAGATTTCCAGCTGGGGAGCCTTCGCCGCCTTCTGGGAGAAGCCCGCGTCCACCAGCGCCATGCGATTGTCCGGGAAACGAAGGGTAATCAGATATTGGTCGGGAAGCATATCGGTTTTGATCTTCTTGCCGTCGAAGCAGCCCGAGCGCACCGAACGTTCCGGCGTGCTGACGATGGCGGTGCAGGCTACGCTCTGAGCCGCACCGAACAGCGAAGTGACGATCTGCAATCCGTGTACGCCCATATCAACCAGCGCGCCCGCCCCCGGCTCGTAGAACCATGACGGGTCGGCATCCCGGTACTGGAAGTATTCGGGACCGCCGTGGGACATATTGCACTTGGCGTAATATGCCCGCCCGATGGCGCCGTCGGCCATAAGCTGCTTGGCGAAGTTCAGGTCGTAGCGCATGGGATGGATGGGCGCGCAGGCGAACTTCACCCCCTTTTTCTCGGCGAGCGCAATCTGCTCGGACAGCTGCGCCACGGTGGGAGCGGCGGGCTTCTGGGAAATCAGATGCTTGCCCGCGCCGAGAACTGCCATGTTGATCTCATGGTGCGCCTGAATCGACGCCGCGTCGATGGCGATATCGAAATCGCACTTCTCAATCAGTTCGTAAACGTCGTGATAGGCGTTCGGAATGTTGTACTTGCGGCAGGCGGCTTCGGCGCGCTCGAAGACGATGTCCACCGCCGCCACCAGCTTGGCGTGTGTTTCCTTTGGCGTGTTTGGCAGATACTGCCCGTTTGCAAACATTCCGCAGCCGATGACGGCTACCTTCCAGATTTTCTGTTCCATATAATTTTTCCTTTCGTGGTGGAAGAAATTTTCGTTTTGCTATTTACATTATACGATTTTATGCTATAATAGTAAATAGACGATGGTAACAAAAGTGTGGACAAAATGAACATTTTACGAGGTATACCCATGTATTACGAATTCGATGTAAGCCGCCTGCCCGAGATTACCGACATCTATTCCGTGCGTCGGCGGACGGTGTGGCAGATTGTGGATTCCGACACGCTGCTGATTCTCGCCGTCGAAGGACGGTGCCGGATTACGATGGACAACTGCGACTATATACTAAACCCGGGCAGCGTCTTTATCGTGCCCGCCAGACATCACTATGTCCGCCGCCCCATCGACATGGAGATGTGTACCCTCCGCTACGTCCACATCCGGCTTTCCGAACCTCCCGCGCCGCTGGAGGACGACGAAGCCCGCCGGAAAATCGCCGCCCGCCGCCATGCTCTGCCTCACCGCGCCAAATACGGCGACGAGCCGCCGGAAAGCCTTCACAGCTACATCACCGAACCGCTGATCGACCTTGCCGAACGGGCGGCGGAATTCGACGCGATCTGGGAGGAAGCGATGACGGCACACCTGAAGAATCATGCCGACTGCGCCACGGTGGGCGCGATTGCCGCCATCCGCCTGCTTCTCATCCTCGCCGACCGCACGGCAAAGCAGCTTCCCGCCGACGCCGTCCTTCCCACCGGCTCCCTCCCCGACACCAACTACCGCAAACTCCGCCGGGTCATCGCCTACATCCGCCTTCACAGTAAGGAAACCATCACGCTGGACGATCTCTGCCGGGTCTGCAATTTCACCAAGCAGCATCTGATCCGCATCTTCCGCGCCGAATTCGGAAAAACGCCCAAAGCGTTCATCCTTGAATACAAAATCAACTGCGCCAAGGAGCTGTTCTTCCGCAACCCCCACCTGACCGTCAAGGAGGTGGCGGACGAAATGGGCTTCGAAGATCAGCACTATTTCTCTCGCCTGTTCACCAAAATCACCGGCGTCACGCCTACCGATTACAAAAATCACCTGATTACCTTCAACCCGGACAAGCAATGATGCGCGTTTCTGCATGATTGTTGCGCGTTTTTCCATTGCATTCGGCGGTTTTGCGTGATATAATGGTAAGTAACATAATCTGCAAAGGAGATTTTGCCATGTTTACCTGTCAACTCACACGCGGCGCGCTGACCGTGGATTTCGCGGCGGGCTGTGTTGTATCGCTGACGCTGGACGGTCGGGAGCTGGTAAGCGAACGCCTGCCCCTGTTCAGCCTCCGCCTACGCGATCACGACGGCAGCGCCACCCTGTCCGACGCCTTCGCCGCTTCCTCCTGCGACGCGGAAGGCGGACGCGCCGTCTACCACCTGGACGGGCTGGATGTGACCGTCACCCTGACCGCCGACAACGGCAGGGCAGCCTGGGACATCGCCGTCGAAAACCACACCGGGCTGCTCATCGAATATGTGGACTTTCCGAACATCGCGTTGCCGAAGTTAGCCAAAAACGGCGGCGGAACCATCCTATTCCCCTACAACGAGGGCGCGCTGGTGGACGATCTTGACAAGCGTCAGCGCACCGGCTTCCGCCACGTGGAACCGGAATATCCCTCCCACGGCTCTTACGCCATGTTCCCCTACATGGTTCACTCTCAGTTTCTCTGCTATCTGACCGGCGGCGCGGGGCTTTACCTGGGCGCGCACGACGAGCGCCGGGGTGTGAAGAGCATCGACTTCTTTGCCGCCGGCGAGGGCGTTTTCATGCGCTTTCGCAGCTTCTGCGGCGTGGGCTTTGGCGAGGGCTGGACGCCCGGCTATCCCATGGTCTGGCAGACCTTTGAGGGTGACTGGCAGGACGGCGCGGAAATCTACCGCGATTGGTTCGAAGCCCACAAGCCGGACAACGTGAAGAAAATCCTGGAGAATCCCGCCCTGCCCGAATGGTACGCCGATTCGCCGCTGGTCATCTCTTACCCGGTGCGCGGCATTCACGATATGGACAAAATGGATCCCAACGCCCTGTTTCCCTACGAAAACGCCCTGCCCCTCATCGATAAAATCGCCGAACGCACCGGCTGGCGGATTCTCGTGCTGCTGATGCATTGGGAAGGCACCGCGCCCTGGGCGCCGCCCTATGTCTGGCCGCCCTTCGGCGGGGAGGAATGCTTCCTGTCCTTCCTTGAAAAGCTGCACGAGCGAGGCAATCTGCTGGGCGTTTACTGCTCCGGCTTCGGCTTCACCGAGCAGTCCAACCTGATCGAGAGCTACAACTGCGTCGAGGAAATCCAGCGCCGCGGGCTGATGGACGGCTTCTGCGCCGCACCCGGCGGCGAAGTGCTTCACAGCCGCATCTGCACCGGACAGCGCTCGGGCTACGACCTCTGCGTGAAGTCGGAAAAGGGGCGCGAAGTGCTGGCGGAAGCCTACGAACCGCTGTTCAAATCGGGCGTGGACTACGCGCAGATTCTCGACCAGAATCACGGCGGCAGCCAGTATTTCTGTTACAGCGAGAAGCACAATCACCCCCCGGCGCCCGGTCCGTGGATGACCGAAGCCATGCGGGAGCTGCTGGACGGCTGGAATCATGCCGCGCCGAATATGCTCTTTGGCTGCGAATCCTCGTCGTCGGAGCCTTACATCGGCAATCTGCTGTTCAGCGACAACCGCTACGAGCTGAACTGGCATTTCGGCGAGCCGGTGCCGCTGTTCGCCTACCTCTATCACGAGTACCTGCGCAATTTCCAGGGAAATCAGGTCAGCTGCGGGCTGAAAGCCATGCTTCCCGACGGAACGACGGTGGACACGATGCGCTGCCGCATGGCATATTCCTTCGCGGCGGGCGACAGCATGACGCTTGTGGTGACGCCCTCGGGCAAGCTGATGGCAAACTGGGGCAATCACGATTTCGAGCACGTGCCGGACATGGACAAGGCGCTGGAATTCGCCGCCAATATGCACCGCTTCTACGAAAGCGGCGCCAGACCCTTCCTCCACGCGGGACGGATGATCAAGCCCCTGCCCTGCGAATGCGGGACGGTAATCTATCCGGGCACGCAGGGCGATGTGGTCGTTCCGAAGGTGTACACTACGGCGTGGGAAGCTGACGGACGCCGGGTGCAGATTTTCGTCAACCACACGGACGAAGCCGTCGTCTGCCGCGTGGACGAGCGCGAAATCGCCGTTCCGGCGATGGACGCGGTGATGATGGAGCGGTAATCACGCCAGATTCACAATCCGCAGCCCGTGCTGTTCGGCTTCGCGGACGGTGTACGCCGTTCCGCCGCCTGTCTTCGTCAGATAGCATATGCACGCTGAGCTGCATTCCACCAGACGGCGGTTTCGTCTGAACATACAATCTTCCGTATAGACGTCGGTCATATAGACCTTCCTATCACTTTTTGACAGAATATCCTCATAGATACGCCTGTTCCGTATATTCCATTTTGCCGCCTGGTCGCGGCATGGAAGCACGAGAATCAGGCGGATATGGGGATATTTTTCTTTTGCCCGCAGCACGCTCTGCGCCGCCATCGTGTCAAACCCCAGCGCTCCGCCCGCACCGAAATAACAATAGCCCTCCTGAATCATCGCGTCGATTGCCACGTCCAGCCGCCTAGCGAGGATATCCCGCATTCCGGCGGGAATGATGCGGTGTCCTGTGAAGCAGCAGGTCTGCGGTCTGAAATCTTTCATTGCATTGTACCATCCTTATATTTGAATATTTGTTTTTCTGCTTAAGCAGAATACAAATATATTATAACATTGCTTTTATATTTAAGCAATAGAATAATTGTATAAATTTTAGCTTAATCACTTCGCTGGTATTTCACCCATAAAAAATGTATAATACTATTAGTAAATTGATGAGGTACACCAGCATGAGTAAAGAAATGGATTTCAAAAACCGTGACCGATTTTTTGAATTGGGTTTGACGATTGCCCATTACCGTAAGCTTCGCGGAATGACACAGGAGCAGTTGGCAGAAAAAGCTGGCATCAGCCGTTCCCAGCTAAGCATCATTGAAGCGCCGAATATTATTCAGGCGTTTTCTCTGGATATTTTCTACAATATCGCTGACGCATTGAATATTTCGCCCGGCGTACTTCTCGACACTAAGCTGCCTTCCTAACGCCTATATTTACCCCAATATATAAAGTTTTTTGAAAGGGGCGCGGGGAAAACATTTTTTCCAAAAAAGTTTTCCCCGCATTATTATTCACTTTCGCTCATTATAAACAATCGACACGCGGTTGTTGATGATTTCGGCGATTTCGGGAGCGGAGTAACGGGCTTCCTGGGCGAAGTTCCATAGCTCTTCGGAGATGATGAGCATCACTTCGCGGTGCAGGTCGGGCAGCGTCCGGGCGGATTCGGCCATTGAGCGAAGCATCGCCGCGTCGGCCGCTGTCGGGCGAACCACCTCGCCCGGCTTGCCCATGACCGCTTCGCCGTCGGCGGCGTCGATGGGCAGCCCCGAGGTGTAGCCCCGGCCCTCATGGCAGAGGAAGTAATATTTTTCCATCTCATTCGACAGATAGACGTCCAGCGCGCTGTATGTGACCAGCGGCAGCGTGCGGCTGTAGTTCATCACGTAATCGTCCGAAATACGGATTTTCAGCAGCGCCCACGCCGCCTCCTTCGCCTCGCACGCCTGGGTGATGCCCCAGATCAGATTCGGCGACAGCAGAGTGGTATTCCCATTCTCACCGGGATAGCCCAGCACTTTGAGCGAATCCGTTTCGTAATTTTTCCGCGCGCTGTAGTAGCGGTATAGCCCGTCCACGCGCAGCTGGGAGATGCGCAGCTTGCCCTCCCGATACACCGCCCGATCGTCGTCCTTTTCGGTCTCGACGCTGTGGTCGAACTCCCCGTCCGCCGCACGTTTGTACAGATCAAGGAAGCGCAGAAATTTTTCGCTCGTGAAGGAGGTCTTCCCCTCCCCGTCGATGAACTCGTGTAAGCTGTATTGCAGCGTGTCCCGGAGCAGCGTGCGCGGATTGTCCGCCAGCCGCACGTCCTCGCTCTCCAGCAGATTCATCACCCGTTCCAGCGTCAGTTCGCCGCCGCCCGTACTCTCCCACCAGCGCCCATCGCAGACCTGCGTGGTCGCTGTGGACTGCACCGCCAGATAGCAGAGCCGCCCGTCCGTTTCGCCGTATTCCCGCACACTCTCCAGCAGATTCGCCTGCTCGGCATCGGTCATCAGCCCGTATAAGTCGCAGAAAAGTCCCTGCCTTGCGTAATCGGCGGCGGAGGTGGGCATTCCGGCGGGCAGCATCACCACGTCCGGGATGTTCCCGGCGGCGATGTCGGCGTTGAAGCGGCTGGAAGCCGTCTGCGTGTCGAACGCGCCGTTTTCCTTGACAGCGGTGTAGCTGACGATCTCAAAACGATAGGTATCGCTCGTCCGATTGAAATCCACCACCGCCTGCTGGAGATAGGCGTCGTAATCCATCAGCGCGGCGATGGTCAGCACCTGCTTTTCGGGAGGATTGTCCAGCCGCGTCATCCGCCAAAGCTCGGTTTCGCGGGTGATTTCGTTGCGGGTCAGGGCGTAGAAACAGTCCTCCGTCAGCACCGCGAAGCCGTAAACCATGCTTCCCACCACGTCCGACGCAACAAAATCGCAGACCTCGACCACATTCCAGCCCGACTCGGTTTCACGAAGACCGTACACGCCGGTGCTGTTCTGCACCCCTAAATCGTAGCCCTCCAGCCCCATCAGCCGCCCAGAAATCCCCTCGGGCAGCGTCAAGTCTCCGCCGAATTCGCCTGCTTCCAGATCAACATAGGATGCGGCGGATTTTTTGTTTTTCTCATAAATCACGATCAGCCGTCCCCGGCTCATGACGGCGCCGGTGATCTCATAGCGGCTGTCGATGCGGCGTTGGCTCTCGCCTTCGATCACCGCGATACCGGTGCTGGAAACGATCACCAGCTGTTCCTCCTCGAACACACCGACGATGGAAAAGCCGCCGTCTCCCGCTAAATCGACCTTCAGCCGGGAAATATCCAGCCCGAACAGCGTCTCGCAGTCGTAGGATGCGGCGACAGCACCCTCCGCGTCGTATCGCAGCACCGACATCCGCTCGTAGCAGGCATCGCCCAGCTGATACTCGACCACGTACCTGCCGCCGTCCGGCATATAGGTGATGCCGCCCACCCGCATCCCGTCCTCCGACGCGCGCAGGTCGTCAAGGCGGGGATTGCCGCCGGTTTCGTCAACGGAGAAAATCTGCCGGTACTGCCCGTCCACCGTCTTGGCACCCGTGAACCAGCCGGGCACGCAGACCCGTCCGCCCGATGTGCTGATGCCGCCGATGGTCGGGCTGAAATTCTCGGGGAGCGCGACCTTCTCCGAGCGATAGACGGTGGAGCGCGCGGTTTCCACCGGCTCGTCCGCCTGCTCACATCCGGTCAGCAGGCAGAGCAGGAGCGCAAATATTGCCAGTATTTTCATATTGCACCTCACTTTTGTTCATTATACACCGTTGACACCCGGTCGTCGATGATCCGCACCGCGTCGTCCAGCGTCCCCCGTCCGGCGGCGTAGGCGGACAGCTCCTCCTGCACGACGGTGAGCATCCGCCGCTCAATCCCCCGCACCGCCCTCGCCGAGGCGATAATCTCCGCCAGCTCCTCCGCCACGCTGTCGTCCAGCAAAACCACACGTCCCGCGCCAATCAAGTCGTTCCAGCCGCTTATCTCCGGCTCGCCGTAGGGTTTGTCGGAAATAATGCCCATGCCGTTTTCGCCGACGAAGTAATATTTCCCCAGATTATCCGCCACCGCCGCGTCGAAGGCGCTCCGCGTCACCGGGCGGATGCGGCTGATTCCGCCCGACGAAAGCAGAAACTCGTCCGACAGGCAGAGCTTCACGAATTCCCACGCCGCCGCCTGATGCGCCGACTTCCCGCCAACGCCAATAATCACCTGCGGCGTCAGCAGAGCGCCCCGCCCGGGATAGCCCACCACCGTCAGCGAGTCGGCGTTCAGCCGCACGCGAAGCCGGGCGATATCGAACATCTCATCCAGCAGCGTCTCCCGCCGGAAGATTGGCGTCCCGCCGAAGGTTCGCTCCCCCTGCACAATCTCTCGGTACAGCTCGGCGAAGCGGCGGAAGGTTTCGCTGTCGAAGGAGGTCTCGCCGCTCTCAAAATCCACAAATTCGCCAAGGCTGTGTAGTAGCAGCTCCTCCGTCAGGCTCCAGGAATAGAACCGCTCGTACAGCACGCCGTCCTCGTCCAGCGAATCGATCACGTCCAGCGTCTCATCCAGCGTCAGCAGATGATCGTAAGCGTCGCCGCCCAGCACCGCCTCCACCGTGCATAGCGTCGCCACACAGTAAAGCCCGCCATCCAGCGAGAAAGACTCCCGCTGGCATTCCATCAGATTCTCCCGATCGTACCCGTCCGCGTCCATCAGCGGATAAAGGTCGGCGAACAGACCCTTTTCGGCGTAACTGTCCAGATCCAGCCCCAGTTCTGCGGGATTCATGACGAGGATGTCCGGCGCGAAGCTGCCCGCGATTTCCGCGTTAAAGCGGGTGACTGCGCCCGCATTGTCGGGAATCCCCCGCTCGTTCACATCCGGCTCGAAGGACACAATCTCGATGCGGTAATCGGCGCTTGCCCGGTTGAAGGCGATGACCTGCGCGCGCACCGCATCCGCGTCGGGCAGCGCGGCCAGCGTCAGCTTGGTGCGCGAAGCCAGCGTGTCGGCGGGAACCCGGGTCAGGCGGAGACGCTCGTATCCGCTGCCCGTCAGCGCCCGGCTGACCGTAATCAGCTCGTCCGCCGACACCACCTCCACGTCATACGCCCCGGTCAGGTCGGAGGCAGCGTAATCGCAGAGGAGCGCCGCCCCGCCGTCCCGCCAGCCCCATATGCCGTCGGAAGTCTGGTAGGCAATCTCATAACCGGCAAATTCAATCAGCAGCGAGGGCGTGTGACCGTCGGGCAGCACCAGCCCTTCCAGCGTCCCGGCGGGCAGATTGAGCTGGTAAAGCCCGTCGCCGAGCAACCAGAGTGTATCGCCAAGCAGCGCTTCCGTCATCTCGCAGGGCGCATCGATGACGCTGACCTGCCCGTCCTGCTCCACCGCCACCCCAATGTTGGCGGCGAACACCCGGGCATCGCCGAGCTCCCCCTCCGCCAACAGCCGGAAGCCCCCGCTCCCGTCCGGATTCTGCCGAAGCCCGGTCACGTCCACGCCGAACAGGCGGCTCATCTCGTCGGCGTCGTAATCCGGGTATTCCCGCATCCAATCGTCCATCGTTTCGATGACCTCGACGCGGAACGTGGCAGAATTTTCCTCTTTTGGCGATGTGCAGGCAGTAAGGGTAAGCAAAAACAGCAGAATGGGCAGGAAGCGTTTCATGGCGTTCTCTCCTTTTGTAGTTTCTACCACTATATTCGTATGAAATTATGAATTTGCGCGCACATTCACGTGAACAAACTGTAAACTATCACCTGCCGTACGAATCCGCATACACTGTACTGCGGACGCATTATAGCAAGGAGGGATTTTTATGCCCAACACATCCACCATCGCACTGGCATCCATGACCTACGCCATGAAGGCGCAGGAGCTTCTGCGCGCCGCTGGAATCGGCTCACAGGTTGTGCGTGTGCGTCCCGAGCTGACGCCGGGGGGCTGCTCTTACGGACTGTCCGTCAGCCGAAGCGATGCCCAGCGCGCGCTGGCAATCATCCGGAAAACGGGAATGCAGCACAGACTGATTTAATGGAGGATTTATGATTTACTTCGACAACGCCGCCACCACCTTTCCAAAGCCCCTCTCGGTCGAGCGTCGGGCGTCGGAGGTCATCCGCAGGTGGGGCGGCAATCCGGGGCGCAGCGCACACAGCCTGTCCATGGCGGCGGAAGCGGAGGTTTTCGCCTGCCGTTCGGCGCTGGCGGGGCTGTTCGGCTCCGCGCCCGAGCGGGTGGTCTTCACCTATAACACCACCTACGCGCTGAATATGGCCATGAAATCGCTGTATAAATTCGGCAGAATTCTGATCAGCGATCTGGAACACAATTCGGTTCGCCGGCCGGCCGCCGCTCTCACCGCCGACCTGCGCACCTTCGATACCCATCCCGAGCTGCCCGACGGCGACGCGCGCACTTCCGCCATCCTCGCGTCCATCCGGGAACAGCTTCCCGCCTCGCTGATCGTCTGCACCGCCGCGTCCAACGTCTGCGGCGTGACGCTCCCAATCCGCGCCATCGGCGAACTTTGCCGGAAGCGGAACATCCCCTTTATCGTGGACGGCGCGCAGGCGGCGGGCGTTCTTCCGCTGGACGTGGAAGCGGACAACATCGACATTCTCTGCGTCCCGGGACACAAGGGGCTGTACGGTCTGCAAGGCTCGGCGGCGATGATTTTCAGCGAGCACGGCGTGTCCCTGCCCCGGCGAACCTTCATCGAGGGCGGCAACGGCGTAAACTCGCTGGAAGTGACCATGCCGGACTTTCTGCCCGAGCATGACGAGGGCGGCACATTGGCTGTCCCCGCCATCGCCGGACTGCGGGCGGGCATCGAAACGCTGAACATCGACGCCATCCGTATCCATGAAACCTCGCTCTTTCGTCGGCTGCGCAGGCATCTGGAGCGGCTGGGCGAGCGGGTAACGCTCTATGTGCCGGAATGGGAAGGCTCGATTCTGCTGTTCAACATCGCCGGGAAATCTTCGGCGGAGGTAAGCGGCGTGCTGAACAAACACGGCATCTGCGTGCGAAGCGGCTTCCACTGCGCGCCGCTGGCACACAAGCGGCTTTCCACCGGCACAGACGGCGCGGTCCGCGTCAGCTTCGGCCGTTTCAACACCGTGGGCGAGGTTGACCGGCTGGCGGAGGTGCTGGGAACCATACGATAAGGCACGCCCCCGAACCTGACGGTTCGGGGGCGTGTACTATTTCCTATACCAAATCATCGTGCAGGCGGCGGAACGGCTGTAATCCCCGGGGATTTCCAGCGTCCCGGCGTTCATGCCGTACCACATCACATTGTGCAGCGGCCAGAAGGCAATCCGCATCGTGTAGTTCACGTATTCGTGATACAGATCGGGGCGGACGTGGGGCAGCAGAATCGATTCACCCAGCGCGGCGATTTTTTCCATATACCGCCCGCAAAGGGGCTGAACCGCCTCGGTGAGGATATTCTGCATCTCCTTCCACTGCTCCAGCGTAAAGATCGGCAGCGTCGGATAAAGACCACCCTCCCGCTTTTCAAGGAAGCCCTTCCCCACAAGCCCGGCGGCGGTTTCTTCGTCGGTGCCGGTCAGCGCCAGCGAGGGATTGTCGAAAAGCCGCATGAACAGCCCGATGTTGGCGTCGGTAAGCACACTGTCCCGGTCGCCGAAGGGCTCGGCCTCGTAGAGATTGCCAAACTCGATGAACCGATAATCGGACGTGCGGAATTGATTGTGCAGGTTGCTCCAGTTCATGATGGCTTTCGGCGGCTCGTCGGGGCGGATGATTTTCTCATCCGGGTAGGTGACCACGCCCTCGATGCAGTAATCCTTGCCGTTGCTTGCCGGAACGTCGGGCTTCGACGCCCGGTAAGCGCTCTGCATCACGTTGCTCATGCCCTGGCAGGCGTAGACGTACCAGAGCCACATCAGATAGCCTTCCGCGAAGTCAGAACCGTAAAAGCCCAATCCGCGGAGCTTATCCTCCACCGAGCGGATGGCAGCGGTAATTTCCCCGCCCACCGGCTCAAAGACCTTCGTGCTGGCGTACCAGAAATCGGCGCTCGCCTGGGCTGGCAGGATGATGAAATCGGCGATGTACCTGCCGTTAGAGGTTTCCTTGAGGAACCGGTTTTCCAGCAGATAGTCGATTTTATCCTCAAAATAAACCGGCGCAACGCCGATTTCGTCGGCGATTTCGCGGATGGTGCGGGCGGATTTCGCCGTGGCGGCGAAAATCTGCCTGGTCATGAGGTCGCTGATTTTGTCAAGATACTTCGGGAATTGGTATGTGCCAAACAATTGCAGGCTGGCGGGGGCGTAAGCGCTTCTTCCGATGGTTTCCATGTGATTTTCCACACTCCTTTTCACATTTTCCCGCGCGTCGAACAGCCGCCGCTTGACCGTTCCCGCCGGGATATCCAGACGGCGGGCGATGGTTTCGATGGGAAGCTCGCGCAGGTAGTATTCGATGATAATTTCCCGATGAAGCCGCGATAGGCGTGACAGCGCGAAGTTCAGCGCGCTGACCTCCTCCTGTGAAATCAGCCCGTCCAGCGGATCCTCGCCGGAAGCTAAATACCCGCTGACCGCATCCAGCGGCGCCGCGCCGTTGTATTTCAGCCGCAGAAACAGGTTCAGGCGGTTGCGCGCCAGCGTCCAGTACCACGGATGAAAGGCGGCGATCTGCCGTCCCCGGTGCTCGGCGGCGCGCAGTCCGGCCAATGCTTCGCAAAGGATATCCTGCGCGCATTCCTCCGCGTCCTGCGGACGCAGCCGCTTCTGGCAGAAAAGGTAGGTATTGAGGATTAGCTCGTCGGTAAAGAGGTCGTTCATGTGTCTGCTCCTATTTTCGGGGGAATCATGATTCTGTATGTATAAGTGTGGAAAATCGGCGGCTGGTTCGGTATGGGGAAAGAAAAAGATTCAATCCCCCAGCCCCTCGGTGTAGCGGCACCGGGGGAAATTCTCGCAGCCGAGGAATCGTTCGCCCCGTCGCTCCCCCTGCTTCACCGTCCGAAGCACCAGCGCGCCGCCGCATCGCGGGCAGACGCCGCTGCCATGGGACGGCTTGTGGTGCGCGCGGATGTCGGCGATATGTTTCCTTTTCACCGACGGGTCAGTCTGCGTGTATGGGTAAAGAAGTTGGAAGATTTCGTCGATTTGCTCCGGCGTAAGAGCATTCCGGGTCAGACGGGAAAGCCTTCCGATGGTGCGGCGAAGTTCAGATCGGCGCACCACCGTCACGTCGTCCCGCTCGATATCCAGCCTTTTCAGCTCGCACCGGGGCGAAAACACAACTACCGAGTGCATCGGAATCTCCTCGTCCAGCAGTTCTCGCAGATGGCGGATGTGGAGATCGTTCTGCAAAATGGGGTTGAAAAACTTCTCCTTGCGCACACGCCGTCCGGCGGGCAGAGTCTGTGTCCAGTATGAGCTTCGGTCGCTGCCGAAGATCCAGCCGCCGTAATTCTTGCTCTCGAAAACAAATATCCCCGCTTCGGTCAGCATCAGCAAATCGATTTCGGTGGTTTCATCCCCGCCCTTCGGAATGTAGCAGTTGATGAGAAACCGCCCGCCCCGCTTTTCAAAGCGGCGCAGCTCCCGCCAGAGCAGATATTCGCCATTGCGTCCGGCGTTCCATATGGTTGACAGCCAGCCGCTTCCGGTCATGCGCGCATAGCTGCTCCGGCGGAAGGACAGCCAGTGAAAAAGAATGCCGACCGCCGCCAGGGCGATCGGCATAAATATCAGAATCTGCATAAATTACAGTACAATCTCCACATCCTTGGGCAGCACCGATTCGCAGCCGCCGAAGCGTACCACGCCGCCCTCCCGGTCAGCGGTGACACGCAGAACGCCGTCGGCATAGTGTACCTCCACCAAGCCATCGCCGATCGGCACCACCGCGTCGAACTTCGTGTAAAGTCCCGGATTCGGCTCCACGACGAAGGTCTCGCTTCCCACCGACGTGGGGCGTACACCCGCGCAGTAGCGTCCCAGCAGATAGACCGGACCGCTTCCCCATGCGTGGCAGAGCGATTTGCCGAAGCCCTTGCCGTACATAGCGTAGTGCTCCACGCCTTCCTCCATCGGATCATACAGCTCCCAGATTGAGGTTGCGCCCAGCTTCAGCATACCGCCCCAGTAGGAATCGATCAGGTTCTGGGCGTATTCGATATGCCCGGTCTTGCAGAGCGCCATCAGCTCAAACAGTTCGAAGTAGGGGGTGGTGATCTTCGTGATCTCGTCGTTTTCCAGCACTGATTTCACCAGCAGCTGAGCCGTGTCCCCGTCCACGAAATCGTAGAGGATGGCGAAAATGTTGGCGTGGCGGGTTACGTGCTGTCTGCCCGATTCGTAGGAATCGATGTACGCCTGCTGCTCGTCGTCCCAGTAACGCTCGTTAATCAGCGCTTTGAGAGCGTCGGCGCGCTCCTCGTAGTCGCCGGTATCGCCTTCCAGCAGCGCCAGCTTTGCCATGGCGTTGCAGGTCTGCCAGAGCAAAATCTGCTCGGCGCAGAGAGCGCCGGTCTTGTCCATATCCGACCAGTCGATGAATATCCAGTCGCCCGGACGCTCCACCACCAGACCATCCTCATTCAGCCGCTCGACGATAAAGCCGTACAGCGCCTTGATGCGCGGCCAGAGAAGGTGAATCAGCTCGGCGTCGCCGGTGGTGAAGTAATATTCCCAGGTTCCGATGATCAGCAGCGCGGAGTAATCGTTGATGCGGTTGATGTGCTCAAAATAGGGCGGCTTGCCGTAAAGGGCGGTGATGGTGCGGCGGTTCAGCGCACGGTTGGCGAAAAGGTAGTCGTTGACCAGATAGGACTGGTAAGCGTCGCCCGACCAGCACCAGCGGTCGCGCTTGATGCCGTCCAGCAGGAATTCCCGGCTGTTCAGGTGGAAGGTGTAGGAGCAGATATCGAAAATCTTCTCCACCTCGGGACGGTCACAGGAGAAATGCGCTTTGTATTCCACGTCCAGCAGCTCCAGCTGCGCGTGAACGTCGGACGCCTTGCCGATAATCGTGATGAAGCGGAAGGCGCGGGAGCGGAGCTTGTAGTGGGACTGTCCGCTGACCGTTTCGTAAACCAGCGCGCCATCCCGGGAAAGCGGCTTGTAGGCGGACGCTTCCTCTGCGGTTTCGCCGTAGACCACGGTGATTTCGTCGGCGGGGTCGGCGTCGAATTCCAGCAGACCGAAAGATTCGCGCCCGAAGTCGTAAAGGGTGCCGAGGCTGTTCTGTTCCACGGAAACGGGGCGGATTTCGGTATATTTGAACGGAAAGACCTCCACGTTGTCGTCGGGAGAGGTGTATGCGGGATCGTCTCCGGCGGGGGTATCCATCACCAGCGTTCCGGGGCAGCAAAGCCAGGAGGAATCGGACGCCAGCTGGTCGGACTCGCAGTAAATGGCGGGCAGACCTTTGGTGTTCATGATCGTGGCGACGATGCGGTGACTGCCCGCCGCCACCTCAGCCCGACCGCCGCAGGGGTAGCGCACGCCGTCCACCTCGTAATAGCCGATGCCATTGACGCGGACGTTCACCCAGCCGTCGTGTTCGAAGGTGAAGCGCTTCTCGAAATTGACGCGGGGGTAGACATTTGCCAGCCCCCACATGGAGGGATAATCCACGCCCGCCTCTTGTCGGCGGGAGTGAAGCTGTATGCTGTGGTAAATTTCGTAATCTCCGGGATACCAGATCCATTTTGATTGTGTCATGTGCGTTCTCCTTTATAGGGGTTTTCTTTCATTATAGCATATGCGTGCGGCGATTGCAAGGGGGCAGCAAGGGTTTGTGCGGAAATCGTCAAGTTTTGACGATTTCCGGGGTGGGGGGCTGCGTTAAGATATAGAAAATGCTTTGTCATTGCTTGGGCCGCGACGAGGGCGACGCGGCCCATAGGTTAGTTTGCTTTCAGCACAATGTTCGATCTTCCTTCCCATAATCCAACTACCTATGGCGGGCGTCGCCCTCGTCGCCCGCCCGCCTCACAAGCGAATCTATCTATCGACATCTCTTGCTTGCTTTTCCAACATCCATTTCCGGGGATTATTCAACATATAGTGATATAGCCTAATATAATATTCATGATTGAATATCACTTTAATATCGAACGAATCCTGCCAAAGTGACATTTGCATTCCTGTTATTCTTTTGAAATACCGCGTCGTTACAGATTTGAAATCCTTAATCAATCCTGACAAAACGCGATGCTCCGTCGATTCAGCAACCTGATAAGGATATCGCCCATTCACCTCATTCAATAACGGCTGACTTCCAATAGAAATAATTCCATGAATGTGATCGGGCATCATTACATAATGATCAATTGTCACATTTCGATTCAACTTCTCAATGTTATTCCAACATTCCAGCACTTTTATCCCAATTTCCGATGGCTGCACATTGACATCATCTGTACATAACGGAAACTTCATTATATTGGTTTTCCAATTAAATTTCCCTGTGTCCGCACTATCCATCTCCGCTTCATCTATCTGAGACAATACAGGCATTCTGTGCTTTGTGCATATTGTTATAAAATACAAGCCACGCTGCCCGTAATCATAATTTTCCCAGCGTACTGGCATTCTTACACCTTCTTCTGCGCATTTTTCACCTCTCCCGCCGTTCATTCCTGAAATACTGATAGAACCCGCACTTGATCATGCCGTTGTAGAGCGTGCGCACCTTGTCGGCGCGGCGTCCGTACAGCCGCTCGAAATCGCCCACGCTGGACAGAATGTACACCTGCCACGGCGCCAGCCGCGTAAAGCACTGCCCCATCGCGCGATAAAGACGCTGCACCTCCGCGTCCGTGGAAAGACGTTCGCCGTAAGGGGGATTGCATACGATAGTCGCCCGGCGGTCGGCTTTCACAATCTGCGTCGCGTCGCGGACAAAGCATTTGATGTGCGCGCCCATGTCCGCCCGGCGGATGTTCTGACGCGCCATGTTCACCATGTTTTCGTCGATGTCGCTGGCGTAAACCTCAAAATCCGTCTGACGCACCGCCGCCCGTGCTTCCTCTCTGGCGTCCACCCAGATTTTCTCCGGAATGTCGTAGAATTCCTCCGCCGCGAAGGAGCGTCCCAAACCCGGCGCCGTGTTGGTCATCATCAGCGCCGCCTCGATGCCGATGGTGCCCGAGCCGCAGAAAGGATCCCACAGCAGCACCTCGTCACGGGGGCGGGAGAGCTTCACCATCGCCGCCGCCAGCGTTTCCCGCAGGGGCGCAACGCCCGCCGCCGGACGATAACCCCGCTTGTGCAGCGCCGTTCCCGACGTGTCGATCATCAGCGTTGCCACATCCTTCAGAATGAAGAACTCAATCTGATACTTAACCCCCTCCTCCTTGAACCAGCTTACGCCGTATTCGTCGGACAGACGGTTGACCACCGCCTTCTTGACGATGCTCTGGCAGTCGGGAATGCTGGTCAACTGGGATTTGATGCTGTGCCCTTTCACCGGGAAAGCGTCGTCCTGTGCGATCCACTGCTCCCACGGCAGAGCGTTGGTGCCGTCGAACAGCTCGGCGAAGGTGGCAGCACGGAAGCTGCCCATCTTGATATAAACCCGCTCGGCAAAGCGCAGCCATAGATTGCAGCGCGCGATGGCGGCCATATCGCCCCGGAAGGTGACGCGCCCGTCAATAGTTTCAATCCGTTCGTAGCCCAGAGCGTCGATCTCCTCGCCCAGCAGGCTCTCCAGCCCGAACAAGCAGGTAGCAACATATTCGTAAGTTGTATTCATAAGGTTTACCCTCTCAGATTATAAATTTACCTTAATATTATGACACATATTTTTTATCTTGTCAACCCCTCATCAAATGAACAATGATAAAAATCCCAATCCAAGAACTCTCACACGCAAAACAAATTACAGCGAACCCGATTTGCCGTAAGGGGTAGGGACCCCTGGAGGACAAATCGCTCTGGGACGCATAATGTATGTTCGCATTGAATGTTGTTTGCGCTGCACTCGCAAACAAGTTTGAAAGCGTTCCTACGTGGGTGAAGAGCATATCGGGACGGTAAACCGTCCCGAAGGAAAGTAAAAACATCCCTCTTCTAAAGCTTTTGCACAGCCTTTTCTACGACCTCGCGTCGCGAGGTCGTAAAAGCGCGTACTCCCCCCTTGACAACCACGTACCAACGTGCTATACTTATGGTAACGATTTCTTCGGAGGTTTTCCTATGAACAGAAAAACTATGCTTACTGCCATCGGTGAAGCGCTCATTGATTTTATTCCCGACCGTACCGGGTGCTCCTTCGACGATGTGAACGCCTTCGCGCCCAAGGTCGGCGGCGCGCCGACCAATGTGTGCGGCGCGTTCGCAAAGCTGGGCGGACATGCCCGGCTGATCACGCAGGTGGGTGACGATCCCTTTGGACACCGCATTCTGCACACGCTGAAGGACGCGGGCGTGGACACATCCTGCGTGCTGACCACCGACAAAGCAAACACCATGCTTGCTTTCGTCAGCTTACAAGAGGACGGCAACCGAACCTTCTCCTTCTACCGAAAGCCCTCCGCCGACACCCTGTTTTCCGCCGATCAGATCGAGCGCCGGTGGTTCGACGATGCCTACGCCCTCCACTTCTGTACCGTATCGCTGGGCGATTATCCCTTCCGGGACGCACACCGCGCCGCCATCCGTTACGCTCGTGAAGCCGGAGCGCTCATCAGCTTCGACCCCAACCTACGCTTCCCGCTCTGGCCGGACAGAGAAGATTTGTCCCGCATCATCGCCGAGTTCCTGCCCCAATCGGACATCCTGAAAATCTCCGACGAGGAGCTTGCCTTCATCACCGGCGAAACGGACATCGAAGCCGCGCTGCCCAAATTGTTCATCGGGCGGGTGGGACTGATCCTCTACACCTGCGGCGGCGACGGCGCCCACGCCTATACCCGCACAGCCCACGCTCACGCCCCCTCCTTCGCTGCCGGGAAGGTCATCGATACCACCGGCGCGGGAGACGCCTTCGCGGCGGCCATGCTCTGGCAGCTGGCGAACGCCGGCGTCACCGATCTGTCAGCGCTGGACGAGAATACGCTCACCGGGATGCTCACCCTCGCCAACCGTTACTGCGGCGTCAGCGTGACCCGAAGCGGCGCGATTCCGTCCTATCCGTCCGCAGAGGAATTTTTCAATCAATAAGGAGCAACGCCATGACTTACCAGACCATCCGCGATTATATGTACGCTCACCGCAGCGAAATCACCGCCGACCTGTTCCGCCTCTCCCGTATTCCGTCGGTGCGGAGCGACGCCCAGCCAAACGCGCCCTTTGGAACGGAATGCCGCCGGGTGCTGGAGGAAGCCGTCTCCCTCAGCCGGGAATACGGCTTCTCCTCTGCCATCGATCCATCGGATATGTTCGCGCTGACCACCCTGCCCGGCGACGAACGCACCATCGGTCTGTTCGGACACGCGGACGTGGTTCCCGTGGGTGAGGGCTGGACAATCACTCAGCCCTTCGAACCCATCGAGTGGAACGGCTGTCTCGTGGGACGAGGCGTGAGCGACAACAAATCGGGCGTCATCGCTTCCCTCTGGGCGGCGAAGGCAATCCGCGAGCTGGGGCTTCCCATGCAAAGCTCCCTCCTGCTGTTCACCGGCTCCAATGAGGAAAGCGGCATGGCGGACATTCGCACCTTCCGTGACACCCATCCCATGCCCGACGTTTCGCTGGTGCCGGACACCCGCTTCCCCGCCGGACGGGGCGAAAAGGGCATCATGCGCTTCTGGGCGGAGTCCGGCGCTGTCCTGCACGACATCCTTTCCTTCGACGGCGGCGAAGCGTTCAACATCATTTTGGGCAATCTGGATGTCCGCCTGCGCTATCGCGGCGATCTGTACGCCGAACTTTCGTCAGCAAACGCCGAGCGCATCGCAGTCCGGCGCGACGGCGATGAAATCGTCGTTTCCGCCGAAGGTATGTCCAAGCACGCGGCACATCCCGAGGATTCCATCAACGCCGCGTACCTTGCTGCGAAGCTGCTGGCGGACTGCCAGTCCCTGCACGAGGACGATCGGGCGGCTATGGCAGAGACGGCGGGGCTGCTTGCCGACCCGTGGGGCGGCGGCTTTGGCATCGCGGCGGACGATCCCGAGCTGGGGCAGCTGACCTGCGCAAACGGTATGGTGTCGCTGAAAAACGGGCATCTCCGCCTGAGCTTCGACGTGCGCTACGGCACGACGGTGGACAGCGATGAACTGGAGCGGAAGATCGACGCCCGCCTGTCTGACGCTGGCTGGACATTCGAGCTTAACAGCAACCGCCCCGGCTTCCTGATTCCCACCGACAACCCATATCTTGCCGGTCTGCTCGATATGTTCGGCAGCCTGACCGGTTGTGAAGCAAAGGGCAACGTCACCGGCGGCGGCACCTACGCCCGCTATCTTGTGAATGCGTTCAGCGTCGGCACGGAGCTTGACGCCTCCCGCCCCGATCTTCCGGCGGGACACGGCGGCGCCCACCAGCCCGACGAGGTGATCTGCGTTGACGGTCTGCTGAACGCGGCCGCCATGCTGACCATGATGCTGCTGCGGCTGGACGAGCTGCTGCACAAATGAGAAAATCGCCGTCCGCAAAAACGCGGACGGCGAAACTTATTTCTGATTAAAGGTCGCGGATGATGTTGTTCGCGATAATCTTATCCGCGAACGCATTGTACTGCTCCTCTGTGTTGTCGGCGCGGAAGATCAGATCCTGACCCACCTTGCGGATGATCACGTTGTCGTAGATCTTGTAGTCCTCCGGCATTTCCTTCGGGCCGCCGGATTTGAAGATGGTGGACACGCGGGCGTTGTAGAAGGTGTTGTTCCGGATGGTGATGTCGCAGCGCGGGCAATCCAGATGATACAGCAGCAGGTGGCAGGAGCAGGTCTTGTTGGGACGAGCTTCGTAGCCCCAGCACCAGCCGGAATCGATGCAGGTGTTGCCCTCAAACCAGCAGTCCTCAAAGCCGGTGTCCGGCACATCACCGCTGGACCAGATTTCGAAGCACTGCACGCAGTTCCACATCACGTTGTTCGTGAAATGCATATTCGTCCAGCTCTTTTTCACCGGGCGTCCCTGCATGGTGATGGCCACGTCGTAAACGTCCGAGAAGCGGCAGTTGTCCACGGTGACGTTGGACGAGTTTGCCCAGGTTTCCACGCCGTTGCCGTAACGGGTGGTGGGGTTCGGATAGCCGATCAGACGGGAGCCGCCGATTTCGTGGAACTCGCAGTCGGTGATGGTCGAATAGTTGACCACGCCCGAAATACCGTGTCCGCCGGTACCGTTGAAGACAATGCCATGTACGTCCAGATTGTCGGCAAAGCCCACACAGCCGATGTTGCAGGCGAAGCGGATGTCATCCGACAGGGACGCGGGATTGCCCTCGGAGTAAACCCACGCATACTGCTTACCCTCGTCGTCGTTGTAGAAATCCCACTGTCCGGCAAGGTCTTCCAGCTTGAAGCGCTTGGTGCCCCAGATTTTGCCCGAAACCTTGACAAAGCCCACGTTGTTGTTGATGTTCAGATGGTTGCCGTCGAAGTTGGCGGTGTCGTTCATATCAACCCGCCATACGTTCTTGTCAACCTCAACCCATGCTTCCGGCTTGATGATCTTGTACTGGCTGACCACCGGCTTCTTGCCCTCGCCGTAGGTGGTAAGGGTGGTGCGGTGCTCGGGATCGATGCCCGCCGGAGGCTGGATGCGTCCGTAGTAGGTGCCGCCGCACTCAAACTTTACGGTATCGCCGCCCTGAATGGTCGCGTTGACCTTGCCGATGGTTGCCCACGCGGTTTCAGGGGTCAGACCGTCCTTGCAGTCGCAGCCGCTGTTGGATACGTAGTAAATGCTCATTTTTCTCTCTCCTTTGCGGATAAGTTTGGTCGCCTACATTATACCACAACATTTCCTACGACGCAAGCCTTTTTGATAAAACGCCCAATTTCAGCGATTGCGACAAATCGGCGCAAAATTTTTGTGGAATCAGCGCAGGAATTCCACCGACGCACCGTCCAACGCCGTCACAGTCAGCCTGCCGCCTCCCAGCTTCATGCTGCCCACCGGCTGCAAGCTGCCGTCGGTCATCATAAATCCGCCGAAGGTGGGACGCAGCTGCCCCGCTTCCCCGGCGCTGTAAACGCCGTCCCGGTAGATCGACCAGCTCGTTCCGTCAATCAGCAGCGTTACGCCATCGTTCCCCGACAGCGTCCACAGCCCGAAATAAACCGCGTACTCCGGTTCATCCTCCACCGAACGGTCATACCACAGCCCCGACCAGCCGTTATACGTCAGCTTCGCGCCCTCCGACGTCACCAGCGACCCGCCGCGCGCCTTCAGTCCGGTCATCAGACTGCCGTCCCCGCGGAGAAGCCTAAGCTGCCCGCCGTCGGTTTCCACCGACCCGCATTCCAGCCGCACGCCCCATTCATCCGTCCGCTCCCAGGTGTTGTCCGGGTACAGCACAATCATCTCCGACGTCCGCCGCCAGACCCCGTAATATTCGCCGATATCGATTCTTCCGCACCCGCTCAACAGCATCGCGGTCAGCAGAAGCGCCGCCAGTCTGAATTTTTTTGCCATCATCGTTCTCCTCGAAAAATTTTCTTTTCCTTATATTATACCACATTCCGCCCTGTCATGCAAGCCTTTTATCAAAGAATCCCTCTTGACATCTGCCGCGTTTTGTGATATCATGTCATAGAAATCAATTTTGAGGTGCCCCATGCAGAAAAAATACAATCTTATCCCGCTCATCGACTGGTACCGCGCCCATCAGCGCCCGCTGCCATGGCGAAGCTCCCCCACACCCTATCACGTCTGGATTTCTGAAATCATGCTCCAGCAAACCCGCATTGAAGCGGTAATTCCCTACTACGAACGCTTTCTCGCCGCGCTTCCCGACGTCCGCGCCCTCGCCGAGGTAGACGACGAACGCCTGATGAAGCTGTGGGAGGGTCTTGGCTACTACAGCCGGGCGCGAAACCTGAAAAAAGCCGCCGCTCTGCTTTGCAACCACTACGACGGAACGCTTCCCGCCGATTTTGAGGAGCTGCGAAGCCTTCCCGGCATCGGCGATTATACGGCGGGCGCCATCGCGTCCATCGCCTATGGGCTGCCCGAACCCGCCGTGGACGGAAACGTGCTGCGGGTTTATGCCCGCCTCACCGCCTGCCCCGACGATGTCATGTCGGTGAAAACAAGAAAAGCAGTCACAGCTGCCCTGCGCGAGCTTTACCCGCGCGGCGGGAACGCCGGACTGCTCACCCAGGGGCTGATGGAACTGGGCGAAAACATCTGCATTCCCAACGGCGAACCGCGTTGTAAGGAATGTCCGCTGAATTCCCAATGTCAGGCATATCGCACCAATACCGCCAGTCAATACCCCGTCCGCGCCCCGAAAAAAGCCCGCCGCATCGAGGAACGAACGGTGTTCATCCTGCGATACGCCGGAAAGATCGCCATGCGGAAGCGTCCCGCCCACGGTCTGCTTGCCGATCTTTGGGAGCTTCCCGCCCTCGACGGAATGGCGGATATCGACACAATCGAGGCCTGGCTCGCCGCCTGTGAAACGTCCATCGAAACCATCAAGCCCTGCGGACAAGCCAAGCATATCTTCACCCACGTCGAATGGCATATGACCGGCTACGACATCACCTGCACCACCGAATCCCCCGCCTTTGTTTGGATGGACAAAGACGCCCTCGCCGCCTGCGCCATTCCCACCGCCTTCAAATTTTACAGAGCACAGTTTTGAATGAAAGGGTCTGCCGCACCTTGAAGTGCGGCAGACCCTTTGCTTATGTGGATTTTATTCGCCGCGGTAGAACTCGTTCAGCTTTTCAAGCTCAACCAGCGCGTTCGACTCGATGGAAGCGTAGTAAGAGGTGAAGTTGTGATCCTCACGCTTACAGAGCTGCCAGCCGATGCTGTTGATGGACATGGGCAGGTTGATGTAATAGCCCACGTCAAAGCGGCGGCCTTCACGGATGATATCCATCATTTCCACGGACTCCTCGTCGCGGGCGTATTTAACACTCAGCGCCACGTCGTAGTAGGTGGGAATGACATCCTTCCAGCTGTAGTATGCCAGCGCCTCAAGGATAACCGAGGTGCGTTCTGCATCGGAAGCGGTAACGGGAACGATCAGCAGCGAGGTGGAAGCGTCCACACCGGTGATGTATTCGTCAACCGTTTCGTCATACTTCGGGCAGGGGATGATACCGAACTCGTTCTCCATGTCGCGGTAGGTCTCCGCCGAACCGATGAGCGACTCTAAGAAGAGTACACGTCCCTCGCGGAAAGCGTTATAGACAGGCGTGCCGTCGTCGGCCATATGGAGGTACATACCTTCTTCTTCCATGGATTTGAAGAAGTTCTCAAAAATTTCGATGGTGCGCTCGTTGTTCAGAGTGATAACCAGCTCGTTGTTGTCATCCTTGGAAGCGATGTGCTGGTCGGCAGTGAACAGGATGTTGATGGGCGTGCCCCACCATGTGGTGCCGAAGCCTATCTGGTCGGTTGCAACTTCCAGCTTGGTGTCACCGTTCAGGTCTTTGGAGCCTTCGGTGGACAGCTTCAGGAACTCTGCCCATGTCCAATCGCCGTCAAGCACAGTCTGATAAGGATAATCCCAGCCGTACTCATCGAACAGGTTCTTATTGAAGAACATACACTTGGTGGAACCCAGCGCCGCGTAGCTGATATCGCCTACCATGGCGTAGAGCTTGTCGGAAACGGTGAAGTTGTCGCGGGCGTCCTGCGACCACCAGGGCTGATCCATATCCACATAGGGCAGCGCGGTGTGCCAGTCCAGACCCAAACCCTCCATGGCGTATACGGAGAAGGCGTAACGTCCGTGAGGGAGAATCACATCGTAAGCATCTTCACCGGCGAGGATGCTGTTCTTTGCGCCGGTGGCGTTGCTGGAGTCAACGGCGGTGGTGAAGGTCACGTTTAGAAGATCGCTGACCGTCTGATTGCGCTTGTAAATTGCGTCGTCAATGGTTTCGCCGGATTCTTCCTCGATAACCTGATGCTTTTCCTGACCGGAGCGCATATAGAAGGTGAACTCATAGCCGTCGTAATTGGCGTCAGCGGGGAGGTCAGGTTTCAGAATTTCCTCAGTAGTAACGGCCTCGGTGGTGGTATCGGTGCCGCCGGACACGGTGGTGTCCTCGTTTCCTGATGCAGTGCCGCCGCAGGCGATGGTGCCGGTCAGCATGGACGCCAGCAGAAGCAGGGTAACAAATTTCTTCATAAAAGGGAACCTCCTTCATATTTCATCCTGAGCCTGTCATGGACCGCAGGTATGTTGTAATAATTATACCACATCTTATCACAAAAAGCAATGCAAAATTTCATCAATATCGTGCATTTTTTCCGATCCGCAAAAAAATAAGAGGGCAAACAAAACGAAAATCACCTTGACGAATCGATTAAATTATGATATAATGATAAAAGTTCCATCGCCGCCGTGCGATAAACGCCAGAAGCCGCTGAAAAACGGCAAATATTACATTTGAGAAAGGATTCATCGTCATGAGAAAAACAAAATGGATTGCTCTGTTATGCCTTGCCGCGATGACGGTCTGCCTGCTTGCGGGCTGCGGAAGCGCCGGCGACGGCAGACGGATCATCCGCATCGGGCACAACCAGTCAACCAGCCATCCCACGCACATCGGCCTGACTGCCTTCGCCGACTACATCAACAGCGAGCTTGGCGACAAGTACAAGGTGGAGGTTTTCCCCAGCGAGCTGCTTGGCTCCCAGACCGAGATGGTGCAGCTGACCCAGACCGGCGCCATCGATTTCGTGGTCGCCAGCAACGCGATCATGGAAACTTTCAGCAAAAACTACGAGATTTTCAATCTCCCCTATCTCTTTTCCAGCGCGGAGGCCTATCACGCCGCGATGGATGACCCCAACGTCACCGACTCCATCTTCCTGACCACCGAGCAGGCGGGCTTCATCGCCGTCACCTGGCTGGACGCGGGAACGAGAAACTTCTACACCACGGACAAGCCCATCTACACCCCCGCCGACCTGAAGGGTCTGAAAATCCGCGTGCAGCAATCCCCCACCACCGTGGCCATGATGGAGCTTCTGGGCGGTTCCGCAACCCCCATGAGCTTCGGCGACGTCTACACCGCCCTCCAGTCCAACGTCATCAACGGCGCAGAAAACAATGAACTGGCTCTGACCGACAACGGTCACGGCGACGTCTGCAAATATTATTCCTACGATATGCACCAGATGGTGCCGGACATCGTGCTCGCCAACTACGAGTTCATGGAAAGCCTCACCGACGAGGAGCGCGCCATTTTTGAGGAGGGCTTCAAAATTCTGAACGCCACCCAGCGCGCCGAATGGAACATCGCCGTGGAAGCAGCCAAGGATAAGGCGCAGAACGTTCAGGGCGTGGAATTCATCTACCCCGACACCGCTCCCTTCCAGGAAGCCGTCATGCCCCTGCACGAATCCGTGCTGGCGGGCAATCCCGACCTGAAACCGATTTACGACCTGATTCAGCAGTACAACGCCCAATACGCGGCGGAATAAGGAGGCTTGAGCGATGAAAATTTTAAGAAATATTCTCAACAAAGCGCTGAATATCCTCGCCGGAGCCAGCCTGACCGCCATGGTGCTGCTGACCTGCTGGCAGGTGTTCACCCGCTACATCCTGAACAACCCCTCCACCTGGTCGGAGGAGCTGGTAGGCTATCTGTTCGCGTGGAGCTCCATGTTCGGAGCCGCCGTCGTTTCCGGCGAGCGGGGACACATGAACATCCCCGTGGTAATCGACCGCTTCGGTCCCGCCGCAAGAAAGGGCTTCAACATCTTTGCCGAGGTCATCGCCCTTCTGTTCTCCGCCGCGATTCTGGTCTTCGGCGGCGTGCAGATCACCGATCTCGCCATGGGACAAATGACGTCCTCGCTGGGCGTGGCGGTGGGCGTATTCTACGTGGTGCTGCCCGTGTGCGGCGCGCTGATCGCCCTCTATTCCGTGCTGAACATCATTGACATCGCCAGAGGCGAGGATACCGGCGCCCCCGATGAGGCCGCCGAAGCCATCGCCAAGGCCGAAGCCGAAGCGGCTGAACAAAAGGAGGCATAATCATGGCATTGGAAGCATTGTTGATCATACTTATCGTCCTTCTGGTACTGCTCTTTCTGGGCGTGCCGATTTCCTACGCCATCGGCATTTCGTCCCTGTCCGCGGTTCTGCTGACCGTTGATCTGGACATCGCCGTGCTGACCGCCGCCCAGCGCACCTTTGTGGGCATGAGCAAGTTCAGCCTGACCGCCATTCCCTTCTTCATCCTCGCCGGAAACATCATGAATCAGGGCGGCATCGCCAAACGGCTGGTGAATTTCGTCATGGCGATTTTGGGTAAGCTGCCCGGCGCGCTGCTTGTAACCAACGTGGGCACAAACGCGCTGTTCGGCGCGATCTCCGGTTCGGCCTCCGCCGCAGCGGCAGCCGTCGGCTCTATGATTCGCGACGGCGCGGACGAGCAGGGCTATGACCCCGCCATCACCGCCGCCACCAATGCATCATCCGCCCCCTCCGGTCTGCTGATTCCTCCGTCCAACGCGCTCATTACCTATTCCCTCGCGTCCGGCGGAACCTCCGTCGCGGCGCTGTTCATGGCGGGCTATCTGCCCGGCATTATCTGGGCGGTCTGCTGCGCCATCGTCGGCATCATTCTGGCAAAGAAGCTGGGCTACAAGGGCACCCCCGGCAAGTTCGATTGGAAAAACCTGCTGCATGCCACCATCGCAGCCCTTCCCTCTCTGTCGCTGATCATCGTGGTCATTGGCGGCATCGTGGGCGGCATTTTCACCGCCACCGAAGGCTCCGCCATCGCCGTTGTCTACTCCCTGATTCTGGCGTTCTGCTATAAGAGCATCAACCTGAAATCCCTTTGGAAGATCATCGTTGACTCCGCGAAGATGAGCGGCATGGTCGTTTTCCTGATCGGCGTGTCCAACATTCTGGGCTGGGTCATGGCGTTCACGCAGATTCCCGACGCGGTCGCCTCCGCGCTGCTGGGACTGACCAGCAACAAGTATGTGATCCTGCTGATCATGAACCTGATTCTGCTGGTTGCCGGCACCTTCATGGACGTCACCCCCGCCATCCTGATCTTCACCCCCCTGTTCCTGCCCATCTGCGAAAGCTTCGGCATGAACCCCATTCACTTCGGTCTGATTCTGGTGTACAACCTCTGCATCGGCAACATCACGCCGCCGGTGGGCAACACCCTGTTCGTGGGCATCAAAATCGGACGCACCTCCCTCGCGAAGGTGATGCCCTATATGCTTATGTATTACGCGGCAATCCTCGCCGGGCTGCTGCTCGTAACCTACATTCCCGAAATCACCATGATTCTGCCCCGAATTACCGGGCTGGCATAAACCGAATCAAGCAGTGGTGGACTGATTCACGATCTGTCCACCACTTATTTTTACGCCGCAGCCGCTAAAACCGTTGCAATTGCCGCCGAGCTGTGCTATAATGTTGTTATCCCATCCGCACCAACGGAGGTTTCCATGTTTAAATCAACCGACATTCTCCAATACATCACCCACCCAGAGCCAATCAGCGCCGCCGGAACCAGCGCCGTCTATTTCGAAGAAAAGGACTGCACGCTTCCGTCCATCGGCGAAATCCGGCAGCTCCATTATCACGCCCGGCTGGAGCTTGGCGTCTGCACGAAGGGCACCGGGCTGTTCATCATCGACCGCCCAGAGATCACCGTCGAATCGCTGACTGCGGGGGATGTGCTGCTGATTGGACCGAATGTGCGCCATTATTCCCGTTCCATCGACGGCGAATGCGCCTGCCGCTTCTGCTACATCGACCTGCCCGCCGTCGCTCACAAATTCCTGAACAATCCGCAGGAGCAGCTCCGCCGTCTGGCAATTCCGCCGGTGCTGCGCGCGGACGATCCCGACCCCAGCCGCCGGGAAGCCCACGCCCTTCTCTTCCGGCTGCTGGAGGGATTGAAAAAATCCTCATCCCGCCCGGTGGATGAGGATTTGACCTGTCTTCGTCTTTCCGAGCTGCTGCTCTGCTGCGAGGACTGGTTCGGCGAGGCGGCGCCGTCCGCCGATCATGCGGACGCAGCGCTGTCGGCGGCGGTCAGCCACCTCTCGCTGCATTACGCCGAAAATATTACGGCGGCAGAACTGGCCGCCCGCTGTTACATCAGCGAGAGCCAGCTCCGCCGCCGCTTCAACGACGTTTACGGTATGCCGCCTTTCGAATATCTGCATCGGCTGCGCTGTCAGATCGGCGCGCAGCTGTTGGAACGCACCCAACTTTCTGCCGCCGATATCGCTCGGCGGGTCGGTTATGACAGCGGCGATTTCTATCGCCACTTCCGCCGCATTTACGGCGTGGCTCCTACTGTCTGGCGCAGACTCAATACTCGGTACGATCGATGAACCTCCTTTTGTGAGACAGATTGATAGAAATTTTGTCAGGGTTCTTGACAAAATCCGCACTTTGTGCTATACTGTTTTACGATAGGGGAGCTGCAATGGCGGCTGAGAGGAAGCAACGGCTTCGACCCTGTGGCGCTGCTGCGAGCGGCATAGCCACGCACCTGATTCGGATAATGCCGACGTAGGAAATTGTTTCTTAATCGAACATTCAACGGTTGTTCTGGTGTTTTCATTCGCCGGACAGCCGTTTTTTCTTTCAGGAAAACGCGCTGCGCCAATCTTTTTTCGGAGGAGATTACATGAGAAACTACAAAACACAGATGGAAGCGGCGAAGCGCGGGATAATTACCCCCCAGATTCAGGCGGTCGCCGACGCCGAGTACACCCCCGCCGAGGTCATCCGCGACCGTGTTGCGGCTGGAACTATTGCCATCTCTGCCAACATGAACCATACATCCCTGCGACCCAGCGGTGTGGGCGAGGGTCTGCGCACCAAAATCAACGTGAATCTGGGCGTGTCCGGCGACGCGAAAAACTACGATATGGAGATGGAGAAGGTGGACGTGGCGCTGCGTTACGGCGCGGACGCCATCATGGATCTGTCCAACTTCGGCAAAACCAACACCTTCCGCCGGGCGCTGATCGAAAAATCCCCCGCCATGATCGGCACCGTGCCCATGTACGACGCCATCGGCTACTTAGAAAAGGATTTGCTGGAAATCACCGCCGAGGACTTTCTTCGGGTCGTCCGCGCTCACGCCGAGGAGGGCGTGGACTTCGTGACCATCCACGCCGGGCTGAACCGCCGGGCGGTGGAGGCTTTCAAGCGGGACAAGCGGAAGATGAACATCGTCTCCCGGGGCGGCTCGCTGCTGTTCGCGTGGATGGAGATGACCGGCAACGAAAATCCCTTCTATGAGCATTTCGACGAGCTGCTGGAGATTCTGCGGGAATACGACGTAACCATCAGCCTTGGCGACGCGCTGCGCCCCGGCTGCATCGACGACAGCAGCGACGGCGGACAGATCGCCGAGCTGATCGAGCTGGGCGCGCTGACCGAACGCGCCTGGGCCAAGGATGTTCAGGTGATGATCGAAGGCCCCGGTCACATGGCGATGAACGAAATCCCCGCCAATATGCAGATGGAAAAGCGGCTCTGCCACAATGCGCCTTTCTACGTCCTCGGTCCGCTGGTCACGGACATTTTCCCCGGCTATGACCACATCACCTCCGCCATCGGCGGCGCCATCGCGGCGGCGTCCGGCGCGGACTTCCTCTGCTATGTAACCCCCGCCGAGCATCTCCGCCTGCCCGATGTGGCGGACGTAAAGGAGGGCGTCATCGCTTCCCGCATCGCCGCCCACGCCGCCGACATCGCCAAGAACATCCCCCACGCCCGGGAGCAGGACAACGCCATGGCGGACGCACGCCATAAGGTAGATTGGGACGAGATGTTCAAAATCGCCGTCGATCCCGATAAGGCGCGGGCTTACTACGAGTCTACGCCGCCCTCTGACCGCCACACCTGTTCGATGTGCGGCAAAATGTGCGCGGTACGGACGACGAATCTGATTCTCGAGGGCAAAAAGGTCGAGTTCTGCTCGGAGAAGTGAAGAATGTTCACGAAGCCGTCACACTTTTTTCAAGTTTGACAGCAATCGTAAATTAACGTCGGATATCGTTGACAGGCGGATTTTCCCATGGTATAATGTTGAAAAAGGTCACAGGAGGACATTTCGCCATGACAATCCGTCTGATTCAGCCGCGCATGGGACTTCGCCCCATGGACACCCACATTAAGCCGCGTATGTCGCCGCCGCTGGGGCTGTATGTCATCGCCGAACTGCTGCGGGATGAGCACACGGTCATCGTCGAAAACGAAAACGTGGAGAAGCTCTCCGGCAAGGACGCCGATCTGGTGGGCATTTCGGTGACGGTGGACACCTTTCCCCGCGCCTGCGAAATCGCCGCGTCCTACCGCGCCAGAGGCATTCCGGTGGTGGCGGGCGGCATCCATATCTCCTGCGACCCGGAAAGCTGCGCGCCCCACTTCGACGCCCTGTCCATCGGTCCCGCCGAGCTGGTTTGGCCGACCATCGCCGCCGACGCCGAACGCGGACAGCTTCAAAAAATCTATCGCTGTTCCCGCCCCATGACCGGGGAGGATATCGCTTCCCCCGCGTGGGATATGATCGACCAGCGGCGCTATCTTTACGCCAACATCCTGTTCACCAGCTACGGCTGCCCCTTCCGCTGCGACTTCTGCTACAACAGCTGCGACGCCTACAAAGGGCTGCACATCCGCAAGCCGGTGAAGCAGGTGCTGCGGGAGATCGAAGCCATGCACCGCCGCCATGTGATGTTCATCGACGACAACTTCATCGGCGACATCGGCTGGGCAAGGGAGATGGTGGAAGCGCTAAAGCCGCTGAACCTTCGCTGGAACGCGGCGGTTTCGGCGAACATCGCCGACCATCCCGACCTGCTTGACCGGATGAAGGAATCGGGCTGCAAATCGCTGTTCATCGGCTTTGAGAGCTTGTCCGCCGACGCGGTGGCGGGGGTGCATAAGGTGCAGAACCACACCGACCGATACGAGCGGCTGGTGGAAGCGCTGCACAGCCGGGGAATTATGATCAACGCCAGCTTTGTCTTCGGACTGGACGGCGAGACGCCGGAGATTTTCGACCGAACGGTGGACTGGATTCTCTCCCACCGCATCGAAACCGTGACCTCCCACATCCTGACCCCCTATCCGGGCACTGAGCTTCACCGCCGCCTCCATGACGCCGGACGGATCATCGACACCGATCTGTCCCACTACAACACGGCGCACGTGGTTTACACGCCGTCGGGAATGAGCGCGAAGGAACTGTACCGGGGGTATCTTAATGTGTATCGGCGGGTATATTCCTTTGGCGGCATCCTGCGGCGGATTCCAAAGGCGGGGGAGCAGGTGCTTCCCTATCTGGCGTTCAACTTCCTCTACCGGAAATTCGGCAAGGTCAGCGATCTGATCTGCCGTCTGGCGGGCTACGGACGCGTGGGCGTCTGGGGGGAGAAAATTTCACGCTATATTTAAGGCTGATCGACAGTCTCGACTGGCTATTATTTTGTTAAGGAAGGTTTAAGCAAATGAAGTTCGATCCCACTCTTTATTTCATCACCGACAGCACGGGCGTGGAAACGCCCCGCCTGCTGGAAATCGTGGACGCGGCTTGCCGCGGCGGCGCGTCGCTGGTGCAGCTTCGGGAGAAGAACCGCACCGGGCGGGAATATCTTTCGCTGGCGAGAGCGGTAAAAGCCGTCACGGACGCGCATCACGTGCCGCTGCTCATCGACGACCGCGCCGATATCGCCTTGGCTGCCGGCGCATCGGGCGTACACGTGGGCAGCGACGATCTGCCCGTAGCCGACGCCCGGGTCATCATGGGACCGGACAAAATCGTCGGCGCCACCGCGAAAACGGTGGAGCGGGCATTGGAAGCCCAATCCCAGGGTGCGGATTATCTGGGCGTGGGCGCAATCTATCCCACCACGACCAAGGTTAAGACGGTGCTCACGTCGGTGGACACGCTGCGGGATATCTGCAAGACGGTGAACATCCCGGTCTGCGCCATCGGCGGGCTGAACGCGGGTAACTGCGGCGTTCTCGCGAACACCGGCATCGCCGGATTCTGCGTCGTGTCGGCGATTATGAAATCCCCCGACCCGGAAATGACCGCCCGGGAGCTGCGCAGCTGGTCGATGAAGCTGAAAGGGTAAGCAAAAGATGCACGTGCGAACGTGCATCTTTTCATTTATTCTTCGCCGTACAGCCCTTCCAGTGCCTTCGCAAAAGCCTCCGCCACGCAGGATGCCGCCTCGGCGCCCACCGAATTGGTCTCCTCGTAGTGTCCGTCCGCGCTCTCAATCCACGGAAGCGTATCGTCCAGCAGGAAATCGCCCGGCGGGACGATGTAGCCAATTTCATCGTTCGCCAAGCCCGCGATCAGCAGCTTCCCCGCGCCATAACCGGCGGCAATGTCACCAAGCGGCTGGGGATTGCCATCACCGAGCGCGCCGCCGTACACCAGCTCCGGGAAGATTTCGCCCGGCAGAAGCGCCAATGTCAGCCCGCCCATCCGAACCGCCGTCAGCTCGGTGGTCACGCTGTAGCCGCCGAAGAAGCGGCGGTGCATATCGCTTTGCAGAATGCCCAGAAATTTGTAATAGCGGAAAAGCATATTGTCCATTGGAATGTCGAACGCCACCTGCTGCCATTCAAAGAACGGCTCCACCGGCGTGAATTCCGCCGACAGCGCATACTCTGCCAGCCGCTCGCCGGTCAGACGCAGATTTTCCGCCGCGTCGAAGGGTTCCGCCAGCTCCACGGTCATAATCAGCCCGCCGATTGCGCCGGGCATATACACGCAGTCATCCCCCGTTTCCGCTTTGATGATGTCCGCCATCACGCCGGGATAATCGGCGCTGACCATGGTGTTGTCCCCCCGAAGCGATTCAGCGTGGGCGGCGTAAAGCATCAGCCGGATGCCGTCCCCCGTCTCCGGCTCAAAGCGAAGCTGGTAAAGATTTGTATCGTACACCTGCGGGTCGCGGGAATCCCGCTGCATCCCTTCGGTTGGAACGGCGGCGTAAGCAAGCGTTCCCGAACGTCGATCGGCGATGGCGGTCCTCGCCGCTTCCACAGCGGCGTCCAGCAGATTCTCCATGAACGCGGCGTTCTTGCCCTCCATGGCAATCGGCCCCCACAGCCCCATCGTGTCAATGCCCGCGTGGGTGTGGGTCGAAATCACGTTCACCGCCCCATCGCAGAATTCGCCCACCCGCGCCCGGATAAGCTTCACCCAATCGCTGGTCAGCCCCACGCAGTCGATAACCAGGAACAGTATCCCGTCCCCGCCGCAGTCCATCCAAACCGCCCGGGCAAGCGGATTGTCCAGCACGCCCGTGATGGTGCGTCCGTTCCGGTATCCGGCGATGTACAGCGGCTCGTCGGCGTCGGGAATGGCGACCCGGGCGCTGCCGAAGCCCATGTGCCAGCTTGGTTCGGCGGGGGCGATATCGGGGTTCGCCGCACAGCCTGTCATCAGGAGCGTCAGGGTCAGCAAAAGCGCCAGCACCCTCATCCCAGCGCCTCCAGCCCGCCGTTTTTGATCGTTTCAAGCAGCGGGAACAGAATGTCGCAGAAGCGGACGCCGTTGACTTTTGTCAGCATCAGCGACGTGATGTAGGGCGTAAGAATCAGCGCCGCCCACAGAAGTACGTGATAAACCGCCTTTGGCAGAAAGGACAGCAGCAATCCGACGGCAATGATCACAATCGAGGTCAGAATCAGCGGAATCCAGAAGCTGGCGTGAAGCTCCGCCGTCTGAATCTGCGAAAAAATTTCCGCCAGCGCCCCATCCATCAGCAGGTGCATATACCGCAGGGTTTTCGTCGCCGCCAGCGCCATCAGGAACGTAACCGGCAAATTCAGATAAAGCAAATACATCCAGGTATGCAATGAAAACATCTCCTTTATTTTTCTTCATTATATCATATTTTCCGTTCCTGCGCAAGTGGTGTGCATAATTTTTTTCCCGCTGCATATGCTATTAGAAAAACGGAGGTATGTTCATGTGTACTGCCCTCTCCTTTTGTGCCAATCATCATTATTTCGGACGCACCCTCGATCTGGAGTGCTCCTTCGGCGAGTCCATCGCCATTCTTCCCCGCGCCTGCGGACTTCATTTCCGGCGGGTCGGAAGCATGGCGCGCCATCACGCCATCATCGGCGTCGCCCATATCGTGGACGGCTATCCCCTCTATTACGACGCGGTGAATGAGCGGGGACTGGCCATGGCCGGGCTGCATTTCCCGGGAAATGCGGTCTACACCATGCCTGAACGCGCCAGCCGACCGGTGATCGCTCCCTTCGAACTGATTCCGTGGATTCTCGGTCAAACCTCCACCGTCGCCGAAGCCTACCGCCTGCTGGGACGCTTACAGGTTTGCCAACTGGATTTTTCGCCCAACCTGCCCACAACGCCCCTTCACTGGCTTCTCGCCGACCGGGAGCAGTCGCTGGTGGTGGAACCGCTGGCCGACGGTCTGCACATTCACGACAATCCGGCGGGCGTGCTGACCAACAATCCCCCCTTCGATGAACAGCTCCGCCGCCTGACCGACTTCGCTGGGCTGACCGCCGATCCGCCCGCCGACCGGATGGGGCTGGGTCAGCCGCTCTACAGCCGAGGTATGGGCGGAATGGGACTTCCCGGCGATCTGTCCTCCCCCTCCCGATTCGTCCGGGCGGCGTTTACGCGAAGGTTCGCCCGGGTGTTGGATAGCGACGGCGAGAATCTGGAGCAGGCGTTCCATATTCTCGGCAGCGTGGGGCAGACCGACGGCTGCGTCCGCCTTCCCTCCGACGAAGGCATCCAGTACGAGCGAACTGTCTACACCTCCTGCTACGACACCACCAGCGGCGTCTGCCATTACACCACCTACAACAACCGCTCCATCACCGCCGTGAATATGCGGGCGGAAAATCTGGACACCGCCAAGCTGATTTCCTACCCCATGCTGACCGAACCGCGGATTTTCCGCCAAAATGAAAAATAAACGCCGCACCCACCGCGCTTTGCGGTGGGTGCGATGTTATGCCTATTTGTGTCAGTCTTCCAGCGCCATAACGTCGGAATAGAATTTCTGAAGGCTGTTTTCAGCCGCATCCTTGTTTGACGCATAAACGGATGCCCAGTTTGCCTCTTTCTTAACGAGCGTGTTGACGATCAGACTGGAGAAGTAGTTGGTAACAGCATTGAATGTGAAACCGAAATTGAACGTCAGACCGCCTTTGATAATATCGTACATCTGAGAAGTTTCGTCGTCATAGGAATACTTCACCTTCAGCGCTGTCTCAAAATAGGTCTGCGAAGTGGTGCGGTAGTTCTCGGACGCCAGCGCTTCCATAGCCGCGCCCACTGCATCCAGCTTTTCGCAGGTCTTCGGGATGGTGAAGGAGCTGTAAACGTTCCGCGCCAGCGTGTAATAGCCACCCTGCTCCTCGTCCAGCATTGGATAAGGAATCACGCCGTAATCGTCGTTCATGTCGCGGTAAACCGAGCTGATCTGGTGGAATTCGGTGGTTGTGATCAGCAGACGACCGCCTTTGAACATATTGTAATATATCTGATGAGTCTCATTGCTGTCCGCGTCAGATTTAATCTGGTAGTAGATGCCATCATTGTCGCTGATCATCGACACCAGCTTCTGGAAAGCGGTAATCACCCGCTCGCCGCCGAAATCAATGTGATGGATACCGTCCGCATCCTGCGTGGTTTCCTGAAGTCCCAGCGAACCTTCAAAGCCGGAAATGTGGTTATAGTCAGTGATAACCAGTCCGTAGCGGTCCTCGGGATCCATTTTGGAATCGCCGTTCAGGTCGGCGTAAGCAGCCACAGCCAGTTCCGTCGCCTTATCCAGCGTCCACTTGCCGTCCTTGACCAGAGCGTAGATATCCTCGGTGCCCAGCGTTTCAGCCAGATTCTTATTGAACAGCATACAGAAAATGCGCTGGGTCAGCTCCAGCGTGATATCGCCGGACGCGAAGTAGAGCTTGCCGTTAATGGACGCCAGATCTGTCAGATCCTGAACCCACCAGGGCTTGTCAAAATTGAGATACTGCACCTCGTTCAGATCAATAAACACACCCTGCTGAATCAGCGTGGGCATATTAAAGGTCATCACCGCTGTCAGGTCATAGGCGTTGTCTCCCGCCATAACGCTGGTTGTGATGGCGTTCATGTAGGTTGAACGGTCGGCGTTGGCGGTACCGGCCTTGGTGGTCACGTTGAACTTTATGTTCAGCCGGTCTTCCACGGCGCGGTTGGCATTGTAAACGGCGTCGTCCACGATATCGCCGGTCTGCTCCTCCACATAGAAGGATTTCACCACGTCGTCGCGGTAGAGCACGTTAATCGTCTCGCCGTCGAAATTCAGGTTGGCGGGCAGATCGTCCGGTTCAAACTTGGAATCGGTTTCGGTGGCGGGGGTGCTGGTAACATCGCCGCCGGACGGGGTGGTGTCGTCCACAGATGGCTCGGTGCCGTTGCACGCCGTAATGACCGAGGTCATGGACATGGCGAAGGACAATAATACTGCGAGTGAAATGAGACGCTTTTTCATTACAATTCCTCCTGAAAAATTTTATCTACTTTTTTCTCCAGAGCATTTACAAATTCAAATGCCTGTGATATAATAATACCATATCAATGGGCAATTTTCATCAATTAACGTCTGATATTCACAAACAATTTTCTACATTTCAGGAGAGACTGCCAAAACATGAAAGATCATTTGCTGAATGTGTACACCGTTCTGTCGGTTCCGGGCAGGCGGGAATTCTACCCGCACCATCACACCGAACTGGAAATCGCCTGGTTCCGCAGCGGACGGGGCACCTACACCGTCACCGGGCGGGAGTACAATATCGGCGCGGGAGACATCTTCCTTTTCTCCAACAACGAGATACACAAAATCACCTGGGTCGATCCCTCCATCCCCATGGAAGCACTGAACATCCATTTCCAGCCCCGGCTGCTGCTGTCCCAGAGCGAACACACCGGACTGAACCTGTCCCGCCTCTTTTTCAACCGCTGCCCCGGCTTTGACAATCGCCTGGACAGCGAAACGCTGGGCGAAGCCGGCGACGAAATCCGGCAGGCGCTTTCCAGCGTGGAACGGGAGGCGGCGGGCGATAAGCTGGGCAGCGACGTGCTGGCGCAGATTCATCTGACCCACGCGCTGGTGCTGATGCTTCGTCTGATCGATTACTTCCCCGAAGCCGCCCCGCCCGGCTCGCTGAGCAGCATTTCAACCGCGCTGTCCTACATCGACGAGAACTTCCGCAGCGACATCCGTCTGGACGAGCTGTGCAGTCTGGCGAACATGAGCCGCTCCAACTTCGAGCGGGTGTTTGTTCTGCTGGCGGGCATGACGGTCAGCGAGTACACCAAGCGGCGCCGCATCGATCACGCGGTGAAGCTGCTTCGCACCACCAACATGACGGTGCTGGAAATCGCGCTGGCTTCGGGCTATCACAACACCGCCAACTTCAACAAGCAGTTCCGCGTCGTCACCGGCAAAACGCCCAAGGATGTGCGCAGGGAGAGAATCGGATAAGCAAGGGACTGCTGCACGTTCGTGCAGCAGTCCCCCAATTATTTTAATCTTCGTTCCGTGTGCGCCAGCGTGGCGGCGATCACTTGAAACGCGCCCGCCCCGATGAACAGTTCCGCCGCCGCGTGCAGCGACGCGCCAGTGGTAATCAAATCGTCCAGCAGAATTACCGTCCGCCCGATCAGCTGCCCGGCGTATTTCTTCGAAAGCCGGGTGGTGTTCAATGCGTTGACCATCCGCTTGTCGGCGGAGAGACGCTTCTGCTCCAGCGCGTCCCCGCTTCGTTCCAGCAGCGGCTGATATGGGATGCCCAGCATCGCCGCCGTTTCCACGGCCACCAGCTTCATGTGATCGCACCCGTACCGCTGAACCGACAGCGGCAGGCGCGGAATCTGCGTCACCACCGCACAGGCGGGATTCGCGGGCATCACCTGCCGAAGCATGGCGGCAAGCTCCTTCGCGGCGAAATCGGTCAGGCGGCGGGTGGTATGATATTTCAGCCCGCCAAGCAGCTTGTACACCGGCGAATCCTCATCGCCAGGATCGTAATTTACCAGATAAACCGCGCTGCCGTAATATTCGCCCCGCGCCGCATCGTGCCGATAGTATGCAACCGGCTGTCCGCCGGCGGCGGTCACACACTCCCTGCGCGCCATCTCCCACTTCGCGTGGCAGACCGTACAGAAGGGCGAACCTTTCGCCGTCTCCATCTTCCCGCAGAAAACACAGGAGGGCGGATAGAGCCAGTCAAGCAGCGCCATTATTTTTCAGCCGCCCGCTCGATTGCCCGGGTCATGCTGCCGCAGACTGCGCCGGCAGCATGGAGCACGCCCGCCTTGCTCTTTTTTTCTTCGGGGGTCAGCTCCATGTAATAGCTTGACCAGACAGATGCAGTAAGTTTCATTGATTTATCCCCCATATTTTATTTGAACAGCTTAACCTTCAGGAAGATCAGCGTGGCGATGACGCTGATCAGCGCCGACCCGCCAATCAGGATGGGAAACGCATAGGGATGGGTCGCCAGCGGCATGGAATCGGCGGCGACGTTCATGCCGTATGCGGAGAAAACCATCGTAGGAATCTCCATGACCACGGTCATGATGGCCAGCGCCTTCATGGCCACGTTCAGGTTGTTGGAAATCACCGACGCGAAGGTGTTGGACATATTAGCTAAAATCTCCGTGTTAATTTTGGCCATTTCAATGGCCTGTTTGTTTTCGACGATGGCGTCCTCCAGAAGATCGGCATCCTCGGCGTATTTGCGAACCACATCGGTGCGCACCAGCTTTTCCAGAACCGCCTCGTTGGAGCGCAGCCCGGTGGAAAAGTAGACCAGCGATTTCTCCAGCTTCATCAGCTCCAGCAGCTCCTTGTTCTTCTGCTTCTGTCCGAATTCCAGCTCGGCAGTGTCGGATTTCTTCTCGATGAGCCGCAGATAGATCAGATACCGCCGGGCGGTGGCGTAAAGAATCTGGAACACAAACCGCGACTGCTTGCCGGGATGGAAATCCCGCTCGCTTCCGTTGGCAAAGCCCCGCAGAATATGGGTATCCTTGGAACAGATCGTTATGACGTGCCGTGCGGTGAGGATGATGCTCATCGGGACGGTGGTGTACAGCTCCCGGTCGCTGGTTTCCTCGCGGGTAGGGATATTGACCAGAATCATGCGGTAGTTGTCGTCCACATCGATACGCGACCGTTCGTCCAGGTCGAGGGCGGCTTTGATGGTTTCCATCGGCAATTCGAAATCCCTCGCTACCGTTCGCAGCTCGTCCTCCTCCGGTTCAATCATCTGAACCCATCCGCACTCCGGCAATTCAGGCACACACTCCACCTTATGATTCCGCTCCACATAGTAATTCACCATGCGTTCATCCTCCTTTTTCGTTCGTTTACCTTATTATTATACAGCATAAGTATGAATAAATCTACAGGATGAGCGGAGATTTGGCGTAATTTGTTTGTGAGAAAATGAGAATTTACAATATTTTCACAGGAAATTGCTTCAGCAGGACATAATAATATGGTAAAATATTAAAAATCCAGCACAGAGAAAGGATCATGCCATGTACAATTCCTATTCGGAAATCACGCCAACCATCGAACGCCTGGCCGCGCTGTCCGCCGGGAACAACCACATCCGCCCCGATATGTACGCCCAGCATAAGGTTTTCCGCGGGCTGCGCGATATGAACGGCGACGGCGTTATCACCGGGCTGACCGAAATTTCCCGCATCAAGGCTAAGGAGCACACACCCGACGGTCAGGAGCTTCCCTGCGAGGGCGAGCTGTATTACCGGGGCTATAACGTCCGCGATCTGGTGCGCGGCTTTCTGCGGGACGACCGGTACGGCTTTGAGGAAACGATCTATCTGCTGCTCTTTTCCCAGCTTCCGAACCGGGGCGAGCTTGAGGAATTCCGCACACAGCTTGCCGATTACCGCACCCTGCCCCCGTCCTTTGTCCGCGACATGATCATGAAAGCGCCCGGGCGGGACATGATGAACATCCTCTCCCGCAGCGTTCTGGCGCTGTACGCTTACGACGACAATCCCGACGATATTTCCATTCCCAACGTGCTGCGGCAGTGCCTCCAGCTTATTTCCGTCATGCCCATGCTGGCGGTTTACGGCTACCAGTCCCACCGCCATTATCATCAGGGCGAGAGCCTGTTCATCCACAATCCCCGCCCCGAGCTGTCGGCGGCGGAAAATCTGCTGTATATGCTTCGTCAGGACGGCGCGTACAGCCATTCGGAGGCGAAGATTCTCGACCTTGCGCTGGTGCTTCACGCGGAGCACGGCGGCGGAAACAACTCCACCTTTACCACCCACGTTGTTACCTCCTCGGGCACGGACACCTATTCCGCCATCGCGGCGGCGCTGGGTTCGCTGAAAGGTCCCCGCCACGGCGGCGCGAACATTAAGGTCGTGAAAATGTTCGACGATCTGAAGGAAAACTGCAATCCCGCCGACGAAGGCTCGGTGCGGGATTATCTGGTGCGGCTGCTCAACAAGGAAGCCTTCGACAACGCGGGGCTGATTTACGGCATGGGACACGCGGTTTATTCCCTGTCCGACCCGCGCTCGGACATTCTGCGGGACTGCGCCAAGGAGCTGGCGGTGGAAAAGGGCTGCGAGGAGGAATATTCCCTCTACGAGACGGTGGCGCGTCTGGCGCCGGAAATCATCGCGGAGAAGCGGAAGATTTACAAAGGCGTCGCCGCCAACGTGGACTTCTATTCGGGCTTGATTTATCGGATGCTGGAGCTTCCCTGCGAGCTGTTCACGCCGCTGTTCGCGGTGGCGCGGATCGCGGGCTGGAGCGCCCACCGGCTGGAGGAAATCCAGAACGCGGGCAAGATCATCCGCCCCGCCTACGTCAGCGTGAAGGGAACGCAAGACTACGTGAGCCTGGACGAGCGGACATGACCCCCGCCTTTTTCGCCGGGGACATCACGATCACCCGGGTCGCCAGCGTGGTCTCGGAGGAATCCAAGCGGGACATGAACTATTTCTTTGACCGCCCGCACCACGCGCTGATTTACAAAATCTCGGGGGCGATGGTCTGCTGGTGGGAGGACAAAACCGCCGAATTCGCCGAGAACGATGTGGTTTATATTCCCCGGGGCATGACCTACCGTTCGCGGATGAAAAGCGACGGGAAATACATCATCATCAATTTCGACACCGCCGAGGAAATCGCACCGGACGGCATTCATGTGGCGCATTTTGAGAATCACTCCAACCTCTGCTCGCTGTTCACGAAATGCGCGGACGAGTGGCTGTTCAAGGACACGGCGCACCTGCTCAACTGCAAAAGCTACATCTACCGCATTCTAGCGCTGATGGGGCGGGCGTTGGACGGCGGCGACGCGGACAGCCGGAAGAAGATTCAACCGGCGCTGGATTATCTGCGGCTGCACATTAACGACGCCGGACTCCGTCCGGAGGAGCTGGCGGCGGTCTGTCATCTGGGGGAAACCCAGTTCCGCAAGCTGTTCAAGCGGGTTCTGCTGGTGACGCCCAGTCGCTACATCGGCTCGGTGCGCATCGGGCAGGCAAAGGATCTTCTGAAATCGGACTGCTTCGTGTCGGTAAGCGATGTGGCGGCGTCGGTAGGCTTCTCCGACGCGGAGACCTTCACCCGGCTATTCCGGCGTGAGGTGGGCGTGACGCCCGGCGTTTACCGCACGCTTCCCCGTTAAATGTGACGCGAAATGAATTTTATGTGAGGGTTTTGTGATTTCGCTTGCAATTTTATGCAGGCGGTGGTATACTTAATATTGTGGATACTATCGGTTTAACCGAAATACATTGCAAGGAGAAAAGTCATGGATATCAAGGAAAAGATTGAAGAAATCGTAGAAAAACTCAAGAGCGACACCACCCTGCTCACCCGCTTCAAGAGCGAGCCGATCAAGGTTATCGAGGAGCTGATCGGCATCGATCTACCCGACGAGACCATCGAAAAGATCGTGGACGGCGTCAAAGCCAAGATCGATCTGGACGAAGTCAAGGACAAGCTCGACGACGCCAAGGAAGCCATCAGCGGTCTCATGGGTCTGTTCGGCAAGAAGAAATAAGGGATACATATTTCGCGGGACGGTTTACCGTCCCGCTCTTCTTTTGAGGTAAAGGATCGTTTTAATCGAAGTTTCCCTTGATTGTGCAGGCGGGGTGTGCAATATACAAAACCCATCCCTGCGATGAGGTTTTCACCTGCAAGCACTGCGGTCGGGAGGTTGGTCCCGGCGGTGCGGGCAGCGATCACCGCAACCACTGTCCCCACTGTCTGCGCAGCCAGCATCTGGATATTGAGCCGGGCGATCGGGCGGCGGACTGCGGCGGTTTGATGGAGCCGGTGGCGGTTTGGGTGCGCTGAGACGGCGAGTGGGCGATCATCCATCGCTGCCGAATCTGCGGCGTGCTGTCGAGCAATCGCATCGCGGCGGACGACAATCCCATGCTGCTGATGTCGCTTGCCATGCGTCCGCTGGCGCGCCCGCCCTTCCCGCTGGAGCGGATCGAAGAGCTGACCGCGCGCATGGGCGGCGAAGTGTTGGAAATATTGTGAAAATGGGGAGATGACGGACAAAGCCGTCATCTCCCCATCTTTATTCGTTCTGTTCGTATCGACGAATCAGCTCACGCAGCTTGGCCGCATGGACGGCCTCCTCCTCAGCAAATTCCGCAAAAACCTTCGACAATTCCTCATCGTCCAGTTCCCCCGAATAGCCCTCGAAATCACGTGTCAGCTCCATCGAATTCTGCCATGCGCGCACCAGCCGGTCGCGCGGTGTAAAACGGAACGGTTCCATTCAATCATCCCTTTTCCTTGATCTCGGGATTAGTTTGCCCGCCGGGGTGAGAAATATGCATAAAAGATAAAATTCCGAAACCAGCGATAGGTTTCGGAATTTTATCTGGCAGGGATAGCTGGACTCGAACCAGCGAAATGCAGGAGTCAAAGTCCTGTGCCTTGACCGACTTGGCGATATCCCTGTACATATGTGTACTGTACACATCGTGTACTGTACACATATGTATTAAGTATATCACAATCTCGGCTGTTTGTCAAGATGCAAAATCGATTTTTCCAATTATTTTTACATTTAGTTTAACAAAATACACTTGACATACATATTATATTATGGTACAATAAATTGTACTATAATATGTACAGGAGGAATTGATGATGCTTGCTGTCAACTATTCTACAATACGGGAAAACCTGAAAGCATATTGCGACAGAGTGACGGACGATAATGAAACGGTCATTGTCACGCGAAAAGGTGAACGCAACGTGGTCATAATCAGTCTGGATGAATGGAACGCGCTGCAAAAAGCGGTAAAAAACGCTGAATATCTGCGGGAGCTTGATCGCTCTTTTGAGCAGCTTCGGTCGGGTAAGGGCGTGGCACATGAGCTGATCGAGGTCGATGATGAATAAGCTGTGGTCTGACAAAGGGTGGGATGACTATCTTTACTGGAAAATGCAGGATAAAAAACGCTGAAACGCATCAATGAGCTGATCCGCGATATTGAACGAAACGGGTTGACGGGCGGCATCGGAAAACCCGAACCGCTGCGCTTCAGAAAAGGCTGGAGCCGACGTATTGATGATAAAAACCGTCTTGTCTACGATTTTGACTCCAACGGGAATTTGCTGATTGCGTCCTGTCGGGGACATTATGACGATTAAAGGGAGTATCACCACGATACTCCCTTTTCCTCATCATTTCGCAATCCGATTAACCAGATCGAGCATCAGCGCGTCGCGGCTGATGTGCGTGACATAGCGCATCAGGGGACGGCGGGTGTCGAAGCCGTAGTGGTGGTCGTACTCGGGAATCGGCGTGAAATCCAGCCGCGACTGGAGCAGCCCGCCCCGGTCAGCAACCCACGCGACGGCGGTAACATCCCAAATCACGCGACTCCAGGGCTTGCCGGCGGCATAGGACTCCGCCTCCTCGATGGTGTTCTTCGCCAGATAATCCGCCAGCGGATTCTTGTCCGCGAACCAGTATTCCAGCTCGGGCTTCGTGGTGGTGAAGGCGCTGACCACGCCCATGCAGGGCAGCTGCACCAGCGGAACACCGCATCCAAAAACCACGCGGGCTGCCGCCACATCCTGCTTCATGTTGAACTCGGCAGTGTCGTTCCAGTGCCAGGCATGACCGCCCAGCCAGACTAAAACCATCTTTTCGGCGATGTCCGGCGCCTTGATCAGCGCGGAGGCCACGTTGGTGATAGCGCCCAGCGCGACCACATACAGCGGGTTCTCGCTGCTGTAGCCCCGCGCGCGGACGATGAGATCGTCGGCGGCGTCCGATTCAACGGGCGTTGTCTCGTTTGGAAGGTATTCCACCGAGCCGCGGAAGGTGAGGGGCTTCAGGTCTTCCCTCTTTGCAAGGGTCAGCAGCTTGAGGATTTCGTCGTAGCTTTTTTCCATGCCGTCCTTCGGACCGGTGGAACGGCTGTTGTGGAAGGGTGCGGCGTAGAGCGCCTGAACGGTCATACGGTCGGGGGAGCAGAGGGCGTAGGAAATGGCGAACTGGTCGTCAATTTCGTTGTAAGCGTCGGTGTCGATGACCACATCGACCACGCCCTTCGGGGATTCGAGCATTTTGATGCGCTGGGTAATATCCATGGTTTTTCATCCTTTCGGGAAATAAATTGTTGTACCCATTATACAACAAAACGGCGTGAAGCCGCTATATTTTTCATGGCATATTTTTGTACGAATTGGCTTTTCTTTTCCCCGGAAATATGGTATAATACTCATGAGGTGAGCCTATGATCCCCGATATTGAGTTAATGAGCGTCCAGCGCGCCGAGCGTCCCGCCGGATGCCACGTCGCCGAGGAATCCCACAACTGGCACGAATTCGTCTATTACATCAGCTGCGAAGGCAGCCTGACGCTGGGCGGGCAGCGCTGGGAAATCCGCCCCGGACGCTTCTGCACCACCCGTCCCGGCACGCTCCACAGCGAACAGCACACGGCGGACGGCATTGTCTTTTTCTGCATTTTCCAGTGCGACGCGCCGCTCGCCGATCAGGTTTTCGACGACGACTGCGAGCAGACCATTTTGCACCTCTGCGAAGCCATCATCACCGAGCGCAGGCGTCCCCGCCCCCTGGGCGAGGACATTCAGAAGCTGATTTTTCAGGAGCTTCTTCTGCGCGTCCTGCGTTGGGAATCCTGCCGCAAGAACATCCGCCGGGACATCGCTTACGCCGCCGAATGCATCGAATCCGGCTTCCAGCAGATCAGCCTGCAAAGCCTCGCTGCAGACATTGGCTACGGCTACGACTATTTCCAGCACCGCTTCAAGGAAGTCTACGGACGATCGCCCAAACAGTACCAGATGGACTGCCGCATCCGCCACGCTAAGGAGCTTCTCGCCGCCGGACGCTACAACTGCACCGAAATCGCCTACTTATGCGGTTTCTCCGACAGCGCGCAGTTCTCCGCAGTCTTCCGCCGCGCCTGCGGCTGTTCGCCCACAAAGTGGGGAAGCGTTTGAAAAGTGATAAAATCCCCCAAATAAATGTTGAAAAACCTATTGAAATTTCTCCGGCAAACGTGTATAATGTATATTGAATAAACATGGGCAGATTTTGCCCGGAAAGGTTAGGTTTATTTTATGGAGAAAGTAAGATTTGGTATTGTCGGCTTCGGTAATATGGGCTCGGGTCATGCGAAGTACCTGGTTCCCGGCGAGGTCAAGGGCGCGGAGCTTACCGCCATCTGCGACATCAAGCCCGCCAAGCTGGAGCGCGCGAAGGAGCTTTACGGCGACAAAATCGCGTATTTCGACAACCACATGGATATGTTCAAGTCGGGTCTCGTTGACGCTGTTATCATCGCAACACCCCATTATTTCCACCCCACCATCGGTATCGATGCATTCCGCGCAGGTCTGCACGTGATCTCCGAAAAGCCTGCCGGCGTTTACACCAAGCAGGTTGAGGATATCATGAAGGTCGCCAAGGAGACCGGTCTCACCTACGGCATGATGTTCAACCAGCGCACCAACCCCACCTACCAGAAAATGCGCGAAATGGTTCAGGGCGGCGAGCTGGGCGAACTGATCCGCTGCGTCTGGATCATCACCGACTGGTACCGCACCCAGTCCTACTACGATTCCGGCGAATGGCGCGCTACATGGGACGGCGAAGGCGGCGGCGTGTTGCTCAACCAGTGCCCCCATCAGCTCGACCTGTGGCAGTGGATTTTTGGTATGCCCAGCCGCATTCACGCATTCTGCCACGAGGGCAAGTACCACAACATCGAGGTTGAGGACGACGTAACCGCATACGCTGAGTACGCAAACGGCGCTTCCGGCGTGTTCATCACCACCACCGGCGAAAATCCCGGCACCAACCGTCTGGAAATCACCGGCTCCAAGGGCAAGCTCGTCTCCGAAGGCGGCAAGCTGACCTTCTGGAGAAACAAGACCGACTGCTTCGAGTGGACCAAGACCGCGACCGGCGGCTTCGCACGTCCCGAGACCGAAAAGATCGAAATCGAAGTGGAGTACGGCGGACCTCAGCACAAGGGCATTACCCAGAACTTTACCAACCATCTGCTCAACGGCGAGCCTCTGCTGGCATCCGGCTTTGAGGGCATCAACGGTCTGTCCATCTCCAACGCGATGATGCTGTCCAGCTGGAAGAACGACTGGGTTGAGCTTCCCAACGACGGCGAGGAATTCTGGACTGAGCTTCAGAAGCGCATCGAGGCTTCCAAGAACAAGGAGAAGAAGGTCGTTGTTGAAAAGGTGGAAGACCTGTCCAACACCTACACTTCCAAGTAATTTCTACATAAACGGAGGAATTTCCCAATGAACACGAAAATTCCGGGTATGGGCATCGCCCATCTGGCACTCAAGGCCAGCGATTTTGAAAAGTCCGTCAAATTCTACACCGATCTGGGCATGACTCCCTACCTTGCGTGGGGCGAGGGTGACAAGCGCATCCAGATGCTCAAATTCGGCGAGAGCGGCATTCTCGAGCTATTCGCGGGCGGCAAGGAAAAGTCCGTGGAGACCGACGATTTTGCCGGACGCTACATTCACTTCGCCTACTCCGTGGAGGATGTGGACGCCGCTTACGAGGTTGCCCTGGCAGCCGGCGCACAGCCGAAAACGGCTCCCAAGACCGTTCCGCTGGAATCCACCCCCGAGAAAATCGCCATCCGCATCGCCTTCGTCTACGGTCCCGACGGCGAGCAGCTGGAATTCTTCAAAGAGGTACGATGAATCAACGTTACACGTTGATTCATCCTCTGCATGAAAGGATATGATTTAGATAAATATGGTAGCAACCACTGTCATCGTCCACGTAAAGCCCGAATGCGTAGAAGCCTTCAAGGCGATTTCTTTGTACAACCACGAGAACGCCCGCAAGGAGCCGGGCAACGTCCGCTTCGACGTGCTTCAGAGCAACGACGATCCCACCTACTTCACGCTGTACGAGGTCTACGCCTCCCCCGAGGCGGCAAAAGCCCACAAGGAGACCGAGCACTACAAGAAGTGGCGCGCCGAAGTCGAGCCTTACATGGCCTGCCCCCGTCAGGGCATCGCCCACACGCCGCTGGCGTTCGATTAAAAAACATCCCTCTTCAAACCCAAAAACTCCTGCCGGCGGCAGGAGTTTTTGAGTTTTATCATTATGCGTTTTCGGCGATGCCCTGCTGTTCAATGACAGACTGCGCCATTTTGCGCTGTGCCATGACCAGCTTGTAGTAGATGCCTTTGTTTTCCAGCAACTCGGCGTGGGTGCCGAATTCTGCCACGTGACCCTTGTCCAGCACCAGCAGCTTATCCGCGTTGCGCAGCGTGGAAAGTCGGTGCGCGATAGCGAAGACGGTGCGGTTTTCGGTCAGCTTGTTCAGCGAATCCTGAATCAACTTCTCGGTTTCGGTATCCAGCGCCGCCGTCGCTTCATCCAGAATCAGGATGCGCGGGTTGTGAATGACGGCGCGGGCGATGGCGATTCGCTGACGCTCGCCGCCGGACAGGCTGTAGCCCTTTTCGCCCACCATGGTGTTGTAGCCCTCGGGCAGGTTCAGGATGAAGTCGTGGGCGTTGGCGATGCGCGCCGCGGCGATAACCTGCTCGTCGGTGGCATGGGGCATGGCGTACTTGATGTTGTCGCGGATGGTGCCGGAGAACAGGAAGGTCTCCTGAAGCACGATACCGATCTGGGTACGCAGGGCGTTCTGGGAAATGTCCTTGATGTTGACGTTGTCGATCTCGATGGCGCCCTCGTTCACATCGTAGAGACGCATAAGCAGGTTGATCAGCGTGGTCTTTCCGCAGCCGGAGTGACCGACGATGCCGATCATTTCGCCGGGATTCACGTGGAAGGAAACGTTCTCCAGCACGGGATTATAGCTCTCGTAGCCGAAGGTGATGTTCTTTATGTCCACCTCGCCCTCGATGCGGATATCCAGCGGCAGGTTGATATCCTGCACCTCGGGATTCTCCTCGATAATTTCGAAAATCTTCGACAGGCTGGTGAGGAAGTTGGAGATGTTACGCGGAATGAAGGTGATGTACATCAGCGGCGCGTAAATGATGTTGGCGTAGGAGTTGATCTGATGCAGGTCGCCGACCATCATGTCGCCGTGGAAAACCTGATAGTTGCCGTACCACAGAATCAGGTAGCTGCCCAGCTTAATGGCAAAGCCCAGCAGCGGGAAGATGGTATCGAACACCTTCGCGTTGGCCTCGTTCTGGTTGGCGTGACGCACCGAACCGTCCTTGAAGCGCTCGATTTCGCTCTTTTCGCGGCCAAAGCACTTAACCACGCGGATACCGTTCAGGATGTCCTGCAGCAGGTGGTTGGTACGCTGACCGAGCACCCACAGACGGCGGTTGCGCAGCTGGACGAACGCCCAGAACTTCGAAATCAGGAAGACCACGAAGGGAATCGGCACGAAGATGAACAGCGCCATCAGCGGGCTGATTGCCAGCATGACGATCAGACCGGTCAGGAAGGAGAAGAACTGCACAAACAGGTTGGGCAGCTGGTTGACGATGAAGTCCTGCGCCACGCCGACGTCGCCGTTGACACGTCCCATCAGGTCGCCGGTGGATTTGCGCTGGATGGACGACAGGGACAGGGACTGGATTTTCTCATAGAGGATGGTGCGCATCATCAGCGTGAACTTGTTGCCGGTGATGGCGGACAGGCGGCTCTGGAGCACGCCCAGCGCCCGGTGGAACACATCCAGCGAAACGATGGCGATAACGATGAGGGTGAACTCGGTCATCTTGTCAGACTGACCGTGGTTGGCGGTGTTCAGGATGTAGTTGTTCAGCGCCAGCTTCTGAATCTCGGGCACCACGAACTGGAAGATTACATTGAAGATGGCGACGATGAACGGGAAGCACATCATCAGCCGCAGACCCTTGGTCATGGCGAAAATCTTCTTGTAGACCTCCAGATGGTCAAGGCAGTAAGGGCAGATGTTGGTTCCGCGCACGAAGGGGCGTCCGCACTTGGGGCAGAAGCGCTCCTGCTCGGAGTTGGTGATGGGCGTGGTTTTACTTTCGTCTTCGGAGAGAATTTCGCAGGCCTTGACCAGCACCGAATAGCGGGGGAGATGGCGTCCCGAGACGAACTGGCAGATCAGGGTGGTTCCCTGCCCGAAGTTTGCGTAGAAGCCGCAGCTTCCGTACATAACCTCGGTCTTGAAGCCGGTGGCTCCCTTGATGACATAGGACGCCAGCAGCTGATCGTTCAGGATTTTGTAGATTTTCAGGTTGGTGATGGCGACAAAGCCGTCTACGAATTTGTCCTCCAGAATGTTGAAGGGGACGCAGTACATCAGCTTTTCGTCCGCACCGATGGCACTGTCGAGAACCTTTTGCTCGGTTTCCGGCAGATCAAAGAGCAGTCTCATAGTGTACCTCCTGCATTACAGGTAGATTTCGATCTTTTTCAGGCTGGCGGCGTCCAGCTTGGACGGCTCCAGAATCTGGAACACATTACCGTCGATATCGTTGATGAGGATGCGTCCGTCCTCCAGGATGCGGATGTTGGAGAAGGGGTTGTTCAGCACGAAGGTGACGTGTCCGGCGGTTGTTACCACATCCCAGTAGAGGTAGCCGAATTTGTCCTTGACGGACATGATCTTTTTGATTTCCGGCGTGAAGTAGCGGCGGTCAAGCTCCTCAAGGAAGAGCTTCTGGGTTTCCTCGTCGAAATCCTTCATATAGCGAATCATGCCGATTTCCTTGCCTCTGCCCTGCTTGCGGGAATCAGGCTCGCGCACGGAGAGGAACTCGTCGGGGTTCGTGACCGGGAAGGAGCGGAGGATAACCACCCGCTCGAAGCTCTCCGGCTCGCCCTTGTCGTTGATGATGTCCAGCGACACCAGATCGCCGCCCGAACGCTTGAAGGTGGCGTTTTCGGGGGTCAGCGGAATAGAGACGCGCTGATTTTCGAGAATCAGGTCGCCGTCGTCCGAACCGTCGCCGAGGATATCGTTCTTCGGCTTGGTCTGGGGCTTGGTTTCGGGTTTCTTATCGTTCTTGGCAGGCTGTGCCTGCTTCTTTTCCTGTTCAGCCATGATGTGTTCTCCTTATGCAATGAGAGATTTTTTGAATGGTAGCCGATTGTTACAGCAGATTTGTTCGGCGGGCGTGCGATGCACGCCCCTACGGTGCGGTATGACATCCATGGATTTCGCGGGTATTCGCTCCCCGTATCCTTGTGTGCGCCCATATTCTCTATCCCCGTAGGGGCGACCATCGGTCGCCCGCAACGAACGAATACAACATATGTAATCCTATCCGAATTTACATTCCGGCAATAATTTTCTTGTTCGCCTCGGTTTGCAGCGTGTACAGCCGGAAGAAAACGCCCTTCTTCGCCAGCAGCTCGGCGTGGGAACCTTCCTCGGCGATTTCGCCGTTTTCGATGACAAAGAGGTGGTTGCAGTCCTTCAGCGTGGACAGACGATGAGCGATGGTGATGGTGGTGCGTCCCTCAATCAGCGAGGTCAGCGCATCCTGAATCAGACGCTCAGTCTCGGTGTCCATAGCCGCCGTCGCCTCATCCAGAATCAGGATGGAAGGCGCCAGCAGGAGCGCGCGGGCGATGGAAATACGCTGCTGCTCACCGCCGGACAGCGAACGGGAACCGGTGCCGACCACCGTCTCGTAGCCCTCGGGCAGACGCAGAATGAAGTCGTGGGCGTTCGCCGCCTTGGAAGCCGCGATAACCTCCTCCATGGTGGCGTCGGGGCGGGCGTAGCGGATGTTGTCCGCGATGGTGCCCTTGAACAGGAAAATTTCCTGGGAAACGATGGAGATGTTCCGTCGAAGCGACTTGGTGGCAATCTGCTTGACGTTGTATCCGTCGATGGAAATCGTGCCGCTGATCGTGTCGTAAAGGCGGTTGATCAGGTTGGCAATGGTCGATTTGCCGCTGCCGGTGTGACCCACCAGACCGATGTGGTCGCCCGCGTGAATGTGCATGGACACATTCTTGAGGATCGGGCGGTTGGCGGCGTAGTGGAAGCAGACGTTGTCGAAAACGATATCGCCCTTAAGGGTTTCCAGCTCCACGGCGTCCTTGGCGTCGGTGATTTCGGGGATGGCGTCCACGATTTCGAACATACGCTGGGCGCAGTTGGCAGTGTCAGTGACCATGTTGGTGAAGTTGGTGAAGAAGTTCAGCGGACCGAAGATCATGCCGATGTATCCAAGGTAGGTGGCGAAGTCACCGTAAGTCATGGTCTGGTTCATGACCTCCAGACCGCCGAAGCCCCAGATTGCCTGAGACGACAGACCGATGAGCACGCCGACAACCGGGAAGATGGTCAGCGAAACCAGATTAACCTGTAAATTCGCCTTGGTCAGGTTCTCGGCGTAGGTGTAGAAGCGGGAGGTTTCTTCAGCTTCCTTGGAGAACGCCTTGACCACGCGGATACCGTTCAGCGAATCGCCCAGCATGGCGTTCAAGCTGGAGGAACGTCTCCACTGCTTTGAGTACATCCGCCAGAGCTTGGGCAGCGCGAACTTGAAGATGCCGACGATGATCGGAACGGGAATAAAGACGATGAGGGTCAGCTTCCAGTTCAGGATGAAAAGGAAGATGGTCAGACCAATGAAGTTGATGGCGTTGATGACGAAGTTCGGCACGCCGTCGATGAAGAAGGAGCGGATGCGGTCGGCATCGTAATTCACGCGGGTGATGAGGCGTCCGGTCTGGTTGTTGTTGAAGAAGGACAGGGACAGCGACTGAAGCGCGGTGAAGATGTCCAGCTTCATGTTCAGCGTCATCTTGGTGGACATGGTGGCGTTGGCGCGGTTCTGGATGATGCTGATGCCCAGCGATAACAGCGCGATGCCGAAGACCACGCCGATCATGATGAACAGCCATTTCTCCGAGTGCAGCGTACCGACGGCTTTACCGGCGATAACGCCCGGCTGGGAGATGACCTGATCGTATAGAATCTGGTTGGATATAATCGGGTTGACCAGCGAAATCAGCGAAGTTGCGACCATGCAGAACAGCACCGTGACCAGCTGGAGCTTGAAAGGCTTGAAATAGGCGAATAACCGGACGAAAACCTGCTTCTGATTGGTACAGTGGTTGCAGATTTTGCGTTCCTGATCGTCGTAGACCCGTCCGCACTTGGGGCATTTGGCGTTAAACTGATCGAAGATCGGGTCGTCGTTCTTCACGTCCTCGCCGCGCAGAAGGCGGTTCATCAGATCGACGAAGGCGAAGAGCTTACGCTTTTTGGCGTTGGTGGAGTAGGCGATGATGATGGTGGTGGCGTCCTTGTCCCGCTCCTTCTGCTGACGCTTTTCCTCGTCGAAGTCCAGGCGGACACCGGCGGGGGTGCGCTCGATTGCGTGGGGGTGATCCTTGGCCAGCAAGCGGTTTGAGGAAACGAAGTTGTCCACATACGGGTCGGAAATCTTCGCCATGTCGAAGGTGCGGAATTCGGCGTCACGGAACAGATCAGGGATGAACGCCACCTTGGCCGCCTTAGCGGCTTTGGCGCTGTTCTTTGACGCCATGGCGTCGGCGGCGGCCTGCCGCGCTTTCTTTCGCTTCTGTTCGGTTTCGTTGTCGGATGTGACCGAGAGGGTGTAGAGCTTTTTGGCTTTTGCGTCGAGAGCCAGCCAGCTCTCTCCGAAATTGCCGTCGTTGTCCAGATCAAGCTCCAGCGCCAGGTCAATGGACTCCAAATCCACCCCCCTGTCCGCAAAACCGATCCGAGCTTCCTCGGTCATTCTGTCAAGTGGAAGCATAAAGGTTTACCGATCGATGACTCTAAAAATCGATCTTCTCCTTTCAGAGTTTTTAACATACCGAAAATTTTTTGCATAATCCATGGAAAACGATTGAACATTTCGCGGCGGTATGTTATAATAAGTATATCATAATTCAAAAAACTTTCAAGAGAATTTGAAAATTTTTCGATTTTTGGCGTTGTACACAATAATATTCGTTCATTTTGTTCATTTTTCAGACATACATCTCTGCCACAGGCTATCCGTTTCTGGAAACCATCAGGATATTCTGACAAACAACGCCTATCAGGAGGTTAAAATCATGTTCGGATTCATCAAAAAGCTTACCAAAAGCAAAAACGAAAATTCCAAATCCTTCCGCATTGACATGGCGAAGCACCTCGCCGGGCGCGCAATCAAATACTGCACCGAGCGCAATCCCGAGGACGGCACCGACACAGTCATCGGTCACGCAGGCTCCCTGTCCATCAAGGATGACGAATTCATCGTCCTCTCCAGCGCCGACATCGTGTTCCGCTGCAAAATCACCGAACTGCGCGCCTGGGAGCTGATGAGCAACGACGGCGCCATGCTCACCGGTCCCGACATCACCCACGGCGGCGAGGAACGTACGATCATGGTGTATTACACGTATTATATTAAATAAGGTAGGGGATTTTCATCCGCCCTATCCATCTGAATTTCTTCACCATTTCCGCAAAATTATTATTTTATAGAAAGGACACCCCATGAAAAAACTTATCCTTCCCCTTCTGCTCATTCTGCTTCTGCTTCCGTCCTGCGGCAGCGGCGAGACCGCGGCGCAAACCCAGTTCGGCGACTTCGTGCTCACCCTCACCACCGCGCGCACCGCTTACGACACCAACACCGTCGATCTCTCCGCTCCCTTCGAAATCACCGCCACCCTTGTCTACAAGGGCGAAACCGAGCTCACCACCGATTACGCCGAGCCGATATTCAACTTCTACATCTTCGCGCCCGGCGAGGAGATTGAACCTCTCGACCGCCCTGCAATCGTGGAGCAGCCCATCACCTGCACCCCCGGGCAGGTCTTCACCTTCTTCACCGACGGCGCGTTCTGCGTGAATTCGGACGGCGTCCTGCCCGCCGGAACCTACACCGCTTATGTGAACGTTGTCATTGACGGTCGGTCCGCCGAGCTTTCCCTTCCCTTTGACGTGAAATAAGCCCGTATTTTATTGAACAGATCGGACAAGTATTCTCCGTGCATCTTGTGCAAAGCGCCGAATCGATAAAATCGGCAGAAAAATTTCCAAAAACGTCTTGCAATTTGCAGCCAAAAAGTTTATCATTATAGTGAGCGTTAATTTGCGCTCGTGTGCGGTGGAAACCGTCACGGTATATGGACGGCACTTCTGCCGTAATGTTGAAATTTTTTTTGGAGGTAGTTTACAATGGCTACAATCGGAGCAAACAACACAGTAAGAGTCGGCATCATCGGCTGCGGCGGCATCGCCAACGGCAAGCATATGCCCAACCTGAAGAAGGTTCCCGGCGTTGAGATGGTCGCTTTCTGCGACATCATCCTCTCCAAGGCTGAGGAAGCTAAGGCAAAGTTCGGTACGCCCGACGCTGCTGTTTACGAGGACTATAAGAAGCTCCTCGAGGACAAGTCCATCGACGTGGTTCACGTCTGCACCCCTAACCGCTGCCACAGCTTCATCACCGTGGACGCGCTGGACGCAGGCAAGCACGTTATGTGCGAGAAGCCCATGGCAATCAACTCCGCCGAGGCTCTCAAGATGATCGAGGCTGCAAAGCGCAACAACAAGAAGCTGACCATCGGCTATCAGGGTCGTCAGCGCCCCGACTCCCAGTTCATGAAGATGGAAGCCGACAAGGGCACCTTCGGCGATATCTACTACGCCGAGGCTATCGCAATCCGCCGTCGTGCGGTTCCCACCTGGGGCGTGTTCCTCAACGAGTATGAGCAGGGCGGCGGTCCGCTGATCGACATCGGCACCCACGCGCTCGACCTGACCCTCTGGATGATGAACAACTACAAACCCAAGTATTGTGTCGGTACTACCTACCACAAGCTGAACAACGATACCCAGACTGGCAACGCATGGGGCGACTGGGATCCCGAAAAGTTCACCGTTGAGGATTCCGCGTTCGGCTTCATCGTCATGGAGAACGGCGCTACCATCAACCTGCGCGCCGCTTGGGCACTGAACTACGCCGATCCCCGCGAAGCCATCACCACCATCTGCGGCACCAAGGCCGGCGCCGATATGCTGGACGGTCTGCGCATCAACAGCATCATCAACGGCCGTCAGTGCATCACCAAGGCCAACATGAACGCCGGCGGCGTAGCATTCTACGAGGGCGCTTCCAACGATCCCGCACATCTGGAGCAGCTCCAGTGGATCAACGCCATCCGCAACGACAAGAACCCCTGCGTTCTGCCTGAGCAGGCTTACTGCGTAACCCAGATCCTCGAAGGTATCTACACCTCCGCTAAGACTGGCGACATCTATCGCTTCTAATAAATTATGGAACTGTACAGCGACTTCGCGTCCATCCTTGATTTCGGCGCGTCCTCCGACGGCACGTCCGACACCGCCGCCGCGTTTGCAAAAGCATTTGCGGCGGGTGTGCGGAGAATCCGCGTTCCGGCGGGCGAATACCGCATCGATCATACGCTCGCCCTTCCCTCCGGCGCATGGCTGGAGGTAGACGAAAACGCCCGGATTTTCGCAATTCCCGGCGGCTTCACCGACCCGTTCATGATCGCCAACGCTGAGTACGGCGCTTCGGACATCAAAATCCGCGGCGGCATTTGGGACGGCGTCTGCGGCGAGAACAAGCGCGCCTCCCATGCCGACACAGTCAAACTGGGGTTGATGTTCAACTTCATCGGCGTGGACGGTCTGGTTTTGGAAAACCTGCGGATGTTCAACGCCTCCAGCTACCACGTGCGTCTGGGCGAAGTGAAGCATTTCCGCATTGAAAACGTCAGCTTCGAGGGCGAGCTTACCCCGCCCTGCCAGGACGGCATCCATATGGGCGGCGGCTGTGAATACGGTCTGATTCGCGGCGTAAAGGCGCTTCCCGGCACTATGGGCGACGACCTGATCGCGCTGAACGCAGACGATTACATCTGGTTCGGTCAGAACATCGGCATGAAAGCGCTCCCCATCCGACACATTCGCGTGGAGGACGTGGACGCGCCCCACTGCTACACAGTCATCCGCATCCTCTCCGTGAACGAGGAAGTCAGCGACTGCTATTTCAAGAATTTCCGCGCAGGCTATCGCGCCATCGGCATCAACCTCGACTCGACCCATCGCTGCGGCGATGCGTTCAAAACCTTCAACCGTCCCGGCGGCGTGGGCAATCTACGCGACATCACGTTTGAGAATTTCGAACTGTGGTACGCGGGCAGCCGGGAGGTTCACTCCCCCATCGTCAGCTACGAGTCGAACTCGCGCAACGTGCGCTTCATCAACTTCCGCCACGTCCGCGAGAACGATACGCTGCCCACGGATACCATCAATCTGTGCAGCATGGCGGAAACCGTGCTTCTTTCCGACGGCGAAAAGCGTGTGATCGGCGACTGCGAGGAGTATATCTCCAACGTGGATTTCCACGGTGAGCTGGTTGTCAACTCAAACTACGAAGTTGCGAACATTCCCTACCCTGAAATTACCAACTGAATACAGAATTACGAAAGGACGAATACCAATGAAACTTTCTGTACTTGCGAACTGCTACGGCGGCAAGACCCTGGACGAAGCGCTTTCGATCTTCGCAAAGCTGGGCGTGCAGGCTGTTGAAATCGGTTCCGGCGGATATCCGGGCAAGGCTCACGCCAATCCCCAGGTTCTGCTGAACGATGAGGCTGAATTCAAGAAATTCATGGCCACCTTTGAAAAATACGGCATCGAGCCTTGCGCTCTTGCTACCCACGGCAACCCTGTTCACCCGAACAAGGAAATCGCCGCTTCCTTCGAATCCGACTTCCGCGACAGCGTCCTGCTGGCCGAGAAGATGGGTCTGGACACGGTTATCACCTTCTCCGGCTGCCCCGGCGACCATCCCGGCGCCAAGTATCCGAACTGGGTGACCTGCCCCTGGCCGGAAGACTTCCTCGCCATCCTCGACTACCAGTGGAATGAGGTTCTGATCCCCTACTGGAAGGAAGAAGTCAAGTTCGCCAACGCACACGGCGTAACCAAGATCGCGCTGGAAATGCATCCCGGCTTCTGCGTCTACAACCCCGAGACCCTGCTGAAGCTGCGCGCAGCCGTCGGCGAGACCATCGGCGCAAACTTCGACCCGTCCCACCTGATCTGGCAGGGCATTGATCCCGTCGCCGCTATCCGCGAGCTGGAGGGCGCCATCTACCACTTCCACGCAAAGGATACCAAGGTTGACGCCATCAACACCGCGAAGAACGGCGTGCTCGACACCAAGCATTACGGCGACGAGCTGCACCGTTCGTGGGTATTCCGCGCCATCGGCTACGGCAACGACGTGGCATACTGGAAGGACATCGCCTCCGCACTCCGTCTTGTCGGCTACGACAAGGTTATGTCCATCGAGCATGAGGACAGCCTCATGAGCATCGACGAAGGTCTGTCCAAGGCCGTTGAAGTGCTCAAGCAGGTCATCATTCAGGAGCCCAAGCCGGGAACCATGAGCTGGGCATAAATGAGTTTTGCTTTCAGCAAACCTCATTGAGTTTTGCTTTCGGCAACCCTCATACAGCAATTATCTTTGAAAGGAATTCCATTCCGGAATTTTAGGCAAATACAATGAAAAACTTAGTAGTCTGCGGTTACGGCGGAATGGGCGGCTGGCACGTCCAGCACGCGCTCAAGAGCGACGTCGTACACCTGAACGGCATCTATGATATCGACCCCGCGAAGGCCGAACTGGCAGAGTCCCGCGGCATTCACGCATATTCCTCCTGGCAGGAGGTTCTCACCGATCCCACCGTTGACATGATCACGGTCGCCATCCCCAACGATCAGCACAAGAAGATCGTCATCGAAGCTCTGGAAGCCGGCAAAAACGTCATCTGCGAAAAGCCTGTCACCCTTTCCAGCGCCGATCTTCAGGAGATGATCGACGCTGCAAACCGCGCCGGAAAAATCTTCTCGGTTCACCAGAACCGCCGTTGGGATGTTGACACCCTGGCCATGAAGCAGATTTATGAATCCGGCGAAATCGGCGAGATTTTTAACATCGAGTCCCGTGTACACGGCTCCCGCGGCATTCCCTCCGACTGGCGCGGCATGAAACAGTACGGCGGCGGCATGATTTATGACTGGGGCATCCATCTGATCGACCAGATTCTTCAGATCATCAAAGAGAAAATCGACACCGTTTACTGCCGTCTTGACCACATCACCAACAAAGAGGTGGACGACGGCTTCAAACTGGAGCTGATCTTTGAATCCGGCAAGCGGGCTTACATTGAGCTTGGCACCTACAACTTCATCGCAATGCCCCGTTTCTATATGCAGGGCATGAAGGGTACCGCCAAGATCAACGACTGGCGTGAAAAGTGCCAGATCGTCAAGTGCAAGGCATGGCATGAGTCGGACGTGGTTCCGGTGGAGACTGCCGCAGGTCTGACCAAGACCATGGCTCCCCGCGACTCCATCACCGTGGACGAGTACGAAATCGAGCGTCCCGCTTCGGACGTACATGACTATTACCGCAACTTCGTCAAGGCCATCGACGGCATCGAGCCTCAGCTCGTCACCCACGAGCAGATGATGCTGGACATGAAGGTCATGGAAGCGGCGTTCAAGTCGGCCGAGCTCGGTCAGGTTATCAAGTTCTAACCGTTTTACGTGGGAAAACTTTACGGTTTTCCCACGTTTTCTTTAACTTTGAAAGCGAGGTTTTACTATGAAAGCAACTGAATGGAAGGTCGGTATGTCCTCCTGCTGCGCGGGTGTCATCGACCGCGCGCTGTTCGAGCAGTACGCCGCTGCCGGAATTGACTGCATGGAGGTTTCCTACGGCATCAAAGAACGCGCGGATTCCGCCGACTTTGCGCAGGTCGGCAAGGATGCCCGCGCGACCGGCGTACAGCTTTGGTCGCTGCACCTGCCCTTCGCCCCCTTTTCCGCCATCAACATCGCCTCCCCCGACAAGGATATCCGCCGCTTTACGGTTGACTACCTGTCCGAGCTGATCAAAAAGGGCGGCGACATCGGCATTCCGGTGGCGGTTATCCATCCCAGCGGCGAGCCGAATCCCGATAACGAGCGCGCCGACCGCACAAACTACGCTGCCGAGTGCCTTTCCAAGCTGGCGGAAGCCGCCGCCTGCTCGGGCATGACCATCGCGGTGGAGGATCTTCCCCGCACCTGCATCGGCAACCACTCGGACGACTTCAAAGTGCTGCTATCCGCCGACGAGCGCCTGCGCGTCTGCTTCGACACAAACCACCTGCTGATTCAGGAGAACGCCGACTTCGTGCGCGCCGTGGGCGATAAAATCATCACCCTGCACGTGTCCGATTACGACAAGCGCAACGAACGCCACTGGCTGCCCGGCGAGGGCAAGGTGGACTGGGTAGAACTGGTCACATTGTTGGAAGAAGTTGGATACACTGGTCCGTGGATGTACGAAATCGGATTTGGCGCGCCGAAATCCATCACCCGCCGCACCCTGACCTGCGAGGATTTCTACGCCAACTACAAGGCTGTCACCGCCAAGCAGAAGCCCGAGGTGCTGGGCGTGCCCGTTCAAAGCGAGTGCGACGCCAACGCTTACATCAAGTGAGTGCCTCCGACTGGCAGCTCGGTCTGTCCTCCTGCTGCGCAGGCAGCCTCGACCGTGAGCTGATGGAGACCTGCGCAGCGGCAGGCGTGGAGCAGCTGGAAATTTCTATGAAGCCCTCCCTCCTCGCTGCCCTGAACTGGCAGGAGACCGTCCACATCGCCCGGGAAACGGGCGTCGGACTATGGTCGCTGCACCTGCCCTTCTATCCTGGCGAGATGGTTCAGCCCTCATCGCCCGACCCGGAAATCCGCCGTTCCACCCTCGCCGTTCACTCCGAGCTGATCCGCAAGGCGGGGGATGTGGGCGTGAGAATCGCAGTGGTACATCCCAGCTTTGGCGTCATCGAAGATCACGAGCGGGACGAGCATATCAAAAGATCGCAGGATACGCTGGCAAAGCTGGCGGAGACCGCCGCTCAGGCAGGCGTCACGCTGGCGGTGGAGAACATGACCCGCTGGGGCATCGGCAGGGTGTCCTCCGAGCTGCTGCGCATTTTAGAGGCGGATTCCCGCCTTCGCGTCTGTTTTGACACCAACCATACGCTGATCGAACCGCCGGAGGAGTATGTCCGCGCCATCGGCAGCAGACTCGCAACCATCCATGTGTCGGATTTCGACCGCCGCAACGAGCGGCACTGGCTGCCCGGCGAAGGCGTCATTGACTGGCCGGCGCTGGTCACGGCGCTGGAGGATGCGGGCTATACCGGCCCATGGATGTACGAGGTGGATTTCGCCGCGCCGAAATCCATCACACGCCGCACCCTGACCTGCGAGGATTTCTACGCCAACTACAAGGCTGTCACCGCCAAGCAGAAGCCCGAGGTGCTGGGCATCCCCATCAAAAGCGAGTGCGACGCCACCGCTTTTATCCAATGAAAAACAGGTAATATTATGGTAGATTTACTCGATTTGCAGAAATCCTTCATTCTCGCCCACTTAAAGCCGGGCGATACCGCCGTTGACTACACCATGGGCAACGGTCACGACACCGCCTTTCTGTCCCAGACCGTGGGCGAAACCGGCAAAGTCTACGCCTTCGACGTGCAGACGAACGCCATCAACTCCAGCCGCAAAACGCTGGAAAAGGAGGGCTGCCCTCACAATTACACGCTGATTCACGCCTCCCACCACCGGGTGAAGGAATTCGTCCCCGGCAAGGTAAAGGCGGGAATGTTCAATCTGGGCTACCTCCCCGGCAGCGACAAAAAGATCACCACCATGCACGAAACCACGCTGCTGGCCATCGACGCCGCCATCGAACTGATGGACAGCGACGCCATCGTCCTCATCGCCGTTTACCCCGGTCACGCCGAGGGGGAACTGGAGGGACGCCTCGTTCACGAGCGGCTGGAGAAGCTGGATCGCCGGCTCTACACCGTCGCCTGCTTTAAGATGGTAAACTCGCCCACAAGTCCCTTTTTCTGTATCATTGAAGGGCGGTAATCATGGTACATTTAATACATCTGACCGATCTTTTCCATCCCCACGGCGACCCGGACGATCATTTTGACCTCGCCACCGTCTTCGCGCTGCACAAGCTGGGAAAAATCTCTCTCGACCGGGTGATTATCGATTATCCCCCGGCCCATCGCAAGGGCGATCCCGCGCTTTGCGCCGTGGCGCAGCTGAACGCCATCACCGGCAGTGATGTTCCCGCCAGCGTGGCTCCCAAGTCGAAGGAAGGCGCGGCGGAGATGCTTCTGCGCTGTCTGCGGGAAGCGGTAACGCCTGTCACCTTCACCGTGGTAGGCTCGGCAACCGCCATTGCGTCGGCGCTGACGGCGGAACCCGCGCTTTTCGCCGAAAAGTGCGCCGCCATCTATCTGAGCGGCGGAACCGGCGTGGAAACCCCCGGCGGCGAGTTGGAATACAACGCCCGTCAGGATCCCGCCGCCTACGCTGCCATGTTCAGCGCGCCCTGCCCGCTCTATTGGCTGCCCTGCTATCACACCATCGAGCCGGGGCTTCACGAGAAGGGCGGCGAATTCGGCAGCTGCTGGTGCATTCAGCAGAAGGAAATTCTGGAAGTCTGCTCTCCCGCCATGCGCAATTATTTTCTGTATATGCTCACGCAGTCGGACGACCCGAAATATCTGCGGTATCTGGACAATCCCGTGGACTTTCAGGCGCTGGCCGAATACGGCGAAGGCAAGCGCCGCCTTTGGTCAACAGCCGCGCTGCTTCATCTGGCGGGCATCGAATGCGAGAGCTACGAGTACCTGCCCATCGATGTGAGCTGTTCCGACGACGGTCATCCGGAATGGGCGCCCGACATCAACGACCGTTCGGGCAAGTATCTGTTCAAAATGCGCAAAAACGATCGACCCTCCGACGATACCTTCGCCATGGGCGGCAGCTATCACGACGAGATGTTGGAAAAGCTGCGCGCGCTGTTGGGAGCGCTCTGATGGGGCGCACCTATCTGAACCTCCTTGATCTGGCGACGGGGCGGGAGATTCGCGCGGCGTCCCTCGGCTTCGACGCCGACTCGCCCAGCTTCGACGGGGACGGCATCCTGCTGCGGCGGCACGACGGCGCGATTCTACGCCTGTCGCTGGAAACCGGGATGCTCTCTCCCGCAGGCGTTCCCCTGCCCCCGCCCGATCCGTCTTGTCCCGTGACCTTGCGGGAAAGCACGACGATTCCATCGTCGGGCGCAATCCGTTATCTGGAATTGGTGTTGGACGGAAGGATTCTCTGTCGTTTTATGGGACAGGAAGGTTCACTGGGAGCGCGTCCCCTTTCATCGGATGGGAAAACGGTCGTCTTCTGCGGCTATCCCACCGCGGGAGAGGACTGGGGACAGACCCCGGATTGATTTCGTGAGGTGCGACATGAATATTTACTGCCATACCCTGCTCGATTTTGAAATCGATCACCGGGCGCTGCCCGGTGGCTCGTCCATGCCCTTTTTCCATTACCACGACAGCTACGAGGTCTACTATTCGATCAGCGGAAGCAAATGCCACACCTTCAACGACGTCACCTATGTCACCAATGCCCATGAGGTGGTCATTATCCCGCCCGGCGTGGTACATCGCTCCTTCTCGCCGGACAATTTGCCCCAACACTGGATTATTTTCAACTTCCGGAAGGAATTTTTTGACCGTTTTGCAGACATCATTGAAGCTGAGGGGCTGTACGATTTTCTGGAGCATCCCAAGCTGATCATTCCCTTGGATCAGCGGCTGACCTTCATCAAGCTGATTAACCGCATCGCCGCGATGAACAACCGGGATATTCAGGAGCCGCTGAACCGTGCAATCATGCAGTGCTGGGCCTTCGAGCTGCTCACTGAGCTGAACCGCGCCGCCAAAAACGGCGCTGACGCTCAGCCCGCGTTTCACCCTGACATTCAGCGCGCCATGGATTACATTTCCAAAAGCTACTCATCCCCGCTGACACTGGAGGAGCTGTCGCGGCGGGTTTATCTGTCGCCCTCCTATTTTTCCACACTCTTTCACGAGCAGACCGGGATGCGGTTCAACGATTACCTGCAAAAATATCGGGTAGAGCGCGCCGCCGAGCTGCTGGTAAGCACCGACGATTCGATTTCCTCTATCGCCCAGCGCTGCGGCTTCTCCGGCTCCAATTATTTCGGCGACGTCTTCCGTCGGCTTACCGGCGTTTCCCCCACCGAATACCGCAAGGAAGCTTCCCCCGATAAGCCGCTGAAATTCTGTAAGCCGCTGAATCTGAACGCGGTCTACGACAACATCAGACCAACCTAAAAAATTTCAAACTTTTTTTGCCAAACCCCTTGACAAGTGCGCCCCGATGTGCTATAATATAATAGTCGTAAGGAGATACCGACGATATGCGCTTGTAGCTCAGTGGATAGAGTGCCCGGCTACGAACCGGTAGGTCGCAGGTTCGAATCCTGCCAGGCGCGCCAAAACAAAAAGCATCCCATTACAGCGGGATTCGTAAAACAGTTAATCCGACCTATGATTTGCTCATAGGTCGGATTGCTAATGCGCTGGTGCGGTGCCAAACCGAACACCGCACGATATATGCGAAAGTGTATAGAAGTGCGCCCTTATATCTGTTAGATAAATTGGAATTTTACGAACTGACATCCAATAGTATGTACAAATTTGCGGTTTTAGGCAAATGCGAATACATAAATAGAAAGGAAGTTCAATATGAAAAACGGATTATTCGGAAAATTACTGCTTCTCGGTCTTGCAGTAATTATGCTTTTTGCTTTATCTTCCTGCGAAAAAAATGAAGCGGTGGAATATGATATTACAGGTAAAAGTGATTTCACTGTGGCTGATACCACCTTTGACGGGGACGTTGTTATTACAGGTGAGGGTGGCTCAGTTATGTTTGTAAACTGCGTATTTAACGGAAATATAATTAATAAAGGCGGAGAGGGCGCACGCGCAATTTTAACTGAGGACTGTAAATTTTCTGATGGCTCTGAGTGTGTTATCGAATCTTCCCTTAAAGAGGCCACAATGGGAACTGACCTTCCTAAATTCCTTATCTTCTGTGAAGTACCGCCTGTCTCTTGCAAAACATGCGGCGCTGTAGTCACTGTTTCTGAAAATGAGATCGAGTTTAACGGTGAAAAATATGCCATTGAAAACGCAGAACTCTTTAATAACGATGCAACAGACGAGATCGTCCCATTCTCCGGACAGAAAGCCAATATGCACAACGTAGCAAAATGGACCGAAAATGGTGAGGAAATTAATCTCCACCTTGCAATTTTTGCTGAATAGTATATAACATAACTCATCGCGCTCCTGACATTCGTCGGTGAAGTTATAAGATAAAGGTAGACACAAGCCCCCCATGTTGTCTACCTTTTCTTTATGCAAAAATACAGACGGAGGTGGTAACGGTGAGAAAGGTCAAAAGAAGCGAGTATGGACACCGGAGCAGAAACTGGAGATCATCAAAAATGTACTTGTCCATATTTTCCTATAGCAGTGACATGTGCTGCGGCGCGTTGGGAAGATACTGCCCCATCTTTCTTCAAATTTCTTCAAATTTCCCGATATTTTTTCGAAAAACCTCTTGACAAACGCTTCCCGATGTGCTATAATATAATAGTCGTCAGGAGATACTGATGATACGCGCTTGTAGCTCAGTGGATAGAGTGCCCGGCTACGAACCGGTAGGTCGCAGGTTCGAATCCTGCCAGGCGCGCCATAACAAAAAGCATCCCATTCGGGATGCTTTTTGTTATGTTCCGTTTGGTAGATTGGGAAGCTCGATTCGAGGGCGTCGCTGACGTTCCGATAGAAAAGCCCTGCGGAAAAATCCGCAGGGCATCTTTTATTTTGCTTCGAGAACGAGTTTTTCTATGCCGAGGGGGAGCAGGAAGTAGCCTTCTGCCCATTGGGGGGTATCGACCTCGCGGTGCTCGTACCAGTCCACGTTGTCAGGCGCGATGCCGAGCCAGGGCTTGTTCGGCGTCTGATAGCTGCCCCAGCAGTTGCCGATTTCGCCCGACGGTCTGTGCCACGGGCCAAGCAGGTTGCGAAGCGTGCAGACTATGCGCAGTTCCAGCGTATTTTCACCCTCGCGGACGGCTTTTGTGATGTCCGCCGTGTATGGGTGCCAGCATAGATCACCGCAGGAGATGCCGTTGACCACGACCTCCACGTTACAGCCGTGGAAGCCCTCGGCGTTCAGCGTGACACGCTTCCCTGCCATTTCGGCGGGCAGATCGAAGGTCTTGCGGATGCTCATGCCGCCTGCGTAGAAGGGATAACCTTTGCTCGTCAGCTCGATCATGCCGGGCAGTGAGATCTGCTCGCGATCCAGCAGGAAGCTGCGGCTATAGCGTGTGGTGCCGTTATTAGAAGGCTCTCGGATGGTTTTCACCGAGAAATCGCCCAGAAGGTACATATTTTCCAGTTCAACACCGCCCAGATTTTCGAACAGCGAGGTCAGCGCGTTCAACGCCTTCTTCAGCGGATGGAATTCCCGGCGAATCTCGATGATGTTCATGCCCTTTTTCAGCGCGTTCGGCAGATCGACGATCTGGAACTGCACCGCGCGGAACCATCGTCCGCGGCTGTCGTTATCCACGCTCTCGCCGTTGAAGGTGATCTGCTGAAGCGCGCTGTCCTCCAGCGCCAGCTGGAGCGGCAAACCTTCCACAGCCGATTCAAAGGCGAAGCGCAGGAAGATTTCGCCGTTGTAATCCTCGCCGATCAGCTTCTCGTGGATGGCAAGCGCCGGGTAATCGATGGGCGACCAGTCATCGTCCGCCTTATATTTATACTGGCAGTATTCCAGCAGCAGAGCGTTGGGGGTGTCGCGCTCCACGGTAAAGCCGCCATCCAGCGTCAGCGAAACCACCGGCTTCGCGGATTCGGCAGAAACGATGGACGCAGCCGTTTCAACCCTTTCGGCGGTGAGCAGAACGCTGGCGCCCTCGGGAACGACAACATCAACGCTGGATGCGGACGCCGCCAGCTGAGAAATATCGCCGGTCTGGGCATCATACACCATGACACGCCGCGGGCAGTCGAAGGTCAGCGTGGTGGGACGCGCCTCCCGGCAATCGGTGTTGAACAGCATGATGTAATCGACGCCGCCCTCTCTGCGGTGGTTGACCTGAATGCTGGAGGTATCGCCGTCGCACTCGATGTGCAGGTCGCGGGGCATTTCCAGCAGAATCCGGCGAAGCGGGTCGATGCCGCTGACCAGCGTATACTTCGCCGGGTCGAGGGTTACGGGTTTGCCGTCCACATGATCGGGCAGCCGTCCCACGAAGATCACCTTACCGCCCGCCTGCTGATACTCGTCCAGCAGCTTGAGCGTCGATTCGCGGATGTAGGCGTAATAGGGTACGACCACCGTTTTGTAGGTCATCTCGCCAACCTGCAGGCCGTCGGGCGTAACCTTGCCCCAGTCGCGCAGTGTAATTTCGTCCCCCATATCGAAGGGAATCTGGGCGCGGAGCATATGGTAATTCACCTGATAGAACACCTTGTCCAGCTCGTCCAGCTCGGGCATATCCCGATTCAGGTTGGTGCCGCGATAGAGGGTGTACGCCGTCTCCAGCGGATGAAGGAGAAGCGTGTCGCGCACGGGCTTGCCGCAGGTGATGAAGGCGCTGGTGCGCGCCACATAATCGGTGACAAGGTGGTATTTGCTCCAGTAAGGCTGGTAATAATTGACGTGTGGCGGATAAGCCCGCTTGCCGCGGCCGTGGAGCGAGTAAAACATACCGTGAACGCAGCGGTGGTTGACGCCCAGCGACGCGAAGTGATCGAACATCTGCCGCTGGTCGCGGAAGTTGAAGTTCTGGCTGCTGACGCCGTACATTTCGGCGAGAATGTGGGTCTTGCCCGCCTGATTGGCGGCGGAAACCAGCTGCATAGGGGTGTTGGCGTAGACATAGCGGGGATTGGCGGGGGGCGAGAGCTTGAGAATCTCGTCGTAGCGCCAGTTCATCTCGGCGCAGAGAATGTCCATGCCGGGCATATCGAAATATTTATAATAAGGCATCAGCGAGCAGGCGCGGGAGATGCAGGTGCGCATATTGTCCTCCATCATCAGATGACCGCTGAACCAGAGGTTGTGGGCGTGGCACCAGTCGCGGATCTGCTCAAAATAGTTATGCTCCAGCAGCTCCTCCAGCGTCAGCCAGTAATGATAGCGCAGCGTGTGGAAATCGCCCTCGTCGATAAAAAGCATCCACAGCTTATCGTTCAGCGTATAGCCCCAGCGCGCTTCGAAAACCTCCGCCAGCTTGGGGGTGTACGGCAGGTAGGACAGATTGTAGCTCGGCTCGTCCACCCAGACGGACAGGGCAGTTTTGCCGTAATAGTCGGAGAAGCGCTCCCACATCTTCTCGTAGCTTTGGAGCAGGTAGTGCGCCACCGACTCCCGGCTGAACATATCGAGGAAAGTGACCGAGTTCACGTCGGTGAAGCTGTACTCGCCGTGGGCGCAGAAAACCACGTCCTCGTCCTTTAATTCGGCGTTTTTCTTCGGGATGATGTAGTGCAGCGCGCAGTCGGAACGCAGACCGGGGATGGCTTCGGGCATATAACCGGCCTGGAGGAAGACCTTCATGCCGAATTTTTTCGCGGTTTCGAGAATGACCGCCATCTTGCCCATGAATTCCTCGCCGGGATAGTCTGAGCGCAGACCGATGTAAGTCCGGGCGATGAAGGAATTCACGCCCTGCTCGTGCATGGCGGTGATCTGCCGGACGATTTCGCCGGCGTCCAGCTTATCGTTGAGCATCCAGAAATCGGTGCCGCGAAAGATTCCGTCGGGGGATTGGAAGTTATACTTCATAGGATTCATCCTCTCTGATGTTTTTTATCAATTATAACATGATCAGCTGGGGATGTCAAGGTAAGAATCGACCATAGTAGCACAAAACGACCATAAAAATTTCAGGCGCTCTGTCCGTACATTGGGATAACAATGCTAAAATTTGCATCAAATCTGACTAAAAATGCGTTGACATCCTGAATATTCTATGTTAAAATGGAAACAACCTAAATAAGGAGGATTTCACCATGTCCAAACGCCTGCATCTGATCTGCAACGCCCATCTTGACCCAGTCTGGCAGTGGGAATGGGAGGAAGGCGCCGCCGAAACCCTCTCCACCTTCCGCATCGCCGCCGATTTCTGCGAGGAATACGATTCCTTCCTCTTCTGCCACAACGAAGCCCTGCTCTACCGCTGGATTGAGGAATACGATATGCCCCTGTTTGAACACATTCAATCCCTCGTGAAGCGCGGAAAATGGAAGATCATGGGAGGCTGGCATCTCCAGCCCGACTGCAATATGCCCTCCGGCGAAGCCTTTGTCCGCCAGATTCTGGAGGGACGCCGCTACTTCCTTGAGAAGTTCGGCGTGGCGCCGACCACCGCCGTCAACCTCGACCCCTTTGGTCACACCCGTGGTCTGGTGCAGATTCTCGCCAAAAGCGGCTACGACGGCTATATGTTCATGCGTCCGGGCGGCGATCAGTTCTTGAAGCTCCCCTCCAACGAATTCCGCTGGAGAGGCTACGACGACAGCGAAGTCACCGCCGTCCGCATCCACGGCGGCTACAACTCCGGCAAGGGTCGTGCGGCGGAGAAAATCCGCAATTACGTCAACGCCTGCAAGGAAGGCGATTTTTTCCTCTGCCTGTGGGGCATTGGCAACCACGGCGGCGGACCTTCGAAAAAAGACCTGGATGACATTCAAGTCCTCACCGCCGAAATGGCGTCGCAGGATGTGAAGCTGATTCAGTCCTGCCCCGAGGAATATCTGACCGAAGTCAACGCCCGCCGCAATCTGCCCACCGTGGATTACAGCCTGAATCCCTGGTCGCCCGGCTGCTACACCAGTCAGGTTCGCGTCAAGCAGAAGTACCGTCTCGCCGAAAACACCTATTTCCTCACAGAATCTATCTGCACCCACGCCGCCGACGCCGGGCTGATCGCCTATCCCGAGCGTGAGCTGGCGGCAGCGATGTACGATATTCTGACCGTCCAGTTCCACGATATGCTGCCCGGCTCGTCCATTCAGCTCGCCGAGGAGCTGTGCATCCGGATGCTCGACCACGCCATCGAGGAGCTGTCCCGCGTCAAAGCACGCGCCTTCTTCGCGCTGGCCGCAGGTCAGCCCAAGGCCGCATCCGACCGCATCTCGGTTTTCGCCTACAACCCCTACCCCTACGAAATCGAGGGCGACTGGGTCAGCGAATTCATGCTGTGGGATCAGAACTGGAACAAGGAATTTCTCCAGCCCCGCGTTTACAACGAAGCGGGCGAGGTGATTCCCTCCCAGTGCGAGAAGGAGCACAGCACGATTCCGCTGGAATGGCGCAAGCGGGTGGTTTTCCACGCGAAGCTGGCGCCCATGAAGCTGAACCGCTTCGACTTCGCCTTCGATTCCATCCCCGAAAAGCCCAAGCCCGCCCTTGCGCACAGCGACAGCCACTACATCTTTGATAACGGCAGCCTGCACGTGGAAATCAGCCGTTCCACCGGACTGGTGGATAAGCTGACAAAGGACGGCGTGTCCTTCCTGAAGCCGTCCGCATTCGCGCTGGAGGTCTGGGAGGATAACTACGACCCGTGGTATATGAACGCCGCCGGCTGGTTCAACTGCATCGACCGCTTCACGCTTCTGAGCGCGGAGGAAGCCGCCGAATTCTGCCATACAGACGCGCCCCTCGCCCCGGTTCATGTGATCGAAAGCGGCGATGTGCGCTGCGTGGTGGAAGCGGTCTTCGGCTACAAAACCTCCCGCGCCTGCGTGAAATATATCCTGTCGGAAAGGGACGGTCTGCGCGTCGATGTGCGCATTGTCTGGAACGAGAAGCAGCGGATGGTCAAGCTGCTGGTTCCCTCGGACATCGGCGAATCCGTCTGTTTGGGCGATGAGGCTTACGGCCGCGAGCAGCTCTTTGACGATCTCAGAGAAAATATCGCCCAGAAATATTTGGCGCTGGCTGGCGATACGAACGCTCTGCTCGTGACAAACAACGGAAGCTACGGCTCCTCCTTCCAAGACGGCAGCCTGCATTTGACCCTGCTGCGCTCGCCCTCCTACACCGCTCATCCGCTTCCCGGGCGTGTCACCATGCCGCAGGATCGCTATATGCCCTACATCGAGCAGGGCGAACGGGATTTCAGCTTCGGCTTTGACTTCGGCGGGAAGGACGAGATTCTGACCCAAGCCGGACGGGCGTCGGCGCTGTTCAATACGCTGCCCATGGTGCTGTCCTTCTATCCCACCGGGGTAGGCAGCCTGCCGGTTTCCCCGGTTACGCTGGAAAGCGACGCGGTGCAGCTAACCGCCTACAAGCCCGCTATCCACGGCGGCGGACGGATTCTCCGCCTGTACAATCCCACCGACGGCGTGCGGTCAGCGAAGCTGACCTGCCGGGGCGTCACATGGAAGGGAACGCTGGGCAGGTTTGAGGTGAAGACCCTGCGCTTCGATGGGGGTTCGGTCAGCGAAACCGACCTGATGGAAGGGCTGCTGGAAAAATAACGCCGCAAAAATCAGGAACCGTCCGACGGACGGTTCCTGCGTTATTTTTTCTTGAAATATTCCCGGGGCGAAACCCGCATGAATTTTTTGAAGGTTCGCGAGAAGTAGCTGCAATCGTCGAAGCCCACCGCCGCCGCGATCTCACCCACGCCCATGCCGCTGTCTCGATAATTATATGCCGCCCGGTGGATACGATATTCACAGAGATAGCTTAAAAAGCTGACGCCGAAATTGTCATGGAAGACGCGGCAGAAGTGAGACATGGTGTAACCCAGATCCTGGCAGATATCCGATGTGGATACGGACCTTTTATAATTTTCGTCTATCCAAGCCATGACCCGGTCGGCAAAGCCGGGATCGTTGCGAGTCTGCATAGCTGGCGCGGAAGCATCGACGGTGTGTTCCCCAAAGAGAAGCCCCAGCAGCTCATATCCACCCGCCATCATCGCGCAGTTACCGCATACGGTCGGGGACTTCTCCTGATAGCTTGCCCACATCCGACCCATCAGGCCTCCCAGCCTCGCCGTGGATTCCCTTTCGGCGGGAAGAAATTCCTCAAAGCGCCGCTTGCCTAAAATCAGCTCGTTCAGCTGGGTGCTCAGCGCACAGCCAACGCCGGGAATAAAGAAACGCGGTTCAATCATGACAAAGGTGTAGACAGTGCGCCGGTCGCATCGCTTCGTAACACCGCCATGCTCCATGTAAGGGCTGGCAATCAGAATATCCCCGGGGGCAGCCGTGTATTTATGCCCGTCTATCTCCGCGTGGAGAAGACCCTCGTCCACCCGGATCACTTCGATGCAGGAATGGCTGTGCGGCTCAAAGCACCATCCGCAGTCGCCCGTCGGCAGATATTCGGGAACAAACTCCTGCTTTTCATGATCAAAGCTGCGCACACTCATGAAAAGCTGAATCCCCTCTTTTTTGTTATATTGCCATTTGCACGATTTCAGCATAGAACCACCTCCATCTCTATATTATAATTTTACAGGAAATTTGCGTTTTTGTCAAGAGTAAGAGCAAAATCAAGCAGAGTAAGAACAAAATCAAGCATATTTTGAGCAAATGAATTCTTGTTTTACTCTGAATAAAATGTTATAATATAAGAACAGGCCTGAATAATTATTTTAGGAAGCAGCTACGATGAAAAAAGCAATTACCCTGATCCTTCTCGCCGTACTGGCAGCGCAGACGTTGAGCGCCTGTGGCTCAACCCAATCCGGCGGCGATACGACAGCTAGCGGTGATACCACGACGTCAAACGGCACCTCCGCGTCTGGCGAATATTCCTACCCCTATCCCGCCGAGGGTTACGGCGGAGAGGAATTCAACATTCTGAATATGCACGATATGTACGGCATGATGTCCGTCATAGAACGTGAAGAAATCACCGGCGAAACGCTGGATGACGCGATTTACAACCGCAACCGCCTGATCGAATCCAAATTCGATATTACTCTCAAGGAAACGATCATCGAAGACGACTGGGAATTCAAGACGCTGGCAGGCGTGGCGCAGACCACGATTCTGGCGGGCGACGATACCTACGATCTGATGTACATTCCCATGGCAGGCTCCGCCGCTCTGATTTCAGAGGGATATTTCTTCAATCTGTACGACATCGACACCGTACAGCTCGATCAGCCCTGGTGGTACCAGAGCTTCAACGACGCTATCACGATCAACGGCGCGCTTTACAGTGCGGCGGGCGGCTCTAACCTGCTGATTCATGACGGCATCCGCCTGATCGCCTTCAACTACGATATGATGGAAAATCTGAAGCTCGATCTTCCCTACGATCTGGTGCGCGAAGGCAAGTGGACGCTGGATGCGTTCAATCAATACAACACAGCCGCCGCCAATCTGAACGGCGACGATTCAGTGGCATGGAACAAAGACGGCAAGGCGACCTACGGCTACACCCATCACAAAACCAATTCGGAGAGCTTCATCATCGGCGCAGGCGAGCTGATCTTCGAGCAGCAGGACGGAAATCTGGTTTACAACGGCGCCAGCGAGCGCTTCTATAATCTGATCGAAAAGCTGTCCAGCATCATCTCGCTCACCGACGCCCGCGTATACAAGGGTGAGACGGCAGACAGCGAGGACGGCAGCTACATCACGGTATTCCGTTCCGGACGCACGCTGATGGCCATGTCCGAGGTGAACAAATTCCGCGGGTTCCGCGATCTGGAATTTGAATTCGGCATCGTTCCCTACCCGAAGTATGACGAATCCCAGGATCGTTATTACAGCAACTCCTGGTATGGCGCTACCGGCGCGATGATTCCCGTAACCAGCAGCGATCCCGAGAAGGTCGGTCTGATTCTGGACGCCCTGACTTACGAGGGCGAAAAGAGCGTAGTTCCCGTCTTCCGCGAAATCTCCGTGGAGCAGAAGGGACTTCGCAACGAGGAATCCATCGAAATGCTGGAGATTATCACTGATTCGCTGGTTCCGCTGTACTATCAGATTTTCAGCATTGGCAAAGACCTGATGACTGAGGTCAACGCTGCAATCTGGGAAAAGACTGGCACCGTCGCATCGGCAGTAGCGGCGAACGAGGACGCAATCCGAAGCGACCTTGAAAAACTGACCGAAAACTGGGGCAAGTAATAATCACATGAGGCTGTTGCACTTTAAGGTGCAACAGCTTCATTTTTTATGCCTCCTCTGCCTGCCGCTTTGCCTCGTCCAGCGCCTCCCGGCGCTCCAGATCCTCCCGCACCAGACGGAAGACCGCCGCCGCGATCGGCACGCCGATCAGCATACCCACGAAGCCGAAGAGCGTGCCGCCCACCGTTACCGCCGCCAGCACGATAATGCCCGGCAGACCGATGGATGTGCCCACCACGCGGGGATAGATCACGTTGCCCTCCAGCTGCTGGAGCACGATGATGTAGACCAAAAACAGCACCGCCTTCTGCGGCGACACCGACAGAATCATAAACGCACCCACGCCCGCACCGATGTACGCGCCCGCCACCGGAATCAGCGCCGTTAATCCCACCAGCGCGCCGATCATCGTGGCGTAGGGGAAGCCGAAGATCAGCATTCCAAGCATACACAGCACACCCAGAATCACCGCCTCCAGGCACTGACCGACGATGTATTTATGGAAGCATTCGTTGAGGACGCCGGACAGGTGGCGGAGCTTCTTCACCCACTTTTCGGGCAGGTAGCAGTCCATGAGCCGGCTGCCCTGCGCCAGAATCTTATCCTTGCCCAGCAGCAGATAGATGGCGAAAATCAGCGCAAACAGCCCCGTCACCACGCCCGAGAATACCGACGACACCGCCGCCGTAATGCTTCCCATAGCGCCGCCGATACCGTCCTTCAGCGCGTCCAGCACCTTCTGTATCGTGGAAGGCCAGTCAATTTTTTCGATGGCGGTGGTCAGCGTATCGGGCAGCCACTCGTCCAGATGGGTGTATTCCACCAGCACATCCACGGCTGCGGGCGCCTTCTGAACCAGCGTGACCACGCAGGTCGCCAGCTGCGGCAGAACCAGCCCAACAATGGCGGCGACGATGACAATCATCGTCAGAAACGCACCGATCATACAAACCGGACGGCGGGTTTTCTTCACGATGGGATTGCGCCGCTTTTTCGGGAAATAGCGGGCTTCGTAGAAGCACATCAGCAGGTTGACGAAATAAGCGAGCACCGTGCCGATCACCAGCGGCGTCAGCGCACTGCGGAACAATGCAAGAAAGCCGGAGATATCGCTCCAGTAATAGATGGCGAGAAACAGCAGGAAGATTCCCCCTCCCACGCCGAGGAGAGTCTTTCGGTCGAGCTTCATGTCGGATTATGTCCTTTCAGAAATGGTTACATTAATTATAGCAATTTCATTTTGTGAATTAATCGATAGATTGTAAATATACTGTAAATGTTAATTTACTGTAAATGTGTGAAATTTGCGTCGATTTTTATGGAATAATGTGTTGGAAACTCTTGACAACCCGCTCCAAACGTGCTATAATATGGTGTATTTCCCGTTTGCGAACGATGAGAAAGGACTTTTCACACATGGCAGATATGACAATCGACAGCCAGCAGCGCAAATCCAACGAGGAGGCTTCCCGCCTGACCCGCGAATGCATGGAAACAGCGCTTCTCCTCCTGCTCAAGCAAAAGCCGCTCCACGAAATCAGCGTCACCGAGCTTACCCGCAAAGCCGGCGTCTCGCGCAACGCCTACTACCGCCACTTCGATTCCATCGACAGCATCCTTCGCTCGCTGGCGCGGCGGATTGCCGGAAGTATGGTGGAAGCGGCGCTGAAGCGCTCCAGCGACCACGGCTGGGAGGGCTACTGGCAGGTGCTCTTTGAGGAAATCACGCCTTACGCCGAAGTGTTCATGCTTCTCCACAAATCGGGCTGTGCCAGCGCGATTCTGGACGGCATCAACGCGGCCTGCGAATCGATTCTCGAAGGCGACGACCTGCACGAGCGCCTGCGCCAGCGCTTCTGGAACGGCGCGATGTTCAACATCCTCACCGAGTGGATTCGGGAAGGGATGGAAATTTCCCCCGCCGAAATGGCGCAAATATGCGCACGACTGCCCTGATGCAATCGTGCGCATTTTTTATTTCAGATCGAGCAGGGCTTCGTCCGCAGCATACACCGCGGGATAATTTACGGATTCTCAATCTGCACTTTCTTCGCAAAGGCGCTGGCCGCCACGGTCTGCGTTTCGCTCACAATCCGCGCCTGCCGCAGGGACGGGCACTTCACAAAGGCGTATTTGCCGATTTCCAGCTTGTCCGCTTCGATGTCCACCCGCTCCAGCTTCGGGCATTCGCCGAACGCCCGAAGCTCGATGCGTACCGTGGGCGCGCGCAGCTCGACACGCATAAGGTCGGGGCACGCGGCGAAGGCTTCCTCGTCGATGCAGACCGCCTCATCGCTGACCAGCACCACCTCCCGCAGATCGCGGAACTCCCGGCAGGCTTCCTTCATCAGCACCATGACGGTGGGCGAACGAAGCTCCAGCTTCTCTCGCCCCCAGCAGCGGAAAAAGCTGCCCTGGCTCAGCCGGGTCAGCGCGGGCGAAAAGACAATGTCCCCCAGATTGCACTCGGCGAAGGCGTAATTTTCCAGCCAGCGCACGCCCTCGTGCATTCTCACCCGGATGTTTCCCATGGAGCTGAAGGCGTAGCTGCCGATTTTAATCACCGAATCCGGAACCACATATTCCTCCCGCCGCTGCACCAGCTGGGCGTCGTAAAGCTCGCTGCCCGACGCATTGCAGAGCATCCCATCGATGACCGAATAGGTGGTGTTCGCGCCGATAGTCAGCGACGCAAGATCGGTGAAAGCGGCGTTGTCCAGATAGCGAAGCGTGGACGGCAGGTTCACAGCGGTCAGCCCGGTCTTCCGGAACGCGCCGTAACCGATTCGCTCCAGTCCCTCGGGCAGCTCGATTTCCCGCAGGCTCGTGCAGCCCTCGAAGACCTTGTCGCCGATCTTTTTCAGCCCGCCGTGCAGCGTAACCCGCTCAAGACGGCTGTATCGGAAGGTCTCCGCCGCCAGTTCCGTAACCCCCGGCGGAATGGTAATCTCCCGCAGACCGCTCCAGGCGAAGGCCAGCTCGCCGATCTCCTTCGTATCCGCCGCAAAGACAACCTCCCGCAGGGACGACATCTTCCAGAACGCCATATATCCGGCTTCAACGCCCTCGCCAAGGACGACGCGGGTGACGTCCGTCTCGTCGGAAAAGCCGCCGCCCGCCACCCGTCCGTGTCCGGTGAAGGTGAGGGTGCCGTCCTCAATCTGCCATGTGATGTCGGTATCGCGGCGCTCGATTCTTCCGTTTTTCATCATTCCGCCCTCTCATTTTCAACGTCCGCGTGAACACGGGTGCCGGTAGCGCCCCGCTGTCCCTGATATTTGCCCCGGTAAGGATGTTCCGCCGCTTCGTCCATGGACGCGAAAACCAGCTGTCCCACCCGCCGTCCGGCGTGAAGCTCGATGGCGTGGCGGTTGGCGTTGTACAGCTCCAGCGTGATCTCCCCCTCGAAGCCGGGATCCACCCAGCCCGCGTTCTGAATGAACAGCCCCATCCGTCCCAGCGAACTGCGTCCCTCCACGAAAGCGGTGAGATCGTCGGGCAGGCGGAAATATTCCATGGTCGTCGCCAGCACGAACTGACCGGGCAGCAGCAGATAACGGTCGGTGCGGATGGTTTTGTAGCAGGTTTCGCTCTCCATGGAGATGATGCCGGTGGGGCTGTCCTCCACAATGGAGAAGCTGTCCCCCAGCCGGATATCCACGCTGGCAGGCTGAATCTGCCGCTCCTCCAGCGGCTCAATGCCGAGCCTCCCCGAGGACAGAAGGCGGCGGATGGTTTTATCGGATAGGATCATGCAAAAGTTCTCCTTTTATACAATAATAATCCAGGCAAGCTGTAAAGTCTTATTTTTTCTTGCTTTCCATCGGGTTCAGATTTCGCTCCAGCCGCTCAAGAATCGTCGCAAACCGCTTTTTGCGCCCTTCCTCTGTCTTGGTGCCCAGGAAATAGGAGGAAGCGTAGGTGCGGCGCATGGAGGGCGGCATCTTTTCAAAATTGGCGTAAGCCGCGTCGTGGGGACGCACCATGGCGTCGAATTCCGCCAGCTGTTCGTCGGACAGCTTTGCGGGCTTTGCGCGCTCCCAATGCCCGTTTTGCTTTGCCAGCTCGATTTTCGCCCGGCCGAAATCGGTCATCAGCCCCCGTTCTTCCAGATTGGCGGTCAGTTTTTTGTTCTTCTCCGACCAATCGCTTTCCGGCGAGCGCTGCTTGAAATATTTTATGTAAGCGTCCCCATCGATGCTCTGCATCTGTCCGTCAATCCAGCCGAAGCAGAGCGCTTCCTCCAACGCTTCGGAAGCCTTGATGCAGGCGGCAGAGCGCTTTTTATAGAATACCAGCCAAACGCCGGTGTCGGAAAGGGCGTTGACCGACAGCCATTCCCGGAAGGCATCGCGGTTGATGAATTCCAGCCGCGGCGTCATACCGACAGCACCAGCCCGTCATAGGCCACGTGCAGCCCGGAGGGCTTCACAATTTCCACCGTCTCATCGTGGGATTTGTGCAGCGAGGGCGCGATATGGGAGAGGTAAACCTGCGTGTCGTCGTTGATCGCGCCGATGGTACGCATCGAAGGGAGCATAAGGCGGATCATGGGAATGCTGTTGTGATCGGCCATGCGGAAATCGCCCTCATAATCGCCGCAGGTGGCGTCCACCACCCAAAGCGCCAGCCCGGATTTTCTCAAATAGTTGAAGGAAGGGTTCAGGAACCAGCCGCCGTCGCAGGAATAGAGGAACTTCTTCCCTTCCCGCTCGAACAGCAGGTGCTGGGGATAAGATTCCGGGGCATGGTTGGCGGCAAGGCCGGTGACGGTCAGCTCATCGTTGACCGTCAGTGTGGTGCGCGGCTCCATGGGCATGATGACGACGTTCTCCAGCGGGGGCATTTTGGCGTCGGCGGACACCCAGACACGCAGCGGACGCTGGGCGGCGCTTGCTACCGTCTGAACGTTGTCGGGGTTGAAGTGATCGTCGTGGAGATGGGTAAGGAACAGATCGGTGATCTGCCCGGGATTCACCCCGGCGATGCGCATGGAATCGAGGGCGTGGGGACCGCAGTCGATGAGGAAGCGCTCGTTGAACAGCACGCAGGATGCCCGGCGCGCGTCCTTATCGAAGCAGTCCCGGCATTCGTTTTGCAGCTTTTTCGAGAAGTTGGCGGCACAGGTGCCAAGGAAAGTGAGATTGTAGGTCATGATAATATCCTCCTAAAAATATGTTCTTGCAATCCCGCCCGATCTGTGGTATAATGATGGTACTTCAATCAAGCGAGGTTACATAAAAATGGTGACATTTATTCTAATCCGCCACGGGTTCAGCCAGTTCAATAAGGAGCGACGTTTCACCGGGCAGTGCGACGTTCCGCTGGACGAGGTCGGCGTACAGCAGGCCAAGCAAACCGCCGCGTATGTGGCGAAAAATTTCAAAATTGACGCGATTTATTCCAGCGATCTGAGCCGGGCGTACCAGACAGCAAAGCCGCTGGCGGACGCGCTGGGGTTGGAAATACAGACCAGCCGAGCGCTTCGTGAGCGTGACGTGGGATATTGGCAGGGGCTGACCTTTGACGAGGTTCGGGAACGTTATCCCGAGGGTTTTGCGTTTTACAGCGCGAACATCGGGGAGTCGCGCTGCGGCGACGGCGAGAACTTCGCCGAGGTGCGCCGTCGAATCTCCGCCGAGCTTGACCGCATCGCCGCCGAAAACGACGGGCGGACGGTGGTCATCGCCTCCCACGGCGGCGCAATCCGCGCCCTGCTCTGCGAATGGCAGCACATTCCGCTGGAGGAGATGGCTGATATGCCGAACGTGCCCAATGCGTCGGTGACGGTGGCGGAGTATGATCACGGTAACGTGAAGCTGCTGCGGGTCGGCGATAATGGGCATCTGGACGATCAGCTATCCGAACGGGCGGCGAGGTGAGACTGCCCGAAGGCTTCGGCGGTGTCGGCGAGGAAGCGTTTTTTATCCCGATATTCCGGTCGGCAGGTTATAACGACCTTTGCACCGCCATAGGAAGCGGTTCCCTCCACACAGGCGGGGCGTGGTTCATCCAGTCTGCGCACATGGTCAAACAGGGGCGAAAAGGGCGCGAACCAATCAAAGCCCGTCATTATCAGAATATGTGTCGGATGCAGGAGCGCAAGCTCCTGCTTTACGATTTCAATGCAGGCAGCCTGCTGCGCTTTCAGCATACGCGGAGCCGGATTGCCGCCGTTCAACGGCGAAACCTTGTACAGGTTTGACCACGCGATGTTCTTCATCCAGACATCCCCGGTATACGGAGCCTGTCCGAAGCTCTGCCACACTGCCTTCGCATAGCTCCAAAACGGCTTTCTGTCGATGCAGTAACGTTTGCTTTTTACGCTTTTATCCCTGTCGTGGGCGTTGTACAGAACGCCGTTCACCGACTCAATCCAGTCCCACCGGCCGTAATCGCCAAACTGGCGCACCGCGTCCTCGCCGAAGGCTTTGGCGCTGGCGGTATCGAGCCGTCCCCATCCGTTGGCCGCGCGCCCGATCAGCAGAAACCGCAGCCCGGCGACGTCGTAATACTGCCCCTTCATCGCCGCAAAATGGGCGCTGGTCAGAAATGTGTCCTGAGACAGGCAGTCTATGTAAAGTTGTTCGTATGCGTTTTTCATTGAGATGATAGTTTCGTCCGCTCCAGCAGCGTCACACATTCGTCCGCGGGGACAAATCCACCGGCGTGGCGCGTCCGTTACGGGTGAGGAATCTGACGTCGCGGGCAAGCTTTGTCAAATATCATATTTCATTGATAAATTATCAAATCCATCACAAGCACAGCGGTCAATTTCGTAAAAGCCCAACTTAATCCAAAAATTGAGGCCACCTATATTATTCTCCTGTACTGACAATCTGACATTTTTGAATTTCAAATCAGCTGCAGCAGTGAATAGAGCCTTCACGATCGATGTACCAATAGATTGCCGCTTAAATCTCTCATCTACAAGCAGCAAACCAATGTACAAAGTATTAGCATCGGGATATCCATCCAAAACACTTATAAAAGAAACGGCTTGTCCGTTTTGAGAGATACCGATACTATGCACATGATACAATGCGTCCCCACAAATTGTATCTTCGCAAATATCTCTTGTTGCTGGATGCCCGTCCGTCAAACAATAATATTCCCTGTTGTTGTAAAAAACGGATTCGTACGCAGACAGATTATTCATGGTGACAGGCTCAATCGTAAACTCCGGTAAGAGAGACTGCAATTTTCGATACATGATATTCACCTCGATTCATATTAAGACTTCGGCTCGCTCTGTTACTTATTATTGAGTTTGGACAATAAACATACCGTCTCGACGGTTGTTTCAGTTTCCAAGGGAAGCTCTTTCACTTTCTAGCCCTCAACAGGCACAGGGAAATTGAATACGATCTTCTTTATCCAGCTACCGTCTTTCCTCTTTTCCGGGAACATCTCAATTCTCTCGATGAAGGCTTTCATAAACTCTTTCTGCTCTGCTTCCGTTGCGGAATTGTAGACTTCATCAAATGCACTCTCGTATATAGATAACATTTAAGTTGCTACTTTTTCAGAATCGCCACCTCCCTCGTTCATTTCTTTTACCATCAATCCTTCGTTGCGGATATAATATTCCAAAAGTCTAAGCACATAATCCGGCGCATGGCGGTTATCCAGTTCCCACTCAGTCATCGTCCGGTATGGGATATGGACGAGCTTGCAAAAGTCCTTCCGGATTAATCCTGTGCTTTCCCGCAACTTTATAATTCTGTTTTTACAATCCATCTGCTTATCTCCCAAAAACAAAAATACACGTTGCGTATTTATTATAGCATAGTTACAGAAAATACGCAACGTGTAAATTGTGAATTTTTACGCAGCCTTATCCACTAAAGACTGCGCTTTCATATCATCCTTGGAACACTCCACCGTTTGCGGAGCATCCTGCTTTAATTTATCCAAAACCTGATGCCCATATTTCTGGAGCAACCGGGTCATAACATCCACACAGCGGTCATATCTTTGTATCCTGCAAGTCGCTCGGCATCACCTATGAAAGCGTACCGACTGCCTATTACGAGCTTGAGCAGTTTTTCAGAAAATATTTGTTTTAATGTAAGCGGCAATCTCTAAAAAAGGAGCTGTTGCACCTTAGTGCAACAGCCCCTTTCTTTTTTCCCGATCCTCATGATGGATTCGCTGTGCCCCCCGCCGTCTCGTTTGATGAAACATAAACAAATTTACGATCGTGCAAAAATCCGGTATGATTCTGCAAAGACATCGGAAAATTATTATGGTATAATAAACTTGAAAAAAATATTTTTGGAGGTATTTCACCATGCAAAACAGAGTTTGTATCCCCGATTACGAGTATGCCGAGCGCATCGCGAAGGCGGCAAAGCTCATCCGCGAGCGCGGTCTTGACGTGATGCTCGTCGCAAGCACCGAGTCCGATTACGCAAACGCCCGCTATTTCAGCGGCTTCTGGCCGCTGTTCGAGCGCGCAGGCGTTGCGATTTCCGCAAACGGCGACGCGGCGCTGATCTGCGGTCCCGAGTCCGCGATCTTCGCGAAGGACTTCGGTAAGCTCGACAAGGTTTTCGAGCTGAAGGAATTCCGCGAGTCGGCTGACCCGTCCTATCCCGAGCTGAAGGCTGACACCTTCCGCGATGTGTTCAAGGCAATCGGCGTTTCCGGCGACTGCCTAAAGATCGGTCTCGGCAGCTACGTCGAGTGTACGCTCCCGATTTACGAGGGTCTCTGCGACACGTATCCGAAGGCGGAAATCGTCAAGTGCAACGACATCATGATCGAGCTTCGCAAGATCAAGAGCGAAAACGAGCTTGCCTGCATCCGCGAGGGATTCCGCATCATCGAGCTTGCAACCGACGAGGTTATCCGCAATCTGAAGCCCGGCGTTACCGAGCTGCAGATGGTCGGCGTTGCTCAGCGCGTGATTTACGAGGAGGGCGCGGAGTACGAGGGTCTGCCCATGTACGTCTTCTCCGAGGATTCCACCCGCCACGCGATCAGCCGCTCCCGCTACCGCACCATCGGCAAGGGCGACATCGTTCAGCTGAACCTCTCCGCGAAGATCGACGGCTATTCCCCGTCCATCGGTCTGCCTGTCGTTATGGGAAGACTTGAGGGTGAGCGCAGAAAGATCGTCGAATTCTGCCACTACGCACATGAGTGGACCGAATCGAGAATCAAGGCGGGCGTTTTAGCAAGCGACATCGCGAAGGACTTCTACAAGCTCTACTGCGACAATGGCATGAAGGACAATTTCGTCTACGGTCCCTGCCACGGCACCGGCATGATCGAGGTCGAGGCTCCGTGGATGGAGACGATCAGCGATTACAAGCTCGAAGAAAACATGACCTTCCAGGTCGACACGTTCATCTCCGGACCGACCTTCGGCGTGCGCTGGGAAAAGGGCATCGCAGTCACCAAGGACGGCTGTGAGTCGATGACCGAATATCTCAAGAAGGGAATCATTGAGATCGATGGCTGATATCGGAAAGAAGGTATGGATCATCCCCGACTGCGAGCTTCCGCCGCCCGGCGAAGGCGAGCTGAAGGGTCACGAGTCGGTGATCGTCGTCAACGACAGCGACCGTGACGCGACCATCGCGGTGACGCTCTATTTCACCGACCGCGGCTGCATTGACACGATCCGCTGGACGGTCGGCGCGAAGCGCGTACGCTGCTTCCGCATGAACAATACCGACGACATGTGCAGCGTTGTCGTGCCGTTTGAAACGCAGTACGCGATGAAGCTGGATTCGGATGAAAAAATTGTTGTGCAGTACGGACGCCTTGACAACCGTCAGGTCAATCTCGCGTATTACACGACGCTGGGGTATGGAGAATAAACTATGGAACTCAACCACATTTTTCCCCGTGAGATTGCGGCGGGGCGGGAGAATAACATCCCGCTCGTCATCGTCGGCGGCACGGTGGAATATCACGGACCTCACTGCTCCTTGGGCTGCGACACACTGATCGCGGAAGGACTTGTGAAGCGCATCGCCGAGCGCCGCGAGCTGATTCACGCACCCTCGATCTGCTACAGCCCCGCAAGCTGGGCGGTCGGCGGCGAGACGACGGGCACGGTGCATGTGGAAGAAAACGTCTTTGAGGAGTACGTTTATCACGTCTTTATGAGCCTGCTCTCGGCAGGCAACCGCAACATCGTCGTTGTCATCCACCATCAGTTCGAGCAGGAATCGCTGATGCCGATGACGCTCTGCTACCTCAAAGCCGCACGCCGCGCGGAGATGGCGTATCTCGAAAAGACGCGCGGTCAGGGCTGGTGGGGCGACGAGAGCTACTCGGACTACTACGAAAACCTCGGCGGCGCGGGCGATCCGTTCTCGTGGATCAAGGTCATCCCCGCGATGAGCCGCGAGGCGCAGAACGCGACGGGCTACGATCACGCGGGCAAGTACGAGTGCTCGCTTCTAATGGCACTGTATCCCGACGCAGTCAAGCTTGAGCGGCTCGGCGACGTGAAGCACTGGTTCACGGCATCGGCGGCGGAAGCAAACGCCGAGCTTGGCGAGCGCATGGCGGCGCTGTCCGAAGCCGACCTCGAACGGCGTATTTTCGGGGAATAAGAATAATTTAAAAGAAAAAGAGGAAAAAACATGAAAAAGAAACTGACATCCACACTTTTACTCACTGCTATGCTCGCGTCGCTCGCCGCATGCGGCGAAGCATCCGGCGTGTCCGATGAAACCACCACCGGTACCGATTCCGCCGATGCCGTCACCACCGACAACCGCATCCCGGACGATCTGCCCGAGGAGGATTTCGGCGGCTACAACTTCCGCTTCTTCACATGGGGAAGCGCCGGTGAACGGTATGTTCCCGACAGCGAAAACGGCGACATCGTCAACGATGCGGTCTATCGCCGCAACCGCGTCGTCGAGGAACGCTTTAACGTCACGCTCTCCTACGTCGACAGCGGCGCGGCAAACGTCACCGAGATGGACAAAGCTGTCGAGCGCACGATCATGGCGGGCGACGAGGCGTTCGACCTCATTCTGAACGTCGCGAAGCATCAGACGGGACAGTCGCTGTCCGGTATGTTCGTCAACCTGTACGACCTTGAGTACCTCGATTTTTCGAAGCCGTGGTGGTCGGCACAGCTCGTAGAGGATCTCTCCTTCAACGGCAAGCTGTTCGTCTCGTCGAGCAACATGCACTACGACGAGTTCGCACAGACCAAAGTATTCTTCTTCAACAAGGATCTGATTGACAGCTACAAGCTCGAAAGCCCCTATTCGCTGGTTTCCTCCGGCGCGTGGACGCTTGACAAAATGATCGCGATGACCAAGGATATCTACGAGGACAAAAACGGCAACAGCGAACGCGACGAGTCTGACGTTTACGGTCTGCTCACTACGCAGACGCACAACGCCTGGTCGGTTGCGCTGAACATCCCCGAATGGGAGAAAACGGGCGACAAAATCGAGCTTGTGGCGCTGTCCGACAAGATGGTTTCGGCGTTCGACAAGATTTTCGACTGGAACAACAGCAGTGACGGCGTGTACGCGTTTGAAAACGGCGCATTTTTAAATGAAATCCGCACGATGTTCATCGGCGGCAATGGACTGTTCGCGTTCGGCACGATCTCCGACGCGGCGAACCACTACCGCGACGCTGACGTGGAATACGGCATCGTTCCCTTCCCGAAATACGACGAGAATCAGGAAAACTACCGCGCCTTCTACGCGGCAAACGGCGGTCACATGTTCAGCGTACCGAAGTTCGCGTCGGATCTCGACCGCACGGGCATCATCATCGAAGCGCTGTCCGCCGAGGGCTACTACACGCTGATCCCCGTCTACTACGAAACCGCGCTCAAGAACAAGTACCTGCGCGACGAGGAATCGGTGGCGATGCTCGACATCATCACCGCATCGAGAACCATCAGCTTCTCGTACTGCTACGACAACTACGAGAACGGTCTCGGCTTCGGCAATGCATGGGCGAAGGACGCGTTCTACGAGAGCTACGCGACCTTCTACGCAACCCGCGAAAACGGCGCGAAAGCCCGCATCGCCGCGGTTGTGGAGGCGTTTACAAAGGAATAAGCATGAACGCAGAAAAGCTGCCCTCTCGGGCAGCTTTTCTGCGTTCAAATATCCAGCCGTGCGCGTACGGTACGCTCATAGTCGCCGGGCGACTGACCGGTGATGCGCTTGAAAATGCGGCAGAAATAGTGGATCGAGCTGAAACCGACCGCGTCGGAGATCTCCGTCACCGACAGGTTTCCTTCTCGAAGCAAGCGCTTCGCGTCCGAGACGCGCAGCGAATTCACACGGCTGATGACCGACTCGCCGTACGCCTCGCGGAAATCCGCGCAGAGCGTCGTTTTGTTCATACCGAACAGCAGGCAGAGCTGGTCGAGCGTGATTTTCTGACGGTAGTGTTCGGTGATGTAGCGGTTCACGCTGTCGAGCAGGGCGCTGTCCGTATGCGGCTCGGAGCCGCCGGACGCGGTTTTCTCCGTGCCGCGGATCAGGCGCAGAAGAAACATCTCAAGCCGGTGCCCAAACATCTCCTCCGCGCCCCACGGAATCTCGGCGCGGCGGGTCATTTCGGGAAGATACGGCGTGTCATAGGGCGGCGCCCAGATGCTCATGCCCTCCTTTAAAACCTCCGCAAGCTCCTTTTTCTGCATGCCGTCGAGCGTGACCGGCACCTGAGAAAATTCCGCCAGCCGCCCGCAGTCCGCTTCAAAGCCGATGATGATCACGTTGGGTCCGACGCTGTCGTCGCAGGACAGCGAATGCTCCTCGCAGGGCATGTGGATGATCAGCTGACCGTCGGCGAGTCTGCCGCTGTAATGCTCCGCCTCGACTGTGATCGCGCCCTTGTCCACGTAAAGCAGCTCGTAAAACGGATGCTTGTCGCGCACGGTGCGGTACTTGCGGGTGAACTCGAAATAGTGCAGATTCGCGATGCGCGTCACCGTCAGCACATGAGAAAGTTCCTGAAGCCGAAATTCCATCTTATTTTTTAGGCGGCATCATCCAGCCGTATTCGCCGACGCGCACGCCGAACAGTCCCAGCGTTTCGAGCGATTCAGGGTCCTTCACCCACGATACCCCGCCAGCCGCAAGGCGGAACTTAAACGGGCGCGGCTCGGTGAAGCCGAAGTCGGCAAGATCGAGCGTGAGCCGTCTGCCGCCGTCAATCGCGGAAGAATTTTCGTATTTCGCAAGCTCCGCCGCATACCGCTCGCCGAAAAGCGAATTGTAGAGCTTCGCGTCGATCCCGCTGCGGCAGCTTACCGTACCGTCGGGCGAAATGTGCACGACGGGATCGGGCGTGAACAGCTTGAATTCGGGGCAGAGCTGGAAGGTTGTCGGCGTGTCGGAAACGAGATCGAGCGTCAGCGTGAGCCCGTCGAGCGACGCGCGGAATTTCGCCTTATCGCCGATCATCTCCCATGCGACATCCTCGATGTCAGCCGCCATCGCGTAGTGTACTTCATCCGTCTCGCCGAGATAATACGCAAGCGGCGCGAGTCCCGCATCGATGCGTGCGCGCACGCGCGGGAATTCGGTCACGAGCAGTTCTTCGAGCTGTGCGATTCGGTCGAGCAGCTTTTCGGGGAAGAATTTGTAGCCCTCGCCCTCGGAGTGATAACCGAGCCGCCTGTCCGAAACGCAGAGCGGGATCATCGCACGGCTGTTTTCGATCTCCGCTAAAACGAGCGCTTCCATGCGCGAAAGCTTCGCCTGCGCGTCGCCGAGAGACAGTCCCAGCTCGTGGCGCAGCTTGTAGAATTCGAGAATGTTTCGCGTGCCGTCCCACAGCACGCCGATGGCTTTCGCGACGGAAACCTGCTCGCGCATGTCGCCGCCCGTCACGGGAACAGCGGTCAAAATGTCAAGTCCCGCCTGCCATTTTTCGCACATCGCCGAAACCAGCGTCAGCGCTTCGTCGAGCGTGTGCCCCTGCAGAAGGCTCTCGCCGATGCGGTCGCCGTCGATGGGATCGAGCGTCTGCCATGTACGCGGGAGCTTGTTATTCTTAGGCTCCAGCGCGAGCTTCCAGACCACGCTGTCGTGCATCGGTCCGTAATAGCTGAACATGACATTCATCGGATACATGCGGTAGGCTTCCTCGAATAAGCCCCACGCCGCCGCGATTTTATCAGCGTTCGTGCGTCCCCAGAAGATCGACGCGAGGGACGTGAGGAACGCTTTTTCGTCGTCAAATCGCTCGACAAACGACAGCTCGCCCGCCGCCTTGCTCATCATGGACGGGAAGTTGCCGAAATACCAGCACTGGAGCACGCCCTCAACGCCGAGATCGCGTGCGCCCGCATATTTTTTGTAAATGATGCCCGGCACAGGAACGTACGGCACACTCGCAATTTCGTGCGAGCAGCAGACCTGCATCTTCGCGAACATGTGCCTGCCGGATTTTTTCGCCTGTTCTGCCGTGATCGTAAACAGATCGGACGGTCCGACGTAGGACAGCCAGTAGTCGACGCACTGGCGCATCACGCCGTGCTGTTCCTCGTAACCCATATCGTCGAAATTCTGCATCAGCATCACGTCGAGCGGCGCGCGGTCGACGTAATCGCGGATATCGTCGAATTCCCATGTGCGATGACCGTACGTCCAGCTGATGACCTCGCAGTCGGGCTTCGCGGCTTTCATGCCCGCGCGCAGCGCCGCCACGTTGTCGGCAAGCAGCTCGCCCTCGCAGGTCGCGGGGCAGGCTCCCTTCGGGCATTTGCGGTGTGTCATCGACGAGCAAGCGGTGGGACGCTCGCCGTAGGTGATGCTGATGAAGCCGCGCAGTCCGGGCGCCGCTTCAAACAGGCGCTTGCCGGATTCGTACACGAACTGCCGTCCCTCGTCACACTCGACGCAGATGCAGTGCTTTTCTGAATAGCCGTAGCCGGACTCGTAGATGGGGTACTTCACGCCCGCGATCTCGGGGCATTTCGCGAAATCCTCGGCGAACATCGACATCGGCTCGATCGCGAACACATACACGCCGATGCCGTAGCGCGCGCATTTGTCGATGACGCGGCATAACTTTTCGACGCGGGATTCGCGTCCCTTGCCCCAGTTCTCGACAAACGACGACTCCATGAGATCGGAGAAGCGGGTATAAATCCACACACCGTTCGAGCCGTCGTGCATGAGGCGGTTCAGGTATTCCTCGGGATAATAGTCGATATCGTCCGACAGCTCGTCGCCGAACTTCGGCGGGCGGTTGATCGGGCTGAAGAAGCAGCGCGTGATGCGGGAGCGGATCACGGCGTGACGCTCGGTGACGCCGGGCACAAGATAGGGAGCCTCGGCGCGGCGAAGCTCGTCCTCGAGCCAGACGAGCGCGCGGCGGATGCCCTCGGTGTCGCCCGAAATCTGCACGCCGCCTTGCATGATCTCGGCGCGCCACGACTCGGCATGCTCGGTCACGATGCGCGTGATGCGGACGGGATAGCGGGTTCCTTCTATTTTATATATATGCGCAAAACGCGCGAAGGAAGCCCATGAGGTTTCAAGAAGCGGCTCGAAGCAGGGCGTTGCGATATAGACCCCCGACGCGTCGACTTCGTCTTCCTTTCTTTCGCGGCTGCCCCATCCATCGGGCGCCGACTGATACATGGGTGTGCGCAGCTCGTCGATAAACGTAAGCGGCGGCTGCTTGTCAAAAAACGGATCAATGCGCGGCATGGCGGTACCTCCGAATCATCATATTTTCATTAATTATATCACAGGTTTTTTTGAATGTCTTTACATAATCGTACAAAATTGTTGCACGATCGAAAATTCTTTTAACTTTGTGCAGGATGAGACGTGATACGCTTCGCTGATTCATGCTTCCCTGTGAAATTCCCGTCTGACCCGGCTGTGAGACTTTTTGGAATTTTATTTCATTCGGATGCTGCTGTCGATCAGGTCATGGCTCTGCTTGTAGTTTTTCGCGGAGATGGCGTCGATGATGGAGAGATGGGCGATGCGGGCGGAGATCGCCTCCATGGGGTATTCGATCTCGTCCGACCACAGCTCGATGGGATAGTCGACGGTCTTCGTGATGGGACTGCCGGGGGTGGAGGTGATGCAGACCGCCGCGCTGGGACGCAGGCTCATTGCGATGATCGAAGAAAACAAATAAATCAATAAAGTAGATACATACATGAACGCTGCACCACACTTCCCGGGTATTTTGATATCGTTCCGGGCGTAAAGCTGTCGCGCGACGAGGATTCGCGAGAGATGATGGAGCTGATCTACGACAACATTGTTTTTGATGCGGGCATGAGTTATTTCGGCTTCGGAACCGGAATGCTCCAGCTTTTCTACGCCGTTGATATGCATATCTACAAGAACAATACGGCAGATTTTATGTCATATTAATTACCATAGGAAACATCCTCAAAGTCTGCTGTCTTGATTGTTGGAGCAGTTTCACCTGTGGTATTATAATCAGATGCTAACCATTCTGACCATGTCCATAATTGCAGATAGAGGTTATGAGGCATACAACGTTCTTGCGCATCTTATCGAAAAAGAAAACATTGATTTCCTAATAAGGGTTAAGCAGAACAATTCAGCGATGAGAGAAGTCGCTAAACTTCCAAAGATAGAAATAGACGATACAGGAAGCATCTATTATGCTTGGGATAATTTAGGGGATGAATGGGCAATCGATGGTTGTAACACTATTGACCTTGGTTCAACCCCACAAGCCGTTTCACAAGAATTCTACGAATGGTTCACAGCAAATGCAACTAAACAATAAAGTGTAATCAAAAACGGTATGAGGAAATTTCCTCATACCGTTTTTAACAATTCACTCAGAAGCATTGAAAATATCTTTTCCCAAAGATATAACTCAGTATATTTTGTGGCAACCACAAAAACTGAGAACTTGCGAACAGAGCATAACAAAACCCCTCTGGACCGTTTCTGGCGGTCTGTGAGGGGTTTTGTGGTATCTGTATGGGTTTGTGTGAGAAAATCATTTGTGGGGCGTTCTGTGGAGTTTTAGAGCATTCCAAAATGCTTGAAGGCATCCTCGATTGCCTTCTCCTTGTCGGGTGGGCATTGTGGTACTCTGTGACCGTCTGCACCCTTGTTGTAGTTGGGTCGTTTCTCAAAACCGTGTTTCTCTTTTACCTGTGCGATATTGAGAG
>JAFUQU010000010.1 GCA_017472255.1 Clostridia bacterium | reverse complement strand
GACCCGCGCGGGATACGCGCTCTCAGATCTACGATCATAGCAAAAACGCCGTCGTTTTGTGGCTGGAAATTTCTGTATTGGGGTGGTAGAGGCCGCAAGTTCAAGTCTTGTCACTCAGACCAACAAAAGAACCGAAATGCCTTGTGGCGTTTCGGTTCTTTTGCTTTATCTGTTGGACAGGATTTATTGTAAGTTGTGGATTCAAGAATGGCGGCATCGCCGGCATTCTTGTGCAGCTGCGCCATGCGCAGCTGATAGCAAGATTCAAGTCTTGTCACTCAGACCAACGAAAAGGAGATTCTTACGAATCTCCTTTTTGCTTTTCGCCCCCTTCGCGCGTGGCGATTCATATTATTTTACATTTTATTCACACGATACGGACAATCATCTGCTATACTGTTACTATACCAACTCAACCGTAAAAGGAAAGGATTACATAATGCTGAATCAATTCAAGCGCGCTCCCATATGCTGCCTGCTGCTCTGCCTTTTTCTGGTGGGATGCGGCGGGGAATCGGACGACGGCACGCCGGAGGTCACCCGCATCGAGGCGGTTACGCGGGAGACGGACGCGGTGATCGTAACCAAACCGGCGGAGACGGATACAAAAACTTCCGAAACTTCGACGGATACATCCGCAGAAACCGAACCCGCAGCCGATACCGAGCCGGTAACTGAAAAAGCGCCGGATACTGAGCCTGTTGCGGACACAGAATCTGCCGCACAAGCGGAGGAAACCACGGCTCCTGCCGATACCGGGGAGGCAGCCCCCGATGTCGACACAACCGTGGACGCCGACGATGTCATTGACCTGAGCGGATCGCTTTCCGCGGGAAATTCCGTTACAGGAAAGTTCGTTTCCGATCAGAGCGAAAAGCTGCGTCTGGTGGTGAACTACGATTGCCACATGGAAGCGGACGGCGGTGTTACGATTGATTTTGAAGTGGGGCTGGAGAGCTACGACATAAACTGCGGCGCAAGAGTAGATACAGGCAAGCTCATCGTGGACGGTACTGAGCAGACCTTCTCCACGGATGCAATCGCGCATGAGGGCAGAACCCTGCTCTACACGCCGTTTGCGTCCTATACCTACGCAAATGCCGAAGGACAAACCTCCTGCGGCGTAAATGCCAGCTGGATCTTCAACGGCAGCTACGCAGGAGTGCGGATCGATACGCTTACTGCGAGCGCGACCCTGAAATGGGAAGCGGACGCTGACTGAAAACGAAATTTTCCCCGCAAACAGACCGGCTCCGCCGGGCTGTTTGCGCATTTTTTTGCCTAACCTATTGACAATGCCCCGCGTATTTGCTATAATATAAGAATAAAGATTATTTTGGAGGAATACCAACTATGCAATGGACAGGCTTAAACGAGCTGCGCGAGAAGTACCTTTCGTTCTTCGAATCGAAGGGACACCTTCGTCTGCCCAGCTTTTCACTGATCCCCAACAACGATAAATCCCTGCTGCTCATCAACTCGGGCATGGCGCCGATGAAGAAGTTCTTCACCGGCGAGGTTACGCCGCCCAGACGCCGCGTCACCACCTGCCAGAAGTGCATCCGCACCCCCGACCTGGAGCGCGTGGGCAAAACCGCCCGCCACGGCACTTACTTTGAGATGCTGGGCAACTTCAGCTTCGGCGACTACTTCAAGCATGAAGCCATCGCTTGGGCGTGGGAATTCCTGACCGTCACCCTCGAGATTCCGGCTGACCTGCTCTGGCCGTCCATCTACGAGAACGACGAGGAAGCCTACAACATCTGGGTCAACGAAATCGGCGTAAATCCCGCTCATGTGGTGCGTCTGGGCAAAGCTGACAACTTCTGGGAGCACGGTTCCGGCCCCTGCGGCCCCTGCTCCGAGATTTACTTCGACCGCGGCGAGAAGTACGGCTGCGGCTCCCCCGACTGTAAGCCCGGCTGCGACTGCGACCGCTACATGGAAATCTGGAACAACGTGTTCTCCCAGTTCAACAACGACGGCAACGGCAATTACACCGAACTGTCCCAGAAGAACATCGACACCGGTATGGGTCTGGAGCGCCTCGCCTGCGTGATGCAGGGCGTGGACAACCTGTTCGAGGTTGACACGGTGCGCAAGATTCTGGACACCGTATGCGAAATCTCCGGCAAGAAGTACGGCGACACCGAGGAGGACGACGTGTCCATCCGTGTCGTTACCGACCATATCCGTTCCGCTACCTTCATGATCTCCGACGGCGTTATTCCGTCCAACGAAGGACGCGGCTATGTCCTCCGCCGCATTCTCCGCCGCGCCGCACGTCACGGCAAGCTGCTGGGCATCAACCGCCCCTTCCTCGCTGAACTGTGCGAGGTGGTCATCGACCAGAACAAGGGCGCTTACACCGAGCTGGTTGAAAAGCACGACTACATCCTCAAAGTCATCGCTCTGGAGGAGGAGCGCTTCGACGCCACCATCGACGCCGGTCTGACCATCCTTTCCAACCTGATGCGCCGCGCCCTCACCGACGGCGTGCAGACCATCTCCGGCGAGGAAGTCTTCAAGCTGTACGATACCTTCGGCTTCCCCATCGACCTGACCCGCGAAATCGCCAGCGAAAGCAACCTCGCCATCGACGAAGAGACCTTTGCCAAGCTGATGAACGATCAGAAGAACCGCGCACGCAATGCCCGCGCAAACATTTCCGGCTGGAGCGACACCTCCAAAACGCTGCTGGCCGAGCTTCCCAAGACCGAATTCACCGGCTACAATGAGCTTGTTACCGAGGGCGCGAAGGTGCTTGCCATCATCGTGGACGACCAGCCGGTTGACCGCGTGACCGAGGGCGACTGCACCATCATCCTGGACAAGACCCCCTTCTACGGCGAAGGCGGCGGTCAGGTGGGCGACACCGGTACGATTTACGACCACGACACGATGATTTCCGTCACGGACACCAAGAAGTCCGAGGGCGTTTATATTCACCTCTGCACGCTGGTCAACGGCGACGTGAAGGTGGGCGACCCGGTTCGCGCCGAGGTTGATTCCATGCGCCGCGCCGCAATCATGCGCAATCACTCGGCGGCGCACCTGCTTCAGGCGGCACTCCGTCAGGTGCTGGGCAAGCACGTCGAGCAGGCCGGTTCCTATGTGGACAACCAGCGCTGCCGTTTCGACTTCACCCATTTCGCGGCGCTCACGCCCAAGGAGCTGGAGGCTGTGGAGGCGCTGGTCAACGCGCACATTCTGTTGGGCGAGCCGATCGTGACCAAGGAAACCGACATCGAAACCGCACGCCACGAAGGCGCGATGGCGCTCTTTGGCGAGAAGTACGGCGACGTGGTGCGCATGGTCAAGATGGGCACCTTCTCCACCGAGCTTTGCGGCGGTACGCATTTAGACAACACGGGCAAGGCGGGTCTGTTCAAGATTATCTCCGAGTCGTCGGTAGCCGCAGGCGTGCGCCGTATCGAAGGCGTAACCGGCCTGCAGGTGCTGGTGCAGATGAAGCAGAAGGAAGATCAGATTGCCGAAGCGGCTCAGGTTATGAAGACCACCCCCGCCGATCTGGTGAAGCGCGCTGCACAGCTTGAGGAAGAAATCAAGGCTGCCAAGCACGAAATCGAAGCGCTGAACGCCAAGATCGCCGCCTCCAAGACCGCTGACATCATGAACGGCGCGGTTAAGGTTGGCGCGGTGACGGTTGTTACTGCGGTGACGGAGGGTATGACACCCGACGCGGCGCGTCAGGTTTGCGACGATCTGAAGGCGAAGGACGAGAGCATCGTCGTTCTGCTGGCGACCAATGCCGAGGGCAAGCTGAATCTGGTCTGCGGCTGCGGCAAGGCTGCGGTTGCGGCTGGCGCCCACGCTGGCAAGATCGTCGGCGCGGCTGCGCAGATTGCCGGCGGTAAGGGCGGCGGACGTCCCGACAACGCGATGGCAGGCGCCCGCGACGCGGACAAGCTGGCCGACGCGGTGGCCGCTGTGGCTGGCATCGTGGAAGGTATGCTGAAATAAGGGATGGTATTGAACGGAATAAATGCCAGAATATATTCCCGGAATTTATTCCGTTTTGCCTATTGACATTTCGTGCGAAATCGTGTATAATATAAATGCAGCGAAAGCTGAAAAATGTTTGTCGCTCCCCGATATGCGACGCATAAATGGTCGGGGTCAAAATGTTTGTCGCTCCCTGATATGCGACGCATAAATGGTCAGGACAAAAATGATGAGTAAGGGGAACATTGTTTACAGTGTTCCCTTTGCTGATAAATAGAGGTTTTTTATGCTGCAAGGGAATTTTTGCTTTATATCCGATCAGTATTACATAGATTTTCCAGATCCCAATGTCATGATCAATAAGGAAGCAGTTCGGGGTGAACTGCGGTCACGTCCGTGCTTTTTCTGCTTCCGGGATGAAAATGAGCCAAGGATTCTATGGCTGGTGCCCGCGTCAACCAAATATGAAAAATTCAAAGCGATTCATGATAAAAAGAAGGCAAAATATGGATTTTGTAATACAATTAAGCTGGGCACGCTGATTGGGCGACCAGCCGCGTTCCTGATTCAGAATATTTGTCCGGTTACTGAAAAATACATCCATGAAATATATTATGACAAAAATCATCAGCCAATCATGATTGAAGAACAGTTGGCGAAGGAAATCATACGCGATTCAAGGAGTGTTTTGAAATTGGTGCGCGCTGGTAAACCTGTTACATTTACGAATGTGTTGGGAATTTATGAGGCATTGAAGAAAACATTATAAAAACGAGGATGCGGTCAAACCGCATCCTCGTTCACATCTTCAATTTCATCCGCGCCAGCTTCTCATAAAGCGGCATTCCGCCGAACCAAAGGAACACCGCCGTTGAAACGCCGCGCACCAGATCCATCGGCAAACCGCTGACGAAATAGCTGCCGATTGCCCCCGCGTTCAGCTGCCCCGACCACATCATCGCCGACGCCAGGTTCATCACGCCGCCGTAGATTACCACCGCCGCGATGCCGCCTGCGGCGCAAAGCGTCAGCCGCGTGGGGCGAATCCGCCGCAGGAACAGTCCCGCCGCCAATCCGCATAATCCCATTGCCAGCATCTGCCACGGCGTCCACGGACCCTGCCCGAACAGCATATTCGACGCCAGCATGGTCATCGCCCCCACGAGGAAGCCGGATTCCCCGCCAAGCGCCGCGCCCGCGACCACAACAATCGCCACGATCGGCTTGCACTCGGGCAGCATGAAGAAGACCGCCCGCCCCGCGATTCCCAGCGCGCAAAGCGACGCCAGCATCGTCAGTTCCCGGGAGGATGGTCGGCGTCCCTCGAAGGAGACGGCAAAGGCGGCGAGAGTTTCGATCAGCACCAGCAGCGCCGTGAAATAATACCGCCGCGCGCCGAAAAATCGCGTGCCGAGCAGTATCGTTGGAACAATCAGCGCCAGCAGCACACCCATCGCAGCCCATGTGTACCACGCACGGGGCTGCTTTTTTTGCGCTGACTCCGCCTTTTTCGGCGGCGGAACGGGGGGCGGCGCGATTTCGACCGGCTCGGGGATGGGCGGAAGCGACCCGCCGCAGACCGCCGCTAAATCGTCGGCGGTAGTGACAGGCTTGTCGATCAGCCCCCGGGCGATGCGCGCCGCCGACGTGGTGTAGAAGCTGTTGGCGGCGAAGAATTGCCGCGGCGAACCTTCGCTGACCAGCCCGCCGTCGAAGAACAGGGCGCAGCGGTGGGCGTGGGACGCGCAGAACTCCACGTCGTGGCTGACCAGCAGAATCGCCTTCCCCTCGGACGCAAGGCGGCAGAGGATGGCGGCGAAGGTCTGCTTATATTCGGCGTCCAGCCCCTTGGTCGGCTCGTCCAGCAGCAGGATGTCCGGGTCGGCCAGCAGCAGCTTTGCCAGCGCCGCCCGCTGAAGCTCGCCCCCCGACAGATCGTAGGGATGCCGCTCCAGCAATCCCTCCAACCGGCAAAGCGACGTCACGCGCGCTGCCGATTCGGCGTCCCCCTCCAGCTCCTCCCGCACCGTTTTGCGGGTGAACAACAGCTGCGGATCCTGCGGCAGAAGAGCGATATTCCCCTGACGCTCGATTTCGCCCCGCTGGGGCTTTGCCAACCCGCACAGCAGGGAGAGCGTGGTGGACTTGCCGCTTCCGTTGCCGCCCAGAATTGCCAGAATCTCGTTCCGATGCAGCGTTAGCGACAGCCCGCGAACCACATCGGGCAGGTTTTGCTCGTAGCGATAGCACAGCTCATGGGCGCTCAACACAACCTCGCCGAAAGCGGGTTCCGATTTTGTGGGAAGCGGCTCAGCGGGCGATTTTGCAAGCCGCGCGGACAGCCATTCCCTGCCCTCGCGAACCGTCACCGGGCATTCCCCGCCGCCCACCGCGTCCCAAACCCGCATGGCGGTGGGCATGGCGGCGAACATTCCCCGATCGTGGGCGCGCAGAATTTCGCCCGCCTGACGGGGCGTGCCGTCGGCGGCAATCCGTCCGCCGTCCATGACCAGCACCCGGTCGGACACGGCGAAGGCTTCCTCCAGCCGATGCTCGGCGAGGATGACTGTGGTGCCCAGTTCCCGGTTGATTTTGCCAACGGTGGCGATGAAATCGGCGGCGGCGATGGGGTCAAGCTGGCTGGTCGGCTCGTCCAGCAGCAAAATCGACGGGCGCATGACCATAATCGCCGCCAGATTGAGCAGCTGCTTCTGCCCGCCGGACAGGGACGCCGTATCCCGGTGGAACCAATCGGAAATGCCGAAATAGCTTGCCATTTCCGCCACCCGGGCGCGAATTTCCGGCGTCTGGCAGCCAAGGCTTTCCAGCCCGAAGGCCAGTTCGTGCCAGACCTTGTCGCAGACGATCTGATTCTCCGGCGACTGCATTACGTAGCCGATGTCCGCCGCCGCCGAGCGCTCGTCCAGCGCTTCGATGGGGCTTCCGCCGATGAAAATGCTGCCCGAACGTTCCCCAGCCGGGGTCAGCGCCCGCTTGAGATGGCGGAGCAGCGTGGATTTGCCGCAGCCGGAACGTCCGCAGAGGGTGACGAATTCGCCCCGCCCGACGTTGAAGCTGACGCCGCGCAGCACATCCGCCCCGCCCGGATAGGCGAAGGAAAGGTTATTCACTTGGATGATTTCCATTTTCTGTCCTCCTTCGCGTCGATGATCAGTGGAAGCGCGCACAATAGGGCGTAAACCAGCAGAAGCCGGATGGTAAATGCATTCAAATCACACGAAAAACTGGGATAGTATCGGTACGCTGCCCCGCCTTCAAGGATGCCCCACAGAATATACGCCCCGCAGCCCAGCGTTACGGAAAGCGCCAGCCAGTCCCGATCCTCCATGCGGAAGATGGAGTAGGCGGTGCGCCCGCGAAGCCCCCATCCCCGGGCGCGCATGGAATCGGCGGTGTCCAGCGAACTGTCCAGCGCCCATGTGGTTACGCCGGAAAAGACGCGCACCGAACGCCGAGCGGTCAGCTTCCCGAAGAGGGCGCGCTGGGCGTCGGACGCGCGCCGAACGCGGTCGGTAAACCGCGGTACGAAGCGCAGGGTCATGGACAGCAGCAGCGAAAGCGCCGGGATAATCCGCCCAAACAGGCAGATCAGCCTGTCCGTCGTCATCACTGCCGAAAGATTTATGAAAAGAAGCACCGCCGCGCCCAGCATAATTCCCGCCGCGATGCCGTAAAGGATGCTTTCCAGCGTCAGCGGATTGCCGTTCGGAAACCAGGCGAGGATGGTTACGCCCTCGTGGCTGAACAGCGGGTTGATGAGCATGGCAAAAAACGCCATGGGCGCCAAAAATCGCAGCGTGGCGCCCTTCACGCTGCCCATCCGCAGCCCCCACGCCAGCGCCGAAATCAGCGACAGAACGAGGAATGCCGGGTGCATATAAAGCATCGTCACCGCCGCCGTCGTCATAAACCAGACGAAGGTGACGGCGGGATGATAATCGCCGAATCCAGCCCGCATGACACCGCTCCTTTCACAAAGATATATATATTATAGAAGATTTCCGCCCGCTTGTCAAGATAAAAATGAACACAATCTGCACGCCCCATCGTCACATCCGAACATACCCGCTAATGTTCTGATAAGAATTTACCGCCCCCTCTTGCAATCGCCGCGCGAATGTGTTACAATAAAGAAAAACCCCGCAAAGGAGACAAAATCATGTACATGACCAAGCTCTATCCCAAGCCCGCGTCCTTCGCCGAACAGGAGGGCGAACCCTTCCGCTTCGGCGCGAAGGTGCGAATCCTTGTGCCGAAATCCCTGTCCGCCGACGTTTGCGGCAATCTGGCGCGGCTCTGGAAACGCTTTTCCTTCGACGCATCGACTGCCGAAATCGCGCCTGTTCTCGATGCGTGGCAGATCGTCGTGGGAAACGCTTCCCCAATCGACGCGGGCGAATATTACGCCATCCGCGTTGACGGCGCGGGCGCTTCGGTCGCCGCCGTCAGCGAAAAGGCGCTGATCGACGGCTTCAACACCCTCGTGCAGCTGATCACGCCCGAATGCCTTGATGAGGGACGGGAGGCGCTTTCTATCACCCCCGCCGACGTGTGCGACAAGCCGTCCATGGGCGTGCGAATGATTCACCTCTGCGTCTTCCCTGAGAGCCGGATTGCCACCATCGAGAAGGCGATTCACATGGCGGGCTTCCTCAAGCTGACCCATGTGGTGCTGGAGTTCTGGGGAATGCTGAAATACGACTGCTTCCCCGCTCTCGGCTGGAAGCAGGCCTTCACGAAGGCGCAGGTCAAGCCGCTGATCGACCTCGCCCACAGCTACGGCATGGAGGTCATCCCGATGATCAACCACTTCGGACACGCCACCCAGTCCCGCATCGGCATGGGGCGGCATACGGTGCTCAACGAGAATCCGCGGCTTCAGATGTACTTCGAGCCGGACGGCTGGACGTGGTGTACGACCAATCCCGACACGTACAAGCTGCTTTCTGAAATCCGCGCCGAGCTGATGGAGCTTTGCGGCGATGGAAGCTACTTCCATCTAGGCTTCGATGAAGCCTATTCCTTCGCCACCTGCCCCGAGTGCCGCAAGCATGACCCCGCCGAGCTGCTGGCAGGCTACATCAACAATCTCACCGCCGATTTGGCTAAAGACGGACGCCGCCCCATCATCTGGCACGACGAGCTTGTCCGGCGGGAAGCGTTCCGCGAGCTGACCGACGAGTTTGTGGAAGCGAACGGTCAGAATCACGGCACCGACGCCGCCCTTGATCTGCTCGACCGCCGGGTCATCATCGCCGACTGGAATTATAGCTGCAAAAAGGGCAATCCGACCACGCCCTATTTCATCGGCAAGGGCTTTGACGTGCTGACCTGTCCGTGGGACAATCTGGAAAACATCCAGTGCCACGCGAACGTTGCCCGGGAATCCGGCGCGCTGGGCGTGATGCTGACCACGTGGGATCATCTGCCGGACTTCCTGAACCGGCTTCCCATAGCGGCGGCGCAGCTTTGGAGCGGCGAAATCCTGCCTCGGGTTCCGGCGTATCTCACCGAGACGGCTTCGATTCTGCGCAAGCTGTACGATACGGACGAGTATGTGGACATGGGCTGGCTGAACCGCGAGGTGAATGGTTAATAGGGAAAGGAGCAGTCCGGGCGGACTGCTCCTTTTGATTAAAGCAGCGGCTTTGCTGCTCTTGCGAGAATCCCGTGCATATGGGCGATGGCGATGCCGTAGTTGGTAATCGACACGCCCTGTGCGGCGGCGCGGGCGTAGCGCGAGCGCACCTCCCGCTCGTTCAGCATACACGCGCCGCAGTGGATGACCAGCGCATATCCGGACAAATCCTCCGGAAATTCGCCTCCCGACACGAAGCTGAATTCCGGTTCCCCGCTTTTGCCGAGCTTCGCCATGTGCCCGCGAATCCAGTTCGGCAGCTTCACGGTGCCGATGTCCTCGCACTGGCGATGGTGGGTGCAGCCTTCGGCGATCAGCACGCGGTCGCCGGGATTCAGTGTATCCAGCGTTTTCGCGCCCGCCACCGATTCGGCGAAATTGCCCTTGTAGCGCGCCATAACCATGGAAAAGGAGGTCAGCGGAATGGACTCGGGAACCAGCTTCGCCACCTCGCCGAAGGCTTGGCTGTCGGTGATAACCAGCCGCGGCGGACATTTCAGCGATTCGATGGCGGATGTCAGCTCGGAGGGACGCGCCACCATCGGAATTCCGCCCGCTTCCAGCAGATCGCGGATAACCTGCTGCTGGGGCAGAATCAGCCGCCCCTTGGGCGCGGAAGCGTCGATGGGCACCACCAAAATCACCACGTCGTTCGGCGAAACGAGATCGGCGACCAGATGCTTTTCTTCGCGATTGTCATACAATGCGGCGATTTTCTCCCGCAGCGCATGAACGCCCTCGCCGGTGACGGCGCTTACCGAAACTTCGCCCTCCGGCGGATTGGCGAGGTCGGATTTGTTGTACACCACCAGATGGGGGATGCCCTTCTCCTTCACCCGGGCGAGAATGTCCCGGTCGAAGTCGGACATTCCCACGGCGGCGTCGATGACTACCAGCGCGATGTCGGTTTTTGCCAGCACCTGAAGCGTCTTTTCCACGCGCATATGACAAAGCTCGCCCTCGTCGTCAAGACCGGGGGTGTCGATGATCATCACCGGGCCGATGGGAAGCAGCTCCATGGCTTTCGACACGGGGTCGGTGGTGGTTCCGGCAACGTCCGAGACGATGGCCAGCTTCTGTCCGGTGAGCGCATTGATCAGCTGGGATTTTCCGGCGTTTCGACGTCCGAAAATGCCGATATGGACACGTTCGCCGGATGGTGTTGCATTGAGTGACATTTTATTCCTCCTTATTATGCGAGGGCGGATGGCTTACAGTCGGAAATCTCTCTGTCCGTTGCGAATTTCCTTCAGGTGCTGAATGACCAGCTTGCGCACCTTTTCGTTGGGGATATTCGAAAGCTCCCGCAGAATCAGGTCGGTGCCGACCACGCGGGTGTCCAGCGAAGCGTAGTCCATCAGGTATTCCTTCAGCGTCATCAGCGCGTTGGGGTGGCAGCAGTTCTGAATCTGCTTCGACTTACAAAGCGCCATGAAGCGGTCGCCGGTGCGTCCCTCGCGGTAGCAGGCAGTGCAGAAGGAGGGGATGTAGCCCAGCTTGATCAGCCAGTTCACCACCTCGTCCAGCGTCCGATTGTCAGACACATCGAACTGGGCGGAGCTTTCGTCCTCCGGCTCCGGCTCGCAGTAGCCGCCCACGCTGGTGCGGGACGCGCCGCTGATCTGGGAAACGCCCAGACGAATGACCTTTTCGCGCACTTCCTTGGACTCGCGGGTGGAGATGATCATGCCGGTGTACGGAACGGAAATGCGGATGAGCGCGCAGAGCTTGGCGAAAATTTCATCCGAGATGCCGTTGTCGAAGGTGGAGGGATCGATGCCCTGAGCACGCTTGATGCGGGGCATGGAAATGGTGTGGGGACCTACGCCGTGAACGGCTTCCAGATGCTCTGCGTGCATCAGAAGCGCGGCAAACTCGTAGCGGTACAGCTCCAGACCGTAGAGCACGCCCAGACCCACATCATCGATGCCGCCTTCCATGGCGCGGTCCATCGCTTCGGTGTGATAGGCGTAGTTGTGCTTGGGTCCGGTGGGGTGGAGCTTTTCGTAGCTCTCCTTATGATAGGTTTCCTGGAAAAGGATGTAAGTACCGATGCCGGCGTCTTTGAGCTTGCGGTAGTTTTCAACGGTGGTGGCGGCGATGTTCACGTTGACGCGGCGGATGGCGCCGTTCTTGTGCTTGATGTCGTAGATGGTTTTGATGGATTCAAGGATGTACTCGATGGGGTTGTTCACCGGATCCTCGCCCGCTTCGATGGCGAGACGCTTGTGACCCATGTCCTGCAATGCGATGACCTCCCGGCGAATTTCCTCCTGGGTCAGTTTTTTGCGGGGCATTTCCTTGTTCGACATATGGTAGGGACAGTATACGCAGCCGTTTACGCAGTAGTTGGACAGATAGAGCGGCGCGAACAGCACGATTCGATTGCCGTAGAAATCCTTCTTGATCTGCTCGGCAAGATCGTACATCTCCTTGATCTTCCCTTCGTCCTCGCAGGCGAGGAGCACGGAAGCTTCCCGGTGGTTCAGACCCTTCAGTTCGCGGGCTTTGGCGAGGATTTCGTCGATCAGCGCGTGATCATTTTTATGCTCGTCCGCGTAGGCGAGGGTGGCTTTGACTTCTTCGTCCGAGATGAATTCCTCGGCTTTCATGGATTTAACGTCGTACATAATATTTACCTCAAAGTTTCATTAAAGTTATTGTGATTTTGAACTGTCTGCCTTCGCGTAGATCGTCTTGGACGACACGCCGGGGATGTTGCCCAGTCTGCCCGACAGCGCGGCGATCTTATCGGACGGCGCGTCCACCGCCACGCTGATGATCGATACCCCGCGTTCCCGGTGCGGGATGCCCATGCGACCAATGACGTACTCGCTGTATTGATGCAGAATCTCGTTGATCCGGGACGCGGCGGACATATCCTCCACCACGATGCCGATCAGTGCGACTCTTGTCTCCATTGGATTCCTCCTTTATGACAAAACGCTCCCCGGTTCGAACCGGAGAGCGTGGGAATGACAATAAAACCGCAGATTGCGGCACAATTTTCTTCCACCTCAGACGCATCTTCGGCACAGAACCCAGTTTGAAACCATCCCCGCGGACGCATCCTTGGAGTAGGTACATTCAGTATACCACAATCGGAAGAAAATTGCAAGAGCCTGTTACAGATTTAACATTGCGTTCACAGTTTCACCACGCCCGCCGCGTGGGCGCCGCCGAAGTCGCCCTTCTCGTCCGCGAAACCGAAGGCGTAGATACTTCCGCTCACATCGAAGCGCAGGCGGATGACCTGCCCGTTCAGGCTTGCCACGTCGAAGCCGCCGAAATCCAGCTTCGCGTTGGTGCTGTCGCCGGCGAAGGGCGCGGATTCGGCTAAAATCCTGCCGTCCGCCGAAAGAATCGCAGCCTTTACGCTGCCCGCCGCGTTCACGTGGAGGGAGCGCTTGCCGGAGAATTCCAGCTTGCGGGTGAGGATGCTGCCGCTGCCATCCATTGAGACAAAACCGTCACGGCGGAGCTTGGCGATGCCGGTGGCGCCGTTCATGTACATACCGGTTTTGTTGTCGTCGTCCGACCATGCCCGTCCATAGCGCTCATCGCCGGCGAATCCGGTGTAATAAATCCAAAGCTCGTCGCCGTGGATGATGCAGACGCCGCCCACCGACTGGACGTAACCTCTGTCCCACGCGCCGCGATAACGGGAGGAAGGGATGAACGGATCGCGGCAGGGGCGGGAAAAATGGTAGCCATCCCGGCTGTAGATGGGCATCAGATCGGTGATTTTCGGCACACCCGCGTCGCCGAAGGTTTTGTTGCTCAAGCCCTGATGCAGTTCAAACATACCTAGCATGATGCTTTCGTAGCCCACGCAGTCGATGTTGTACAAGCCGGGCGTGTAGACGGAATCGCTCTTGTCGGCCACGTTGGAATGGCAGAAATAGGGATCGGGGCGGTCAAACTCATCGCAAGCCAGCCAGTTATGGCGGTCAGACAGCTCCCATTTCGCGCCTGCCAGCAGGTCGTCGCACTCGATGTAATCCCGTGAACGGTCGTGCCACGCGCTGCGGATGCTGTAAACCCACTTCTTTCGGAAAGGGTTGTAGAACATGGTGGTGCGGTCGTCGGCGAGACCGGTTTTGGTGATGTTTTCCCAATGGATGCCGTCCGCCGAGGTGGCGGCAACGCCGGGCGAATGGCTGCTTGGACCGTGAAGCGCCAGCTTATAGCGCTGCTCCTTCGGGGCGTCGTAGTCGATGAAAACGGCGGTGGAATCGGGGCGAAGCCAGCGCTCGGGATTTTCCGGGGCTTTTCCCTTCCAGAGCATGATTTTGTTCGTGCCCGGTTCGAGACCGAGATCGGGGCGCTCCCAGTGAATGCCGTCCTTCGACGTGGCGTAGCACATTTGATTGAGCCAGCAGGCCTCATACCACATTTTGAAGATTTTCTCCTCCTCGTCGTACCAGACGCCGCCGCCCTTGGGCGTGGTGGACGCCGAGCCGGTTTCCTTTTCCCAAGGCATCTCCGGTTTGAGGACGGGGTTGCCATCGAACTTTTTCGCCATATGGTAGGTCGGGGTCAGCGTGGTTTCCTCGATGAGAAAATCGTCCACAAACAGCTGGCGTCCCACGGTGACGTTGATCACCTCGGGCGGGTTTTTCAGGTAAGGCACGTCGTCGGGGCGGGACGGCTTCGACTGGAAGTCATCCGCGAGAATGATGTTGTTGTATAGTTTTTCCATGATGATCCTCCTTAGGTTCGCATATGCGAAATAAGTTTTCATACTACAGGAACATTATACACGATTTCAGCGTTTTTGTCAATAGAAACGTGAATTTTTTCAAATTCCCATGCCCTTCTGTCGGAATTCCCTCGGGGAGCGTCCAAGGTGGCGAAAAAATGGGAACGGCAGCCGCGCGACGATGTAGAATTATTAGGCAAAAAAAGCGAGGACACATACAACGTGTCCTCGTTTTTTTGCATTTACTGCTGCCCCATTAAGCGTACCATAACCGCTGTTCTGTATGCGTCTTGCGCTGCAAGCCGCTATCCAAAAAGCGGGTGCAGTTACTGCTTTCCGGGAACGCATGATCTTGTTTTTAGTTATTCCCCATTAAGCGTACCATTACCGCTTTTTGGGCGTGGAGACGGTTCTCCGCTTCCTCGAAAATCTCGTTGGCGTGAGCTTCGAAGACCTTCGCGGTGATTTCCTCCTCGCGGTGAGCGGGCAGGCAGTGCTGAACCATGCAGCCCTTGGCGGCCACATCCAGCACCTCGTCGTTAATCTGATAGCCCTTGAAGGCGATGCGGCGCTTTTCAGCCTCGCCCTCCTGACCCATGGATGCCCACACGTCGGTGAACAGCACGTCGGCGTCCTTCGCGGCTTCCAGAATGTTGTCGGTCAGCGTGAACTTTCCCTCGTAGCCCTTGGCGAAGTCCAGCACCTGCGCGTCGGGATGATAATCCGCCGGGCAGGCTGCGGACACCTTCATGCCCACGGTCAGACCGCCGACGATCAGCGAGTTTGCCATATTGTTGCCGTCGCCGATGTAGCACATCTTCAGACCGACGAAGCCGCCCTTGAATTCGCGGATGGTCTGAAGGTCAGCCAGCACCTGGCAGGGATGGCAGTAATCGGTCAGACCGTTGATAATCGGAATGGACGCATACTCGGCCAGATCCTCCACTTCCTTCTGGGCGAAGGTGCGGATCATGATGCCGTCCAGATAGCGGGAGAGCACACGGGCGGTGTCTTCAACCGGCTCGCCGCGTCCGATCTGAAGGTCGCGGGAGGAGAGGAACAGCGCCTGACCGCCCAGCTGATACATACCTACTTCGAAGGATACGCGGGTGCGGGTGGAAGCCTTCTGGAAGATCATGCCCAGCGTCTTGCCGGCGAGATGCTTGTGTTCGATGCCGTTCTTGGTCTCATATTTCAGCTGGCTTGCCAGATTCAGGATATCGAGGATGTCGGCCTTGCTCAGGTCAGCCATTTTCAGAAGATCGTGTTTCATTGGTATTCCTCCTAATTATTTCAATACATTTGCGAGAATTTCTACGCCGCGGTCGATTTCCTCTTTGGTAATCGTCAGCGGCGGAAGCAGACGGATCACATCCTTGCCGGCGGTCAGCACCAGCAGACCGTTGTCCGCGCAGTCGTGCAGGTAATCCTTGGGATTGCCCTCCACCTGGAAGCCCAGCATCAGACCCCGTCCGCGCACAGACTTCACCTTGGACGGCTTTTTGTCCATCAGCGCCTTTGCAAGATAAGTGCCCTTCTCCGTCACCGAAGCGAGGAATTCGGGCTTCGATACCCGGGCGATAACCTCCAGCGCGCCCGCCGTTACAACGGGGTTCGCGCCGAACGTGGTGCCGTGCATACCGCCGCCAAGGGTGTTCGCCGCCTTCGCGCCGCCGAGGAACGCGCCGATGGGAAGTCCGCCGCCCAGACCCTTCGCCAGGGTCACGATGTCGGGCAGGATGCCGAAATGCTCGTAGGCGAAGAATTTTCCGGTGCGTCCAACGCCGGTCTGCACCTCGTCAAAGATGAGCAGGATGTCACGCTCGTCGCAGATTTCGCGCACTGCCTTGATGTAGTCGGTGTCCAGCATATTCACGCCGCCCTCGCCTTGAATCGGCTCGGCCATGATTGCGCAGACGTCGGCGGTCAGCGCCTCACGCAGCGCGTCCAGATCGTTGGCGGGAACGTGCTTGAAGCCGGTGGTGAAGGGATAAAAATACTGATGGAACACGTCCTGACCGGTGGCGGCCAGCGTGGTGATGGTGCGTCCGTGGAAGGAGGACTGGAGGGTAATGATAGTGGCGCGTCCTTCGCCGTACTTGTCGTAGGAATATTTGCGCGCCAGCTTGATTGCGCCCTCGTTGGCTTCCGCGCCGGAGTTGCCGAAGAAAACCTTCTCAAGACCGGACAGCTTTACCAGCTGCTCGCCGACCTTCGCGGCGCTCTCGCAGTAATAATAGTTGCACATATGCTGAATCTGGTGGAGCTGCGCTTCCACGGCTTTGATCCAGCCTTCATCGCAGTATCCCAGCGAATTTACGCCGATGCCGCTGGTGAAGTCGATGTATTCCCGACCGTCTGCGTCGATCATCGTGGCGTTTTTACCCGATTTTGGGGCGATATCCAGCCGCCCGTAGGTCGCCATCAGATACTGCTGGTCGAGGGATTTAATTTCATTTGTGGTCATTGTAGTACCTTACCTTTTATTAACACCCAGATATCATGAACGAAAGCGGAGGTGTCTTCCACCCCGCACCGCACGAAATCGGATGTTTAGTCCAGGGCTTGCCCTGGTCACTTCTTGAACAATGTGCCGATGCCTTCGTCGGAGAGCATTTCGATGAGAATCGAGTGGGCGATGCGTCCGTCAAGGATAACGGTCTTTTCGATGCCGCCGTTGACGGCGTCCACGCAGCACTGCACCTTCGGAATCATGCCGCCCTTGATGACGCCCTCGTCGATCAGCCCCTGAACCTCGTCGATGCGAACCTCGGGGATGAGGGTGTCCTCGTCCTTCACGTCGCGCATCAGACCGCGGATGTCGGTGAGCAGAATCAGGTTGGACGCGCCAAGCGCCACGGCGATTTTGCAGGCGGCGGTGTCGGCGTTGATGTTGTAGACGGCGCTGTCCTCGTCGCCGAACGCGACGGTGGAAACCACCGGTATGTAGCCCTTGTCGATGTTATCCTTAATGATGGAAGTGTCCACCTCGTAGATTTCGCCCACGTTGCCGTAGTCGAACTCGCCCTGTAATTTGTGCGCCTTAATCAGACCGCCGTCGATGCCGCAGATACCTACGGCACGTCCGCCGATCTGCTGAATTTTGTTGACCAGATCCTTGTTGGTCTTTCCGGCGAGCACCATCTGCACGATGTCGATGGTCTCGTCGTCGGTGTAACGCAGACCGCCCACAAATTTGGATTCTTTGCCAACGCGCCCCAGCATTTCGGTAATCTCGGGACCGCCGCCGTGCACCAGCACCACGTGGATGCCGACCAGCGAAAGCAGTACCAGATCGCTGATGACCGCGTTCTTCAGACCCTCGTTGATCATGGCGTTGCCGCCGTACTTGACGACGACGGTTTTGCCGGTGTACTTCTGGATGTAAGGCAGCGCCTGCGTCAGAACGTCCGCCTTGTCTTGATTGGATAAAAACATGGTTGTTTCCTCACTAAAATTATGAATGCGGAGAATTTCCGCGTCGGCGGAAATTCTCCATGGTCATAAGCCGCCCCAGCGGCTTATGACCTGTAGTCTCCGTTGATTCTTACGTATTCATACGACAGATCGCAGCCCCATGCGGTGGCGTCGCAGCTGCCGACGTTCATGTCGATGTCGATGGTGATGTGGCGGCGGACGAGAATTGCCTTGGCCACGTCCTCGTCGAACGCCACGCCCCGACCGTCCTTGCAGACGAGAATTTCGCCCGCACGGCTCTGGAACTTCACGTCGATCTTGTCCACGTCGATGTCTATGCCCGCGTAACCCAGCGCGCAGAGGATGCGTCCCCAGTTTGCGTCAGCGCCGAACATGGCGGTTTTGACCAGCGACGAGTTGATGACCGATTTCGCCAGCACCTTCGCGCCGTTTGTGTCGGAGAAGTTGCGGACGCTGCACTGAATCAGCTTAGTTGCGCCTTCGCCGTCGGCGGCGATGGACTTGCAGAGGGAGGTGCAAATGGTTTTCAGCGCCGCGTGGAATGCATCATAATCCTCGCCCTCGGCGGTGATTTCAGCGTTGCCCGCCATGCCGGAAGCCAGCACGGTGACCATATCGTTGGTGGAGGTATCGCCGTCCACGCTGACCATGTTGAAGGTATCGCGGATAACGTCGGAAAGCGCCTTCTGGAGCATTTCGGAGGAAATGGCGGCGTCGGTGGTGATGAAGCAGAGCATGGTCGCCATGTTCGGCTGAATCATGCCCGAGCCTTTGCAGATGCCGCCGATATGGACGGTCTTTCCGCCGATTACCAACTCGTAGGAATACTCCTTCTTCTTGGTATCGGTGGTCATAATGGCACAGGCGGCGTTATTGGAAGCCTCGACAGAGGCGTCCAGCTGTTCGATCAGCTGGGGAATGCCGTTCAGAATGGGTTCGATAGGCAGCGGAACGCCGATAACGCCGGTAGAAGCGACGATCACGTCCTGGGCGTCGATCCCAAGTGCCCCCGCAAGGGCTTCGCAGGTAGCGTTTGCCTTATCGTATCCGTCCGAGTTACAGGTATTGGCATTTCCGCTGTTACAGATAGCGGCTCTCGCCTTACCGTTTTTCAGGTGCGCGCGTGTAACGCCCACCGGCGCGGCGAACACCTTATTCGTGGTATAAACGCCAGCCGCCGCGCATTCGCAGTCGGCGACGATCAGCGCCACGTCGCGCTTACTCTTATTCTTACGCAGTCCCGCATGGATGCCCGACGCGCGGAATCCTTTCGCTGCGCAAACTCCGCCTTCGCAGGGGATGATGTTAATTTCTGGCATGGTGTACTCCTAAATTTTGAGATTCAGACTTGATAGTAAAGAGTTACGGTCGCTTTTCATGCCCTCGCAAGGCGAGGGCGTAGAAAAGGCTCCGCAAAAGCTTTATACATGGGATTTTTATGTTCGCGAGAGCGAACATAGTGATACTAATTTAATTTGTGCGACCGCTTATTTGTGCGATGCGCTTGGACTATAGAGGTGCGCCGACTCCCAAGCGACCGTAGGTCGCATGGCCCCGCACCAATACGTCGGCTTAGGTTGTGCAGACTTGATTGTTTTTTATTTTAGTTGGATTTAGGTGATGTAGCCGCCGTTGGGGGATAAGATTTGGCCGGTGACATAGGAGGCGTTCTCGCAGAGGAAAGCGACGCATTCGGCGACTTCTTCCGGGCGACCGATTCGTCCCATGGGAATTTCCTCGGCGAAGGCGGCCTTATCCTCGTCGGAGAGGTGCGCGTTCATCTCGGTGTCGATGAAGCCGGGGGCAACGCAGTTCACGCGGATGCCCGAGGGCGCCAGCTCCTTCGCCAATGCTTTCGTGAAGCCGATCAATCCGGCTTTTGCGGCGGAATAGGCGACCTCGCAGGACGCGCCGGTCTGCCCCCACATGGAAGCGATATTGATGATGCTTCCCGAATGCTGGTGCAGCATATGGGGTAGGACGGCTCTCGCGCAGTCCATCGCGCCGTGGAGGTTCACGTCGAACAGTCTTCGCTCCCGCTCCCGGTCGATCATATCGAACAGCCCGACTTCGCTGACGGCGGCGTTATTGACCAGCGCGTCGATGCTTCCGTGAAGGCTATGGGCGAATTCGGTCATTTTGCAGACCGCGTCGTAATCGGCGACGTCCGCCTGAAACGGGTACGCTTCCCCGCCCGCTTTTTGAATTTCGCGCGTCGTTTCTTCGGCGGCGTCGGCGCGGGAATGGTAGTTGATCACCACGCACCAGCCGCGCTTGCCAAGCCACAATGCGCAGGCGCGTCCGATACCCCGGGAAGCGCCGGTTATGATAACGGTTTTCTTCAAAACGTCTGGCGTCAAAATGCCCGGCTCAGAATGCCCCGGCATCAGAATGCCCGGCATTAAAATGCCCGGCATTAAAATGCCGTGGGAACGGTCAGCAGACCGGTTTCTTCTGCCAGTCCGAGACGGATGTTCATGTTCTGGATTGCCTGACCTGCCGCGCCCTTGACCATATTGTCGATGACCGACGAAATGATCAGCGTGCCGCAATGCTCGTCAAGGTGCAGCGAAATATCGCAGAAATTGGACATACGCACGTTCTTGATATTGGCGTAATTTCCCAGTTTTTCCACGCGGACAAAGCGCTCGTTTTTATAAGTATCGCTCCAGATTTCGTGAATCTGCTCGGCGGTAAGTGCTCTGCCCTTCTCGTTAAGCTGCACGTAGATGCTGGACTCGATGCCGCGGTTGACGGGAAGCAGGTGGGGGACGAAGGTCACGTTGACTTTTGTTCCGGCAAGCTCGGTAAGGGTCTGCTCGATTTCGGGGGTATGACGGTGGCAGCCTGCCTTGTAGGCGGCGAAGGCTTCGTTGGTATCGGGATAGTGGGTGCCCTGGGTTAAGCCTCGTCCCGCGCCGGTGACGCCGGATTTGGAGTCCACGATTACGTGGTCGAGGTCGATGATTCCCGCGCGGATGGCGGGCATCAGACCGAGAGAAATGGAAGTGGGATAGCAGCCGGGGTTGCCGATGACGGGGGCGTTCTTAATCTGCTCGCGATGCAGCTCGGGGATGCAGTAAACGGCGGTTTCGTGCAGCTCGGGGTGCTTGTAATCCTTGCCGTACCATTTTTTGTAGTCCGCCTCGTCGTGCAGGCGGAAGTCCGCGCCAAGGTCGATGAGGATGGTGCCGGAAGCCTTGCACTTGACGGCCATTTCCTCGGACACGCCGTGGGGGACGGAAGCGAAAACGAGGTCGCAGCGGGGGATGATTTCGTCCACGCTCTCAAGGGTCATGGGGACGATTTCCTTCAGGTTGGGGTAAACGTCGGCGATGTCCTGTCCTTCGAAGGAGACGGAGGACACGGCGGCGATTTCGGCGTCGGGATGATTGACCAGCAGGCGGATCAGCTCCAGCCCTGCGTAGCCCGTCGCGCCGATGATACCGATTTTATATTTTTTCATGATGATCCTCCAGAAATTTGTCAACGATTTCGATCTGGCGCAGCACGGATTCCTTGGCGGGACCGCCGCGAACCTTGCGTCCGTTGACGCAGTTCATCAGATCGATGGCTTCGTAAACGCCCTCGTCGAACAGCTCGCAGACGTCCTTGTATTCGTCCAGCGTCAGTTCTTCCAGCGTCTTGTCGTGGTCGATGCAGTAAGCGACCAGCGTGCCGGAGCATTTGTAAGCGTCGCGGAAGGGGAGTCCCTTCTTGACCAGATAATCGGCGCAGTCGGTGGCATTAATGAAGCCCTTGGATGCGGCGCGCTTCAGGCGGTCGGCGCGGACGGTCATGGTATCGAACATGGAGGTGAAGACTTCGATGGAAATCAGCGTATTGTCCACCGCGTCGAAGATGGCCTCCTTGTCCTCCTGCATATCCTTGTTGTAAGCCAGCGGGAGGGATTTCATCATAGTCAGCAGGGTCATCAGGTCGCCGTAGACACGTCCGGTTTTGCCGCGAACCAGCTCGGCGACGTCGGGGTTCTTCTTCTGGGGCATGATGGACGAGCCGGTGGAGAAG
>JAFUQU010000009.1 GCA_017472255.1 Clostridia bacterium | reverse complement strand
TTTTTCAGAAAATCAAGAAGTCGCAAAATCAGCGATTATCTCGTGTTTTCGCCGTTTATCTCACGTTTTCATCGATGAGGCATCCGAATGACCGACAACATTTCGAGTCAGCCCCGTTATGACCACTTCGATACCTCTCCGAATCTGACTTACTTATTATACCACAATCCCCCCACGTTGTCAAGACATTTTTGAATTTTTCTCAAACATTTTCGCCGCCGCTTGCAAAGCGGGCGAAAATATGATACAATAATAAAAAATCCCACATAAAGGAGAAACCAACATGACCGAAGTTGTAGCCGCACTGATCCGGGAGGGGGAGCGGTTTATGATCTGCCAGCGCCCGGCGCATAAGGCGAGAGGGCTGCTCTGGGAGTTCGTGGGCGGTAAGATCGAACCGGGCGAAACCGGCGAGCAGGCGCTGGCACGGGAATGCCGCGAGGAGCTGGACGTGGATGTGGCCGCCGACGGCGTTTTCACACAGATCGTTCATGAGTATCCCGACCTGACCATCCGCCTCACCGTCTACAATGCGCATATCGTTTCCGGCACGCCTCGGCTGCTGGAGCACGCCGATCTGCGCTGGATTACGCCTGCTGAAATTCCGCTCTATCCATTTTGTCCCGCCGACACGCCTGTGCTGGAGATGCTCTGTATATGAAATATCCCATCGCCCCGGAATTCTTCCCGTACTCCATGTTCATCCCGCCGCTGAACAAGCTGACCCTGCCGTCGTCTAATCTGATTCTGCGCCACGCACCCTGCTTTTCGGATGAAGCGCTGGTGGTGCGGCGCTTCTGCATCCCTTATACCAAGGGGAACGACGTGCTGTATATGCGCGTGCTGTCGCCTCACGGCGCGGGAATCGATACCCCATGCCTCCTCTATTTCCATGGCGGCGGCTTTATGCTGCGGGCGTCATGGCATCACGCCAGATTGGTCAGGGAATACGCCAAACGGGTTGGCTGCCATGTGGCGCTGCCCGAGTACCGCCTCGCTCCTGCACATCCATGGCCCGCGGCGGAAGAGGATGCGATGCTTGCCTTCGATTGGCTGAAGGAGCAAGGCTGTGCAAGCATCGCCGTGGGCGGAGACAGCGCGGGCGGATGGCTTTCGGCTGTGGTCGCGCAGCAGTGCCGTCAGGTAAGGGAACTCCGCTTCCAGATGCTGATTTATCCCGTGGTTGATCGCCATGCCGACAACGATTCCATGCGCCGCTTCACCGATACTCCCATGTGGAATTCCCGGCTCCATGAGCTGATGTGGCGCTATTTCATCCCGGAAACCTCGCCCATGGAGGCGGAATCCTTCGCCGGATTGGCACCCGCTTACATCGAAACCGCTGAGTTCGACTGCCTGCACGACGAGGGCGTCGCTTACGCCGACGCGCTGCGCGCCGCCGGTGTGCCCGTGGAGCTGCACGAAACCGCCGCTACCATGCACGGCTACGATATCGTGGATACGCCCATCACGCAGGCTTCGATGACCCGGCGGGTGGAAGCGTTGCAACGGGCGCTTTTTATATGAATAACAGGGAAGGACGGCAGAAGCCGTCCTTTTCGCATACCAAATGGCGCTGTCATCATGACGCGGCGTTTCACTGTTCGCTGATCACGCCGTCCAGCTCGTCCACATGGCAGATGTTGTAGGTGTACTGCGCGCCGAGCTTGTTGGTATCGCAGAGCAGCCAGCGGTGCTTTGCGCGGCGAAGCATCTCCCGGCGGATGCAGGCTTCCTCCAACGACGAATCCGTGACCCAGCCATCCCCGGTCAGTCCCCGGCAGGAGAAAAAGAGAATGTCCGCGTTGATGCCGGCGATAAACTGTTCCGCCTGCCGCCCGACGAAGGCCACCGAATTTTCAAGGACGATGCCGCCGGTGGACAGGGTTTTCACGTGCCGTGCTGCCAGCTCAATGGTGGTCTTGGGGCCGTTGGTGACTACGGTCAGCCCGCTTTTCTGTGCCAGATGGGGGACGAGGCGGAGGACGGTGGAGGAAGCGTCCAGCATGATCGTTTGACCGTCGGAAATCAGGCGGGCGGCTTTGGCGGCGATGTTCTGCTTGGCTTCGCCGCTCTGCCGGTCGCGCAGAGAGAGGGGAAGCTCGTACTCCGGGCCGGAGAGCAGCATGGCGCCGCCATGGATGCGGCGGAGCTGTCCGGTGCCCTCCAGCCGGGAAAGGTCGCGGCGGACGGTGGCTTCGCTGACGAACAGCTTTGCAGCGAGAGCGGCGGTGGTCATGCTGCCCTCGGTACGAAGCAGCTCAAGGATGCGCTGTTGGCGCTCGTAATCTAACATGGGTTTCTCCTGTGATCGAATGTGATTGAATCTGCGCGAATGCGGCGAATATCGTGTTGTTTTTTCAGAATTATGGACAATACTTGACAAAAGAGCGGGGAATTGATATAATCATTATACACAATTTGTGCGCATTTGTCAAGACATGAACACAAACGAAAGGAAAAACCATGAACGAATCCAACCTCTGGTACGCCCGTCCTGACCATATCCCTGTGCTGGGACATCGGGGCATCTGCGCAAAATATCCCGAACCTCCGATCACACCGGCAAAACCCGGGAGTACACGCTGGAACAGCTGAAGTCCTTTGATTTCAGCCATAAATTCCACGAAACCTTCGGTTTCGCGCCGATTCCCACTCTACGCGAAGTGCTGACCCTCGCCGCCAAGTCTGAAACCTTATTGCTCAACGTGGAAATTAAGGACATGACCCGCGAGTGCGTGGACAAAACCGTCGCCATGCTGGGCGAGTTCGGGCTGAAGGAGCGCGCGGTTATCGCCTGCTTCGACGCGGCAACCAAATCCGCCCACCCGGAGATGCGCTTACAGGGCTTCCCGGGACGGTACATGACGAACTTTACCGAGGAAACCTACGGCTGTATGTTCGGCATGGGAATTCCGGTTTCGTGGGGCGGCTGTACCGACAAACAGGTAGCCGCCGATGTGGCTTTCGCAAAATCCCGGGGCATTCTGGCGTGGCTTTTCTGCGCCGACACCCCGGAGAGCGTTTACCGCTGCATCGCGCACGGATGCGACAACATCACCGGCAACAATCCGTCGGTGGCATTGCATATTTTCAGAGAAATGGGGAAACACGAATGAACACAACAATAGCCATGCCCCTCATCAAAGAGGGCGAAACCTTCCGCTTTGTCCGCGAGGAGCGCCAGCTTCCGCCGCCCGCCGCCGATGAGGTGCGTCTGCGCGTCACCAACTGCGGCGTCTGCGGCAGCGACATCAGCCGCTGGAAGGGCGGAGCATACCATTATCCCATCGTTATCGGGCACGAATTCGCGGGCGTCGTCGAGTACGATCCCCGGGGCGAGCTGGACGGACGGCTGACCGCCGTTTTCCCGATTCTGCCCTGTCATGAGTGCGAGCCGTGCAAAAACGAGCTGTACGCCATGTGTGCCCACTACGATTACTACGGTTCCCGGCGGGACGGCGCCTTTGCCACCCATCTCAACGTGAAGCGGGACAACCTGATTCTGCTGTCGGAGGGTGTGGATTCCGAGTCCGCCGCCATGTGCGAGCCGACTGCGGTGGCGCTTCACGCTCTGCGCAGACCGCGTACCGTGGAGGGAAAGCGGGTGGCGGTTTACGGTGCGGGAACCATCGGTCTGCTGCTTCTGCGGACGGCGAAGCTGCTGGGAGCAGCGGAGACGTACTGCTTCGACCCCGATCCGGATAAGCTGGCGTCCGCGCTGAAAAACGGCGCTCTGCCTCTCGACGATAACGCTTCGCCGGACATTTTCATCGACGCCTGCGGAAAGTCCGCCGCGCTGATCGATATGCTCCGCCGTGCAAAGCCGAGGGCGGAGATCGTGCTGTTGGGCAATCCGTCGGGAGACGTTCTGCTGGCGAAGGCGGACTACTGGCAGATTCTCCGCCGGGAGCTGACGCTCTACGGCACGTGGAATTCCCAGCACGGCGTATCGCGAAGCGACTGGCGGGACGTGCTGGATTATATGGCCGACGGGCGGCTGGCGGTGCGTGATATGATCACTCACCGCTTCCCGCTGGAGCAGGCGGAGGACGCGCTTTCCACGCTGGCGTCCGGCAAGGCCTGCAAAGTTATGTTAAAAATGGAGGAAGTTTGAAAAATATTTTTTTCAAACTGTGTTTTGTGGCTTACATTGCCGTCCCGGCAATGTTTCGCTACGCGAACCAGCCCCAATTCCACAGAAAGGAAGCTTTCGCTACGCGAAAGCCATGATTATCATGGATAAACTCTTTATGCCGTCGATGATGTGCGTCGATCCGGCAAAATTATGCGAAACGCTGGACGTTTTCGAGAAAAACGGCATCGGCGGACTGCACATTGACGTGATGGACGGGCATTTTGTGCCGAATCTGCAGCTCGGCACCGACTATTGCCGCCACCTGCACCGTCTGTCGAAGCTGCCCCTGGACTTCCACCTGATGATCACCGAGCCGGAGGACAAAATAGCCTGGTTCCCGATTCAGGAGGGGGACTGGGTTTCGGTACACGCCGAGAGCACCAACCATCTCCAGCGCACCTTTGACCGCATTCTGGCGGCGGGCGGCAAGCCTATGGTGGCGCTGAATCCGGCGACGCCTCTCTGCATGGCGGAGGAGGTTCTGGAACAGGCGGCGGGCGTGCTGCTGATGACCGTCAGCCCGGGCTACGCCGGACAGAAGCTGGTGGAATCCACCATCGGCAAGATTTCCCGGCTGCGCAAAATGCTGGACGAACGTGGGCTGAATCATGTTCGCATCGAGGTGGACGGCAACGTTTCCCCGGCGAATTTGGTGCGCATGGACGCGGCGGGAGCGGATATGTACGTTATCGGCTCGTCGGGCTTCCTGAAAAGCTCGGACGCGGACGAAATCGCGGCGGGCATTGCCGAATTCCGGAAGACGGTTGGGTAATTTGCCGGTATATTTACAATCTGTCTCTTGACAAACGGCGGAGATTGGGGTACAATAGTAACAGATGGAGGTGACGGCTGTGGCAGAGTTTGACAACGCGCTGGGAATTGAGATCAAATACAGCGAGAACGGTATTCAGTGCGACGCATCGTTCCGGCGCGTGTTGTCCAACAGGCAGATTCTCGCGTGGATTATGCACGATTGTCTGGACGAATACAAAAATTGCACGATCGATGAAATCGCGGAGAACTATATCGAGAGCGACCCGGAGGTCGCCGAAGCCTGTGTGCATCCCCATGGCGAGCGGATCAGCGGTCTGCAGAATGAGGATAAGCTGCCAGGGGAGGGCGTTGTCTTTTACGATATCCGCTTCTTCGCGTCGGCGCCGGGGGCGTCAGGCTTGATCAAGCTGATCATCAACGTGGAAGCACAGCAGAATTTCCATCCGGGCTATCCTCTGATCAAGCGCGGCATTTACTACTGCGGGCGGATGCTGTCGGCGCAGTATGGAACGGAGTTCACGGAAGGGCGCTACGGCGATTTGAAGAAGGTATGCTCGATCTGGATCTGTTCGTCGCCGCCTGTCGGGCGCGAGAACACAATCACGCGATATGAGCTGCATGAGGAGCAGGTGGTCGGGCAATTCCATGAGAAGCCGGAAAATTACGATATGCTGTCGGTAGTGATGGTTTGTCTGGGCAGGGATCCGGAACAGGCGGAAGGTGTGCTCAAACTGCTTCGGATGATGCTGTCCAAGAATATTGAGCAGCAGCTCAAAATGCAGCGGATGCAGGATGAATTCGGTATTACGATGACAGAGCAGTTAGAGAGTGAGGTGTCATTGATGTGTAATGTAAGTCAGGGCTATTATCTGGAAGGCGTTGAAAAGGGCATAGCAAAGGGCATGGCGAAGGGCGAAGTCCTCGGCAAGCGGGAGATGATTCTGTCCATGCTGGAGGACGGCAGCTTCGGGTACGATGTGATCGCCCGGCTGGCAAAGCTGCCGGTGACTGACATCGAGCAGATCGACCGGGAACGCCTCGCGAAGGCTGACAAATAAACGAAAGGTGCTGCACGTCCGTGCAGCACCTTTTTCATGCAGTTTTACCGATCCTCGCGGAAGTAGGGCGAGCCGAGAGCGGCGGGCGCCTGATATTCCTTCTTCTTGCGCAGGGTGATGACGATCAGCACGACGATGGTCATGATATAGGGAATCATGTCCAAGAACTGTGCGGCCACCGTGATTTCTTTACCGAAAAGCGGGAAGCTGAAATTCTGAATCTTCAGCCCCAGCGCGCGCATTGCGCCGAACAGGTACGCGCCGAAGATCGCCTTCATCGGATCCCATGTGGCGAAGATAACCAGCGCCACGGCAATCCATCCCATGCCTGCGGTCATCTGTTCCTGCCAGCGGGGCACATAGACCAGCGACAGATACGCGCCGCCCATGCCGCACAGGAAGCCGCCCGCGCAGATATGTGCGTATTTGTAGGCGGTGATGTTGATTCCCGACGCATCAGCTGCGCCTGGATTTTCACCGATCATGCGCATACACAGCCCCGGCTTGGTGTGCTTCATATAGACTGCCAGCAGAATCGCCAGCGCGATGGAAATATAGACGTAAATGCTCTGCACGAACAGCATATTGCCCAGCACCGGAATCTTCGACAGCCCCGGCACTGTAATGGCCGACAGCGGGTCAATGACGCTGGAGGGAAGATTTGCCTGGGTCAGATCCTGACCGAGGAAGCTGGACAGACCGGTGCCGAAGATAGTCAGCACCAGACCGGTGACGGTGTGGTTGCCCATGAAGGTGACGGTGATCACCGCGTAAATCAGCGAGCAGAGTGCGCCTGCCAGTCCCGCGATGAGGATGGCGAGAACGGGATTGCCCGTGTTCACGCCTGCCATGAAGCCCATGCACGCGCCCATCAGCATCATGCCCTCAACGCCCAGATTGGTGTGACCCACCTTCTCGTTGAGGATTCCGCCCAGCGTGCCCAGCAGAATGGGGGTGCCCATTTGCACGGTGGACTGTAAAAACAGGGAGAGCTGGTTGAGAAATTCCATGTCAGCGCACCTCCTTTTTCTGATAAACAATCTTGTAATTGGCGAAGAATTCGCTGGCCAGTACGAAGAACAGGATAATACCCTGAATGACCTCGGAGACCGACGCGGGAATCTGCATGGAAACTTGCAGGAAGGAACCGCCCTGAAGCAGAATGGCGAACAGGAAGGAAACCAGCAGAATCGTTGGCGCGGACAGCTTGGCAAGCCATGCGGCGATGATTGCCGTGAAGCCCAGACCCGCGGAGATGTCGTTGGCGAGACGTCCCTCGTTGCCGGTAGCCTGAATCATGCCCGCCATGCCGCAGATACCGCCGGAGAGCAGCACCGCGATGATCATGATCTTGGTCACGTTCATACCCGCATAGCGCGCGGTCTGAGGATTTTCGCCCAGCACTGAGATCTCAAAGCCGAACTTGCTGTACTTCATCAGTATGTAGATGACCACCACCAGCACCAGCGCGATAATCCAGCCGATGTGAACGCCGAAAACCTTCGGCAGGGTAGCGTTATCGGTAAACTTGAAGATTTTGGGCATATTCCGCTCGGCGGGATCCTTCCACGGACCGTATTGCAGATAGGTAATCCACTTGACGGCGATGTAGTTCATCATCAGCGTGACCAGTGTTTCCGAGGTGTCCAGCTTGTGCTTGAGGATGGCGGGAACCAGCGCCCAAAGTCCGCCGCAGACGAAGGAGGTCAGCAGCATCAGCGGAATCATTACGATGCCGGGAACGCTGTCAGGCAGGGTGAGCCAGACCCATGTGGCGCCGAAGGCTCCCATGTAGAACTGACCCTCCGCGCCGATGTTCCAGAACTTCATTCGGAAGACGATGGAAACGCCCAGCGCCATGATCAGCAGCGGAATGCACTTTGCCACGGTGGCGGTGATGTTGTATTTGGAGCCGAGCGCGCCCTTGACCAGCTGCACGTACATTTTGAAGGGATTATACCCCAGACAGCCCATGATGATGCCGGCGCAGATCAGTGCCAGCACCACGGTTCCGATTCGGAGCAGCGCCTCCTGTTTTGGGGTAAGCCCCTGTTTTTTCTGAATTTTCAGCATTATTATAACCATGACTTTTGCGTAGCAAAAGTTTCCTTTCTGTGGAATTGTGGCTGGTTCGCGTAGCGAAACATTGCCGGGACGGCAATGTAGGTCACAAAACACTGTCTGAAAAATTTATTTTTCAGACTTTTTCCTCCGTGTGACCCAGCATCAGAAGACCCAGCTGCTCCTTGGTGGTGGAAGCCGCGTCCACGATGCCCATGACCTTGCCCTCGTGCAGCACCATAATCCGGTCGGACAAACCCAGCAGCACATCCAGGTCCTCGCCGATGAACAGGATGCCCACGCCCTTTTTCTTCTGCTCGTTGAGCACGTCGTAAATGTTGTAGGACGCGCCGATATCCAGACCGCGCACCGGGTAGGCGGTGATCAGCAGCTCGGGGTTCAAGTTGATTTCACGTCCCAGCAGCACCTTCTGAATGTTGCCGCCGGACAGCTTTTTGACGGTGTGATAGGGGGACGGCGTGGAAATTTCAAAGCGCTCGATGATATCGTCGGCGATGCGGCGTCCCTCGGCGCGGTTCATGAAGGCACCGGGCATATTCTGATAGGATTTAAGCAGCACGTTGTCGATGATCGACATGGAGCCGACCAGACCCATGCCAAGCCTGTCCTCGGGAATGAAGGACATGGAAATTCCCCGGCGGATGATGTCTCTGGGGGAGAGCTTGACGATGCTGGAATCCTTGAACAGAATATCGCCGGAGGCGACCTTATCCAGCCCCGCGATGGTTTCGCACAGCTCCTTCTGACCGCTGCCCGCGATGCCGGCAACGCCTAAAATCTCGCCGCTGTTCAGCGTGAAGGACACGTTGTCCAGCGCTTTGAGATGCTCGCCGTTGAGGACGGTGAGGTTTTTCACGTCCAGAATGGGCTTGATCTTTTCCGGCTCCACGGCGGCGCGCTCGATGTCCAGCGAAATGGGGCGTCCCACCATCAGCTCGGTCATCTGACGGGCGTCCAGAGTGGGGGTGTCGTAGGTTCCGATGGAAACGCCCTTGCGAAGGATAGTAACCCGGTCGCTGATTTCCATGACCTCGGCCAGCTTGTGGGTGATGATGATCACCGAACAGCCCTTTTCCTTCATGCCGCGCAGGATGTCGAACAGCACGCGGATTTCCTGGGGCGTAAGGACGGCGGTAGGCTCGTCCAGAATGAGAATCTTCGCGCCCCGATAGAGCACCTTCAGAATCTCGCAGGTCTGTTTTTCGGAAACCGACATATTGTAGACCTTTTTGTCCGGGTCGAGCTTCAGCCCGAAGGTTTCCTCGATTTCGCGGATGCGGGAGGTCATGGCCTTGCCCGAGGTGAAAAAGCCGCTCTGCGCGCTTCCGCCGATGATGTTTTCCTTGGCAGTGAGCACGTCCACCAGCTTAAAGTGCTGGTGTACCATGCCGATGCCGGCGGCAATGGATTCCTTCGGGGAGGAGAAGGAGACCGGTTTGCCGAACAGCTCGATATGACCGGCGTCCGGGTTGTAGATGCCGGACAGAATGTTCATGAGGGTGGATTTGCCCGAGCCGTTTTCACCCAGCAGCGCGTGAATCTCGCCGGTGCGAACTTCAAAATTGATGTTGTTGTTCGCCTTCACGCTGCCGAAGCTCTTGCAGATGCCCTCCAGCCTGACGCATACATTATCCATATTCGTTTACCCTTTTGATAAGATTTGTTAAGAGAAAATATATACATTAATTATATCATATATCGACAGGGTTCGTCAATACGATTGGGAGAAAAAGTTCAAATAAAAGTAACAAAAAAAGCGGAGGTTCCGCGCATGAGCGCGGAACCTCCCTGCGAATCAGGTTAAAACCTGAGACACATTCAGCAGCTGCCGCAGCCGTTGTTGCAGCCGTTGTTGCCGCAGCAGAAGATGATCAGCAGGGCGATGATGATGAGCCAGACGCACTTGTCGTCGAAGATGTTGCAAAGGCAGTTGTTCATAATATCGAACCTCCGTAGTTCACGCACACCCCGGACCCTCTGTCTCGGGGAGGAGGGCTTTCCTGCCCTCTGATATCATAATATGAGGGGGCGGAGGTTTTGACACTGATTGGCTCAAAGTTTTTCCAGCTTGAGATGGGTGGTTTCCAGGAAGGCGCGGGCGGTGATTTCGCTGTCGGTGGGGATATCCTTCGCGGCGCCGCAGGAGCGGCAGAAAACCTTCACATGATCGTCGGACACCGCCACGTCGTAGTCGCCGTCGTCGCAGCAGCAGCTTACGTCGCCGCCCTCGATAAGGTCGCGGATGGTGAACATGACCATGTCATAGAGGGAGGCGTCCAGCACCCGCTCGTCCTCCTCGTCCAGCCGGTCGATTTCGCCGTGAAGCCGGTCAAGGTCGTCCAGCCCCATTTCGTGCAGCATATCCAGCAGTTCCTTTTCCGAGCGGTCGAGGGCGGCGGAGACGGCTTTTTCGCTGCCCAGGAAGACCAAGTCCATAGCGGTGTAAGGACAGCTGTAGGTGAACAGCTCCTTGTTGTAAAAGAGCTTGGAGGAAACCTGAAAGGTGTGCGTGGAGCCGCAGAGCAGGCAGGGAACGGTGACGCGCATTTTATCGTCGCCGGTATGCTGAATGATCAGTTCGCTGGAGCCGCAGTCGCACTTCAGCTTTTTCATGGCGCCGGACAGCGAAAATACGCCCACCATGCTTTTGACGCCCGAACCGCAGTAGGGGCAGCGGTAGGCGATGCAGGTTTCGCGGGAATTTAATATCATATGGATGCATCCTTTCGGAATGGAAAATTTCTACCTATATTATATCATGCACAGCCCGGCTTGTCAAGGGCTTCGGAAAGTTGTGAATAAACTGTTAATTGTGAAAAAATCTGCCCGTTTGCGGAACTTATTCACGGGATATCCGTCTAATACCTTCGGATTTAGCAAATAGAATAAAAATATCAAAGGAGATTCAACAAAATGAACAAACTGTTACGCTCTGCCGCCGCGATTCTGATGGCGGGAACCATGGCATTTTCCGCGGGTGTAGGCACCTTCGCTTACGAGGAGAAGGAGACCACCGCCAAGGCGGACGCCCTCAAGACCCTCAACCTTTTTAAGGGCACCGACGAGGGCTACGAGCTGGACAAGCCGCTGACCCGCATGGAAGCGTTGATTCTGCTCGTCCGACTTACCGGCATGGAGTTCGATGCCATCTACGGCGAGTGGGAGCATCCCTTCACCGACGCTCCCGTTTGGGAGGGGGCGTCGGCTTATATCGGCTACGGCTATGCGAACAAGCTGACCACCGGCGTCAGCGAGACCCTGTTTGACCCCGACGCGCAGGTGGACGCACAGACCTACGTGACCTTCGTCCTTCGCGCGCTGGGCTATACCGACGGCGCGGACGGCACGGTTTGGGATAATTGGAAGACCCTTGCCGGGAAGGCGGGCATCCTTCCCGAAGGCGTGAATCTGACCGATTTCCGCCGGGGAGACGCGGTGCTGATTTCCTACGCCGCGCTGGATGCCAAGCTGAACGGAGAAGAAGCCACCCTGTCCGACAAGCTGATCGGGCTGAACGTTTTCGGCGAACTTTCGCTGGCCGCCGCTGAGATTCAGCTGGGCAAGGAAGTTACCGCCGACAGCGAGTTGACCGACATTCTGGCAGCGATTTACGCCGGCGTGGAGGACAGCATTCCGCTCCAGTATCTCTACCCCATGCCCGTGGACGACGACACGCTCTCCTATTACTTTGGCGTGGAGAAGCTGGACTACACCGCAGCCATCGCTTGTGAGCCGATGATGTCCTCCCGCCCCCATTCGGTCTGCTTGATTCGCGTGAAGGATGGCGTGGACGTCGAGCAGGCGAAGAAGGACATCAAGGCGAAGGTTGACCCCGCCAAGTGGCTGTGCGTCAGCGTGGAGCCGGAGAATGTGCGGGTGGAAAACATCGGCAGTCTGATTCTGCTGGTGATGGACAACGGCGCGCCCGACGCTCTGGTGAACAACTTCAAGGCGCTGGCTGACTGATGAAGCGGATTTTAACCTTTCTGCTGGCGATGACGCTGCTTTTCACCGCTTCCTGCGGCGGCAGCGCCGGTCAGGACGATGGAACCATCGACAATGAAACCACCGCCGATACCACTGCGCCGGAGATTGTCATGCAGGAGCCGGACGCGGACGGTATGCTTCACTTCGGCGAGCGGCTGGTGAAGGCGCAGGACACGCTGGACGAGGATTCGGTGAGCCGATTCTCGGCGAAGCTGACCAGCCTGCGTGAAAAATATTTCCCGGAAAATGACGTCTATTACGCTATCGTTCCCGAGCAGGCGTGGTACTGGCGGGAGCAAACCACGCACTACATCGATCACGACCGGGTCAGCGGGCTGCTGGCGGAGCCGCTGGAAGGCTGGACGGCGGTCGATCTGGCGTCCTGCCTGACGGCGGAGGATTATTATGCCACCGATGCCCACTGGCGGCAGGAATGTCTGCTCCCGGCGGTCGAAGCGCTGGGCGAGGCCATGGGCTTCGCCATCGATGGGGACGCTTTCACGAAGCAGTCGGCGGAAGGCTTTATCGGCGGCTACCGCGCTTATCTGAGCGACGCCGGTTCGCTGGAAGCCGAGACGCTGTATTGGCTGGAGAGCAGCTTCACGCAGAACGCGGTGGTGGATAATTTTCAGGACGGGGCGGTGACGACGGTCTACGACCCGTCCAAGCTGGAAAGCGAATCGCCCTACGATTTCTTCCTGTCGGGGGCGACGCCGCTGACGGTTATCGAAAATCCCGACGCGGCGAGTGACCGGGAGCTGGTGATTTTCCGCGATTCCTACGCCAGCAGCCTGGCTCCGCTGCTGCTGGAGGCTTATTCGAAGGTGACGCTGGTCGATCTGCGCTACATGGTGAGCAGCCTGCTCCCCCGGTACGTGGATTTCGGCGATGCGGACGTGCTGTTTTTGTACAGCACCGCCATCGTGAACAACAGTATGCTGCTGAAGTGATAAAAATCTACAAAATACGCCTTGCAGAAGACGGCGGTTTATGCGATTGTCATAAACCGCCGTCTGTTCATATAATGTCGTTGACTTTTTTCGCAAGGTGGGGTATAATATATTTATTAATGAATTCGGAGGCTCTGCATCATGACAACCCTATATATGCTGGCGGCGCAGTCCCGCGTGCAGATGATGTCCTTCATCATCACAAGCACCGACGGTCATCTGGTCGTCATCGACGGCGGCAATACCTGCGACGCCGATTTCCTCTGCACCTACGTTCGCAAGCTGGGCGGACACATCGACGGATGGTTCATCACCCACTGCCACAGCGATCACATGAATGCGTTCAGCTCGCTGTTCGAGCGCCACGCGGACAAAATCACCCTCGACCGTCTTTACTACAATTTCCCGTCCCGGGAGTACATCGCTTCCGTGCCCGAAAATTCGGAGAAATCGCTGGAGCTGGTTGACCGCTTCGAAACTCAGGTTCGGGAGCACAACATTCCCGTCACCACGCCTCACCGGGGCGATGTCTTCACCTTCGGCGAGATGAAATTCACCGTTCTGCGGGAGCCGGACGAGTCCATTCAGGTCAACCACCTGAACAATTCCTCGATGGTTTACCGTCTGGACGCCAACGACCGCAGCGTCATTTTCCTTGGCGACCTGGGCGTGGAGGGCGGCCATCAGCTGCTGGAAATCACCCCGCCCGAGCTGATGAAGGCGGAGTTTGTGCAGATGGCGCATCACGGTCAGCAGGGCGTGGACAAGAGCGTTTACGACGCCATCGACCCGGATTACTGCCTGTGGCCCACCCCCGACTGGCTTTGGGACAACAACAACGGGCGCGGCTACGATACCCATATCTGGAAGACCGTGGTTACTCGCGGATGGATGAGCGATATCGGCGTGCGCTGGCATTACATCATGAAGGATGGCACACAGGAAGTGCCCTTCGACGAGTACCGGAACAATCCGGAGAAAGGATACCGCTTTGTCTGAGAAAAACGAGAAAACCTGCCCGCCCTGTGCGAAAATGACCTCCATCGGCGGACAGGCGCTGATTGAGGGAATCATGATGCGCGGCCCCAAGCGCTCGGCGATGGCGGTGCGCAATCCGGAAGGCGAGATCGTCCTTGAAACCTGGGACACCCCCGCCAACAACCGTCCGAAATTCTTCAAGCTGCCCTTTGTGCGCGGTCTGTTCAACTTCATCGACTCGATGAAATCCGGCTACCGCTGCCTGATGCGCTCGGCGGAAATCGCCATGCCGGAGGATTTCGAGGAGGAAAACGGTCAGAAAAAGGAAAAGACCGAAGCCGACAAAAAGAAGGACAATCTGTTGGTCAGCGTGGCTGTTACCATTGGCGCGGTGCTGGGCGTGCTGTTGTCGGTGGGACTGTTCGTGTGGCTGCCGTCACAGCTTTACGCGCTGCTGTCGGGCGCGGTACCGGCGCTGGATAACCGCTTCCTGCGCTCGGTGTTTGAAGGACTTTTCCGCATCGCGCTGTTTGTGGGCTATGTGTCGCTGATGTGCCTGATGAAGGACATTCGCCGCACCTTCGAATATCACGGCGCCGAGCATAAGACGATCTTCTGCTACGAAGCCGGACTTCCGCTGACGGTGGAGAACATCCGCCCGATGAAACGCTTCCACCCCCGCTGCGGCACGTCGTTCATGATTCTGATGCTGCTGGTGGGCATTGTTATCGGTATGCTCATTCCCGTGACCAATCCGCTGCTGCGGACGCTGATCAAGCTGGCGCTGCTTCCGGTAACGGTGGGCATCGGCTACGAGCTGCTCAAGCTCTGCGGACGTCACGATAACAAGCTGACCCGCTTGATCGCCGCGCCGGGTATGTGGCTTCAGCACATCACGGTGCATGAGCCGGACGACTCTATGATTGAGTGCGCCATCGCCGCCATGAACGTGGCGATTCCCACGCCCGAGGAAGCGGAATCGGATAAATGGTAACGGAGAGGGATGATGCGAAACGCATCATCCCCTCCTTTATTTCCGGTTCACCAGCCGCATCCGGTTCAGCGCGGCGAGCAGGTCAATGGGGCGGGGCAGATCCATGAATCGCGGCATACCGACAAACCAGCTGGAAAAGATACAGTCCAGCCCATCCCGGGCAATCCGGGCATACAATTCATCCAGCGCGGACGGAAGATCGATTTCCCCCGCGCCGTTTTCGTCCGGGAATGACGCTTCCGCAGCCAATGTTCGCAGGGCAAAGCCGATGGCGTTCGCTTGAGCCGGTGTGACCAGATTGTGCAGGGCGCGGGTGTCGATGGCTTCCCCGCCAAAGAGTAGGAAGCCGGTTTCGGACAATTCCAACCGTTCGCTGCCCATACCGGCGGGATAGCTGGTGAAGCCCTCGGTGCGCAGGGTTCGAGCGCACTGCCATCCGGCGGGCGGAACCATCGGTTCGGAGGTTCCGGACAGTTCCCGGGCACGTTTGGTGACGTCGCGTATCACGTAATCGTCCATCATGTACACCCGATCGGTCACGGACAGATATTCGCCGCTGCCGCCGATGACCAGAATCGTGGACACGCCCCGTCCCGCCAGCTCCTGCACCCGGTCGGTGAAGGGCGTGATCGGCTCCCGCTCGATGAGCCGTTTCATCAGCTCGTCCCGAATCATGAAGTTGGTGGCGGAACGATCCTCGTCGATGAGCAGAAGACGGGAACCCCCGTCGATGGCTTCCATGATGTTCGCTGCCTGGGAGGTGGAACCGGAAGCGCGGGTGGTGGAGAAATCCTCCGTCCCTTCGCCGCCGGGCAGCCATTTAATGAAGGGGGAAATGTTCACGTTTTTCACGCTCCGACCGTCCTCGGCGGCGATGCTGACCGCCGTTTCGTCGGTGATCACAAGCTCCCGTCCGTCGCCCTCGGTGTGGTCGTAAATGCCCGCCGCCAGCGCGTCCAGCAGTGTGGATTTGCCCGAATAGCCGCCGCCGGTAATCACCGTGACGCCCCGCTTCACGCCCATGCCTCGAACGCCAGCCACCTCAATCTCGTCCGTGGGCGTGGATTCAAAGGGGACGGCGTTTTTCATCGGGCGCTGGGAATCCTTCTCCCGGGGAAGAATCGAGCCGTTGGCGATGAAGGCGCAGTAAGGGCTGTCCCGCAGGAATTCGCGGATTGCCGCCTGCTTTTGGGCTAATTCGACGGCGCGGGCGACCCGCTCCCGGTCGAAACCGGCGATGAATTCCTCCACCGCGTTCGGAAGATCGGCGCAGAGCATTTTCTGGGTCTTTTTTATCTTCTTCTCGGGCAGCTGAATCTGCATCCGCACGCAGAAGCATAGCCCGGGAGGCTTTAGTTGATCGTCGGGCAGGATGTAGACCGTGCAGCCCGAGCCGTTGGTGTAATCCTTGCGCGGGCAGAGGGCGAAGTAGGCGGTGTTGCGCACCAGAACCTCGCCGCCCGGCTGATAGATATAGTAGCGTCCGTTTTCGTTGTCCGGGCGGGAGCGGTTGTAAAGCTGGTCGTTCAGCGGCTCGAAGAAGCGGGCGAATTCCCGCAGCAGGCAGTCGGCAGCAGCTGCTGCAACAGCAGCTGGAACTACGGACGAAATCCCCAGCCGTTCCAGCGGAATGGCGGCGGTGATGGTCGGTCGGGTCAGCGCCAGCTTGTTGGTGCGCTCCAATGTGTAAGAAACGTCGCCGTTCCAGAAGGTGGGGTCGGAGGTCACGTCGGGGTCGAGAATTTCGCCGCCAGATTTTGGCGCGGGGACGGCGATGGTTTCGGCGTCGTACAGGCTGAGCTGGCGGCGTCCGACCTTGTAGTTGTAGGTGAGGGTATCGTTCTCCATCTGCTGGAGGTAGTATCGAAGGCGTTTCATGGAATCACTCTCTTTCAGTAGAATTTCGATGGGGATGCTGACGGTGACGGTGGGGCGGGTGAGGGCGAGCTTGTTGGTTCGGTCGAACTCGAAGCCCACTTCGCCGTTGTAGTAGACCGACGACTGGTCGCCCCAATCCGGTCCACGGGTTGGAACGACGTGCAGGCTGCCCTGATAAACCTCGTCGAAGCGGCATTCGCTGTTGTCCATCCGCCGCAGGAAGCTGTACAGACGTTTGATGGGGAATTCCTCCTTTGATTTGTAAAATGGGACGAAAAAAGGCGCCGTGTCCGACAGGACACGGCGCCTCGTCTGCGCGGGAGGGCGCAGATTGAACTATGATACGATGGGCGGTGTGTGTCGGATGATATCGATTTTCATGGTGACGTCACCGCCTTTCGTAAATTTGTTGATTCTATTTTATCATGGATTCTGTATTTTCGCAAGGGAAAGAATGGGTATAAACGTTTTTTATTGCAGAACCGCGTCCCACATACCGCAGTCGCGCACGTTCGATTTGGCGATTTCCACCGCCATCAGCCAGTCGGCCATATCACAGGTATCGCCGTCCTGCGTTTTCGTCACGGTCATCAGAAGCTCGCCGCTGCCGACCATCGCCGACGTGACCTCGTAACGGTCGCCGCCGCTGGGCGCGGTGACGCAGATCAGGTACAGCTCGTTTTCCGCAAAGAAATCCTCGTCGTACCGTTCAAAATGCTCGTAGAGGGAATCGCTGCCGCCGTATCGTTCCCGCAGGTCCTCCAGCTGCCCGGCAAGGCTTTCCGCCCGGGTAATCCGCATCACCGGCAGGTGCTGCGCCATGCTCATGGACAGCTTCCCGCGATTTTCACAGCGTGCCGCGCCGTATTGGTACAGCTTGTCGCTGCCGCCTGCTTTAAACGCCGTCTGCGCGAACGCCACCGCCGCCGCTTTGCCGCCGTCGGAAATGAGGCGGTAAACGCTCCAGATATAGCTGCCGCCCGTGGCGTCGCGGTAGTCCACAATCCACAGCGCGCCGTCCGATTCCACCAGCTTCCAGCGGTCGTTCAGCGACGCGAACCGGAGATTCTCGCCCAGCGGGAGGTTGACGAGCATCATATCGTTCCATTCCGCCTGGCTCCACGGGAATTCGCCCCAGACTACGTTTTCGAAGAGCGCCGTCTCGGCGCCGGTGTCCCGGTCGAGGAAGATCACGCTGTCGCCGTCAAAAAGGTAGCGGACGCCGTTGTTCGGCGTGGGGAGCTGGGACGAAGCCGGGCTCATGTACAGGCATTCCGCGGAGACGTAGGACATCCGCGCCCGTGCAAGGCTGTAGAATCGCAGCGTGCGGCCCTGCGCCAGCCAGAGGGGGCGGTCGCCGTCGAAGTAAACCGTCCAGTAAACATTGTCCGGCTCGCCGCCCAGATAATAGTACGCCGTCAGGCTGCTGCTGTCGGGCAGGTCGAGGGGCGCAGTCAGGAGGGTGTTGATTTCCTCCAGATCGTCCCGGTCAAGTTCCTCCTGACTGCATTCCCTCGAGCTGAACAGTAGCCCGCCGTCTGGGTCGTAGATGGTCAGGGAGCTGTCGGTAATCAGCAGCGCGCCGAACATGGACGGGTCGCCGATGGAGGACAGGCGCAAATCCTCCGCAAGCAATTCTTCCACCGTATAGGTGTAGTTGGGGATGGAGAAATCGATGACTGGGTCGGAATCGTTCGTCGGATCAGCGCCGACCTTCGGATTGGTCAGGAAGAAGACCGCCAGCAGCGCGCAGATGAACAGTGCCGCCGCAATCACCCACAGGGCGGGCTTTTTGTAATGGAGCAGAGACGCGATTCGCTGTTTCACGCTCACCTCGCCGAAGGCCAGCGGACAGGCCGCCAGCGTCTGCCGCCGAACGCTGCACGAGAGAAGCGAGGTCGAATAAGCCCGGCGGCAGCCTTCGCCCAGCTCACGCAGGACGCGCTGGTCGCAGGCCAGCTCCATGTCCCGGCTGAGCAGAATGTATGCTGCCCAAAGAAGGGGATTAAACCAGTATATGGACAGCAGCACCCACGCAAGTGGTTTAAGCAGCGTGTCGCCCCGCCGGATGTGCGCCCGTTCGTGGGCGATGACATAGTGGCGGTCGGCGTCGGCCAGCGAGAAGGGAAGGTAGATTCGCCGTCCAAGCACGAAGGGCGTGTCGATGCGGTCGGACAGCCAGACGCCGTCGTCGCGCACCGCGTCCCGCAGGCGAATCCGCAGCCGGATATAGCCAACAATCGACCAGAGCAGCATAAGCGCCCCGCCGATCAGCCAGACAACGGACGCGACCCATGTCCAGTCGATGGACGGCGACGCCTGCGCAATCTGCTCCATCGCCGGATTAATGACGGAATTCGCCGTGGCAAACCCGGTCGTGACGGTGACGGGAGAGGAAGCCGCCATGCTGTCCGCCGTTTCCAGAACGGCGGCGCTGGGCTGTAGGCTGAGTGTACTTTCGGGCAGATCGGGCAGTACCAGTCGCAAACCCACCAGCCCCCACGCCAGCATATGAATCCAGCGGGGAAGCTGAAGCCGCCGGGTTAGCAGCCGCAGCAGGAGAATCGCCAGAACCAGCCAGAGGGCGGCATAGCTTCGATTGACCAATTCAAGAAAAATCGCGGTCATGGCTTCACCTCGCAGTCGTCGATCATGCGGCGGATCTCGGCAATTTCGTCGGCGGATAGATCGCGGCGTTTGGTGAACGCGGCGATAAAAGCGGGCATGGAGCCGTCGAAGGAACGCTCCACCAGCTCGTCGATTTCGGACGCCTGCACTTCCTCCCGGGAAACGAGGGAAGTGACCACCGCGTCCTCATTTTTGAGCACGCCGCGTTCGGAAAGGCGTTTGATGACGGTGTAGGTGGTCGCCTTGCTCCACCCCAGCCGCTCATGACAGAGCTTCGCCAGCTCGGTGCTTCGCACCGGCTCGCACTCCCATAAAATCAAGCAGAATCGATATTCGCTGTCAAAAATTTTCGGTGTTCCCATAACTGCCTCCATTGGTTGGTCGAATTCGTTCGACCTATCTGGGGATAGTATAGCATAAATCTGCGGGTTTGTCAAGAGGGGAGCAGGAATTTTTTTGCTGAGAAAGGGAAGAAGGCATAAAAACAGCCCGTACCAATCGGTACGGGCTGAATGTTTGCGTATGGGAACGATTATTCCTCGTCCTCTGCTTCTTCCTCGGCTTCGCAGTCGCAGCAGTCGCAGCCGTCCTCGGCAGCGCAGTCGTCGCACTCGTCGCAGATGCAGTCGAACTTCTCGTTACAGCTGGGGCAGGTGATGGCAGAAGGATCGACGGTCTCGTCGAAGTAAACCTTCTCGCCGCAGTTGGGGCAGGTTACTTCATAGAAGACTTCCTCGTCGTCGTCCTCATCGCCGCAGCAGTCGCATTCTTCGTCATCGTCGCAGTCGCAGCAGTCATCGTCGTCGCAGTCGCACTCGTCGTCGATCTCGTAGAAATCCTCCTCGAGAGCGCCGAGGTCGTGGTCAAGCTCCTCGATGTAATCGTGCTGGGTGCAGATTTCGTCCTCGATTTCTTCAATCTTGTCAGCCATTTCGGTGATCAGATTGATCATTTCAAGAATCAGCTTGTTCTTGGGCTTGCTGGGGGAGAGGTCGAAGCCCTCTGCCAGACCCTTCAGGTAAGCGGCCTTATCGGTGAGTTTCATGATAAATCCTCCGTTTTCTGGGAGTCTCGGCACTTATGCGCGCTCGAGATACTCGCCGGTTCTGGTGTCGATCTTGATCTTGGTGCCGATATCGATGAAGAGCGGAACCTTAATGGTTGCGCCGGTCTCCAGGGTAGCGGGCTTGGTGGTGCCGGTGGCGGTGTCGCCCTTGAAGCCCGGCTCGGTGTCGGTTACTTCCAGCTCAACGAACATGGGAGGCTCGACAGCGAAAACGTTGCCCTTGTAGGACAGAATGCGGCACATCATTTCTTCCTTGACGAAGCGGAAGTTGTCGTCCAGCTTGGAAGCCTCGATGGGCTGCATATCAAAGGTTTCCATATCCATGAAGTAGTACAGATCGCCGTCGTTGTAGGAATACTGCATTTCCTTTCTCTCAACGATTGCGTTCTCGAACTTATCGGTGGGGCTGAAGGTGCGCTCGGTAACGGCGCCCGTGATGACGTTCTTGAGCTTGGTGCGGACGAATGCAGCGCCCTTACCCGGCTTAACGTGCTGGAACTCAACGACCTGCAGAACCTGGCCGTCCATGTCGAAAGTGATACCGTTCTTGAAATCTCCGGCTACTACCATAATTGTATTATCCTCCAAAAAATGAATGTTTATGCGTCATTTGTGCGTCCTGTGTTTTGACACGCGAAAACGCGCGTCCCACATCGGCACAGCGTTAATACTGATATTATACACCATTTTGCGGAATTTTTCAATAGCTTTTGCGAAAAAAATGAGTATTCATGAAAATTTCACAATTGAAGCCCGTCCGCTCTTGCAATTTTCGGTTTTGTATGGTATAATGTAGTTTAGTAACGAATTTATAAAGGAACTGTCATCATGCCGGAAAAAATCAATATACGCGGCGTGGGCGTGGATAACATAACCCTCGCCGAAGCCGCCGACATCGTGCGCGGCTGGCTGGAAGCGCCCGAAACCGCCTTTCACGCCGTTTTCACGCCGAACTCGGAGATCATCCAGGCCTGCGTGGAGGACCCGACCCTCTATCCTCTGATCAATTCCGCCGATCTCGTCACTCCCGACGGCATCGGCGTTGTCTACGCCTCCAAAATCCTCGGACGCCCGCTGAAGGGCAGAACCGCGGGCTACGATTTGGGGCTGGAGACGGTGCGCCTGTCCCATGAGGGCGGGCATAAAATCTTCTTCCTCGGCGGCAAGCCGGGCATCGCGGAAGCCGCCCGGGACAAGCTGCTTGAAAAATACCCGAACGCCCTTTTCGTGGGCACCCACGACGGCTATTTCAAGAAGGAGGGCGCGGAAAACGACGCGGTGATCGACCAGATCAACGCCGCCGCCCCGGACATTCTTTACGTCTGCTTCGGCGTTCCGGCGCAGGAGAAATGGATCGCTGCCAACCGCGACCGTCTGCCCACGGTGCGGGTCTGCCTTGCGCTGGGCGGCAGTCTGGACGGCTATTCCGGCAATGTGAAGCGCGCGCCGGACATCTTCATCAAGCTGGGGCTGGAGTGGTTCTACCGCCTCTGCAAGGAGCCGAAGCGCATTGTCCGGATGATGAAGCTGCCCAAGTTTCTGCTGGGCGTGATCGGCTACAAGCTGTCCGGCAGGAGCAGAAACGATACGATTATCAAATAGAAAGGCGAACCCATGAACGTTAAACTGCTGACCTATACCCCCGATGCCGAAAAGCTCGTGGCAGCCGCCGCCAAGCTCTGCTACGCCAAAAGCGACATCGACACCCTATACGACAACCTGACGCCCGACAAGGTGGAGTCCTTCCTGCACCTGTTGGACGACGTTGGGCACGAATCGCCCGTGGAGCACGCCTCCTTCACCTTCGCCATCGAGGGGGTGTCGAGAGCGCTGCTGGCGCAGATTACCCGCCACCGCATTGCGTCCTTCTCCGTGCAGAGCCAGCGCTATGTGGCGAAGAACGATTTTTCCTACATCATTCCCCCCGAAATCGACGCCATCCCCGAAGCGCGTGAGGAATTCCTCGCCGCCATGCGGGAGGATGCGGCGCATTATGAGAGCCTGCGGGACAAGCTGACCGCCCATCATTTAGCCGCCAATCTTGCCGCCGGCATGGACGAGGCCGAAGCGAAAAAAGCCGCCGAGAAAAAGGCCAATGAGGACGCCCGTTTCGTCCTGCCCAACGCCTGCGACACCCGCATTATCATGACGATGAACGTGCGCTCGCTGCACAACTTCTTCCGCCTGCGCTGCTGCAATCGGGCGCAGTGGGAGATTCGCGCGCTGGCGATTGCCATGCTGAAAGAGGTGCGCGCCGTCTGTCCGCTGCTGTTCGGCAAGGCAGGCCCCGCCTGCCTGTATGGAGCCTGCTCGGAGGGGGCGTACAGCTGCGGCAAGGCTGCCGAAGTGCGCGCCGCACTGCGATGAAGGAAGCGGACAAACAGCGTGCCAGCGGCATTTTCGAGGGGATGACTTCCATCCGCGCGGTGCTTGCCGCCATTGAGGCGGGGGAATCCGACCGGCGGATTGTGCGCATCCTGTTCGACGAAACAAGGGCGCGGGCGCGGGGCAGGGAGCTGTCCTACCTGAAAGCCATGTCCTGCAAATACGGTTTTCCCTTGGAGCCTGCCGCCCCGGAGGTTATCGGGGATATGGCGCTGGGCACGACCCACGGCGGTCTTCTGCTGGAAGCCACCGAGCGGACGATTCCGCCGCTGACCGCCGACGCGGTTCGGCGCGATCTGCCCGAAAAGCCCTTTTTCGCCATGCTGGAGGGCATCGAAGATCCGTACAACTTCGGCTATGCCATCCGTTCGCTTTACGCGGCGGGGGTGGATGCCGTTGTGCTGTCGCCCCGAAATTGGATGAGCGCGGCGGGCGTGGTTTGCCGGGCTTCGGCGGGCGCGTCCGAGCGCTGTCGGATGTATCTGGCGGAATCGGCGGCGTGCGCGGCTGTGATGCGGGAACTGGGCGTGAAAATTGTCTGCTGCGACATGGACAATTCGGTGTCGATGTACGACGCCGATCTGACAAGACCGATCTTTTTGGCGGTCGGCGGCGAGAAGCGGGGATTGTCCCGGGAACTGCTGTCGGCGGCGGATACGGTGATACGACTTGACTACGGGCGGGATTTTCCGGCGGCGCTGTCTGCGGCGTCGGCCGCCACCATTGCGGGATACGAAGTATTCCGACAGAACAGAGAGGTTTAATATGGAAATCGAACTGAAAGCAAGAAATATTGAAATGAAGGAATTCTTTGACGAGAAGGCGGACGGCTACGACAACGTGCATCTGCCCATGATGGACAACAAACGCCCCATCGCCGCCGTGCTGGACGAGGGAACGAAGCGTGTTCTCGACCTTGGCGTGGGTACGGGGCTGGAGCTGATTCCGCTGTTCGAACGCTTCCCGGAGGCGAACGTCACCGGCGTGGACATCAGCGCGAATATGCTTGAATATGTGGGGAAGCGGGATTTTGCCGACCGAGTAACCTGCGTGGTGGGCGATTTCTTCGAGGTGGACTTCGGCGGGGGCTACGACGCCGTGATTTCTTCCGCCGCGCTCCATCACTTCGCACCCACGGATAAGGCGCGCCTGTACGCGAAGATTGCCGCTGCGCTGAAACCGGGCGGACTGTTTATCAATTCCGACCGCTTCTGCCATACCGTGGAGGAGCAGGAGGAGAATTTTGTGATGCTGCGGGACAATCCGTATCATATGCGCCACATCGATACGCCGCTGGCAACCTCGGTGGAGCGGGAGCTGCTGCTGGAAGCGGGCTTTGGCGAGCCGACCTTTGATGCGCTGGCGGACGAGCGCTATCTGGTGATGATTGCGAAAAAGCTGTGAATTTTTCGCCTTTGTGTCAGAGATTTTCGCAAGTCTATTGACAAACCGGCGCAAAGATGATATCATAATATATATAAGAAAAACAGAGTGCTGCAAGGATTGCAGCGGGAAAGGATTCAATCATGGCAGACGAGATTTTTGAAACGGAAGATATATACACCCTGACCGACGAGGACGGCAGCGAGAAGCAGTTCGCACTGCTTGGCAGCTGCGAGGTGGAGGGCGTGGAATACATGGCGCTGATTCCGCTGGAGGAAGGCACCGAGGAGTATGTGATTCTGAAGCGCGGCGTGGATGAGGACGGCGAGGACATCCTTGTCACCATCGATGACGACGAGGAATTCGACCGCATCGCCGACATCTTCGAGGATGAGCTGTTCGACGAAGTGGACTACGACGGCGAGGAAAAATAAGCCTCGCAAAAATTTCCATAAGACAACATCACATTTTTTTGAAAAAGCTCTTGTAATTCTGAGATGAATGTGGTATAATAGTAACAGAACAAAGAGAGTCAATCTTGAATCTGTTCGAAATTCCTGCTTAGTGCGTGATAATTCAAGTATATAAACCCACAAAAGAAACAAATGGAGCTCGGCCTTCGGCTGATGGGAATGCAGACCTCCCGACCGTCACTGACTTCGCGTGCGTATACGCTCGCGGCACTGGCGACTCGGACGTTGGTAGCACAAAACAGCCGAGAGAGCACCAGCCTTGCGAGAGCAGGGTTTTCTTATCTTGGATTCACACGGCTCGGTGGGATTTTTTTATGCAAAAACGGAGAGACAATATGAACGCAAAGCAAACCATGCCGAAAAAGAACGAGCTTCGGCGCGTCACCATAACCGATATCAACAATCTGGGCTGCGGCGTCGGACGGATCGACGGCTGCGTCACCTTCGTGGACGGCGGCTGCACCGGCGATGAGCTGGAGGTTAAGATTATCAAGACCGCTTCCGCCTACTGCGTGGGGCGGATTGAGCGTATTATCACTCCCTCGCCTTATCGCATTGCCCCGGGCTGTGCCGCGTCAAAACGCTGCGGCGGCTGCGTTTATCGGAACATCACCTACGCTCACGAGCTGGAGTTGAAGCGGGGCTACGTGCAGGCCGCTATGAAAAAAGCGGGCGTAGATGTGGAGGTGGGCGAGGTGCTGACTACCGGCGTCACCGAGGGTTATCGCAACAAAGCGCAGTACCCGGTGGGGGTATTGCGCGTCAAGGGGCAGCCTGTGCGGACGGTGGTGGGTTTCTACGCCGAGCGCACCCATGAGATCATTCCCTGCGACAATTGTCTGCTCCAGCCGCCGCTTTTTGGAGAAATTACCGAATTTTTACGCGAATGGATGGACGAGCATCGTCTGCCGCCCTACGATGAGGAGAGCCATACGGGGCTGGTGCGCCATCTCTATCTGCGCGCCGCCGAAATGACCGGCGAGGTGATGGTCTGCATCGTCGCGACGGCACGGGACAAGCGACTGGACGCGCTGGCATCGGCGCTGGCCGAGCGCTTCCCGCAGGCGGTGAGCGTCTGGCTGAATATTAATTCCGCCCGCACGAACGTTGTGCTGGGGCGGGAATTTCTGCTGCTTTCGGGCAGGGAGAAGATTGTGGACAGCCTGTGCGGGCGGGAGTTTGAGATTTCCCCCGCGTCCTTCTATCAGGTCAACCGCGCCGCCGCCGAAATGCTGTACAATAAGGCGGCGGAGCTGGCGGCGATTCAGCCGGGGGAGCGGGTGCTCGATCTGTTTTGCGGCATCGGCACGGTGGGGATGTGCGTTTGCGAATCGGACGCCGATCTGCACGGCGTGGAGATCGTTCCCGAAGCGGTGGAAAACGCCCGCGCCAACGCCGCCCGGAACGGCTTTGCGAACGCCGCCTTCACCTGCTGCGACGCGGGCGATCCCGACGCGGTGGGGCGTGTGCTGACGCAGCTGGATGCGGATGGGCTGGATGTGGTCATCCTCGACCCGCCGCGCAAGGGCTGCGCGCCCTCGCTGCTGGCGCAGCTTGCTGCGCTTCGCACGCTCAAGCGGATTGTGTACATCTCGTGCAATCCCGACACGCTGGCGCGCGACCTCGCGCTCATGAGCGCGCAAGGCTTCGCCTGCGCGCGCGTTACGCCGGTGGATTTGTTCCCGCGGACGGGGCATGTGGAGACGGTATGTTTATTGTCCAAACTCAATGCAAAGCAACATATCGAGATAAACTTGGATATGGACGAGCTTGACTTGACCGATGCGGAGAAGAAAGCTACCTACCAAGAAATCAAAGATTATGTGCTGGAGCATAGCGGCTTGAAGGTCAGCAGCTTGTATATCGCACAGGTAAAACAGAAGTGCGGTATCATCGAGCGTGAGAACTACAATAAGCCGAAGTCTGAGGACGCTAAACAGCCCGGGTGCCCGCCGGATAAAGAAAAAGCAATCAAGGAGGCACTCCAGCACTTCGGCATGATTTAAGGAGGGCGGATATGACGCATTTGA
>JAFUQU010000003.1 GCA_017472255.1 Clostridia bacterium | reverse complement strand
TGCTTGTACCCACTGCAAGGAAGGATTGAATTCCAACACGCTGAAGCAGGTACTGCAGAGCTTCTGCATAACCTTCGCAAACAGCCTTGCCGTCCACCAGCGCACCATAAGCATTATGTGAGTTGGTGCTTTCCTCATAAGTAACAATTTCGGCCAGCTTATCATGCAGGAACAATTCTTTCTCATATTCACTCATGGAGCTTGTAATGCCGGAAAGAATATCGGTTACCTTCTGTTCAAATGCAGTTTTCGCTGTTTCCAAATCCGTTCCTGTCATGGTGTAGGTCGGCTTAATGCTTACTACAGAGGTTGCATCACTGGAAATCTCATAACTGTTTCCAAGCCAGAAGTGGTGTGCGTAGTCTCTCCTGTATGCATCCATTACCATTTCAAACTCTGTCTGAGTAATGGCATCGGTACCGTTGTAGACCGTAATGGTTTCAGCAGAGGTTTCCACGCCTGATGCCAGCCGGTCATAAGCGTGCAGAAGCGCAGTGGAATTGGTCAGCGCAGATAGTGCGTTTCTTCCATAATAGTGGACAGTCCCTTCTGCTGCCCATACCGTTGTCGGCATCAAGCCAACCAACATCACGATGCAAAGCAGAAGGCTGAGAATTCGCATTTTCATTTTCGTGTTCATAAATTCGTTCTCCTTTTCGGATTTTTTATTTGCCATACAAGGTTCATTTCGCAAACTCCCGATGTATGGCATCCGGGAGGATGATGCGTACTTTTCAGTGAGCCGAAAAGCGTGTAGTTCAAAGCGCCAATATCAACCACCGCCTTTCTCAGCACCCGCCGCCTTCGGCAATATCTGCTTACCGCAGTTGGGACAATACTTCGAATCGGCTGCTAACACCGTATCGCATTCAGGACAGCATTTGTGCTGCCTTCGGTAGTGATCGTATAAAGTTTCTCTCGTAAGGAATGCTCCGCAGCTGCGGCAGAAAAATGAGCCTTTTTTGGCGATCTGCCCGCATTTGGGACAGATTTTGATTTTATTCATCACATTCGGGCCGAAGCCGAACTGTTCCAGATTCCGGAAGTGGATTCCCTTAGTCATGTTCTTTTCTCCTCTCCCTCGTACACGAGTTTATGCCCGCAGGCGGGACATTTCCTGGATGGCTTTTCTATTTTGATGCCGCAGTTCTTACAGTATTGTGGTTCTGTCTCATACGGCGCACATTCTACGCACTCCCACACGTCGGCGTTGTATACGGCATCGATGACCCATCTTCCGCATTTATGACAAAGATTAAAATGCTTTCTTCCGACCGTTTCCCATGCGATTTGCAATTCTTCCTCGGGCGTTTTCGCGCGGATCGGCTCGGTTGTGCAGGCCCATGCGCCGGACATCTCACAGTAAAACCTGTATCGGTTCCCGCCGGCATCGGATATCATTTTATAGGCGGCGGTTTTCTGAGCATCCATCTGATTTGACCTCCTTTCAGACTGACAGGATATAAGCATTACGTTTTCTTAACAAAATCACACATCCTCTTGATTGAATCAAGAATTTGTGATATAATGGTTATAGAAAGTCGGGGCGGACTCTGTTATCGTTGGCGCGCTCACAGAGTACTTTGTGCCGGAACTATGTTCCTGCATAACAGGATACCCCTTTCGCAATTTGATGGACTGCGGCAAGACCTATACCCCCTTCGGTATTCTTGCAACTATAATTATACGGATTTTCACGCTTTTGTCCCTACCCGATTTGACCAAAACGGGTAGGAAAACCGAAAAAATTTCAAAAAAGGGTGGGAATTCGGGTAGGAAACCCATACTGGAAGGTGGCAATATGAAAAAAACACTTGCATTTCTCCTTAGTCTAACATTTCTTATGACAATATTTTCCGGCTGTGCACATAAGCGTATGCCGAGTCCCTCCGATCCGGTCACGCTGACTATGTGGCACGTATACGGAAGCCAGACGGAATCTCCGCTGAATACCGTGATCGATGAATTCAACCGCTCGCTTGGCAGTGAATACGGCATTACGGTCAACGTGGTGTCGGTGACCAGCTCCTCTGCCATTGATAAAGCACTTATGGCATCCGCAAACGGCGAGCCGGGTGCCGAGAAAATGCCCGATCTGTTTACCGCCTATCCCCGCGTCGCGGAGATCGTCGGGCAGGACAAGCTTCTTCCGTGGGATGAATATTTCTCCGAGGACGAGCTGTCCGCTTTTCACACGGAGTTTCTCTCCGAGGGTTATTTCGGAGAGCAGCTTCTTATGCTCCCTGTGGCAAAGTCAACCGAAGCATTGTATCTGAACAAGACCTTATTCGACCGTTTCAGTGCTGATACCGGGATAACGACGGACGATCTTTCGACCTATGACGGCGTATTCTCGGCAGCACGTGCCTATTATGACTGGTCGGACGGTCAGAGTTTTTTACAGATCAACGACTACTATCACTATGCCTATGTGGGTATGAAAGCATACGGTAGTGAATTCATCCGCAGCGGCAGACCGCGGCTGGAGGATGAGGCGTTCCGCACAATATGGATACCGCTGGCAAAGACTGCGATTTACGGCGGAATATGTCTTGATGAGGGATATGCTGCCGCGCGGTGGAAAACGGCGGAGGTCATCGCAAACACAGGTTCTACTGCCGATGTGCTGTATCAGCCGGACAGAGTCATCTATCCCGACAACACAACCGAGCTGATTGAAGCGGTGGCGCTGCCATACCTGAAATTCACGGAAAACACTTCAGCTGCCATCTATCGCGGCGGCGGGCTGTTTGCCATAAAAAGTGAGGATGAGCGCAAAAATCAGGCTGCGTACATCTTTGCAAAATGGCTCACCGACTGTGAGCACAATCTGGAATTTGTCACGAATGCCGGATATCTGCCGGTGCGGGATGATGCCCTGGACGCTTTGTTTGAGGATTTTTCCATCATCAAAAAAGAAAACTACCGCAGCGTATACCGCGCGGTAGATGAAATGCTCGACTCCTACATGCTGTATGCACTGCCGCTTTATGAGGGGGCATCGGAGATCCAGTCCGATTTTGAATCGAACGTGAAAGCGGTGCTGAAATCGGCACGAGGTCAATATATCAAGCGGGTAAACGAAGGCGAAGACCCCGATACGGTTCTGGCAGCCCTGGCGGAAAGCTCCCTTGCGGAGCTGAAAAGCCTGAGCAGCAAATAAGGAGAGCCTCGCATGAGAACATTTATGAAGTTCGATCTGCCGGGTGTCATCCGTCAGATCAAAGCGGAGGGAATCTCTATCCGCAGGCGTTTTGTCGGCTATATCATTTCCGCCATCGCGCTTGTATTATCACTGATTCTTCTGCTTCTGAATATGTTCGGCGTTTTGAATCCCACAAGTGCGCAGATTACAGACGCACTGGACGCACAGCTGATTTTCTACGCAAACAGCATCAAACGGGATTACGACAAGGCGGCTGCCCATGCGCTTTCCTTTTCCGATCAGCTTGAGGAAGGAATCGAAGAGTATCTGCGTGAAAACGGTCTAACTTTTGAAAATCTGAAAAACAATGCTGATGCGCTCTCCGCGCTGCAGAATGCACTTTACGGTATTGTTTACCTCAATATGCAGTTAGCTCCAAGCAGCGGTGCGTTTTACATTCTCGATACCACGGTCAACAGCCGCTCCAATGTACCGCTGTATAACGGAATTTATCTGAAATACATCAATCTTTACTCAGAGAGCACGGTCAACAATGAGATCACCTTGTACCGAGGCTCCTTTTCCACCGCGAAAAAAGGCGATGTGACGTTCCACAGTGGATGGAACAACGAAATGCGTACAGACTTTTTCGATGCCTGCGATTCTGTCTTTGACGGCGATACGCACTATATTCTCAGTCCTGCCGTAGAGATTCCCGACACTTGGGAGCGGGCGCGGTATGTCTATGTCCCCATCCGAGACCCGAAGGACCACATTATTGGTGTCTGCGGCTTTGAAATCAATGATATGTATTTCCAGCTTTCAAAGAAAGTCAGCGATGATAAGCTCGGACAACTGGTCGGTGCTCTGCTCGACAATGAACAGGGTGCGTATACCGGACAGTTCAATTCAAGCCGCTACAATACGATGGGGAGCGAGAATGTGACGTTCACCGAGAACAGCAGGAATGCGGTCTTCGATTTCGGTACAGAGCGATGCATCGGCAAAACCAGAGCCGTGACGCTAGGCGACCGCACCTTCACCGCCGCACTCATGATCACCGAAGCGCAGTTCGATGCCATCGTTCAGCGCGGACAGATGAAGACCGTGGGGATCATTCTTGCAGTGGTCCTCATCATGTTTGCTTACTGCCTGTTTCTCAGCCATAAATATGTGGCACCGATTATTAAAAAGATTGATCAGATCAAGCACAGCGGGGATGACGGAGAGCAGCTGAAGATCCGCGAATTCGATGCTCTTTTCGCCTTTATCGAAGAAAAAACCTCCGTACATGAAGCACAGTTGAAAAATCTGGAGGCGGCCAAGATCGCCGCCGAGGAAGAAGCAGCCCGCGCCAGAGAAGCCTATGAAAAGGCACTGGAGGAATATGAGCTTGCCAAAAGCGAGATTCTGCATCTTTCGGAAGAGAGCAAAAACGAGATCGTGCTGGAGGATTACGAATATTTCCTCTGTAATCTCAAAACCCTGACACAGCAGGAAATGCGTATTTATGAGCTGTATGTCGAGGGAAAGAGCACGGCAGAGATTGCCGCTATCATCGGAATTAAGGAAAATACGATGAAGTACCACAACAAGAATATTTACTCAAAGCTCGGTGTTTCCTCACGAAAACAATTCCTGCGTTTTGCCGCACTGAAACAGATGCAGGATAAGAAAGGAAAGCAAATCGAATGACACTGGAAGCAAGGCTCAATCAGATCATTGCCGAACAAAAAATCACGAAGCGGGAATTTGCCCGCCGCGTCGGCATTTCCGAGAATTATCTGTATATTCTCACAAGCAACAGCCGTCCTGGAACCAACCGAAATAAAACCATCTCGGCCACACTTGCCAAGCTGATCGCTGTCGAGTTTGGTTATGATGCCGATTGGATATTGAACGGAGATACGGCAAAATGAAAGCTTTACGCAAATTCGTGTGCTTGCTGTTTTGCCTTCCGATATTATCTTCTTGCGGATTCTATGAAACACAGTTGCCGAATGACACAGAATTAACATCCAAAGCAGAAAGTAATGCAAAGATCATTTCCGCACCCGATGACCGCTATACGGTAGTATTTGAGGAGAACGAAACCTTTCGTATTGAAGCCGAGCGGAAAGCCTCTGAGCGGATTGATTCTGCAATTCTGACAGCAGTGAAGCTTGTGTTCTGCCATGAAAATGTCCGTTGTATTACGAAGGGGTATTTTACAGGGAGTCCCTACGGGGGAATATGATTTTAGAGAATTGCCTAATCCAAACGGCAGCACAGGCAAGCCAGGATAAGGCTGCCGTTGCCGCTGAGATACAGACCACTGAGCCGAAACCGGAATATGAAAAGATCGTCAAAAAGCGATGACTGGAAGAACTTTTATGCTTATTCCAAGGTCCTGACACATTTCGTGGATGATACGCAGTTTTACCGAATCGTAGGAACAGTTGATTATATTCCCAATGGTTGACTTCGTTACGACATCAAGGGAAAGAAAGTACCGTCCCTGTTCGGCGGCGATCAGAAAACCTATATCCGCATGGATACGCTGGGGGGCGGTTATACTCCCGAAGATCACAAAGCGGTTATTGCCGGTGAGCGCGAACATACGCCGAAAGAGCGCAGACAGAAAAAAGCTGAACCGACCAAACGCACCAACAACCTCATCATTGATATTCAAGAGAAAATGCGCTCCGGCAAAGGTGCCGGTTATGCGAATTGGGCAACGCTCCACAACCTCAAACAAATGGCGCAGACCGTCCTTTATCTGGAGGAACACAAGCTCCTTGGTTACGACGAACTATCCAAAAGGGCATCTTTTCCGAGTTGTCCGACAGGATCAAATCCGCTGAAAAACGCATGACTGAGATTGCGGTCATTCAGTATCCAAATTGACAGTGACGGTACCGCATATCTGAAGCTGGGCTACAATAAATACAAGATCACGCTGGATGAAAACAACGTTCCGCTGAGCCTTTCGAATGACGAGAAAGGTCTCGTATTGAAACCCCAAAGCAGCAGCGACACAGCATCCGCTTCATGACAAGCAGGACGCCGCATTTCGGCGTCCTGCTGTTTTCTATTCCCCGCTCACCGTGAGATTCTTCATCCAGTCGTACTTCCTGATTTTGAAGAACGCGGGAATGCACTTGAGCAGCTGGTCGCTCTTGAGGCAGAGGAAGACCACCCACGCCGGACATCCCAGCAGCGACGTGATAATCGCCGACGGAATCACCACGCCAAACACGTGAATCGTGTCGTTCTTGAACACAAAGCTCACGTCGCCGCCCGATTTCACCAGCCCGAACAGGCAGGCCGCCTGATAGCAGGTTCCGATGCAGGTGACGCAAAGCACGTCAATGAACTGCCGCGCGTAACCCACCGCTTCGTCGGAAATGGCGTACAGCCCGATGAACGGGTCGCCGATCAGCCGGAACAGCCCGCTCGTAACCAGTCCAAGCCCCAGAAACAGCATCTGAACCGTGTTCGAATATTCGCGGATGCGGGCGGTTTCCCCCGCGCCCACCTTCTTGCCGATGATGATTCCCACCGCCGAGGACATTCCGTTCATGCTGACGTACATCAGGCTGTTCAGCGTGTTGGCCAGGCTGGCCGCTGTGATGACGCTCTCGGTGAAGTGTCCGAGAATGATGCTGTTCGCCATCAGATTGCAGCCCCAGACCAGCTGTCCGCCCACCAAAGGCAGGTCACAGCGAATATAATCCCGCAGCAGAACATTGTCTATTTTCCACAGCTTGTTGAAGCGGAAGCAGAGCTTTTTGTCAATCACGCGTACATAGATGACCATAATCGCCGTCTCGCAGATGCGGGCAATCAGCGTGGCGATGGCGGCGCCCTTCACGCCCATCGCCGGGAAGCCCAGCTTGCCGAAGATCAGCAGATAGTTCAGCGCCACGTCGATGACCAGCGAAGCGAGGGACACCAGCATACCAATCCGCGCCGATTCCACGCTTCGCATGGCGGCAATCAGCGCCTGCGTGATGCAGAAAAAGAGGTAGGAATAGCAGATCACCGACAGGTATTCCACGCCCATATCGATGACCGACGCCTCGTTCGTGAACAGCGAAATCACCTGCCGGGGAAAGAGGGTGCAGACCGTCGAAAAAATGAATCCGGCAATGATCGAGCACCACATTCCGATGGCGACCACCCGGCGGATATGCTCGGTGTCCCGCTTGCCCCAATACTGGGCGGCGAGAAGCAATATGCCCGCCTCGATGCCGCCGCTGAACACCTGCAGAACCGTCTGAATCTGATTGCCCATGTAAACGCCCGACACGGCGGAATCCCCCAGCGAACCGATCATCAGGTTGTCTGCGAAGCCCACCGAGAAGGTGATCAGATTCTGGAGCATGATCGGAATCGCCAGCGTCACCAGCGAGCGGTAAAAAGTTCTGTCCTTGGTAAAAAGCATTGTCCTTCGCCTTTCGATTATAGTTCCATTATTGTACCACAAATCGCCCCAAAATGCAAGTTTTTTCGCGCAAAAACAGCGGCGCTTTCAAAATTTCAGCGCCGCTTAAACGATTTTCAAGGAAGATTCTCTTCCCTTTCAGCGAAAATATGGTATAATAGATACAGGAAGCGCTTCCGAATCTATTGCAAGGAGAATGAATATGAACATCGGAACCATCATCAAGCAGAACCGCCGCCAGCGGGATATGACCCAGGAGGAGCTGGCCGAGTACCTGAACGTGTCGGTCTCGGCGGTTTCTCAGTGGGAGGGCGGCAAAACCACCCCCGACCTTTCGCTGATTCCGGGCATATGCAGCCTGTTTCACATCACGTCCGACGAGCTGCTGGGCATCGATCTTGCCAACAAGGAGGCGCGGATCGACGAAATCAGCCGCAGCGCCAGCCGCTACTACACCCGCGGCTACATGGACGAGGGGCGCAGAATCCTGGAGGAAGGGCTGCGGGAATTCCCGGACAGCTGGCAGCTTATCTGCGACCTGATGTATGTGGCGCACATCCAGTCGGATTTGAAGCCCTCCCCGGCGCTGGACGAGGCGATTTCGCTGGGCGAGCGGATTTTAGCGGGCTGCACCGAGGAGGAAAAGCGTCATGCGGCGATTCAGACCCTCTGTTACTGCTGCAAAGCCCGGGGCGAAGCCGACCGCGCCGTCAAGCTGGCGCAGACCATGCCCATTCTCTACCTGTCGCGGGAGAGTTTGATGTGCCATGTGACCGACGGTTCGAAGCACCATCATGCAAAGCAGGTGCTCGATTACAATCTGATCGACGAGATGGGAACGGAGATCGTCTTCCGCAACACGAAGCTGGACGACGGGAGCTGGGCATACAATCCGGAAGAAATGGCGCTCCTCCGGGACAAGCAGATCGCCTTTTTCGCCCTGCTTTTCGAGGACGGCGACTACGGCTTCTTCCACTGCCGCCTCAGCCTGACCCACCAGCATCAGGCGGAATATTTCGCCGGTCTTGGCGACCGGGAGCGAACGCTGCATCACATCGAAGCCGCCGCCGATCACGCCATCGCTTTCGTGGGGTGCGAGGGGGTATGCGAGCACACTTCCCTTTTGCTGCGGGGCTACAGAAGCGGCAGTATGTCCACCACCGGCTCGAAAACCGACACCGCCGAGCGGCTGGAGGAATTATCCCGCAAACGCTACGATTTTGTGCGGGATGAGCCGCGCTTCGCCGCCGTCGTAGAACGGCTGAAAACCGTCGCCGGACGCTGGGAGGTTAAGTAAAGACGAAAGGAGCCGAGAAGCGGCTCCTTTCTCATTCAAATCTCGCTCATTCTGCGCTTGGCGATGCTGATGTGCAGCAGCATGGCGCAGCGGGCTTCCACGGGAGCGCGGGCGGCAATGGCGTCGTAGACCGCCTTGTGCTCGGCGTAGGTGTCGCGTTTGGTGTTGGTGACGGTGAAGCTGCGGGCGCTGTACTGCATGAGCATCTGCAAAAGCTGCTTGTACATGGAAATCAGCACCTTGTTTTCCGACCCGACCAGGATGATGCGGTGGAAATCGTAGTCGCACTGCGCCAGCGTGGCGGCATCGCCCTTTGCCATGGCGCGCTCAAAGGCATTCAGCGTCTCGCCAAGCTCGGCCAGCGCCTTATCGCTGATATGGGACGCGCAAAGTTCGGCGGCGAACGGCTCGATGCAGAGACGCACGTCCAGCAGCTCGGCTACCGACCGGCGGTTGTCGGTCAGCCAAGCCAGCGCGCCGCTCTGGGGCGACGGCAGCTCGTCCTCGTTAGTGACGGCGGCGAAGGCGCCCCGATTGGGCAGCAGCTCAATGTAGCCCGAGGACGCCAGCAGCCGCAGCGCTTCCCGAATCGACGAGCGTCCCACGCCCAGCCGTTCCGCCAGCGCGGACTCGCTGGGCAGCTTATCGCCCCGCTTAATCTCGCCCGAAAAGAGAAATTCTTTGATTTTAGCCGATACCTCGTCCGCTACCGGCTTTCTCTCGGCGGCGCTCATAACAGACCTCCGAAATGCTCGGCCAGCTTATCCATGCGGTCAACGCAAAGCCGGTCGTAACGCTTCATTTTCGAAACGTCGCAGGTTCGGCTGATCGTGGTCATGGAAACACCGATCTTGTTCAGGTGATATTTGGCAATAGCAGGATATGTCAGGAATTCAATGAACGCCGCCTGACAGAGAAATGCTGCCAGTAATTCGGCTTTTTCCGGCTGCTTGTCGAAATTTTTGCAGAGCCAGACGTACAGCGACGGGTGAAAATTGCACATGACGCCGCAATAACCCGCGCCGCCCGACCGCAAAGTCTCCAGCAGGGTCTGGGCGTTGGCGTTGAACAGGGCGGGCTTGATGCCGTCGGTGGGGGTGGCTTCGATCTGCTTGACGCGGCGGTCGATTTCGTCGGAGTCGCAGCAGGTGTCTTTGATGAAGGCGAAGCGTCCGGTGCGCACCACGTGATCGATCATCGCCGGGGTCAGCAGGCGCTTATAGGGACGGGGGCATTCGTAAATGCCCAGCGGAACGTCGGGCAGAGCGGCAATGAGCCGGTCGAGATCGGCGCACCACGCCTCGTCGGAGGTGTTGGCGATGTCCAGCCGGTTGGAGATGAGAATGACCGCCTCCACGCCGGTTTCTGCAATTTTTGTCAGCTCATCCACCTGATCGTCGAAGGAATCGCTGATGTGTCCCGACGCTACCACGGTCATGGGCGGGCGGGATTTGTCAGACAATGCCAGGGCGTCGGCGGTTTCTTTGACCACCTTTGCCAGCTTCACGCGATCCTCCAGCGAAAGCAGGTGAATTTCGCTGGACTGGCAGGACGCAAAGATGCCGTCGCAGCCTTGCTGCCAATACCATTCGGTCAGCGCCTTCACCGCGCCGTAATCGACGGTTCCGTCCTCGTTGTAGGGGGTGATCATCGTCGGATATGCGCCATATTTTGGTTTGTAGCTGTCTATCATTTCAATAATCCTCTGAAATTCTCAATTCTGTGGAAGGTTGTGTAGTTGCTGTCGTGGAAATTGTGCGCCTGATTGAAGGCAGTTCGGCACAAATAGAGAATGTCCTCGCCGTCGAACAGGAAATCCACGTACTGGAAGCCAACCTTCGCGGGGTCGAGTTCGCGATAGTCGATGAGGTGCTTGACCAGCGTCCAGTTAGTGAGATTGTCAGACACAAGCAGGGACAGCAGGTTTCGGTTGGTCTTCGGCTCATCGAGGGCGTAGCTGCCGATCGTCCAGTAAAGACCGCTCTTTTTGTCATAAAGAATATCCACCTTGGACGTGGTGATCGGGATGTCCACCAGCTTGGCGTTTTTCAAATCAGCTTCGGGATTTTCCGGGTCGAATTCCAGCATCAGAGATTTTTTGTGGCTGTAGCGCAGGAAGTCCCAGACCTTTCCGTCGGGCGCCGTAACGACGCAGCCCTCGATGCCAGCCACAGAGCCAGCCCCCACCTCGGGATGATCGAGACCGCTCCAGAACGGCGTAATCACCCAATTTCCCGCGTCCAGCAGATCGCTTCCCTCGGGTGCAGAAAGGACGGCGTCGGTCATGATATTTTTCGACCACGAGCCATACTGCACGTCGGTCATCACCCGTCCGTGGGAAATTTCCACCGGCATCGGCGCGCGATGGAGTCCGCATTCGCGGGTATGCGCCGCGCCGCGCCAGAGGACGCTGGGCATACACCAGGTCGCGCCCTCGTCGTCCGAGCGTCCGATGAGCAGGTCGCCGTATTCGTTGGAACAGCCCATCATGTAGAGCTTGCCGTCCGCCAGAAACATCTTGCCCCAGAAGCAGGGGAAAAGTTCAGTCAGATATTTCCACGTTTTGCCGTTATCCCGGGATTCATAAATCAGTGTAAGATTCTGGGGCGTAGAATTGCCATAAACATCCACCGATGCCAGAAGTTTTCCGCTTGGTAGCCGCAGAATGGACGGCGAACAGAGATAATTGCCTGAAAAAGCGTATTCCGGGTCGGCGGGGTGCAGATAGTTGACCACGGTTCCGGGCACGTATCCGGTGCGAACAAGCCGAACGGACGAGCGCGCGCCGTCATCCCGCTCCACATAGACCTCGTAATCGGTCTGATCGGCGAGACCAGATATGGTCGCACTGCCGTTTTCCGGGCGAATCACCGCAAAATCGCCTTCATCCTTCACTCGGTAGTAGACCACATGAGCGGCGTCGGGCGAACCGTTGTCGATGAAATCGACGGTGAAGCTGTCCTCGCCGGGCGCAAGTCGGCAGATGTAAGGAGCCAGCCCACGCTCCATTCTGTGTAGCTGCACGTAGGGGCGGAAGCTCCAGCTGGTGTGTGCTTTCATTGGGATAAGCCTCCTTGAAAGAAATATTGTCATACAATATGATAACACATCCTGAAAGATATGTCAATACCGTATGACAATATTTTTTCAATTTTACCCGATTTTTTCGTAAATCCGCCCATCCCGCATATTCAGAAGCAGCGGCGACGGCGCGTTTTCCCGGATGTAGTCCCGCAGTCCCACATCGTGCGTTACCATCAAAACCGTCGTTCCGGCGCGGTTGATTTCCAGCAAAAGTCTGACAATCTGCGCGGCGTTGTCCGCGTCCAGATTGCCCGTCGGCTCATCGGCAAGCAGCAGCGACGGACTGTTGATCAGCGCCCGGGCGATGGCGCAGCGCTGACGCTCGCCGCCGGACACTTCCTCGGGAAAATGCAGCAGCCGTCCAGTGATGCCCACCCGTTCCGCCAGCTCCCGCAGGTTGCCGCTGTAAGATTTCCGCCCGGCAATCATGGCAGGCAGTGCGATATTTTCTTCCAATGTAAGATTTTTCATCAGGTTAAAATCCTGAAAGATATATCCCGCCCGCTTCAGCCGATACGCCGCCAGCGCTTCCGGCTTCATCTGCGTCAGATTCTCGCCGCCCACGACGATTTCCCCCGCCTCCGGGCGAAGCAGTCCGCCGCACATGGACAGCAGCGTGGATTTGCCCGAACCGGACGCGCCGCACAGCAGACCGAACTGCCCTTCGCCCAGCGTGAAGCTGACGTGATCGACGGCGTGAACCGTTGCACCGCCGGTTCCGTATATTTTAGTAATATCTGTAACTTGTATCATCTTATCCCTCCGCTATAATTTGTCTGGTCGTCCGCATGGACGCGAGCACATACGCCGCCGCGAACAGCGCCACAATCAGCACCGGCGGCAGAATCGTCACGAGATTCGGCAGCACTGGCATCGCCAGCCCCACCGACATCACCCCGGTCAGCGCCAGCCCAAGCGGCAGCGCCGCCAAGATCGCCAGCCCGCCCCGAACCGCGTACTGCGTCATGTAAAGCCGCACAATCCGCCGTTCCTCGCAGCCAATCTCACCCAAAAGCAGGATATCCCGGCGGCGGTTTTCCAGAAACGCGCCGATATAGGTGGCCAGCAGCAGGAAAGCGTCCGCGTAGATGCACAGCCCGAAGACGATGAAAAAGACACCGAATCCGGCGTACAGGCGGACATAATCCGCGTTCTGCGCCCGGAAATCCTTGACCTTATAGACCTGCACCTGCTCGGAAGTCAGCAGGCTGTCGCAGACCGATTTGTCCGCGAAGGTGATGTGCATCCGGCGAATCAGCGGATCGTCGGACGTGTCCCCGTCCACCGGCGTGAGGATATACCGCCCGTCCGGGTCGAGCGCGTTGAGCAGAGCCTCCGCCTCGCTGCGGTGCAGAGCGACCTCGGAATCGGTTACGTAGAGCTGCACATCGCCCAGCCGCCGCGCGCTGTCCTCGGGGGTGTACATCCCGAAGTGGGCGCTGACCACGATGCCCAGCACCATCAGCGGCATAGTGGCAAACAGGCAGATTCGGTTGTGCTTTTTGTCCCGGAACAGGCTGGCGGAGGTAAAGAAGCCCTCCAGCGACCGTCCGTCCCGCAGTTCCTTCGAACTGCGCGGGATGTGCGTATCCGCCAGCAGCTCGGAGGGAGACATTCCCGCCAGACGCCTCGTATGCAGCGAAATGACCGCCATGCTGATACCCAGCGTCATGCCGATCACCAGCAGCATGGAAAGCGGCGAAAAGCGATACAGAATCGGCGTCACGCCCGCAAGATCGGTCAGGCAGAGGCGAATCACCGCGAACATGAAGACGGCGGACAGCAGAATTCCCAGCACCAGCGCAGCCGCCGTCAGAACCAGCAGCTCCCGCCGCAGCCATGCGCGCACCTGCTTCATGCCCGCACCCAGCGAATACAACGTGCCGATATCCGCCCGTCGGGTGTCAAGGTAGGCCGCGTACATCAGCCAGATACTGACCAGCGCCACCCCCGCCGCGAAAATCAGGACGCCAACCATCAGCGTGGCAAAGGTGGAAAACTCCGCCGATTCTTTCAAGGAGCGATAGCTGGTAAGCATCGCGCCGCTCCCGGCTTCCTTGAGCCGCTGGGACAGCTTGTAGCTCACTTCGGACGGGTTTGCGCCCGAAGGCAGGATGATACCCACCTTACCGTCCAGATACTCCCAGCCCGGAACCTCCGAAAAGAGATACAGCTCATCCTCACTCACCGGCTCCACGATATAATCGTAGCCGCCGGACTTTTCCAGCACCTCCGTGCGCGCGCCGTATCGCTCGCTGTCGCGGATAATCAGTGTATTCATCAGCATCATTACCGACAGCGTCAGCATAATGAACAGCTTGATGTACAGCGTTGGCTGGCGGGTAAAGGTGCGTCGTATCAGCAGTTTGATGGGCATGGGAAACCTCCTACTATTTTATAATTATAGTATACCATATTCCGCCATGGCTGTCAACTGGGCATTTCTACAAACCGCAAGCACTGTTTTTGTAAAAAATGCACACCGGAACGTCCCCGTGTGGAGGATGTTCCGGTGTGCTTATATAAGCTTTCCCTTTCCTACAGTTATTTACCAGCGTCCGGGCTTCTGTCCGCCGCCCATACCGCCTTCGGGCATTTCCATTCCTTCCGGCATTTCTGTGGTGCCCTCGGGGAAATTCATGCCGCGTCCGCCCATATCGCCGCGTCCGCCGCCCATGTTGCCGCCTTGTCCGAAGCCGCCCATGCCCGAGCCGCTTCCGCTTACGGTGCTGCTGATGGTCAGCGTGGTGTCCTTGCTGCCAACCCGCAGCGTGTAGGTCTGACCCACCTCAAATTCCGGCAGGCTGATTACCAGATTCTGCCCAATTTTCTGTGAGGTGAAGGACGCCAGCTCCTTGCCGTCCGAATCCAGCACCTTAACCACATCGCCCGCGCTTATGCTGACGCTGGTCATCACTGAGCACTGGGTGGAAGTCGATCCGAAGCCGGACGCCATTCCCTGCGCGCCGACCGCGAAGACAATGCCGCCGCTGATTGTTGCCTGTCCGCCATAGTCCAGCGCGCCGTTGCCGCTGTTGGTGGGACCGGAGACGTAGGTTTCACCGCCTGTGATGTTCAGGTCGCCGTTGGAATCCAATCCGTCGCCCTCCGCATTGACATAGAGAACGCCGCCTGTGATGTTGACCCACGTGCTGCTGTCCGCCGCGAACACATCGCCCCGACCGCCCATGAAGCCGCCGAAGCCGCTGGAATCGTTGCCGCCCGCTGCATTCAATCCGTCATCCGACGCGATCAGCGAAATCTCGCCGCCGTTCAAGTCGATGGTCATTCCCTCCAGACCCTCGTAGCTCTGGGTGATGGTAATTTTACCGTCATTGATGGTCAGGTTCTCGTCCGCGTGAACGCCGTCGTCCCCGGTGGCGATGGTGAATTCGCCGCCCTCGATCAGCACGTTTCCGTTGGCGTGAAGCGCGTCGTCGTCGGTGTTCAGCAGGAACGTACCGCCGGTGATGGTCAGCGCCGACGCCTTGACGCCCTTGGTGCTGGTGGTGACTGTGGACGTGGTGGTACTGCCGCCGAAACGGTCAAAGCCGCCGAACATGGTTTCGCTCTGCTTGACCTCGCCCGCGCCGCCTGCGGTGGTAACTGCCAGACTGCCGGCGCTGATCGTGATCGCGCCCGACGCATCCAGACCATCGCCTTGCGCGTCCACGTTCAAGCTGCCGCCCGTAATTTCGATGTTACCCTGGGTGGTGTCCTCGGTGTTGTCGGCGTGAACGCCGTCCTTGCCGCAGACAAGCGTCAGGATGCCGTCCTTGATTTTGGCAGTGTCATTTACGTCCAGACCGTGACCATTCGGCGCGCTGATGGAGATATCGCCGCCCTCGATGTTCAGATCGTCCTTTGCCACGATGCCGTGACCGTCCGCCGCTTCAATAATCAGCTGCCCCGCCCCGCCGATCTCCAGATCGTCCTTGGAAAAGAGCACGCCGTCGATGTTATCCTCGGTGGAAGCAGTATAAGCGGTGCTGGACAGGCGGTTCACCGAGCCTTCTGCCAGCGTGATCGTCACCTTGTCCGCCTGCTTGACGAAAACGGCGGCGCTGACGTCACAGTGGACGTCAAGCCCGTTAAAAACCAGCTCCACCTTTTCGGTTTTGTCCACGTCCACGGTGATCTGACCGTTCGCCACCGTTCCGGTAAGCACGAACGTACCCGCCTGATCGATGGTGATGCTGCTATCCACCTGAACCGTCGTTCCGTCGCCGTTGTATTCGGCGGCGGTCACGTCGGCGTCGGAGATGGTGACGTCGGGCATATTGATTGTGGTATCGCTGCCGCTTACAGCGGCTTCACCCGACGAGCAGCTTGCAGTGAGTAACAGTGCTGTCAATATCAGTGCGATACAAACAGACTTAGAGTTCATTAATCGTATCCTCCCGTTCGTAAATGGAAATTTCCAGATTGCCGTTGCGGCAGCGCAACTCGTCGATGAACGCCTTTTCCTGCTTCTCATCTTTCATTCGGATGGCGTAGTGCAGCTTGTAAAGGCTGCCCATATTGGAGGTTTTCACCGAAGTGAGCCGGTGCTCAGCGGTGTATTTGTTGAAAAGATCGTCGAAAATGTCCGAGTAATTCAAATCCTCGGGGATGACGATGAGCAGCATCCGCTGGCGGGCGCCGTCGCCGGTGAGCAGACGAAGCGCCATCAGAATCAGCCCCATGATCACGCTGAACAGCACCGCGTAGGCAAGATAGCCCATGCCCGCAATCAATCCCGCGCCCATGGCAAGGAAGATCGTGCCGATCTCTCTGGCGGTTCCGGGCGCCGAACGGAAGCGCACCAGGCTGAACGCGCCCGCTACGGCCACGCCCGCGCCGATGTTGCCGTTGACCATCATGATCACCACGCAGACCACCGCCGGAAGAATCCCCAGCGTAATCAAAAAGCTCTTGGACGCCTGTCCCCGGAAGGCGCAGGTTCCCGCTAAAAACAGACCAATCGCCAGCGAAACAATGAGGCAGAGCAGGAAATCTCCCACCGAAATCACCGTGGTCAGCCCGGTATCAAACAATCCCTTGAACAAGTTTTCCATTTTGTATCTCCTTACTATGTATCTGGCGGTACGCACCGCCGTATTTTGAAAATGACGTTTTGAAAATTTTCTGCTCGCTGAGCAGCCTGCACATCCAAAGCGGAATCGCGCCGCCCGCCTTCAGTTCCATCAGGATGGTATCGCTGTCGGTGAGGGCGATGCCGTCGGGCGGGGCGTTCAGCGTCAGATTATCCGCCCGGTAGCGGATGTTTTCGTCGAAGGTGACGCGGAATTCGTGGTCATCCTTCGCGTAAAACGCCTGCCGGTCGCCGATGATCGTCATGGCGGGCTTCAGGCTGCCGTATCGCTTGAGGAAGAAGTCGATTTCCCGGGAAATCTGATCGCTCCCCGGCATGGAACAGGAAGCCAGCGCTTCCATGGCGTCGGACTGCTTCATGCCCACCCGACGCTTGTAAACCACGGAGTCGAATTTTTTCTTTACTTCAATATATATGGTGTCCTCATCCCCCGCCCGTCCGTAGCTGCGCAGTCTCAGCTTCTCCTTGTAAATCGGGCTTTCGATGGAACGCCGGATCAGCAGCGAATCGGGGGTGTCGCAGTAAAGGCTGCAAATGCTGCTCCGCCCGAACTCGTCGGGGCGCATATACGGCTCCATCCGTTCCTCGATGAGCGCGCGCTGGGCTTTGGTGATGAGGTATTTGACCTCGTGTCTGGCGAAGACCTTCTGTACGGTCATGGGATGTCCTCCTTTCGATCGTTATGCTAACCCGCAGCGCGGGCTGGAGAGTCGTTCTCTTATGTATCTATTTTAACACGCCAAACTGAAATTTACTTAAAAATTACAGAGAAATTTCAAAAATTATATAATTCCCATCGTCCCGCTTTTCATAGCGCGCGCCGATTCTGCCCTTGTGCGCATCCACAATCGCCTTCGCCGCCGAAAGCCCGATGCCGAAGCCCCCGGTGGACGTGCTGCGGGAAGCGTCCGGGCGGTAGAAGCGTTCGAACAGGCGGTTGGGATTCTCCTGCGACAGATCGTTCACCGTGTTCGCCACCGTGAATTGAATCCGCCGCTCGTTTCGCTTCAGCGTAACCAGCACCCGCCCGCCTTCGGAAGCGTACTTGCGCGCGTTGTCCATCAGCAGCGACGTGAGCTGGCGGATGGCGTATTCGCTGCCGTCCAACGTCAGCCCTTCCTCGATCTGCGTATCCAGCGTCAATCCCCGGGACGCGGCGGGTGCGCGGAAGCTCTCCACGCTTTCCGCCACGGCGTCGCTGATGGCGAAGGGCGCCATCTCAAAGCCGCCGCTCTCCTCCATCCGGGACAGAAAGACCAGCTTATCGGTCAGCGACCGCATCCGTTCCACCTGATTGCGGATGCTCTGGGACCACTCGGATTCGCCGTTTTCCAGCTCCAGCAGATCGGTGTCGGCGGAGATTACCGACAGCGGGGTTTTCAGCTCATGCCCGGCGTCGGTGATGAATCGCTTCTGCTTTTCCAGGCTCTCAGTCACCGGGCGGAGCGCCACCTCCGACAGGAACAGCACCATGACGAACACCGCCGCAAAGCCGCATACGCTGGCCGCCGCGCTGGCAACCAAAAAGGCGCGGAAGGTATCCAGCTCCCGCCCGCAGTCCAGAAAGATGTAAAGCGTCCCCTCCATCGTGTCCACGGCGCGGTATTTGAAATCCGAACTGTAACCGCCGGTGCTTCCCTTTTTCTGCATGAGGGCGGCGGAAGCTGCCGCCGTGTCGCTGTCCACCGAGGGAATCCTGCTCACGTCGATGCGCAGAACGCTGCCGTCCTTGGCCAGCAGAACCGTGTACCAGCGGTCGTTGAAGGGCGAATCTATCCCGAAGCGCTGACCGGGAGCGCGGATTCCGAAAAATTTCGGCATCCACCCGCCGTTATCCGCCAGAGCGTCCAGCGTTTCGTCGGCTTCCCGGTCGAGATTGATATAATTGAAAACATTGATGCCGCCGATCATCAGGATCAGCACAGCCGCCAGCGAGCACATGGCGATGAGGATAAATCGGCGGCGCAGCTTTCTGACCAACTACTTCTCCTCCTCAATAATATACCCCAGCCCGCGGGAAACCGTAATTTGAACCCCCGCGTTCAATGAAGCCAGCTTTTTGCGCAGGTTGGAGATGTAAACCCAGACCACGCTCTGTTCGGCGTTGGAATCGCAGCCCCAGATTTTCTCCATGAACCGTTCGGTGGAGATCACGTGCCCGGCGTTGGACATCAGCAGCTCCATCATCTGGAATTCCCGGTTGGCGAGCCGGATGGAGCCGTCGGGGGTGGAAAGCTCGCAGCTCGCCCGATCAAGGGTCAGCCGCCCAATGGTCAGCGAAGTGGCGGGCGCTTCCATATTCCGGCGGGTGATGGCGCGAAGGCGTGCCAGCAGCTCCTTGGCAGCGAAGGGCTTGGTCAGGTAATCGTCCGCCCCGCTGTCAAGCCCCCGCACCCGGTCGTCGATTTCGGATTTGGCGGTAAGCATGAGGATGGGCAGACGTTTGCCGGTCTTACGCACCCGGCTCACCACCTCGATGCCGTCCAGCTTTGGCATCATGATATCCAGCACCGCGCCGTCGTATTCGCCCACCAGCAGGTAATCCAGCGCGTCCTGTCCGTCATACACGGTGTCCACGCTATAGCCGCCGTGGTTCAGAATCGCGGTCAGGGCGCGCGCCAGCTCACGCTCGTCCTCCGCAAGTAATAAACGCATAATGATTCCTCCGTTTCTGTAAAAAGTATATCACGGCAAGTTAAAATGTAATTAAAATTATCGGAGATACTTTATATTATATCGTAAGTTTGTGAATAAGTCAAGCATTCTCCCGCCCGCAGCCGATCAAACTGTACACTTTTTGTACCGGAAAGCGGGACGCCATCGACATTCTGCCGAATTTTGTTTTTTTCATGGAATATGGTTGACAAACGCGGAAAAATCATGTATACTATCTTCATCATCACCGGTTAGCAGTTGCTAACTGACGCGTTTGGAAAGGAACCTCACCATGTTGAAAATCACACTTGAAATCGAAGGCATGGCCTGCGGTATGTGCGAAGCCCACGTCAACGAAGCCATCCGCAAAGCCTTCTCCGTCAAAAAGGTCACGTCCTCCCATAAAAAGGGGCGCACGGAAATTCTGTCCGAGTCCCCGCTGGACGACGATAAGCTGAAGGAAACGATTGAGGGCATGGGCTATTCCCTGCTCGCCGTTCACACCGAATCCTGGGAGAAGAAGGGATTCCTGCTTTTCCGGAAATAACGCCCCCAGTTACCACGAAAGGATACATCAAAATGAAAAAAGCGATCATCGCCGCCAGCTACGGCTCGGCATATCCATCCACCCTGACCAACGCCATCGAACCGGTGGAAGCGACCTTCGCCGGGGCTTTTCCCGATTATGCCGTCCGGCGCGCGTTCACAGGCAGGATGACCCGTCAGGCGCTCGCCCAGAAGGGCACGCCCGTGGATTCGGTGGAGGAAGCGTTGGAACGGCTCGCAGCCGAGGGCTTCGATGAAGCGGCGATCCAGCCCACCCATATCATCAGCGGCTCCGAATATGATTCCATCCGCGATGCCGCCGCGAAATTCGCCGACCGCTTCGCGAAAATCCGCGTCGGCGCGCCTTTGCTCCACGACCGTTCGGACATCGAAACGATCTGCCGTTTCCTGCGGGGTAAGCTGGGCGGCGAGGATTCCCTCACCGTGCTGATGGGACATGGCTCCGAACATCACGCCAACCGGCTTTACGCCGACTTCGCCGACATCTGCCGGAAGCTTCGCTTCGACGATATGTTCATCGCCACGCTGGAAAGCACGCCCAGCCTTGACGATCTGCTCCCCCTGCTCAAAGCGTCCGGGCGCAGCAAAATCACGCTGGCGCCGCTGCTGTTCGCCGCCGGCGGTCACGCCTGCCGGGATATGGCGGGCGACGAGCCTCACAGCTGGAAATCCCGTCTGGAAGCGGAAGGCTTCACCGTCAATGCCGTCGTCAAGGGGCTTGGCGAGTACTCCGAAATCCGCGCGCTTTACGTTTCGCACCTGAAAGCCGCCATCGCAGAATGAGCGGCTGAAGCCCTAACCATAGGTTAACGATGGCTAACCAAGAAAGGACACAAATTATGGAACTCATCCCGATTATTTTCTCCACCATCACCGGCAACGCATTCAAGCTGGCCGAAGCCGCCGCCGAGGTTGTTCCCGAACACTGCGGACCCTACAACATCCGCTACATCAACGACGAGGTCATCGAGCGTTTCGACACCTTCATCCTCACCTACTGGTGCGACAAAGGCTCCGCCGACCCGGACACCATCGCCCTCATCGACAAGCTCCACGGCAAGAAGCTCATCGTCCTCGGTTCGCTGGGCGTTTCGCGGGACACAAAGCATTATGAGGACGTCTGCCGGAGAGTGACCGAGCTGGCGTCCCGGGATAATACGCTTCTCGGACACTTCCTCTGCCAGGGCGCCATCGATCTCCGCCGAACCGGCAAAAAGCTGCGCGAGGGCAAGCTGTCGCCCGAACGCTTCGAAAAACAGAAGCTGTCCCAGGGTCATCCCGACGCGCAGGATCTCGCCGACGCAAGGGACGCCGTCCGCACGTTTTTGGAAAAAACATGAGCGTTTCCCTTCGCAGAACCATTGTGCTCGCCGCTCTGGGCATGATCAGCGTTCTGTCGCTGTTTGTCTGCACCGGCATCGGCACGGTGAAATTCACGGTTCCCGAGGTGGCGAAGGCGCTGTTTGTGGATGACGGCAGCATGGCGCGCCTGCTGATCTGGAACCTCCGCTTCCCAAGGGTGCTGACCGGAGGGCTGGTTGGCATCTGCCTGTCGCTGGCGGGCTGCATTTTGCAAGGCGTCATGCGCAACACGCTGGCATCGCCCTCCACCATCGGCGTAACCGGCGGCGCCAGCTTCGTGGGCTATCTGACGCTGGTGGCGTTCCCCCATCTGGCCTATCTGCTGCCCGTTGGCAGCATTATCGGCGCGTTTGTGACCACCATGCTCATCTACGCGCTGGCCTATCAAAAGGGCGTCAGCCCGGTGAAAATGATTCTCTCCGGCATGGCGGTGTCCGCGCTGTTCGGCGCATTCAACGACATCATCAAGACCCTGTTCGCCGACAGTCTGGGCAACGCATCCGGCTTCCTCGTGGGCGGGCTGAACGGCACAAGCTGGGACAGCTTCTTCATGGTGCTTCCCTACGCGTTGGTGGGAATGTTCACCTGCCTGTTCCTGCCTTCGAAAATGAACATCCTCATGCTGGGCGACGAAACCGCCAATTCGCTGGGACTTCGCACCGAAGTCTTCCGCTTTTTCCTGATCGCCGTTTCCTCGCTGCTGGCGGGAGCCGCGATTTCCGCCGCCGGACTGATCAGCTTCGTGGGACTGGTGGTGCCGCATATCGCCAGACTGCTGGTCGGCTCGGATTACAAGTACCTGTTCCCCGCGTCGGTGCTGATGGGATTTTCGCTGATCACCGTCTGCGACACCATCGGTCGGGTCATTATGCCCCCCGGTGAAGTGCCGGTAAGCATCATACTGTCCTTCATCGGTGCGCCGTTCTTCCTCTGGCTGCTGCGCACGCGGGACAAAGGAGGGACATGATGTACTTCGGTTTTGAGCATATCACCATCGAATACGGCAGAAAATCCATCCTCCGCGATCTCACCATGGACGTGCCCCGCGGGAAAATCGTCACGCTGATCGGTCAAAACGGCTGCGGCAAATCCAGCCTGCTGAAAACCATCTCCCACGCCGTGACGCCAAAATCCGGACGCGCCATCCTCGACGGAAAACCGCTTTCCGCCTATCCGCCCAAAAAGCTGGCTCAGCGGATTGCATACCTCGCGCAGGTTCACACTTCCCCGCCCGACATCGACGTGCGGACGCTGGTGTCCTACGGGCGCTACCCTTACGCGAAATTCGGGCGGGGCATGACCCGCGCCGACGCGGGTATCATCGACCGCGCCATTTCGATGACCGGGCTGAATGCCCTCGAAAATCAGGCGCTGGCCACGCTGTCCGGCGGCGAACGTCAGCGGGCGTGGATTGCCATGACCGTGGCCCAGCAGCCCGAAATCCTCATTCTTGACGAGCCGACGACCTACCTGGACATCGGCTATCAGGTGGAGGTGCTGGAGCTGGTCAGGCGGCTGAACCGGGAAATGGGCATTACCATCCTGATGGTGCTGCACGATCTGAATCTGGCGGCACGCTATTCCGACCGGCTCTGCGCCATCCGGGACGGAAGCATTTACGTCTCGGGCACGCCGGGCGAAATCCTCACCGCGGGCAATCTGCGCGATGTATTCGGCATCGACGCGCAGATTCTGCACGACGAAATCAACGATTGCCCGTTCTTTATCCCAAACAAAAGCATGAAGGAGTTACCTGAATGAAAAGAATCCTCGCATCCATCCTCGCAGCCGCCGCGCTGACGCTGACCGCCTGCGGCAGCGGTGAAAACAACACCGAAAAGACCGCCATCCGCGACGAATTCCTCGCCAAGGCGAACGAAGTCGTCGTCAACGACGATTCCGTCACCTTCACCGACGCTTCCGGCGACGGTAGCACCGAAATCACCATCGCGAAAAATCCCGGAAAGACCATCAACCTCTACGCCAGTTTTACCACCCTTTGGTATGAGGCGGGCGGCAGCGTGATCGGCTGCATCGGCGGCAGCACGGCGGTGGAGCTTTACAACGATTACATCGGACGGGACATTACGGCAGACGACGGCGTGACCGTGGTCTCCACCTCGTCCGCAGGCAAAAAATGGGACGTTGAAACCATCCTCGCCCTCCAGCCCGACCTGATCATCTGCTCCACCGCTATGAGCGGCTATTCCACCATCGAAGCCCCCGCCGCCGCCGCGAACATCCCGCTGATCGCCGTGGAATACAACGATTTCTCTGATTACCTCAAGTGGTTCAAGGTGTTCTGCAACCTGACCGGGCATCCCGAACTGTGGGACAGCGTGGCGATGAAAGCGCTGGACGAGGTGGTGTCTGTGCTGGCAAGCTGCCCGACGGAGGATACGCCCACCGTGTTCAGTATGTTTTCCGGCGCTGACAGTTTGGAAGCCAACACCTCCAACACCGTCGTGGGCGGCATGATTTCCGCCATGAACGCTTCCAACATCGTGGACAGCTGGGGCGACGCCAGCGGCGCGGAACGGCTGGACATCAATCTGGAGACAGTCTACGCCGCCGACCCGGACATCATCATCGTGCAGTGCCACGCGGGCGTTGATTCGGCGAAAGAGCTGGTTGCGTCGCAGTACGGCAGCAATCCGGTCTGGCAGGAGCTTCGCGCGGTGAAGGAAGGGCGCGTGTATTATCTGGAAAAGACGCTTTTCCACAACAAGCCCAACAGCCGCTTCGCCGAGGCTTACACCACGCTGGCGGAAATTCTCTACCCCGAGCTTGCCAAATAACGGATTTTACGGGATTGTAAATCTTTCGTAAACAGCGGAAGCATGATAATTGACAGAACCCGATGTCCGTGATATAATATAAGGTATTAAAAAATAATATTTCCTGAGGTGATATTATAATGATATGGGAAAAAATCGCAATCTTCGCCGGCGGCGTACTGTTCGGTACGGCAGGCGTGAAAATTCTGGGCAGTAAGGACGCCAAGAAGCTCTACGCCCACACCACGGCAGCCGCTCTCCGCGCTAAGGATACGGTCATGACCGCTGTAAGCACCATCCGCGAAAACGCTGACGACGTATTGGCCGACGCAAAGGCAATCAACGAAGCCCGCGTCTCCGTCCAGGACGAAGTCGTGGAAGACGAGTGCGCCGGTACGGATGGCACCGCCACGGAAGAATAAGTACATATCGATAAAAGCCGCCCGGTTTCCGTCCGGCGGCTTTTGTCTCGGAGGGCTGAAATGAAATGTAAGATTCTGCATGAATCGGCGGGTCGGCTGCGGATTCATGCGATGCAAAGCAGGATGACGCTGGAGCAGGCGGACATTCTGGAATATTATCTGCGAAATATCGACGGCGTGACCGATGTGAAGGTGTTCGACCACACCTGCGACGCAATTATCCGCTACACCCCCGGCGCGTCCGCACGCACGCGGGTGATTGGCGCGCTGTCCCGGTTTTCGTATGCCGATGAGAAAAACGCGGCGCTTGTACCCGAGCATACCGGACGGGCGCTGAACCGTCAGTATGAGGAAAATCTGGTGGCGTCGGTGGTCTGGCGGATCGTGGGCAAGCTGTTTCTGCCCGCGCCCGTGCGAACGGTTTATGTCATCTGCCGCGCCGTCAAGCATATACGCCAGGGGCTGAATACGCTTCTCAAAGGCAAAATCGAAGTGTCCGTGCTGGACGCGGTGGCAATCACCGTTTCCCTCCTCCGCCGGGATTTCGACACGGCTTCGTCGGTCATGTTCCTGCTGAATCTGGGCGAGCTGCTGGAGGAATGGACGCACAAGAAATCCGTGGACGACCTGGCCGGAACCATGGCGCTTCAGGTGGACAAAACCTGGCTGCGCACGCCGGAGGGACAGGAGCTTCTCGTCCCCGTCCGCGACGTAAAGGTGAACGACACCATCGTCGTGCGCACCGGCGGCAGCATTCCGCTGGACGGCAAAGTCTGCGGCGGCGATGCCAGCGTCAATCAGGCGTCCATCACCGGCGAAGGTCTGCCGGTTCACAAGGAATCTGGCAGCTATGTTTACGCCGGAACAGTGGTTGAGGACGGCGAGTGCGTAATCTGCGTGGACAAAGCCATGGGCAGCGGCCGCTATGACCGCATCGTCCGCATGATCGAGGAATCGGAGAAGCTGAAATCCACTTCCGAGGCTAAGGCCGCTCATCTGGCGGATCGGCTGGTTCCGATCACGTTGGGCGGAACGGTGCTGACCTGGCTTCTGACCCGCAACGTGACCAAGGCGTTGTCCATCCTGATGGTGGACTTCTCCTGTGCCCTCAAGCTGGCCATGCCGCTGGCAATTCTGTCGGCCATGCGGGAGAGCGGCGTCCACCACATTTCCGTCAAGGGCGGACGTTTTCTGGAAGCCGTTGCCGAGGCGGACACCATCGTCTTCGATAAGACCGGCACGCTGACCCACGCCATGCCCACCGTGGCGGAAATCATCCCCTTCGGCGATCGGGAGGAGGACGAAGTTCTCCGCCTTGCCGCCTGCCTGGAGGAGCACTATCCCCACTCCATCGCCCGCGCCGTCGTGGCGGAAGCCACCCGCCGGGAGCTTCATCACGAGGAACGCCATTCCAAGGTGGAATACGTGGTGGCGCACGGCATTTCCAGCGTTGTGGACGGCGAGCGGGTGCTCATCGGCAGCTATCACTTTATTTTCGAGGACGAGGGCTGCAAGATTCCCGAAGCAGAGCGGGAGCGCTTCGAAAGCCTTCCCGCGGAATACTCGCACCTGTATCTTGCCATATCCGGCGAGCTGGCGGCGGTGCTTTGCATCTCCGACCCGCTGCGGGAGGAAGCGCCGGAGGTTATCCGCCAGCTCAAGCAGCTTGGCTTCGGCAAAATCGTCATGATGACCGGCGACAACGCCAAAACCGCCGCTTCCGTTGCAAAAACAGTGGGCGTGGACGAATATTACGCCGAGGTTCTGCCCGAGGATAAAGCCAACTTCATCCGCCGGGAGCATAAAGCCGGACGCCGCGTAATCATGCTTGGCGACGGCATCAACGACTCCCCCGCCCTCTCCGAAGCGGACGCGGGCATCGCCATCCGCGACGGCGCCGCCATCGCAAGGGAGATTGCGGATATCACGCTGGCAGCAGACGATCTTTGGGCGCTGGTGACGCTTCGCCGAATCAGCACGGCGCTTATGAAGCGTGTAAGCGTCAACTACCGCTTTATCATCAGCTTCAATCTGATGCTGATTCTGCTGGGCGTCGGCGGAATTCTGCCGCCCGCGACCTCTGCGCTGCTGCACAATCTGTCCACGCTGGGCGTCAGTATGCACAGCATGACGAATCTGCTGCACGATTGACCGGCTCAACGCCAGCCGCCGAGGGCATCCTGACGGCGCATCGCCGCCATGCCCTCCACGCACCGGCGAAGTTCCGCCGCAGTGTGGATGGATTCGCCATACTCCTGCATGGCGAGCTGATCCTCCACCGGCAGGGACAGAAAATATCGTCTGGAACTGCCGCTTCTCTGCACAAGCTCATGAAGATTTCGGTACCGCATAAAATCACCTCATGAGAAGTGTCTCAAATCGCAGCAAAAATATGCAAAAAACAAACCTCCTCCTGCAAAACAGGGGGAGGTTCATTTTGTCCTTGTTTATTCCAGCTCTGTGATCTCGTGGTAAAGATCCGCATAGCGACCCTTCGCCGCAAGAAGCTCCTCATGGGTGCCGCGTTCGATGATGCGTCCTTTTTCCAGCACCATGATCGCGTTGGACTTGCGAACGGTGGAAAGCCGGTGCGCGATGACAAAGGTGGTGCGATTTTCCATCAGCGCGTCCATGCCTTCCTCGATGTGGCGCTCGGTTCGGGTATCGACGGAGCTGGTGGCTTCGTCCAGAATCAGAATCGGCGCTTTGGATATCGCCGCGCGGGCGATGTTCAGCAGCTGCCGCTGACCCTGCGAAAGGTTGGCGCCGTCGTTCTCGAGAACGGTGTCGTAGCCGTTTTCCAGCTGCTCGATGAAGGAATGCGCCGAGGCGATTTTCGCCGCCTCCACCACTTCCTCGTCGGTGGCGTCCAGCCGTCCGTAGCGGATATTCTCCCGCACGGTTCCCGTGAACAGGTGCGTGTCCTGCAAAACCATCGCAATGTTGGAGCGCAGGAAGGAGCGGTTGATTTTTTCAATCGGCACGCCGTCGATGGTAATCGTGCCGTCCTGAATGTCGTAGAAGCGGGACAGCAGGTTCGTCACCGTGGTTTTGCCCGCGCCCGTGGAGCCGACAAAGGCGATCTTCTGTCCGGGCTTCGCGTAAAGCGAAATGTCGTGCAGCACCGTAACCTCCGGCGTATAGCCGAAATTCACGTGGTCGAGGACGATGTGACCGTCGATCTTCTCCATCGGCACGGTATCGGTGTCCGGTTCCTCGGACTGCGCGTCCAGCACGTCAAACACGCGCTCGGCACCTGCAAGCGCCGCGAACACGGTGTTCATCTGCATGGAAACATCGTTGATGGGACGGTTGAACTGCCGCGTGTAGTTGAGCGATACGGTCAGACCGCCCACATCGAAGCCGCCGGATACAACCAGAATTCCGCCCACGCAGGCCGAAACCGCGTAAACCATGTTGCAGAACTGATGGGTCACAGGTCCCATGATACCGGAGCGGAACTGCGCCTGCTCCTGCGCGCGGCAGAGCTTTTCGTTCAGATACTCGAATTCATCCTGGGCGATTTCTTCGTGATTGAACACCTTGACCACCTTCTGTCCGGAGATGGTTTCCTCCGTGAAGCCGTTGAGCATACCGAGATTTTTCTGCTGTTCCGTGTATGCTTTGCGACCCTTTTTCATGATGGTCTTGCTCATATAGGTCAGAATCGGCGTGGCGAGAATCGTAATCGCGCCAAGGATGGGATTCGTGTACATCATGAGGATGATCGTTCCGACGATGGTGAGCGCGCCGGAAATAATCTGAATCAGCGTGGTGTTCAGCATTTCGCCCACGGTGTCCACATCGTTGGTGAAACGGGACATGATATCGCCCGCCTGATGGGTGTCAAAATAGCGCACCGGCAGGCTTTGCAGCTTGGCGAACAATTCTGAGCGCATTCGAACCAGCGTGCGCTGGGAAGCGGTCAGCATGAGCCGCTGCTGGAGCCATTGCGTCAGCAGGGAGATGCCGTATATCACCGCCAGAAGCACCAGCCATACGGCAAGCCCGCTCAGTCTCGCGCCAAAATCCGGTTCCGCCGGATCGTAGTAGATGAACTTGTTGATGATCGGGCGAAGCAGGTAGGATGCAATCAGCGAGGTAACGGTATAAATGACCGAGCAAAGAACCGCGGCCACGATCAAAACGCGCTCGTGCGAGATATACCGAATCAGCCGGACGACGGAAGCCTTCAGATTCTTCGGCTTGCCGGATGCTCCAAGGGCGCGGTTGCGTCCGCTGTTCGGACCGACTTCCATCTGCTTTTTCTCGTTCTGTTTTTTGGAAGTGCTGTATTTTGCCTCAATGCGCGCGGCGCGGGAATCATTCATGGCTCTGTTCCTCCTCTCTGTCCTTCTGCGAATAGTAAATCTCCTGATAGGTCGTGCAGCTGCGAATCAGCTCGTCGTGGGTTCCGCAGGCAACGATGGCGCCTTTGTCCATGACGATGATCTTGTCGGCGTCCATCACGGAGGAGATTCGCTGGGCGATGATCAGCTTGGTGATGTCGGGAAGCTGTTCCCGGAACGCCTTACGGATGCAGGCGTCGGTTGCCGTATCCACAGCGCTGGTGGAATCGTCGAGAATCATGATCTTCGGCTTTTTGAGCAGCGCCCGAGCGATGCAGAGCCGCTGCTTCTGACCGCCGGAGAGGTTTCCGCCTCCCTGCCCGATCTCCGTTTCGTAGCCCTCGGGGAAAGCCCGCACAAAGCCGTCCGCCTGTGCGATTTTGCAGGCGGCGATCAGTTCGTCGTCGGAAGCGTTTTCATTGCCCCAGCGCAGGTTTTCCGCCACTGTGCCGGAGAACAGCGTGTTTTTCTGCAAAACCACCGACACGCTCTCCCGCAGCTCGTGCAGCGAAAGGTCGCGGACATTCACGCCGTCCACGAGGACATCGCCCTTGTCGGGATCGTACAGGCGCGGAATCATGGAAACGAAGGTGGTTTTGCCCGAGCCTGTGGAGCCGATGATGCCCACGAAATCGCCCGAATTGATCTTCACGTTGATTTTGTCCAGCACCGGCGTCTGATTGTCCTTGAAATAGCGGAAGGTCACATCGCGGAATTCGATGGCGCCGGATTCGATTTTGTGCGTTTTTTCGGCGGCATCAGCATCGCTGATGGCGGGCGTTGTGGCAAGCACTTCGGAGATGCGACGGTCGGACGCGGCCGCACGGGTTCCCGCCAGAAAGACGTTCGCCAGGAAGTTCAGCGCCGTCAGCACCTGCGACAGGTAGGTGATAAACGCGGTAAGCGTACCGATTTCCATGTCGCCGACCATAATCTGCTTGCCGGCGACCCAGACGACAATCAGCGTAGTGATATTGATGGCGAGGGCGGAGATCGGCTGAAGCAAAATCATCATTTTCAGCGCGGCAATGGACTTTTCCATCAGCGCGTCGTTGATGAGCTTGAACTTGCCCTTTTCGTGCTCCTCCCGGACGAAGGATTTGATGACCTTTTCGTTGGTAATCGCCTCGCCGATGCCCGTGTTCAGCGTATCCAGCTGCTCCTGCATGGCGGTATAGCGGGGCGACGCGATTTTAATGATGAGATAGGTCGCCAGCGCCAGAAAGGGCACCACGATCAGAATGACCAGCGCGATATCGGGATTCAGCGCGAAGGACATGATCAGCGCGCCGACCAGCATGATCGGGCTGCGGAAGCATCCGCGAAGCAGCGACTGCACGAAATTCTGAATCTGCGTGATATCGTTGGTGACGCGGGTAATCAGCGAGCCGGTAGAGAAGCGGTCGATATCGGAGAAGGCGAAGGTCTGCACCTTGCAGAAAACATCGCTGCGGACACCCGCCGCCAGCCTTGCCGCTCCTTTCATGGAAAAATACGCGCCCAGCACGCCGGTAATCAGCATTGCCGCCGCGATCAGCAGCATATAGAAGCCGTTCTGCAAAATGTAAGGGATGTCGCCGGTGGCGGCGCCTTTGTCGATGATGTTGGCATTGATGAAGGGGATGATGAATTCACCGCAGGCTTCCAGCGACATGAAGATCGGTCCGAGGAGGAAGCAGTACCAATGCTTTTTTATGTACGGTTTATATTTTTTCATTGTTCAGACTCCTTTTGAGCGGTATGGATTCCCAGCGCAACCATCTGGATTGCCATGCGGTAGGTTTCGTTGTGGTCTGCGGGATAGTGGCGGAACCCTCCCGCGTATTCGTGGGTGATGAATCCGTGCATCATCGCGCGCAGGATGCGCTGCCAATGCATTTTATCGGATTCGGTCAGTCCGTAGTCGGACAGAACCAGCAGAATCGGCTCGATCATCTCGCCGCAGGCGGTTTCCGTGCAGGCGTTTTTGTCCTTCTGCATTCCCATGATGACCTTGTAGAGATCCATATGCTCCCTCGCAAAAGCGCGGTACGCATCGCAGAGAGCGAACAGCGCCTCGTCGCCGTGCATCCCGGCGATCGCATCAAGCTCCGACCGCCTGATCATTTCGGCGATGCGGAATCCCACCGCGCCGGTGAGCACCTCCATATTTTCGAAGTGGTTATACAGGGATGCTGGTCTGACTGCGAGACATCGGGCCAGCTCGTTCAGCGAGAACGCTCGATTGCCCTGTTCTTCGATCAGCGCAATCGCCGCATCGACGATTGCTGTTTTTGTCAACCCTTTCCTGGGCATGGCATTTACCTCCATAAGACAAACTAATAGCATTAGTATTATACACGAATGCTATTAGTTTGTCAAGGGGGTACGCGAAATTTTATATGATAAAAGCGCAGCCGATTTGGCTGCGCTTTTATCATATGGAAACTGTGTAAAATTTTAACTAATGTTCAGATTCAGTTCTGCGATTTCATCGTGGGGAACAGCAGCACATCTCTGATCGCCTGCGAATCGGTAAACAGCATACACATACGGTCGATGCCGTAGCCGATGCCGCCTGTGGGAGGCATTCCGATCTCCAGCGCGTTCAGGAAGTCCTCGTCGGTGTGGTTGGCTTCCTCGTCGCCGGCGGCGAACTGCTCCTCCTGCGCGGCGAAACGCTCGCGCTGATCGATGGGGTCGTTCAACTCGGAGTACGCATTCGCCATCTCCCAGCCGTTCATGAAGAACTCGAAGCGCTCCACATATTCGGGATTGCTCGGCTTCTTCTTGGTCAGCGGCGAAATCTCGACGGGGTGATCCATAACGAAGGTCGGCTGAACCAGATGCTCCTCGACGAACTCCTCGAAGAACAGATTCAGAATATCGCCCTTCGCGTGGCGATCCTCGTAATGCACGCCCTTTGCATCGGCAGCGGCGCGAGCTTCCTCCAGCGAGTGAATCTCGCCAAAATCCACGCCCGAATACTTCTTCACCGCGTCAACCATGGTAATCCGCTCAAAGGGCTTGCCCAGATCCATTTCCACGCCATTGTAAGTAATCTTCGTGGAACCGAGCACCTCACTTGCCACATAGCGGAACATATTCTCGGTCAGATCCATCATGCCGTGGTAATCGGTGTACGCCTGATACAGCTCCATCAACGTGAACTCGGGGTTGTGGCGGGTGTCGCAGCCTTCGTTGCGGAACACGCGGCCGATCTCATAAACCCGCTCCAGTCCGCCGACGATAAGCCGCTTCAGATACAATTCCAGCGAAATGCGGAGCTTGAAATCCTCATCCAGCGCGTTGTGGTGGGTTTCAAAGGGACGCGCCGCAGCGCCGCCCGCATTGGAAACCAGCATGGGGGTTTCCACCTCCATGAAGCCCTGGGCGTCCAGGAAGCGGCGAATCGTGCTGATAATCTTTGAGCGCTTGATAAAGGTATCGCGGGACTCGGGGTTCGTAATCAGATCGACGTAGCGCTGACGATAGCGCAGGTCGGTGTTGGTCAGACCGTGGAACTTCTCGGGCAGGAGCTGCAGGCTCTTGGAAAGAAGCGTTACCTCGGAAGCGTGGATGGAAATCTCGCCGGTCTTGGTCTTGAAAACCTGACCCTTCACGCCGATGATATCGCCGATATCCAGCTTCTTGAAGCCCTTGTAGCTCTCCTCGCCGATGCTGTCACGCGCCACGTAGGACTGGATGTTGCCCTGCAGGTCGAGCAGGTTGCAGAAGGATGCCTTGCCCATGACGCGCTTGGACATCATGCGTCCGGCAACGCTCACCGTCTGTCCCTCCAACGCCTCGAAGTTGTCCTTAATCTCCTTGCTGTGGTGGGTAACGTCGTACTTGGTAATCTGGAAGGGATCGTTCCCCTCTGCCTGGAGCGCCGCCAGCTTTTCACGGCGAACCCGGCGCTGTTCGTTCAATTCCCGCTCGGAAACCTCGCCGGTCTCCGGCGCGTTGTTTTGATTTTCACTCATTTTTCTATCCTCTTTATATTGTCAGGCTTTCTTCTTGATCTCGCGGATGATCAGCTTGTACGAGCCGCCGGGAGCCTCGACGGTCACTTCGTCGCCGGTGGAGCAGCCCAGCAGCGCCGAGCCGATGGGCGACTGGTCGGAGATGTGATTGGTATCCGCATCCACCTCATTGGTACCCACCACGTGATATACGATTTCCTCGTCGAACTCGGGATCGTACACCGTCACAGACATACCAAGGTTGACCACATCGTTTTTTAGGTCATCCTCGCTGATGACGACCACATTTTTCAGGGCTTCTTCCAGCTCATTAATGCGGGTTTCCACCTTTGCCTGCTCGTCTTTTGCCTCGTCGTATTCGCTGTTCTCCGAAAGGTCGCCGAAGGAACGTGCAGTGGCAAGGTTTTCCTTAACCTCCACGCGCTTGACGTTTTTCAGGTAATTCAGCTCATCGGTCATTTTCTGTAAACCTTCGGCTGTGAGAATCAGAGGTTTCTTTTCCATTTTCGCAAACTCCTTGTAGTGTAATATTATAGTTTATTCCGACGCCGCCCGATTATTCCGCGGTCGTGAGGATTTCCACCGCCTTCTGAAGCTGGGTGTCCTCCTCGTCGGTGATCTTGTAAATATTCTTTTCCGCCAGGCTCTCGTCCATTTCGATGACCACGTCAGGCTGAACGCCCACGCCCTCAAAATTGTCCGAGTAAGGCGGATAATACATACTGGTGGACAGTCCGATGCCCGTATGATCCGCCAGCTGAATGATCGTCTGAACGGTGCCCTTGCCGTAGGTGGTTGTGCCCACCAGCGTCGCCTTGTCGTAATCCTGAAGCGCCGACGAGAACAGCTCCGCCGCAGACGCGGTGTTGCCGTTGACCAGCACGCACATGGGCATATCCAGCTGGGAGGCTTCGGAGGTGCGCACTTCCTCGGTGCCGTCGGCGTCCACAATGCGGACGATGGGGCCTTCCGGCAGCAGGTAGTCGAGGATTTCCACGATGGATTCCAGCTCGCCGCCCGGATTGTAACGCACGTCGAAGATTAGCTTCGTAATGCCCGATTCGGTCAGGGTGCTGACGGCTTCCTTTAGCTGACCGGGCGTGCCGTAGTCAAAGCTGAGAATCTTAATGATGCCGATGGTCGGATCGACCTCGTAGACATGGCTCATGACCGTCTGCTCGTTGACATAGCCGCGCTTGATCGAATATTCGATCACTTCCTCGCCCCGAAGGACGGTGAACTTTGCCAGCGTGCCGGCTTCGCCCTTGAGACGGCTTACCGCGGTGTTGTAGCCCAGCTCGGCCACCGATTCGCCGTCCACATAGACGATCAGATCGCCCGGCTCCAGCCCAGCTTCGAGGGCGGGCGAATCGGGCATGACGCTGATGATTTCGATGGCGTCATCGTTGTAGATGACATAGACGCCGATGCCCTGCATGGTTGCGTTGGTGTCGGCGGTCAGCTCGGCGAACTGCTCCTTGTCGAGGTAGTAAGCGTACTTGTCGCCGGTGCCGTAAACGTAGCCGCGGATGATGGTGTCCATCAGCTGCTCCTCGTCAATCTCGCCCACATACAGCGAGCGGTAGAGGGAATCCACCGCCGCCAGCTTGGAAAAGGTCTCCTCACTCTGGATAACCTGATTCAGCTCGTTCTTGTATTTGTTGTTCAGCGCGATGTAGGTGATCTGGAAAGTCACCACCACCGCCAGCAGCATCAGCACAATGGACGTGCCGATGGTAATTTTTTTCGACATTACAATATCGCTCCTGATTGATCAATAATCCCGCATCACGAGAAATGCTGCATCGGATTGTAGTGCGCGCCGCCCGAATAAGTAGAGAAATGCAGATGATTTCCCGTGGATGAGCCTGTGGAGCCGACTCTGGCAATAACCTGCCCCTTCGTCACCTTGTCGCCCACCTTAACCAGCAGCTTGGAGCAGTGCGCGTAAAGCGTCACCTTTCCGCCGCCGTGGTCAACCATCACATAGTTGCCGTAGCTCCAGTGGTAGGTAGCGGTAATCACCGTTCCGGCGTTTGCGGCGTAGATATCCGTACCGTAGGCGGCGGGAATGTCAATGCCGTTGTGGAACTCCTGCTGCCCGGATATAGGGCTGTCACGCCATCCGTAGCCGGACGAAACACGGGTGTATGTAGTGGGCACCGGCCACATATATTCGCCGCCCACATACTTGGCGTTCTGCTGCTTCTGCTTTTCCTCCAGCTCCTTCAAATACTTTTCCAGAGCCGCGTCGGCTTCCTCCATCTTCTTCTGGTTGCTGGCGTACATCGCCTGATAAACCGCCTGATTGCTCTGGAGCTTTTTCAGATAGCTGGCGGCTTCCTCGGCGGCTGCCTCCAGATCGTCCTCGTCCTGCTTCAGCTGAGCCAGCAGCACCTGCGTCTCGCTGCGGGAGGTTTCCAACCCGGTCTTGGCTTCTTCGAGGGCGATGCGCTCGCTCTCCAGCGTGTCCATGACCTTGGTATCGTAATCCAGCATCGAACCGATCCGGTCAACCCGCGACAGAAAATCGGCAAGGCTGTCCGCGTCGAACAGCATCTCAAGGTAGGACACCTGCCCTTCCTCGTAGGTCACGCGCATCCGGGTTTTGAACTGCTCGTACTTTTCCTCGTATTCCTGCTCCTTGGAAGCAATTTCCTGCTCCTTGGTGGTGATGTCGCCATTCAGCGCCTCAATCAGCCCCTGCGTGGCTTCAATCTTGCTGCCGAGCAGTTCGATTTCCTTGTCAATCCGCTGCTTTTCCGTCTCGTACTTTTCCACCTCGCTTGCCGTGCTGGAGATGGTGTTTTTCAGGCTTTTCAGCTGCGCCTCGTAGGCGGCAATCTGATTTTCGTAATTCTTCACCTTGGAGTCGGTGACGGTAGCGGCCGCAACCGGCTCAACGGGCACAGTCCCGATGGCGCAGGCGGTGCAGACAAGCAGCGCCAGCGCGGGAACGATGCGTTTTCTGATAAAACCACGGGATGTCTTTTGTTCACTTTGTTTCATAAGTTTCATCCTTTCGTGTATACGAATCGTGCTGATAAAATCAGGCTTTCAGATAGCGGTTGGTGGAAATGGTTGAGCCGATGATGCCGGTAACGATGCCGATGCCCAAGAACGCCAGTCCCAGCGGCAGCGCAATTTCCTCAAAGGCGAGGATGGTTACAAACGAGAAGCTGCCGGTCATCATCGAAATCACGTAGCGGTACATATACCATTCGATCAGGTAAGCCAGCCCGCTCGCCAAAACGCCGATGATGATGCCTTCAAAAATGAACGGCAGAATCACGAACCAGTTGGTCGCGCCCACATAGCGCATGACGGTAATCTCCTGCCGACGGGCGTGAACCGCCAGCTTGATGGTATTGATGATGACGAAAATGCTCACGACGAACAGAATCGCCATGAACCATACCAGCACCAGCGAAATGCCGCTTTTCACCCGTTCGATGGACGCCGCCAGATCTTGACGATGGTTAATCTTGGCGATGCCGTCGATCTGTCCCAGCTGATAGACCAGCGTGGACGCCTTGGAATTGTCCTGATATGTAATGACAAAGGAATCGCGCAGGGGGTTATCGCCCTCCACCAGGTTATAGAGGTCAGGATAATCGGCGAAACGCGCCTGTTCCTCCTCCAGTGCCTGTTCCTTGGAAATAAATTCCACGCTTTCAATGTTGTCCAGCGCGCGGATTTTCGCACCGATTTCCTCCACGGCCAGGTCGTCCTTGGTTTCGTCGATGAAAACGACGATTTCGTTCATCAGACCCAGCTTTTCCAGATTCACATCGATGTTGAGAATGAGCAGCGCGAAGCTGCCCATAACCACCAGACAGCTCATCAGCACCGTAATCGACGCCACCGACATTACGCCGTTGCGCCACAGTCCCTTGATGCCCTGCCCTAAAAAATAGCTTGCTCTGTATTGTTTCACCCGAACATACCTCCGACTCCGTCGCTGACCACTCTGCCGTCGGAAATCTTGATGACGCGCTGGCGGAAATAATCCACCAAATCCTTTTCGTGGGTGACGACAATAACCGTTTTACCCCGCTTATGAATTTTCACAAGCAGGTTCATGATTTCCAGACTCATTTTCGGGTCGATGTTGCCGGTAGGCTCGTCCGCGATGATAATCTGCGGATTGTTAGCCAGCGCGCGGGCCAGCGCCACACGCTGCTGCTCGCCGCCCGAAAGCTGGGACGGATAGCAGTTGAACTTTTCGGTCAGGTTGACAATGTTGAGAATGGCCGGCACGCGGCGTTTAATGACCCGGTTCGATTCGCCGATGACCTGCATGGCGAAGGCCACGTTCTCAAATACCGTTTTATTAGGGAACAAGCGGAAATCCTGGAAGACTACTCCCAGCTCCCGCCTGTAATAAGGCACCTTGAAGTTGGATATTTTGGACAGATCGTACTCGGTAACGCCCGGCTTGGTTCCCACTCTGGGAATTTCAGCGGTGTTGCCCGACGGAACCTGTCCGCCCGGAAAGCCGGTGCGGTTGACGCGCACGATGAGCCGTCCGCTGGTGACTTTTTCTTCACGCAGAAGGAGCTTCATCAGCGTGGTTTTGCCCGCGCCCGACTCGCCCACGATGAAGACAAACTCGCCGTCGGCGATTTTCAGGTTCACGCCGTCCAGCGCCACGGTGCCGTTGGGATAGGTTTTTTTCACATCTCTGAATTCTATCATTTCGCAGCGGTAACTCCGTAAATTGATTATGGTAAACGCAAGAATGCTAAATGCTGAATTCCGCGCAAAAACCTGCTGTCATTCAGCATTTAGCATATAAATTTTCTCAGAACTTGACCGGCTTGGATGTCAGGTACTTCTTGACCATCAGCGCTACCTTGAAGGTGATGGCATGCTCAAACTCACGCAGGTCGAGACCGGTGAGCTTGCGGATTTTCTCCAGACGGTAAACCAGCGTATTTCTGTGAACGAACAGCTTTCTGGAGGTTTCGGAGACGTTCAGGTTGTTCTCGAAGAAGCACTGGATGGTCATCAGGGTCTCGCGGTCGAGGGACTCGAGGGAGCCTTTCTTGAAGACCTCCTGCAGGAACATTTCGCACAGGGTGGTGGGAAGCTGATAAATCAGGCGTCCGATGCCCAGATTCTCATAGCTGATGATGTTCTTTTCGGTGTCGAAGACCTTGCCGACTTCGATGGCGACCTGCGCTTCCTTGTAGGAGCGGGCCAGATCCTTGATGTTGTCCACAGCGGTGCCGATGCCGATGGAAACCTTGGCATAGAATTCGCTGGACAGGGTGTCGGCGATGGTTTTTGCGATTTTTTCGATCTCGCGCATATCGTAGTTGGGCTTGATTTCCTTAACCAGCACGATGTCGTGCTCGCCCACGCTGATGACGTAGTCCTTGTTCTTGTCGGGGAACATATTCTGCACCATATCGAAGGGAATCACGTCCGACTTGCCGAAGAACTTGATCAGGAAAACGATCCGCGAAACGTCCGCGTTGAAATGCAGTTCTTTGGATTTGATGTAAATGTCGCTTGGAAGTATGTTGTCCAGGATAATGTTCTTGATGAACGAGCCTTTGTCGTACTTTTCATCATAGAGGTTCTTGATATTATTGAGCGAAATCGACAGGATCATGGAGATTTTTTCGGCCATTTTGTCCTCGCCCTCCACGAATACCACGTATTCGGGCTTGGCGCCGGTGCCGATCTGACGATAGGTGTAGCCGCCGGTGGTGACAGCCTCCGAGGTGTAGGCCAGTTCATCGCGCACGCCCTGACAAGTTTCGCCGATCTTGACCAGCTCGCTGCACGAGATGATCACGCCGTTTTCGTCGATGACGCCGATGACACGGTCAACCGCGTCCTTCATCTGATGTATAATCCCCTGAAATAATCTGTTTGACATAAAGCTCTTCCTTTCAACGTTCTGTATATATTGATTATATTATTTTGTTCGATACTACCCTATATTTTACACTTTATTTTGTAATTTTTCAATAGGTAATTCGGAATATTCACTAAAAATTCACATCATTTTTATCGTATATGCCACGATGATCGCGAGATATGCAACAAGAAGAGCGATAATCGCATAAATAGCGGCAGTGCTGGCTGCAATCGCCAGTACAGCTCCCGCCAGCGTCAGCGCCGACGCGATAAAAATGGGGTACACATGATCGCCTTTTTCCAGCAGCTTGTACTGCTTGTCGCCGAGGGTCAGGCTGCCCTTCCCTGCGGTCAGCAGGAGCGCCAGAATGATCGCTGCCACGGGTACGGCGAAGGTCATCACCAGCGCGGCAATCTTCACCAGCCCGCCCAGCGTGGAGTAGGGATTGAAGGACGCGAGCTTCACAAAAACCACGCCCAGCGCAGTAACCAGCGAATAAATAAAGAAATCCTTGCGGAAAATCATGTAAACAAAGTAAAGCACAGCCGCGCCGATCACGCCGAAAATCACCCAGGTCGCTTCAAAGGACAGCCGATAAACAGCGCATCCGAGGAAGAAAACGGCGGCGGCACCACAGAGATTCAGGCTGGTAATCACCTTCCGGCTCTCATCCACGTGACGGCTGCGAGACATGGCGAGGTTCACCACGGACAGCGCGAACAGCACGCCGGAAATCACCAGCAGCACCGGCAGCACATAGCTCAGGAAGGAAGCTTCCGTGTCGATATTCCGCTTTGCGATCATCATGCCGCATACGGCAGCGACGGTCAGCAGGAACACGACCATCAGCTTGTTGACCACCAGATCGGACTGCTTTCTCTTTTGAATTGCTCTTTCAATTTTGTCCTTTTTCAGATTGTTGCTCACCATAACACACTCCAAATTATAAATTCAATTTAGCTCGAACCGATAGGCAAGACACGCCAGCGCAAAGCCCGACGCCGTCTCGCATCGCAGAATCCGCTGTCCCAGCCCGCACAACGCGAAGCTCGCTTCCCTCGCCGTCTCCACCTCGCGCAGGGAGAATCCGCCCTCCGCGCCAACGATGATGGCGATGCTTTCCGGCTGACCGTCGATTCCCTCCAGCAGCCCCCGCAGCGAAACCGTGCCGTCGCCCTCGTAGAAGAACAGCTTCAGCTCACAGCCCGACGCCTCCTTCAGCATCTGCGAAAAGGACATGGGCAGGCTGACCTCGGGAACGACGCCCCGTCCGCACTGCTTGGCGGCTTCCAGCGCGATGCGTCTGCGGCGTTCCAGCTTCTTGGATTCCCGGGAAGGGTCGTCGGCTCGCACCACGCAGCGCTCGCTTTCAAAGGGGATGATGGCGGACGCGCCCGATTCCACCGCCTTCTGGATAATCACATCCAGCTTGTCCGACTTGGGCAGCGCCTGATAGAGGCGGATGGGACAGGGCGGTTCGGTGTCCGAAGGCTTCGACGCTAAAATCCGTGCGGTGACGGTGTCGGCGGTGAAGTCCTCAAGGACGCAGCGGTATTCGATTTTCTGCATATCGCAGACGGTGATCTCCTCGCCCCTTCGCATACGCAGGGAGCGAGAGATGTGCAGCGCGTCGTCGCCGCAGATTGTGACGATGCCGTCGGCGATATTCGACGCGGATAAAAAGAATCGCGGCATTTTTACCTCTTATCTCAGCAAAATCCGTTCGCTGTATACTATTATACTATATCTTCGGTATTTTGTCAAATTATTTTTCAAAATTCCTTAAAAAATTTTCCTCAAAATCACGGAAGACACACCAAAAGCACACCGAAGGCGGTCAAAACAGACTCCGGCGTGCTAATTTTTAGTTTTTCTGATAGACCATAGCCACCCAGTCGCTCTCCATAGCCTGATCGACCAGTGTGAAGCCGTTTCGCTCCATGGCAGCCCGCACGTTGGCGGCATAGACCTCGATGATGCCCGAGGTGATCACATACGCGCCCTTTTTGACATAGTTCGCGATGTCGTCGGACATCCGGATGATGATGTCCGCCACGATGTTCGCCACGCAGAAATCGTACTCGCCCTTCGAGGTATCCACGTCCTTGAGCAGATCGGACACGCCGCAGGTGATGTTGTCAAGCCCGTTATCCTTCACGTTTTCCTGCGCAACGCGAACCGCCACCGGGTCGATGTCGTAGGCGAAGCGCTCCCCCGCGCCCAGCTTGGACGCGCAGATGGACAGAATGCCGCTGTCCGTTCCCACATCCAGCACACGCTGTCCGGGGACGAGGTATTTCTCGATCAGCGAACAGACCAGCCGGGTGGTTTCGTGGGTGCCGGTTCCGAACGCCATGCCCGGATCCATGCGGATGATAATCTCGCCCTCGGCAGGCTCATACTTCTCCCACATGGGAACGACGACCAGCCGCTGTCCGATATGGATGGGGTGGTAATATTTCTTCCACGCGGTGGACCATTCCTCCTCGTCCACGCCGAGCAGCTCCATCTTATGCTCGATGCCCTCGGCGGTGAAGCGATCCTTCAGGAAGGCGGTATAATCGGTGTAATTCTTATCCTCGGGGATGTAGATCGACACCGCGCCCACCGATTTATCGGCGTTCAGAATGGCTTCGTCGATCAGATCGCCGTAGACGGTTTTCAGACCGCTTTCGATGTCGCTGTAATCCTCGATAAGGATGCCGTTGTCCAGCATGGACATGATGGCGGCGGTGCGGTCGATGTCGCCGGTTCTCACGGTGACTTTCAGCTGCGTCCAGTTCATTGGAATGTCCTCTCAATATTTATATCCGCCCGACATTGGGTGCGGGCGGAGCGACAAAGCGACCTTTGGTCGCATGGTGTCGCTCCCTACGGACGAAAAGATCGCGTCCTTCATTGTTAATGAAAATTATTTATTAAAAATTTTCTTGATTTTCTCGCCGAATTTGGATTTCTTCGTGCTGTTCTTTTCCCCAAGGCTGTTGGCGAAAGCACGGAGAAGCTCCTTCTGATTTTCGGTCAGACCCTTGGGCGTTTCGATGACCACGGTGAAAATCAGGTCGCCCCGTCCCTTGCTGTTGACCATCGGAATGCCCTTGCCGCGCAGCGTAAAGGACGCGCCGGTTTCGGTGCCTTCGGGGATGGTGTAGGTCTCCTGCCCTTCCAGCGTGGGGATGGTGATGTCCGCGCCCAGCGTAGCTTCCGCGAAGGTGATCGGAACCTCGCAGTAGATGTTGTAGCCGTCCCGCTCGAAAATCGGATGGGGACGGACGCTGACGGCGATAATCAAATCGCCCGCAGGACCGCCGTTTCTGCCGCAGTCGCCCTGGGTGCGGATTGCCACCTTCTGCCCGTCGTCGATGCCGGCGGGGATGGTGACTTCCAGCTTTTTGTTGATTTTGATGTAGCCCTTGCCCCGGCAGTTGGTGCAAGGCTCCTTGATGATTTTGCCCGAACCGCCGCAGCTGTCGCAGACCTTGGTGGTCTGCATCATGCCAAGCATGGTGCGCTGGGTGACGCGAATCTGACCCGAGCCGTGGCAGGCCTGACAGGTCTCAACCTTGCTGCCCTTGGCAGCGCCGGTAGCGTCGCACTCAGGACATTTTTCCACACGACCGTAGCTGATTTCCTTCTTGCAGCCGAACGCCGCTTCCTCAAAGGAAATCGTAACCCGCTGGAGGATATCGCCGCCGCGCATGGGACCGTTCCGGCGTCCGCCGGTGCTTCCCGTGGCGTCGCCGCCGAAAAAGCTGGAGAAAATGTCGCCGAAGATATCGCCGCCGTCAAAGCCGCCGAATCCGCCGAAGCCTCCCGCTCCGCCGCCTCCGAAGCCCGCGTTGGGATCCACGCCCGCGAAGCCGAACTGATCGTACTTCTGCTTTTTTTCCGGGTCGGACAGCACGGCGTAAGCCTCGTTGACCTCCTTGAACATCCGCTCCGCCTCCGCGTCGCCGGGGTTCATATCGGGATGATATTTTTTTGCCAGCGTGCGGTAAGCGCGCTTGATGGTACTTTCGTCCGCGCTCTTATCCACGCCTAACACTTCATAATAATCACGTTTATCTGCCATTGTATTTACTCCTTTGTTTTGCGGGGGGAGAAGGAAGCCTTTTGAAAAAGGCCCCCTTCTCCCCCCGCACCCCCCTCATCCCGCTAAAACTTTAATAAAAATAATACGCTATAGACCGGAAGGGCGGATATAAATCAAAATATTTAACATAATCGACACAACTATATATTATACTATATGTTTGTCTGAAAATAAACAAGAATTTGTAAATTTATTTTTGTTTTGTTCACTTTTTGATAATAAGCGACGGCAGCCGCCGCAAATCTTCATTTGCAACCGCTGCCGTTGGGTTTGCGGAAAAAATCAATCAAATCTTATCAGACTAACCCCAGAACCGCAAATAATTTTTATTAAAGTTTTAGCGGGTAGAGGGGGTGCGGGGGAGGAGGGGGCCTTTTACCATGACCTTGCGAAGCAAAGTCGTAGGCTCATTCCTCCCCCGCAATTAACATAACTTACTTATCCGTCTTGTCCTCGTAGTCTGCGTTGTAATAGGTGCCGTCGGAGCCGCCCTGTGCGCCTGCACCGGCGTCAGCGCCGCCCATGTTCGGGTCAGCCTGCGCGCCGCTCTGCTGATAAAGCTTCTCGGAAATGGCGTAGAATGCCTTCTGAAGCGCCTCGGTGTCAGCCTTGATGGCGTCGTTGTCGCCGGACTTTACGGTCTCCTTCAGCTTCTCGATGGCGGCTCTTACGGGAGCCTTCTCGTCCTCGGAAACCTTGTCGCCCAGATCGTTCAGCGTCTTTTCGGACTGGAAGATCAGGTTCTCCGCCTGATTCTTGGTCTCGACGGCTTCCTTCTGCTTCTTGTCCTCCTCGGCGAACTTCTCCGCCTCGCGGACTGCGCGGTCGATGTCCTCCTGGGACATATTGGTGGAAGAAGTGATGGTGATGTGCTGCTCCTTGCCGGTGCCCTTATCCTTCGCGGTAACGTTTACGATGCCGTTGGCGTCGATATCGAAGGTAACTTCAATCTGAGGCACGCCGCGGGGTGCGGGAGCGATGCCGTCCAGCGAGAAGCGTCCCAGCGTGGTGTTGCCGGCAGCCATGTCGCGCTCACCCTGGAGCACGTGGATTTCGACGGAGGTCTGACCGTCGGCTGCGGTGGAATAAACCTGGCTCTTCTTAACCGGGATGGTGGTGTTTCTGTCGATGATGCGGTTGAAGACGCCGCCCAGAGTTTCAATACCCAGGGACAGAGGCGTTACATCCAGCAGCAGCAGATCCTTCACGTCGCCGCCAAGCACGCCGCCCTGAATTGCCGCGCCGATTGCCACGCACTCGTCGGGATTGATGCCCTTGAAGGGATCCTTGCCGATGAAGTTCTTTACGGCTTCCTGAACGGCGGGGATACGGGTGGAACCGCCTACCAGCAGCACCTTGTCAACCTGACCCACGGACAGACCGGCGTCGGACAGCGCCTTCTTGGTGGGAACCATGGTGCGCTCAACCAGATCGGCGGTCAGCTCGTTGAACTTCGCGCGGGTGAGGGTTGCGTCGAAGTGCTTCGGACCGGTGGCGTCAGCGGTGATGAAGGGCAGGTTGATGTTGGACGAAGTCACGCCGGACAGCTCAATCTTCGCCTTTTCAGCGGCTTCCTTCAGTCTCTGGAGCGCCATCTTGTCCTTGGAGAGGTCCACGCCCTCTGCCGCCTTGAACTCGCGCACCATCCAGTTGATG
>JAFUQU010000002.1 GCA_017472255.1 Clostridia bacterium | reverse complement strand
TTGAGAGGAGCTGACCTTAGTACGAGAGGACCGGGTCGGACGCACCTCCGGTGCACCAGTTGTCATGCCAATGGCATAGCTGGATAGCCGCGTGCGGATGTGATAAACGCTGAAGGCATCTAAGCGTGAAGCACACCTCAAGATTAGATATCCCATAGCATAAGCTAGTAAGGTCACTTGTAGACTACAAGTTTGATAGGTCGAAGGTGTAAGCACAGTAATGTGTTCAGCTGATCGATACTAATAGACCGAGGGCTTGAACTTCAAGTTGTTCTTAACTTGAGTTTCGGTTCGTTCTCCTCTTCCTCCCCTTATCCGGTTTTCAATGAACATTTTGAACCGCTGTGCTATAATGTACAGCGGTTTTTTTGTTTGTACATAAAAATATTTACATGAAATATAGCATTTTTATTGCGATTTTGATATATGCACGATATAAGGTAAAAAACCGCCAAGGATAGCATGGAAAGGAGTGGTAACATGGCGGAATTATGGGATATTCGGGACGCAAACGGCGTTAAAACGGGACGGCTGCATGAACGCGGCAAGCCCATGCGGCCAGGCGAATATCATCTCTCGATCACGGTGTGGATTGCGAACAGCCATGGCGAGCTGCTGATTTCTCAGCGCGCACCGGGAAAAAATCGTGCGGGAACCTGGGAGCCGACCGGCGGCGCCGCACTGGCCGGGGAAGAAGCTATGGATGCCGCACTGCGGGAAGTCCGGGAGGAGCTGGGATTGATTCTCGATTCGGAACGGGGAATGATTTTCCGCGTGTACAAATGGCCGCACAGCGACGGCTCGGGAGCGGCTTACATTACGGTCTGGCTGTTCCGACAGGATTCGGAATTGTCCGATCTGACGCTTCAGCCGGAGGAAACCTGCGATGCCGCATGGGTGACGCCTGCGCGCATCCGTGAGTTGATTGCCGAGGGGAAGTTCATCGATTACACCTATCTCAATGAGCTGTTTGAAACAATATAAAAAGTGCCGCACATTGTGCGGCATTTCTGTAACGTGAAGGAAAGATCTGCGTCTAATGGGCAGGAGGTGAGGCGGATGGCGCGTGATTTTGACTCAATCTACCGCGAATATGGGCGGCAGGTCTACTTCTATCTGCTGTCGCTGTGCGGCAGCGAGAGCCTGTCCGAGGAGCTGACCCAGGAAACCATGCTCCGGGCGCTGCTGAACATTGACGGCTTCCGTGGGGACTGTAAGCTGTCCACCTGGCTCTGCACCATTGCGCGGAATCTGTACCGGGACTGGCTGCGAAAAAACCGCCACCTGCCGCTGGAGGAGGCCGACCGCCTGCCCGCAGAGGAAAATCCCGCCGAAACGGTAAGTGACCGGGATATGGCGGCGCGGATTCTGGCGGGGTTGGAACGGCTTGATGAGCCTTACCGCGAGGTGTTTACGCTGCACGTGATGCGTGGACTAACGCTGAAGGAAATCAGTTGCCGGATGGGAAAGAGCGAGAGCTGGGCGCGTGTGACCTATTACCGTGCGAAAACCAAAATTATCGAAGGATTGGGGGAGATCAAATGAAAGAGATAGATTGCGGCTGCGATGTGATCCGCGACCTGCTGCCGCTCTATGTGGACGGCGTGTGCAGCGACGCCAGCCGGGCGCTGGTGGAAGCGCACCTGGTGGAGTGTGAGGACTGCCGCCGTCTGTTTGAAGCCATGGGCACGCAGGAAACGCTGAACGAACCGGTGATTGACGAAAAGCGGCTGTTCCGGCGGGCGGCGTCCCGGCTGCTGGCGATTGTTGCGGCGCTGGCGGTGATCATCGCCTGTTTCGCGGTGAATCTGGGCGGCGCATGGATGGGAGGTCCGGCGACGGTGGGACAGTTTGCCGCCACCATCGGGTATATTGTGTTCTGGGGCGTGTTCTGCTGGGCTGTTAGGCGTTTTCGAACGCTGGTAAAATTCTCACTCATCATGAGTGCAATCAGCTTTGTAGGAGCGTTGTGGGCGCTTATATGCCGTCTGACGGACAGCGGATGGATTCTTGATGCGCTGCTGACCGCGCTGACGTCGGTGCCGTTTTATGGTTTGCGGTGGTTTCTCGGGTGGGACGAAACCTATGCCGCAGCGGCGGTGATTTCGGCAGTATGGCTGGCGGTATCGATTATTCTGCTCCGGCGTCTGAAGAAAGACGCTGTCGATATTCCTGCGGCGTGACGCCCTCCAGCTGGCGGAAGACCCGGTTGAAGGTGCGTAGGCATCCGTAGCCGCTGACCAGCGAGATTTCGGTGATGGGGAGCGCTGTGGTCTCCAGCAGCTGGCGGGCGTCGTCGATGCGGCAGCGGTTGACCAACCATCGAAAGCCCACGTCGGTGACGCTTTTCATATAGCGGCAAAGATAGTGAGGTTCGTAGCCGAAGGCAGCCGCCACCGAGTTCAGTGTGATATCCTCCCGGCTGTGCTCGATGATGTAGATCATAATCCGGCTGAACAGCGAGTCCTCAGCGGCGCTGCGGTCGATCAGCTCTGCCTGTGCAAGAAAGTCGGCAAGGACGGCATACAGCGCGGATTTCAGCTTGATCTGGGGCAGCTTTCCCTCTGACGGCGAGGGGAAGCTGCCCTTTTTGGCTTCATTGAATGCAGGCATAATCAGGCAGACCGCGCGGTAATAGTCCAGCGCTGCACTGCCGCAGACAAAGCGTGCGCGACGCGAGGTACGTGCTCCCAGTATGCCGTAGAACATGGGGGCGTTGTTCTGGGAAAAGACGTGTACCCAGAAACGGGAGCCTTCGGTACAGGAGAAGGAATGAAGCTGATTGGGCAGCACCAGAGCGCATTGTCCTGGCGCCAGTATTTCCGAACGTCCGTTGATGGTGAGCGCGACTTCCCCCTGATCGATAACCAGCAGTTCCGCGCTGGTGTGGAGATGGGGCTGAGGAAAGCCCCGGCTGATATAATATCGTATGCTGTTGCCGAATGAATCGCTGCCGGTATTCTTTTGATAGAGCATGGTTCCTCCAAAAGATAATTATTGTCTACAATTATACAGTTTTTTTCTTTACTTGTCAAGCCCTTGTGTGCTATAATAGTGACAACAAATATCAAGGAGGAACTCCACATGGATAAAATTTATCTTGTACTGCCCAAAACCATTGGTACCATCAATCCGGATATCTACGGCGTTTTCGCCGAGCATATCGGCGGTGTCATCTACGACGGCATCTGGGCTCCGGACACAAAGGACAACATAAACGGCTTCCGCCGTCCCATCATTGAGAAGATGAAGCAGGCGAGGATTCCGCTGGTACGCTGGCCGGGCGGCTGTTTTGCCGAGATTTACGACTGGCGGGACGGCATCGGCCCCAGAGAGGAGCGTCCCACCCGCATCAATTTCTGGCATTATCGGGACGGACGCTACGAGTCCAATCAGGTGGGAACCGACGAATTCATGGACTTCTGCCGTCTCTGCGACGCTCAGCCTTATTTCGCTGCTAACATCACCTCCGTCACGCCGCTGGATATCCGCGACTGGATCGATTACTGCAACTCGCCCGCCGGTACGACTGTCATGGCGAAGCTGCGGGAGCAGAATGGTCATCGCGAGCCGTACAACGTGAAGCTGTGGGGCGTTGGCAACGAGACCTGGGGCGACGGCGGTGATATGACGCCTGAATCCTACGCGATGGAGTACCGCCGCTATGTGACGGTGATGAACAACGCCAGCCGGGGACTGGAGCTGATTGCGTCGGGCGCGAACTGCTTTGATTATGGCTGGACGCGTCGAATGCTGGAGACGCTGGACAAATCCCGCCGTCTGATGTCGGGGATGTCCTTCCACTATTACTGCGGGGGCGCGGGGGATCCGCTGACCTTCAGCGACGCGCAGTGGTATGAGCTGCTGGCCAAGGCGGGCAGAATGCAGGAGCTGGTGGAGCGCCACTGGGCGGCGGTGGTTTCCTACGGCATGGAGAAGCAGGGAAAGCTGGTCATCGACGAGTGGGGCTGCTGGCATCCTGAGGGAAGCGGACCGAGCAGGGGCTCTAATCTGTTCGAGCAGCAGAGCACCATGCGGGACGCCGCGGTTTCGGCACATACGCTGAATATCTTCAACAACAACTGCGAGAAGATTCGTCTGGCTACGGTAGCGCAGCTGGTGAACAACCTGCACGCACTCTTCCTGTCCGGCGGAGAGAACTGTATCACAACGCCCACCTACCATGTGTTCGATATGTACAAGAATCATCAGGGCGGCCAGGCGGTGGAGATCATTGCTGAGTGTACGTCCTGCGCCGAAGGCGTGCCGGGCGTGTCGGTATCTGCGTCGGTGAAGGGTGGGAAGCTGACTGTGACGGCGGCGAACCTGTCGGCAGAGAAGGATGTGACGGTGAAGCTGGTCCCCTTCGGCGGAGCGCTGGGCGGCCAGGCGGAGATCACGATTCTGGGCGACGGCGATGTACGGGCGCACAACACCTTTGACGTCCCCGACCGCGTGAAGCCTGTGACGAAGGCGGTCAGCTCCTTTGACGGTACGGTGGAGATTCCGAGGGGAGGTATTGCCGCAGTTTGCGTGAAGGTGGAAAAATAATCTTTTCGGACGATGCTGTCCGATTACCGACCGGAATATGTTGAGAATAACGATTAGTGAGCGTGTGCGTGATTTTCACGCACACGCCCGCTTTGTCGCGTTGTAGTCTGCGGCATATACTTATGGTAGGCGGACAGCGCGGTTCTGTCCTGCCTGAATCCTGATGAAAGAGGATGATACAATGAGCAAGGAAATGTTCTCCCCGGGGGTTTACACGTCCGGGAATCGCTCCATGGAGCAACGCTCCACGGAACAGCGTTCCACGGAACAACGTTCCACGGAACAGCGTTCCACGGAACAACGTTCCACGGAACAACGTTCCATGGAATTGCGTTCCATGGAAGGCTGCGTCGATATGGACGTCGGCAACACCATCCCCGACGATATTCCGCTGGCGATGGCTTACGTGCGTATGCAGCGGCTGGATAAGATGTACCCGCCCGAAGCCGCGCTCCAGCGGGGCACGCTTTTCCCCGACCTCGACAAGCCCTTCTGCGGCCTGACTGTGATGGGAGGCGGATGCCATGCGTAAACAGCAGATGAGCGCGTACACACTCCCCTTCACGGCTTGGGAGCTGCGGCTTTACCTTGATACACATCCGAACGATACCAAAGCGCTGGAAGCCTACCGTCAGGTTTGTGCCATGACCGGGGGCTGCAACTACGCCTGCGCTACACCGCAGGGAATGTCCCGCGCGCAGGATGACAACAGCTGCGGCTGCTCGGGGGAAAGCTGGGAGTGGATTGCCAATCCCTGGCCATGGGAAGCCGACGCCAACATTGTGGAGGGTGACTGACGATGTGGATTTATGAGAAAAAGCTGCAATATCCGATCAAGATCAAGAACACCAATCCCCAGCTGGCGAAAATTATCATCAGCCAGTACGGCGGTCCGGATGGTGAGCTGGGCGCTTCGCTGCGCTATCTGAGCCAGCGTTACACCATGCCCAACGCCGAGGCAAAGGGCGCGCTGACTGACATCGGTACGGAGGAACTGGCGCATCTCGAGATGGTGGGAACCATTGTCTATCAGCTGACCCGCGATCTGCCGCCGGAGGAAGTGGCGAAGAAAGGCTTCGATACCTATTTCGTCGATCATACCACTGGTATCTATCCGCAGGCTGCATCGGGAACGCCGTTCACCGCCGCCGCAATGCAGGTGAAGGGCGATCCAATCACCGACCTCCATGAAGATATGGCTGCGGATGGCACGACCTTGTAAGAACAACCTTTGAAAACGAAGTGCCGAAAGCCCTTAATTTTATTGTTTTTTTCGTTTTTGAAAGTAGTACAAGCCTTACCGCCCTGCATACATATAAGGACAACAAACGTCTAAAATCATCAAAAATAACAAGAAAGGTGATAAGGACAAGCTGTTTCCTAAAAATCAAATAACACCGTAAAAGCGG
>JAFUQU010000054.1 GCA_017472255.1 Clostridia bacterium | reverse complement strand
GTTCTGTGGTATAATTGGTATTGTCCATAGTGACGATCCTTTCGGAATTGTAGTGTAGCAACCCAATTCTACCACACAATCGTTACTATGGATATTCTTTTTTTGAAAATTGTCTATTGCAACTTCATTTTACAACGCGCGTAAAAAATAGAAGCCGCCCATGAGAACAATTTTCTCTGTTCTCATGGGCGGCCTTCCGCCTCATCAATATACGTATTTCATCATTTCCTCATAGGCCGCGCGCATGGTCGGCTCGAATTCGCCCTGAATCCGCGCCTCCACCGACAGGCGTCCGTTGTAGCCGGCTTTTTTCAGCTCGCCGAAGAAGGACGGGTAATCCGCGCCGTCGCCGGGAGCGGGCATCAGCCGTCCCGCAGGATTGGCAATGTGTGCATGAACGATCATATCGCCGAAGTCGGAGAATTTTGTCATATCCTCGCCCTCGAGGAAGATGTGGTAATAATCGGTCATCACCTTAATGTTGTCCTTGCCGGAAGCCTTCGCCACCGCCACGGACTGCTCGGTTAGATTCAGCGTGGGGGATTCTTCTTTGCGCAGACCCTCCAGCGCCACGGTCAGACCGAACGCCTTCGCCGCCGGGGAAATCACCTCGGCGCAAACCACCGCCAGCTGTTCGTAAACGTTCTTCACGTCATAGCCCTTGTCGGTGGGATAGTTTCGCACGCCGCCCGCGCCGATAACCAGAATTTCGTTGCCCAGCCAGCGGGTTTTCTCGATGTCGCCGTAGAACTGTTCGTAGGCAGCTTCCAGCTGTGCCTTGGTCTGCTCGCCGGCGGGATTGTACTCGCTGGGGAAGCGGATGGCGGAGGATTCGCATTTGAGGCTGGTTTTCGCCAGAGCGTTGCGGTATTTTTCGATGACCGCCTCGTCAGCCTTCGCCGACTCGATGATGCTGGTCTCCACGTATTGATAGCCGATATCCTGCAAAAGCTGGAGCCGGTCTGCACCGCCCAGACCGATGCACGCGCCAAGTTTCATAATCGTACCTCTCATAAGTAAAATTCCGACGCGGCGGACGCCTACGTCGGAATCATTATAGCATAAATCGCAGAAAAATGGAAGTGGTTTTGTGAAATTTGTGGGGGATTTTTTCGAACCTCTGACATTATTTGATATTATTTAAGTCACACAGCAGCCGATACGCATCGCTGAGCATGACATCTCCCACAAGTATCACGCAGGTCTGCTCGCCGCTTAAATTGATGATGCCATCCGCATCCGATTTGAAAATGATCATCCGTTTCATTCCAAAATCCGTCTGAATCAGTCCAAATGACTCGCTGTTCAGCTTCGCCCCATTCCAGCTGCGATAAACAAGATGATCCGGCCATGCTTCTGCCGTTTCCAATTCAACACATTTTCCTGCTGTTTCCGGAAACGCTGCCATCTCTATGCTCCCCTTGAAGCGGTCGGGCCGAAACAGATAGAACGAATACTCGCCGTCTATGGTCAACTCAGTTTCCACAGCCGAAGCCACGCTCATATTTTCAATCACCCGCGCTGTCACAGTCTGTGATATACTCCAACGGATAGGCACAAAGGAGAGCGCTGCCAATACCAACAAGACGCATACCGTTGGTATAACGATCTTTTTTTCTTTAATCAGTGCAAAAAATGCTTTTGACATAACTGAACGCCTCCTTACTCTGATTCAAGTTCGTTGGACTGACTTTATCATACCACAACTCCTGCCCTTTGTCAAGGGCTTTTTTCATATGAACGGCCGCCGGTCGAGCACCAGCTTCAGCGGCTTCTTGGTCACAATCAGCCCCCGCAGAGTCTGCTGAAGCTCCGCCAGCGCGCAAACGCCGCCGAACAGCATATGCAGATCGTTCAGCGATTCGTCCCGCTCGTAATCCGCGTTCAGCCAGAATTCCGCGTACTCATGAGCAAACTTCACCAGCGCGTCGCGAATTTCCCAGAAGCGGTGGGGTGTCTGACGGCTGGCGCGGGTCAGGCAGAAAATCCAGTCAATCTCAATAAAATTGGCGCGCTTTCCGAAATTCGGAATATCCCCATTCTCATACATCGCAAGACAGCTGTCGATCATCTTCTCTGGATAGCGAAGCGGCATATGGGCGTGCTCGTGGTTGAACAGATAGTGGAAGCTCCCCGCCATGTGATGCCACAGCGGCTTCACACCGGTAAGCGTGCATTCCCGCCGCCACATTCCGGTTTCCGGATCGGCGTTCTCCCACAGCCAGTCGAAATATGCCCGATTGAATTCCTCCGTCTCCGAGCCGCCCAGATTCAGCGCCACATACAGCCCCGCGCCCTGATGGGACTGCGGCCAGGGATTGTCCACCCAGCCCAGCGAATCCAAAAATTCCGCCATCGCGCCCGGTTCCATGCAACGCTCCAGCGCCGCCGCCCGATGTTCCGGCATGGCGTCGAACAGCTCCAGCGCCGCCATGCAGTGCGCCGTCGTGTGAATCGCATGATGGGTGGATTCATGATAAAGCCCGGTCTCGGGATCCTGCATGGCGCGCAGGGTACGCACCCATTCGGCGCGCTCGGCGGGGTCTCGGGGAAATTCGCCCAGCATATAAAGGGTGTTCGCCGCGTCCGCACAGCCGTAGGGATTCACGCCCAGCTCCCGGGAAGAGCGCGCATCCTGCCAAAGCCAGCGGGCATACTGCCCGTCCGTCACCTTGTGAGCCTCGATCACGGCGAGGATTTTATCGCACACGCCGCGAAGATCAATCTGTGTCATCATCCTATTTCCTTTCAAACCTTCGTAATATCGCCGCCGAAGCCGTACAGCCGGGCGTTTTCCGCTTCGAATACCATGCTGTACCGCCTGTCCGCCAGCGCTGACAGCGGCTTGGCAAACCGGACGCGCCAGAGATTCTCCCCCGCCGCTTCCAGCGACGAGTCTTCAAATCCATACCCCTCCGGCGAGGCATACGCCCGATGCGCGCCGAACACCGTGTTGACGCAGGCTCGCACCCGTCCGCCGTCACCGATTTCCGCTTTCAGGTACAAATCGTCGCCGCAGAGCTTCACCCACGCGGTTTCCAGCCAGCCCACACCGCCTGGGGGCGTGTATCCCGCCAGCGCGTCCGGGTCGATGACCGCCGACAGGAGAGACGTCTCCCGGAAGCCGGTATGGGGGCCGTTGGAGCCGAAATAGTAAACCTCCCATTTCCCGTCCCGCAGGATGGGGCTGGCGGCGTAAATGCAGCCGCAGTCCGGAACGTGGTCGCCGTACTTCCCCGCCGACCGTTCGATGAACGGCCTGCCTCGGCAGGCGCGGTTCCAGTGGAGGCCGTCCGAGCTGAACAGCAGCTCGCAGTCCACGCAGTCGAAGTCTTCGCTCATCCGGTCGCCGGCGTGCAGGAAGGAGCCAAGCCCGTAGTACATCCCGTTCCACACAAATACCGGCATGGAATAAAGCTGATCGTCCCGTCCGTCGCCGCGGCAAATCTCCACCGGCTCCGACCAGTGGATGAAATCGCCGCTCTCACAGCGCGCGACCAGCCGGACGCCGTCCCCCCATGTGCGGGTGATCAGCAGATATCTGCCGATCCGCTCGTCCCAGAACGCGAAATTGTGGGTATCCCCCGCCGGATTGTGCTCCGGCCAGTCGATGGGCTCGCACCAGTGAATGCCGTCGGCGGAAAAGCTCACCGCCATCCGATGATGCCGGTCACCCCGCATCACCATCTTGTACCGCTTCGCCGGGTCGGTCTCGCGGGCGTCCCGGAACACCCCTGCGCCGTTCACATGGGTCATCACAATGTTGTTGTCCGTGCTGCCGTCATACTCGCAGCAGCCCAGGGAGGGGCGCTCCCAGTGAACGCCGTCCTTCGATGTGATCAGCAGCACCGCCGCCACCCGGGACGGAAGCTCGCCGTAAACGGTACCCGTCCGGGCGGACAGCGGCGTCTCCGCGCAGGAATCGTCGCGGATAAAGCAGAAATAATAGCATCGGTACTCGCCGAACGCCTCGTCGTAGAAAACGCTGGGGTAGCCGTTGTCAATCCGCTGTTCCCAGGGAATCGACGGTGTGAGGGTATAGCCCTCCTCCAGCATCACGCGGTTGGTCTTATGAACGCGCCCGGGAACGCGCTCCATATTCTCCGTGAAGCGGATATTATCGCAGGATATCAATGGATACAGCCGCATTGGTCTCATCTCCCTTCGGAAAACCGGCTCTGCCGGGGTTTTCCTATAGTATAGCGGATATTCAGCGCGGTTGCAATGAAGTTTTTGTAAACATAAACCAACATAATTTTGAACATCCCCGACAGATTGATGCGCCACGTCGAACGTCCGCTGCACCAATGTACAACCTATGGTCGCCCACGAATTCATTTCGCATATCCCATAAAAAACACCCCAGCCTACACGGGGGTAATGTGCAGAATGGGGTTCAATTATTGCCGACCCGGGGTGAGAGAGGTACCGGGACGGTCGGGACACGCGATGGTGGGGATTATTCCACGTCCTGGAGGGCGTCGTAGCCTTCCTCGCCGGTGCGAACCTTGACCACGTTTTCAACGTCGTAGATGAAGATCTTGCCGTCGCCAATGTGACCGGTGTAAAGAACCTTCTTGGCCGCGTCGATGACGTCGCGGACGGGAACCTTGCAGACCACGATTTCCACGCAAACCTTGGGGAGGAGGTTCATTTCCACCTCAACGCCGCGGTAGAATTCGGTCTTGCCCTTCTGCATACCGCAGCCGAGCACCTGAGTTACCGTCATGCCGGTGATGCCGATGGCGTTCATAGCCGCCTTCAGCTCCTCAAACTTGGACTGCTTGCAGAGGATTTCAACCTTGGTCATCTTCACGTCGGAGGCTACGGGAGCGGCGGTCTTGACGACAACCGGCACAGCCTCGTCGGAAGGCGTGCTGCCCTTGTTGGCAGTGATGGCTTCGGAAACTTCAGCGGGAACGTAATCCGATGCGGAGCCGGTCAGGAAGCCCGAGTAAGCGGATGCCAGACCATGCTCGGAAATGTCCATACCCTGTACTTCCTCCTCAGCCGTAACACGGAGACCGATGGTCTTCTTGAGGATGAAAAAGGTGAGCGAAATGGTGATGATCGTCCAAACAGCCGTGGACAGAACGCCCAGGCACTGGATGCCGAAGAACTTGATGCCGCCGCCGTAGAACAAGCCGCCGTCCGTTGCGAACAGACCGGTCAGGAGCGTACCGGTTGAGCCGCAGAGACAGTGTACGCCAACTGCGCCCACCGGGTCGTCAACCTTGACTACCTTGTCGATGAACTCGATGCCGAAGACTACTACGAAGCCGCAAATGATGCCGATTGCCGCTGCGCCGAAGGGATCAACTACATCGCAGCCTGCGGTTACGCCAACCAGACCGGCCAGCGTGCCGTTCAGACACATGGAGACGTCAGGCTTCTTGTAGCGGATCCAGGTGATGATCAGGACAGTTACCGTTGCGATAACAGCCGAAAGGTTGGTGTTGTAAAATACGAGGGAAGCGGATTCCATGGCAGCGTCGCTGTCCATGGCGACGGTAGAACCGCCGTTGAAGCCGAACCAGCAGAACCAGAGGATGAATACGCCGAGAGCTGCCATCAGCAGGTTGTGACCGAGGATAGCGCGGGGCTTGCCGTTCTTGTCATACTTGCCGAGACGCGGACCAAGGAAGGCCGCACCGATGAATGCGCAGATACCGCCGACCATATGTACCGCGGTGGAGCCTGCGAAATCGTGGAAGCCCAGCTGTGCAAGCCAGCCGCCGCCCCAGATCCAGTGACCCGATACCGGGTAGATGATCAGAGAGATGATCGCCGAATAGATGCAGTAAGCGGAGAACTTGGTGCGCTCAGCCATTGCACCGGATACGATGGTTGCGGAGGTTCCGCAGAATACTGTCTGGAATATAAAGAATGCGAAGAATGGAACGCCTGCCGGGAGAACCGACGAATAGTCGCCCATTGCGAAGAAATCAATGCCGCCGAAGAATGCGTTTGCGGAGCCGAACATGATGCCGAAGCCCAGCAGCCAGTAAAGCGGTGTGCCGATACAGAAGTCCAGCAGATTCTTCATAATGATGTTACCGGTGTTCTTAGCCCGACAAAGACCTGCTTCGAGAATACAGAAGCCTGCCTGCATGAAGAATACCAACGCCGCAGCGATCAGTACCCATGTGGTGTTTGCTGATGAATACATGACACTTACCTCCAAAAATTTTAATAAAATAAGGGGCGCCGGTAACAGATACCCCATCTGTTACCGGACACCCCTTTGTGTCCTGAAAGAATAATATGAAGTTGATTACGTAAAGTAGAACGGTAATTCAAAAACCGTTTTTCCCGCGTCCTTCGGAATCTCGAAGGGATACTGCCCGGTAAAGCAGCCCTTGCAGAAATGGAGCGTGGAATCGGGAGCAATGGCGTCCAGATCCTCCAGCCGCAGAAAGGAGAGCGAATCCGCGTGGATTTTCTCCCGAAGCTCCTCCAGCGTGAAGTTCACACAGGCGAGGTTTTCGCGGTCAGGCACATCCGTGCCGAAGTAGCAGGGATAAAGGAACTGCGGGGCGCTGATTCTTACGTGTACCTCGGACGCGCCCGCGTCCTTGAGCAGCTTCACGATGTTGGCGATGGTCGTGCCCCGCACGATGGAATCGTCCACCATCACAATCCGCTTCCCTTTCACGTTCTGCGCCAGAACGTTGAGCTTGATGCTCACGCTCATCTCGCGCATGGTCTGGGAGGGCTGGATGAAGGTTCGCCCGATGTAGCGGTTTTTGACAAGACCAATGCCGTAGGGAATGCCGCTTTCCAGCGAATATCCCATGGCCGCGATGCTGCCCGAATCGGGTACGCCGATTATCATGTCGGCGTCCACCGGATCGGATTTTGCCAGACAGCGCCCGGCGAGAATTCTCGCCTCATATACGCTCTGGCCATCGATCACGCTGTCCGGACGGGCGAAATAGATGTGTTCGAAGATGCAGAAAGCCGAATCGCATTTGCCGCAGCCCTGCACCGTCTCTATCGACCGAATTTCCCCGGAAGCGTTATCTGCGATGACAATTTCACCGGGCTTCACGTTCCGCACGAATCTGGCGTGGACGCTGTCCAGCGCGCAGCTTTCGGAGGCGAAGACGACTGCCTGCTCATCCCCGGAATCGATCCTGCCGATGCACAGCGGGCGGATTCCCCAGGGGTCGCGCACCGCGATCAGCTTGTGCGGCGACATAATCACCATGGAGTAGGAACCGCGAAGCTTGGGCATCACCCGCTTCACCGCTTCCTCCACCGATCCGCATCTGACCCGTTCCCGGGCAATCATGAATGCGATGACTTCCGTGTCGTTGGTGGATTGGAAGAGCGCGCCCTCATATTCAAGTGCGGTGCGCAGCTCCAGCGAATTGGCGATGTTGCCGTTGTGCGCCACGGAAAGGGTTCCCTTCGCGTAGCGTGCGCAAAGCGGCTGAGCGTTCTCCCGGGTGTTGGAACCGGTGGTGGAGTAGCGGACGTGTCCGATGGCGATCTTTCCGGTCAGACGGGACAATCTGTCGTCGTCGAAGACCTCGCTCACCAGACCCAAATCCTTGTGCAGCAGAATCCCCTTCTCGTTGGTAACGGCGATTCCGCAGCTTTCCTGCCCCCGATGCTGCAAGGCATACAGCCCGTAGTAGGTGAGGCGCGCGGTGGTTTCGGGATTGGAATTCCAGATCCCGAAGACCCCGCATTCCTCGTGAATGGAATCAGACATTGAAGAGCAGAGCGCCGTAAGTCGGGAATGCCCAATACTCCTCACCGACGATGGTTTCCAGCTCGTCGGCAGCGGCGCGAACCTGATTCATCGAAGGAATCAGCGTGTCGCGGATGAAGAGCGAAAGCTCGCTGTAATCGGAAATGGTGTGGCTCTGCATAACCGCCTTGTCGAGCGTCTGAATGCCGCTGTACAGGCTTCCCAGCAGTGCCGAGCACTTCTTAGCCAGCTCGCGCTCCACGGTAACATCGGCATCCAGTGCCTGAGCGGCTGCCGCAGTGTCGGAAACGGCCTTGATGTACTTCAGAACCGAAGGAACGATGTCCTTCTTGGCCATATCCAGCATGGTAACGGCCTCGATGTTGATGATCTTGCAGTAGTTCTCCAGGTGAATCTCGTGACGCGAGTGCATCTCGGTTTCGGTGAAGACCTTGTGCTTGGTGTAGAGGGCGATGTTCTTGTCGGCGATGAAGTAAGGCAGTGCGTCGGGCGTGGTCTTAAGGTTGAGCAGACCGCGCTTTGCAGCCTCCTGCACCCACTCGTCGGAGTAGTTGTTGCCGTTGAACACGATGCGCTTGTGGGCGGTGTAGATTTCCTTGACGGTGGAGGCGACGGCCTTGTTGAAGTCCTCGCCGGCGGCGACGGCTGCTTCCAGCTTGTCAGCGATCTTGGACAGCTCCTCGGCAACGATGGTGTTCAGCGTGATGTTCGGACCGGAGATCGAGTTGGACGAACCCAGGCTGCGGAACTCAAACTTGTTGCCGGTGAAGGCGAAGGGCGAGGTGCGGTTCCGGTCGGTGGTATCGCGGGGGAACTTGGGAAGCACATCCACGCCGATTTCCATGTTGGATTTGGTGTGCGGGTCGTAAACCGTGTCGTTCTCGATGGAATCGAGGATGGCGGTCAGCTCATCGCCCAGGAACATGGAGATGATGGCGGGAGGCGCCTCGTTCGCGCCCAGACGGTGGTCGTTTCCTGCGGAAGCCACCGAAATGCGGAGCAAATCCTGATACTCATCCACACCAGCGATAACGGCGGCGAGAAAGATGAGGAACTGTGCGTTGTCGCGGGGGGTTTCGCCCGGCTCCAGGAGGTTTGCGCCCTCCTTGGTGGCGATGGACCAGTTGTTGTGCTTACCGGAGCCGTTCACGCCTGCGAAGGGCTTCTCATGCAGCAGGCAGACCAGACCGTGGCGGCTGGCGACCTTTTTCATGGTTTCCATGGTCAGCTGGTTGTGGTCGGTTGCAACGTTGGTGGTGGAGTAGATGGGAGCCAGCTCGTGCTGAGCTGGAGCAACCTCGTTGTGCTCGGTCTTAGCCAGGATGCCCAGCTTCCACAGCTCGTCGTTCAGGTCTGCCATGTAAGCGGCTACACGGGGCTTGATGACGCCGAAGTAATGGTCGTCCATCTCCTGGCCCTTGGGGCTCTTGGCGCCAAACAGGGTGCGGCCGGTGTAGATCAGGTCCTTACGCTGCTCGTACAGCTCCTTATCCACCAGGAAGTACTCCTGCTCGGGGCCGACGGAGGTGCGGACACACTTGACATCGGCGTTGCCGAAGAGCTTCAGAATACGCAGAGCCTGACGGTTCAGGGCTTCCATGGAGCGGAGCAGAGGCGTCTTCTTGTCCAGAGCCTCGCCGCCGTAGGAGCAGAACGCGGTGGGGATGCAAAGGGTGGTGCCCTTAATGAATGCGTAGGAAGTGGGGTCCCATGCGGTGTAGCCTCTTGCCTCAAAGGTGGCGCGCAGGCCGCCGGAGGGGAAGC
>JAFUQU010000053.1 GCA_017472255.1 Clostridia bacterium | reverse complement strand
TTGAAACGCTGGTTGAGGCTGGCTACGACCCCAGAAAAGCTTACTTCGAGTGCATCCACGAGATGAAGCTGATCGTTGACCTGATCTACCAGAGCGGCTTCGAAGGTATGCGCTACTCCATCTCCAACACCGCTGAATACGGCGACTATGTGACCGGTCCGAAGATCATCACCGACGAGACCAAGAAGACCATGAAGAAGATTCTGTCCGACATTCAGGACGGTACCTTCGCCAAGGAGTTCCTGCTGGATATGTCCGATGCTGGCGCTCAGGTTCACTTCAACGCAATGCGCAAGCTGGCTGCCGAGCATCCCTCCGAGACCGTCGGTAAGGAAGTCCGCAAGCTGTACAGCTGGAGCGACGAGGACAAGCTCATCAATAACTGATTCAGGTTCGCTCCGAAACTGATTCGGTTTCCGTTCCGAATTTGCGCTAACCCTGTAGGGGCGGCGTTCCGCCGCCCGCTGCGATGGATCTGAACTATGGAAGCGGGCGGTTACAAACCGCCCCTACAGGAATTTTTAATCCTTGAGGAAAAAGTCTGAAAAATAAATTTTTCAGACAGTGTTTTGTGGCTTACATTGCCGTCCCGGCAATGTTTCGCTACGCGAACCAGCCCCAATTCCACAGAAAGGTAGCTTTCGCTACGCGAAAGCCATGATTTTATTTATGATCAAAGATACAATTGTTGACGGCTTTCAGAACGCGCCTCACCGCAGTCTCTACCACGCGCTGGGACTGACCAAGGAGGAACAGGCACGTCCGCTGATCGGCATCGTCAGCTCCTACAACGAAATCGTTCCGGGTCACATGAATCTGGACAAGATCGTGGAAGCCGTCAAGCTGGGCGTGGCTATGGCAGGTGGAACCCCCATCGTGTTCCCCGCCATCGCAGTCTGCGACGGCATCGCCATGGGTCACACAGGTATGAAATACTCGCTGATCACCCGTGACCTCATCGCCGATTCCACCGAGGCTATGACGCTGGCGCACGGCTTCGACGGTCTGGTTATGGTTCCCAACTGCGACAAGAACGTTCCCGGTCTGCTGATGGCTGCGGCGAGAGTTAACATTCCGACGATCTTCGTCAGCGGCGGTCCCATGCTGGCCGGACGGGTCAACGGCAAGAAGACCTCCCTGTCCAGTATGTTTGAGGCGGTCGGCGCGTACACGGCGGGCAAGATCGACGAAAAGCAGCTCTGCGTCTGCGAGGAAAACACCTGCCCCACCTGCGGCTCCTGCTCGGGTATGTACACCGCCAACTCCATGAACTGCCTGACCGAGGTGCTGGGCATGGGTCTGCGCGGCAACGGCACCATCCCCGCCGTCTACTCGGCGAGAATTGAGCTGGCAAAGCACGCCGGTATGCAGATTCTGGAGCTTGTGAAGAAGAACATCCGTCCCCGTGACATCATGACCGAGGCGGCCATCCGCAACGCACTCACCGCCGATATGGCGCTGGGCTGCTCCACCAACAGTATGCTTCACCTTCCCGCCATCGCCAACGAATGCGGCGTGAAGTTCAATCTGGACATGGCCAACGAAATCAGCGAAAAGACGCCGAATCTCTGCCATCTGGCGCCCGCAGGTCCCACTTACATGGAAGACCTGAACGAGGCGGGCGGCGTTTACGCCGTACTGGCGGAAATCGCAAAGCTGGGACTGCTGGACACCTCCGTCATGACCTGCACCGGCAAGACCATGGGCGAGAACATCGCCGACGCGGTGAACCGCAATCCCGACGTTATCCGCACCACCGACAATCCCTTCACGAAGACCGGCGGCATCGCCGTTCTGCGCGGCAATCTGGCGCCCGACGGCTGCGTGGTCAAGCGCAGTGCGGTTGCTCCCGAAATGCTGGTGCATGAAGGCCCCGCCAAGGTGTTCGACAGCGAGGAAGAAGCCATCGCCGCCATTTACGCCGGAAAGATCGTTTCGGGCGACGTGGTGGTTATCCGCTACGAAGGTCCCGCAGGCGGTCCGGGTATGCGCGAGATGCTCAATCCCACCTCCGCCATCGCGGGCATGGGACTGGACAAGACGGTGGCGCTGATCACCGACGGTCGTTTCTCCGGCGCAACACGCGGCGCTTCCATCGGACACGTTTCCCCCGAAGCGGTGCGCGGCGGTCTGATCGCCTACGTGAAGGACGGCGACATCATTTCCATCAATATCCCCGAATATTCGATTTCCCTGAAGGTTTCCGACGAGGAAATCGCCGCGCGCAAGGCATCCACGCCCATCAAAAAGAAAGAGGGCATCAAGGGATGTCTGGCACGCTACGCATCGATGGTCAGCTCCGCTGACCGGGGCGCGGTCATTAACCGCTTTGAATAAGGAAAGAACCATGACCGAACAACAACAGCGTAAGCTGGCGTGCAGCATATCCGCTCTCAGCGTTTTCCGCGGGCTTCTTGAAAAGAAGCCCCTGCGGGCGCTGATCGCTACCCTGACCTGCCCGCAGAATGACGCTGATAAAATGTCCCATTACGGCGAATTCGTCCATTCGTTGGATGAATTCGGCTGCTCGCTCTCCAAATTTCTGGAGCGCGCCATCTGCGAGGACGAAAACCGCTATGTCATCGGCACCGCACAGGGGCAGCCCCTGCCTCCCGCGCTGGTGCGCAACGCGAAAGCCGAGCTGGAGCTGCTCTCCTCGCTGACAAAGCTGGACGCCGCTTCCCTCTGCGGCAGCGAGGGCTACGTCCCCGAATTTGAAAACACCCCCGCCGATTTCGGCGAAATTTACGCCGAACGTCTGCGCCAGATCAGCCGCTACGGCTACGGCATCTTCGCCACGGCAAAGATGTTCCGCGTGGCGGGCGACGAGATTCTGCCGGTGGAATCGGCGGACGAAATCTCCCTCGACAGCTTTGTGGGCTACGAGGAAGAACGCAGACGGGTCTTCGACAACACCCGGGCGCTCGTTGAGGGTCGTCCCGCCGCCAACGTGCTGCTTTGCGGCGACGCCGGCACCGGAAAATCCTCCACCGTCAAGGCTTGCGCCAACTACTTCGCCGATCAGGGCGTGCGGCTCATCGAGCTGCGCAAGGATCAGCTGTTCAGCCTGTCGGCGGTGATGGGCAGAATCGACGGCAATCCTTTGAAGTTCATCATCTTTATCGACGACCTGTCCTTCAACAAGAACGACGACTGCTTCAGTATGCTCAAGGCCGCGCTGGAAGGTTCCGCGTCCGCCAAGGCGAAAAACGCAGTGATTTACGCCACCAGCAACCGCCGCCACATCGTCAAGGAGAGCTTTTCCGACCGGGAAAATTCGGATGATATTCATCATTCCGACACGGTGCAGGAGCTGATGTCCCTGTCCGAGCGCTTCGGTCTGACCGTTTACTTCGAAAAGCCCAGCAAGGCGCTCTATCTGGAGATCGTCCATACGCTGGCGGACAAGAACGGCATCGCCATCGACCGCGCCGAGCTGGATATCAAGGCGGAAGCCTTCGCTCTGGGACGGGGAATCCGCTCCCCACGCGCCGCCGAACAGTTCATCAACAGCCTTTTATAGAAAGATAAAAGTATCATGGAAAACACGTTATCACTCGATCATGTATACAAAGCCAGCTACGTTTTGCGTAACGTGGCAAGGCGGACGGATGTGCTCTACGCGCCCAAGCTGAAGCCGGGCACCGAGCTGTATCTGAAAACCGAAAACCTGCAGGTTACAGGCTCCTTCAAGGTGCGGGGCGCTTATTACAAGATGTCCCAGCTCACCGAGGAGGAAAAGGCGCGGGGCGTCGTCGCCTGCTCCGCCGGAAACCACGCGCAGGGTGTGGCGCTGGCCGCGCAGAAAAACGGCATGAAGGCGGTTATCTGCCTGCCCGACGGCGCGCCTATCTCTAAGGTGGAAGCCACTCGCAGCTACGGCGCGGAAATCTGTCTGGTGGAGGGCGTTTACGACGACGCTTACCAGAAGGCGCTGCAGCTTCGGGATGAGTTCGGCTACACCTTCATCCACCCCTTTGACGATCCGGACGTCATCGCCGGTCAGGGCACCATCGCTCTGGAGCTGTCCGAGCAGGTACCCGACATGGACGCTGTGATCGTGCCCATTGGCGGGGGCGGTCTGATTTCGGGCATCGCCTATACCATCAAGAGCCTGAATCCGAAAATCAAAGTTTACGGCGTACAGGCATCCGGCGCGCCGTCCATGCTGAATTCCATCCACGACGCGCACATTGAAACGCTGGACTCGGTGGCTACCATCGCCGACGGCATCGCCGTCAAGAAGCCCGGCTCGCTGACCTACGATCTCTGCTCGAAGTATGTGGACGAGATCGTGACCGTCACCGACGACGAAATTTCGGCGGCCATTCTGGCGCTGATGGAGCAGCACAAGCTGGTCACTGAGGGCGCGGGCGCGGTGGCTGTGGCGGCCGCCATGTTCGACAAGCTGGATCTGGCGGGCAAGAAAACCGTCTGCCTGTTGTCCGGCGGCAACATCGACGTAACCATCCTTTCCCGCGTGATTACCCGCGGACTGCTGATGTCCGGCAGAAGCTGCCAGCTGATGATCGAACTACAGGATAAGCCCGGTCAGCTGATGAAGGTTTCCTCCATCATCGCGGCGCAGGGCGGCAACGTGACCTCGGTACACCACGAGCATTCCAACGAGGGTTCGGACGTGAACGGCTGCTATCTGCGCGTGGTTCTGGAAACCCGCAACTTTGAACATATTGAACAGATCCGAAAAGCCTTGCAGGACAATGGCTTGAAAATTGTATAGGAGAATCGCCATGTTAACCAAAATTTCCACCCCCGATGCCCCCGCGGCCATCGGTCCCTATTCTCAGGCCGTCGTGTACGGCAGCACCCTCTTTACCTCCGGGCAGATCGCCCTCAATCCGGCAAACGGACAGCTGGAGGGCAATGACATCCGCGAGCAGACCGAGCGCGTGATGCAGAATTTGGCAGCGGTGCTGAAGGAAGCCGGCAGCTCCTTCGACCGTGTAATCAAGACCACCTGCTTCCTCGCCGACATCGCCGATTTCGCCGCCTTCAACGAGGTATACGGACGCTATATTACCTCCGCTCCCGCCCGCAGCTGCGTAGCGGTCAAGGCGCTTCCCAAGGGCGCGCTGGTGGAGGTCGAGGTCATCGCAGCCATCGATTAATATCTATAAAATAAAGGAGTGATCCCGTGAACAATACATCCAAATATACCCGGCAGTTCTTCCCGGTGAAGAACCCCACGAGAAAGTGGGCAGACAAAACCTACATCGAAAAAGCCCCCTCCTGGTGCTCTGTTGACCTGCGCGACGGCAATCAGTCGCTGATCATTCCCATGAGCCTGGAGGAGAAGCTGGACTTCTTCCAGCTGCTGGTTAAAGTAGGCTTCAAGGAGATCGAGGTTGGCTTCCCCGCCGCTTCCGAAACCGAGTACACGTTCCTGCGCACGCTGATCGATGAGAATCTGATTCCCGACGACGTGACCGTTCAGGTGCTGACCCAGAGCCGCGAGCATATCATTCGCAAGACCTTCGAAGCACTGAAGGGCTGCAAGAACGCTATCGTTCACCTTTACAACTCCACCTCCCTCGCTCAGCGTGAGCAGGTCTTCCGCAAATCCAAGGAAGAAATCATCAAAATCGCCACCGACGGCGCCGAGCTGTTCGAGAAAATCGCCGCCGAGATGGGCACCTCCTACCGCTACGAATATTCTCCCGAATCCTTCACCGGCACCGAGCCGGAGTTCGCGCTGGAAATCTGCAACGCGGTGCTGGATATTTGGAAGCCTACCCCCGACCGTAAGGCGATCATCAATCTGCCTGTGACGGTGGAGCTTTCCTCTCCCCACGTTTACGCCGATCAGGTGGAGTATATGTGCGACAACCTGAAATACCGCGACGCCATCGAGGTTTCGCTCCATCCGCATAACGACCGCGGCTGTGCCGTGGCTGATTCGGAGCTGGGCATTCTGGCCGGCGCTGACCGCATCGAAGGCACCCTGTTCGGCAACGGCGAGCGCACCGGCAACGTGGATATCGTTACGCTGGCGCTGAATATGTACGCGCAGGGCGTGGAGCCGGGTCTGGACTTCACCTGTATGCCCGAAATCACCGGGCTGTACGAGCGCGTCACCCGGATGCAGGTCTATGACCGCCAGCCCTACGCGGGCAAGCTGGTCTTCGCCGCGTTCTCCGGTTCCCATCAGGACGCCATCGCCAAGGGCATGAAGTGGCGCGAGGAGAAGAACTGCGAGACCTGGACGGTTCCCTATCTGCCCATCGATCCGGGCGATGTGGGACGTATGTACGAAACCGACGTCATCCGCATCAATTCCCAGTCGGGTAAGGGCGGCATCGGCTATCTTCTGGAGCACAACTTCGGCTACACCCTCCCTGTAAAGATGCGCGAGGATGTGGGTTACAAGGTCAAGAGCGTATCCGACCACGCCCACGCCGAGCTGTCCCCCGAGGAAGTTCTTCAGGTATTCACCGACACGTATGTCAACATCAACAATCACATCAAGCTGCTGGATTATCATTTCACCCGCACCCCCGAGATCAACGCGACCGTGTCCGTGGAAATCGACGGCGTGGAGAAAGAGTTGAAATCCACCGGCAACGGCCGTCTGGACGCGGTCAGCAACGCCATCAAGCAGCAGCTTGGCATCGAATTCTCCGACCTGACCTACGAGGAGCACGCCCTCACCAGAGGTTCCTCCTCCAAGGCCATCACCTACGTCAGCATCACGCTGTCAAACGGTAAGAAGGTATGGGGCGCGGGTATCCACGACGATATCATCGCCTCGTCCATCAACGCACTGTTCTCGGCCGTCAACCGCGGAATGGAAGCATAAGGAGGTAATCCCATTATGGGCATGACTATGACGCAAAAAATTCTGGCAGCCCACGCCGGTCTCGACCACGTGACTGCCGGACAGCTGATCAGCGCGAAGCTGGACATCGTGCTGGGCAACGATATCACCACCCCCGTGGCGGTAAACGAATTCAAAAAAGCCGGATTTGACAAGGTGTTCGACAAGGATCGCATCGCCATCGTTCTCGACCACTTCGTCCCCAACAAGGACATCAAGGCCGCCGAGCAGAGTAAGACCTGCCGCGAGTTCTCCTGTGAGCACTGCGTCAGCCACTTCTACGACGTGGGCAAGATGGGCATCGAGCACGCGCTGCTTCCCGAGCAGGGCATCGTCACCGCCGGCGACTGCATCATCGGCGCGGACAGCCACACCTGCACCTACGGCGCGCTGGGCGCATTCTCTACCGGCGTAGGCTCCACCGACATGGCCGCCGGTATGGCTACCGGCATGGCATGGTTCAAGGTGCCCTCCGCCATCAAATTC
>JAFUQU010000052.1 GCA_017472255.1 Clostridia bacterium | reverse complement strand
GCTTAAGCAAAAACCCCGACAGCTACGGTTACACCACCGCCGAGCTGGTGGATTACTGGGAACTGGAGGAATGGGAGTAACTGTGACATGAAAAAGAATACAGCTGCAAAAAAATATTTTTCCATATACATAGGCGTTGTTTTGGGAGTGGTACTTCTCCTATTTGCAACGATAGTCATCGTTGAAATCCAAACGCGCCTCCAGCCGGACAATCAAGTGCTGTACATCGCGCCGGAAGAAACAGAATCCACCGAAACCGGTTTGATGAAAATCTACGCAAGCGAAACCTATTGGAATGAAGACAAAACAATCGAATCGCGCCGATTCGTTGAGATGAAAATCGGAGAAGTATTCTCTGTCGGATATTTACGAGAACCAAGGGAATACAATAAATTTCCACCTGACGAATTTGACGATGTTTTTGCCTATTATCATGGTGCATACATATATAGAGAAAAATTTTTGCCATCGGTTGAAATTATGCATATCGAAGCGGATGCGGAAATTGAAATTATATCGTCATCAGGTAACGTTTATCCTTCACAGCGCGTGAGATATGAAATGACTGTGGAATCACCTGCATTTGCGGATACTTCACCAAATCCGGGGATACCGGATGATGATGAGCTGGGGACAGGGGAATGGACGGCAGAAGCGAAAAATAATTATTATAGCGAAACATTGAGCAGCGTTTATCCTCAGATTACAGATGAATGGGGAAAAGCGCGGCGTCATATTCATCAATGGGCATATCTGATTTCTGCATATGACTTGACAAATCCTGAAAAGTTAATCGCACAGGCAGAGGTTAAAATGACATATTGTTCAGCTTGGGGGCGCGATGATCATTGGGGTACTGATACCGAATTGTACAAAGTTCTCCACGATTTCGGCTTAAGCAAAAACCCCGACAGCTACGGCTACACCACCGCTGAGCTGGTCGATTACTGGGAACTGGAAGAATGGTAAAAACGAGGACGGGAAAAGCCCGTCCTCGCCGCTTATTCGTCCTTCGCCATATCGTCCCGCGCAATGTTAATCGCCACGCCGTTGACCGTGATGTCCTCGTCCGCGCGAATGAGCACGTACTTCACGCCATCGATGACCCGGGTCTCGATCAGATCGCCCCGGTCGGGATTCACCTTCACCGTCACGTCGGGGGTCTTCACCTCGAACTGCTTCGGCTCCACCAGATTGCGGGGCGGCATATCCATCCCGCCGTATTCCTCGTCGAAGCGCTTGGCAAAATCGGTAATCTTTTCATCCGACACGCCGCAGGATGCCAGCACGCTCTTTACGTCGTTCTTGGACACCACCAGCGGCTCGGGATCCCGGGTTGCCTTGTGATCGTCAATCTTCTGGGCGATGTCGTCGTGAATCGCCTGCACCACCTCGTAGCTGCACTCGTCGCCCAACGTGTCGCCGAGAATCGACTCAAAAATCTGCTTCTGCTCGGCGGCGGGAAGGGGCGGTTCCACCTTGAACACCGCGTCGCTGAAGGATTCATGGCTGTCGGCGGCGTTTTTAACGTAGTAGAGGGCGTTGTAGATGTTGGCGCGGCGTCCGTCGAAGGCGGGGAAGAGGAAGCCAAGCTCCGGCGCGCCCACGTTCCAGTTGCAGGAAACGGCGTGGAATTCCTTCTTCGCCGCGTCGTAGGTCAGCGTGGATTTTGCCTCCTTCACCGGGCAGACGGCGCAGACGATGTATCGGAACATGGAATCCGATTCGCCCATGCCGCCCTCGTCCCGATGCTTAATCGGCACGTCGTAGGAATCGGCAGCCAGCAGAATCAGCGCGTTGCCCTCGATGTCCACGCCGGCGGCGGCAGCGTCGAAGAAGGCTTTCACCGCTTCTTCCTCCTTGAGCGCCGACTGGCGGAGCATCATCAGCCGCCCGTGCTCCTCGCCGGACTCCACCTGTCCCATGGAAAAGCCGATATCGATAAGGTTGCGTCCCACCGTTCCCGACAGGGCGCGGCGGAAGATGGCGAGGTATTTCTCGCTCTCCTCCTCGGGCAGCAGGAAGAAGGGGGTGGAAAATTCGCTGATGGTCTCGCGTTTTTCGTTTATGTAGCGTCCGCGCAGGATGGTGAAGTTATGCTTCTCCGGTGCAATCCGGCGGCGCAGCTCGGCGATTTCTTTTTCATTCATGTTGTGTACTCCTTTGGTTACGTTTGGTACGCATATACAAATATTCGGTATAATTATCCTATAATTATACCACAGAATATGTTATAATACAATCCGCATCTATATTATACACCATCCCGCGAAAAAAAGCAAGCACAAAATCGCGCATATCCCTTGCAATCCCGGTACGCTTGTGCTATAATATAGAAAAATTCACCCGCAAAGGAGTATCACCATGAACCTGAACAAATACCTTTCCGACCCCGCCGAGCTGCCGCTGGAGCGCATCGTCGATGACGGCGGCTTCACGTCAATTTTCCGCACCATCGGCTGCATCGGGGACAGCCTGTCCTCCGGCGAATTCCAGTCCACCGACGAGGAAGGCGTCAAGCAGGGCTACCACGATTACTACGAGTATTCCTGGGGTCAGTACATCGCCCGCGCCGCCGGATGCACCGTCTACAACTTCTCCCGGGGCGGCATGACTGCCCAGTGGTATTGGGATACCTTCGCCGACGAGAGAGACCTCTGGAACCCCGACAAGCTCTGCCAGTGCTACATCATCGCGCTGGGCGTCAACGATCTGATGGGTAAAAATCAGGAGCTGGGCACCATAGAGGACATCGATCTTGCCGACTGGAACAACAACAAAGCGACCTTCACCGGCTATTACGCCCGCATCATCCAGCGCTACAAGTCCATGCAGCCCCACGCGAAGTTCTTCCTTGTAACCATGCCCCATGGCGGCGGCGCCCCCGAACGTGAGGCAAAAATCGACGCCCACGCCGCGCTGCTTCATCAGCTGGCGGAGATGTTCGACTACACCTACGTCATCGATCTCGCCAAATACGGTCCGGTCTACGACGGGGCGTTCCGGAAGAATTTCTACCTCGGCGGCCACATGAATCCCCAGGGCTACATCCTCACGGCGAAGATGGTCATGAGCTACATCGATTACATCATCCGCCACAATATGGAGGATTTCGCGCAGGTGCCGTTCATCGGCAAGGGCGTACACAATTACACGGCCAAGTGGTAAGCGAATAAAGATAACGGGCAAATGACAGCGGGAGTATGGCAATAGATCGTTTGTCTGTGCGCGGGCGACCGATGGTCGCCCGATATCTGTCTTCACCCTAACAATTATTGCGATCTATTGTAATCTGTCTTCGTTCTAACAAATATCGCTATGCCTCAACCGCCATTCGTCTCCAACCCCGCAGCAAAACGCTCATCCGCGCGCCGGTTAAACCGCCGAATCAAATCCACCTCCGCCGGGTCGTAGGGGCGCAGGCTGGGGCGCATTAAGTCGTGCTGCCACTTCGTCAGATCGAGGTGCGCGCCCTTGCCCGCGTCAACCATCTGCCACAGGCTCTCCCACGGCTCGTAAGTCTGGTATTTGCCCGCCACAAAGCCCCAGTTGTAGCAGCCAATCTTCTCCAGATAGAACAGCGGATACAGCTCCGCCACGTTGTTGTCAAGAATCCGGTTCAGCCACTCGGTGTTCAGCATCGGGCGTCCGTAACGCTTCAGCTGCTCGATGAGCAGGACGTTCGTCTCATAATCGTGGTAATTGTGGAAGCTGATGATATCCGACAGCTCCAGCGCCCGTTGTTCAATTTTGGTAATCGGACGACCGTCCTTCATCCCCCGCCAGACGTCGGCGCAGAGGGGCTGGATGGGGTCAATCTCCCGGCAGATGGCGAAGAAACGCTCCATGTGGGGCAGGGAAAGGTTCTCCCGGTTGTTGCCCGGCTCGTTGAAGATATTCCAGACGCTGACCCGCTCGTCGTGGGCGTACTCGCTGACCACCTCCCGCACCATCTTATCGTAGCGCGCGGCGGTGTCGGGATCGTCCAGAATATGCCAGCTCAGCCCGGCGTGGCGCATATGGGGCGAACGCTTCCGCCCGCCGTGATAACCCACGTCCACGGTCTGCGGACCCATTTGGGCGGGCTTGAAGAATTCCTTTGGCACCGAGCAGTCGTTGGCAAGCACCAGCATGGCGTCGATGCCGTGCTTATGGCAGACCGCCAGATAGCGGTCGAGCCGCTTCATAAAGCCGTCGTGCTCCTTGTCCCAGACGGGGAATTCCAGAATCATCCGCACCGAGTTGAACCCGATGGACGCGGCAAGCTCCAGCTCCACGTCGGCGGTGGCGAGCCGCTCCTCAAAGCCGAACTCCTGCCACTGGTCGATGCGGTTGCAGCAGTCGCTGGACATGAAGTTGCAGCCGCGCATCCACGGGCGAGCGTTGTACCACGCCCAGGCTTTTTCTTTGCTCCAGATTTCGCTCATTTTTGTTCCTCCGATTCGATTTATCAGTTCACGGGCGGTTAAAAACCGCCCCTACGGGTGACTGCGTATTTTGCCGCAAAGTCACAGCGTTTTCCGCCGGTAATCCGTGGGCGTGACGCCGTAATAGCGCTTGAATTCCCGGGCGAAGACGGGCGGCGAGCCGAAGCCGCATTCCAGCGCGATGACGCCCAGCGGCTCGTCCGTCGCCGACACCCGATGCAGCGCGTTCACCAGCCGCACCCGCTTGATATAATCCGCCGCCGTCAGATTCATCTCCCGCAGGAAAACCTGCCCCAGATAGTTGGGTGAAACGCCTACAGCCTCCGCCACTTCACGCACGGTCAGCGGTTCCGCGTACCGTGCGTGAATCACCGCCGCCGCCCGCGCCGGAATTCCACGGGGAACGGCGTGCGGTTCGTCCGCCGATGCCCGCAGCAGCATAATACAAAGCCGCGCCACAATCTGCCGCAGCGCACAGGAAGTGAAACCGTCATTTTTCGTCGATTCCTCCAGCGCCTCCCGGGCGATGGAGGATAGAACATCGGGATCGGCGTCGGCGATGAGCTGCGCGCTGTCGGACAGCGGGGCGAACAGTTCGGCGGGCAGGGAATCGCTGCCAAAGCGCAGCGTTACCACCGAAGCGGTACATCCGTCGGGCAGGTCATAGCGGTGCAGGTCGGTGGGGCGGATGAGGAAAAAGCTGCCCGCGCGCATTAAAAATGGGACGCCGTTGATCACCTGCCGCCCCTGTCCGCAAGCGGCAAGCAACAGCTCCAGCTCGTAAAAATCGTGATAGTGAGGCGGTCTGGGATGATGTCCGCCCACTTTTTCGTAATGGGCGGCGGTGATGCGCGCGCCGTCCCACGAAACGTGCCCGGTGCCGTCGGGCGTGACGGTCATCCTCAGCCCGCCTTTCAGCCTTTTCACACGATCACCTCCTGCTTTTATTATACAGCATTGCCGACGTCAAGTCAAGAGCGGATGCTTGACGATTGCAATGATTTATTGACACATTATTTCTTATCATTTCACAAAATATACTTGACAAATCCGTGTGGATATTGTATAATATATAAAATATTCAAAATCGAAAGAGGTGAACGACCGGAATATGGACGGCGGCGACCATACAACGCCTCCCTTGCGATGGGTTCTGGGTCCGCCGGGGCATATCCCGCCGCAGCTGGAATAAGCGGCAGGAGCATTTCCCACAGAATTCAGAACAAATCAAAATCGGAGGAAAATATGTTAGACGGCAACCTATGGTTCATGCTGTTATTTCAGGTAATCCTGATTGCGCTGAACGCCGTGTTCGCATCGGCGGAAATCGCTGTGATCAGCATGAACGAAAATAAACTGGAAAAGCTCGCATCCGAAGGGGACAAGCGGGCGAAAAAACTGCGAAAACTTACATCCGAGCCTGCTCGCTTCCTTGCTACGATTCAGGTAGCGATCACGCTGGCCGGCTTTCTGGGAAGCGCCTTCGCGGCGGAAAACTTCTCCGGGCCGATTGTGGACTGGCTGATTGGGCTGGGCGTAACCATTCCCGAAAAGGTTCTCGACACCATCGCCGTGATTGTGATCACGCTGATTCTGTCCTATTTCACGCTGATTTTCGGCGAGCTGGTGCCCAAGCGGGTGGCCATGCGCAAATCCGAAGCGATGGCGCTGGGTCTGGCGGGGCCGGTAAGTCTGCTGGCGAAGCTCTTTGCCCCCATTGTGTGGCTGCTGACCGCTTCTACAAACGGCGTGCTGCGGCTTATGGGCATCGATCCCAACGCCGACGATAACGACGTCAGCGAGGAGGACATCCGCGACATGGTGGATTCGGGCGCGAAGAACGGCTCCATCGACGACGCGGAGCGGGAATTCATTCAGAACGTCTTCGAGTTCGACGACCTGACGGTGGGCGAAATCTGCACCCACCGCACCGATGTGACGCTGCTCTGGCTGGAGGAATCCGACGAGGAGTGGAATCAGACCATCCACGAAACCTGTCATATGTTCTACCCGGTCTGCGACGAATCGGTGGACAACGTGGTAGGCGTGCTTTACTTAAAGGATTACTTCCGCCTGTCCGACCGCACCCGCGATTCGGTGATGAAGTCGGCGGTAAAGACCCCCTATTTCGTTCCGGAAAACGTGAAGGCGGACGTAATTTTCCGCAACATGAAGGCGGAGAACAAATCCTTCGGCGTGGTATTGGACGAATACGGCGGTATGCGCGGCATCATTACGATGAACGATCTGATCACCCGACTGGTAGGCGATCTTTCCAGCGAGGACAACAACAAGGATGACGTACCTCAGCTGGAGAAGCTGGATTCGCTGACCTGGCGGCTCCACGGCAATGTGGAGCTGAAGGACATTGCGGAGGAGATTGGCGTGCCGCTGCCGGTGGATGATTTTGACACATTCAGCGGCATGGTATTCAGCGAGCTGGGCAGCATTCCCAGCGACGGCAGCACCTTTGAGATTGAAGCATACGGTTTGCTGATCAAGGTAGACGCGGTGGTAGATCATCAGGTGGAGAGCGCCACAATCTGTCTGATTGAGCCTCCGAAGGCGGAGGACGAGGAAGACGAAGACGACGAATAATTTACAAGGTCGGCGCGATATGCCGACCTTGTCTTTATCTGGAGGACAAGAATGTACATTCGCAAAGCAATTCCGGCTGATCTGCCGGAAATCCGCCGTGTATACGACGCGGCGAAAGCATACATGGATCGTTCAGGCAATCCGAATCAATGGAAGGCAGGCTATCCGCCCGCCGAGGTATTGAAGGACGACATTGCCCGCGGGCAGCTATATGTGGTAGAGACGAACGTATGCAGTTTATGCAGTTCAACGATTCACGGGGTATTTGCGTTCATCCCGGGGGAGGATCCGACCTATCTGCGAATTGACGGCGAGTGGCTTCGGGAAGCGCCTTATGCGGCGATTCACCGTGTAGCGTCGGATGGAGTTGTGCGCGGCGTATTTCGGGAGGCGGTAGCGTACTGCCGCGCCGTCGTTGGCAGCGGCATTGATCTACGCATTGACACGCACGAGGACAATTTAACGATGCAGCACGTCATCGAGCGTGAAGGGTTTATGCGCTGCGGCATCATTTATCTGGCAAACGGTGCGCCGCGCATTGCCTATCAATGGATTGGGGCTGAATGATGCTCATTCGGGGCGGGCTTGCCCGGATGTTGTGCTCAGCAGGCTTGCCTGCTGAATATGCTCGGGCGACCGCAGGTCGCCCCTACGGTGGCAGTCTTGATGTTGTGTACATCAGATTTGCACCTGCCGGCGGGGGTTCGAGAGGGTGGGAGAACCGCCGCTGCCCGCTCTGGTTCTCTCACCCTCTCGAGCTCTCCCGTCTTTCCTCCGGGGAACGGGACGACTCAGACTTAGCTGCGGCTTCATGCGCTCTCGAGCAAGCACAGAAGCCACGTGCAATGCGCCTAGTCCTTAGGGGATGAGAAAATTGCACGCGCTATAG
>JAFUQU010000051.1 GCA_017472255.1 Clostridia bacterium | reverse complement strand
GGAAGTGCATGCTGTAAAGGCGCGGTAACGGTCTCTGTTGCGATGGATACCGCTGACGTCAGTCAGCGGTATCCTGGCGCGGACTACCGGTACGCTTCCGTGGACTACCGGTATCCTTCCGTGGATCGGTGGTCTCTTTCGTGGGGAATATTCAACGGGAAGATTGATTTGATCCTCTGTAAGTCCGTCAGCCGTTGGGCAAGAAACACCGTGGAAGGCTTGCAGTCCATCAAACTGCTGACCGGAAACGGTGTTCATATTTCTTCGAACAGGAAGGCATCGATACCCGTACCCCCGGCATTATCCTTCAGCTGAACCTTGCAGCGTCGGTCGGACAGTCGGAAAGCGAGAGCATCTCTGAAAACCTGAATCAGTGTAAGATGCATTCTTCAGAATGAGGTTTACGTTGGAGACGTGATCTTCCGCAAACATCCGAGCCGGAATGTGATTACACGGGAGATTGATAAGGACTGGAAGCCGAAGTATGTGAAGGATCATCACCAGGGGATTGTGAGCCGAGAAACCTGGGATGCGGTGCAGGAGAAGATGGCTAATCTGAAGAAATAGAAGTTACGGAATATTTACGGATAGAATGCCTGCGATACTTGATAATTTTCATGATATGTGGTATAATATATTATGATAAGTATGTTTATTTGTGACCAAAATGAAAGGAGGGCGCAGTATGATTCTATATCATGGCAGCAATGTAGATGTTAGAGAACCAAGGTTGTTAAAAACGCAGCGAGAACTGGATTTTGGTAAAGGTTTTTATACAACAAGCGATTTACAACAGGCTTCCAACTGGGCGCAACGCACAGCAAAACGACGTGGTGTTGGTAGTCCTATTGTGACAGTTTATGAGATCGAAGACCGAGTGTTTGACACCCTCCGGGTATTACGGTTTGAGAAAGCCGATGTAGAATGGCTTCGATATGTTGCCGCAAACCGAAAGGGAATCGCTGCTGAAGAAGAATATGATGTGGTAACAGGCCCTGTGGCAAACGACCAAACGATGCCGACAATTACTTTGTTTCTTGATGGTTTTTATGATGAAGAAGAGACGATCAAACGTCTTCTTCCGCAGAATTTGAAAGATCAGTACACATTTAAGACCTCAGAGACTCTTACCATGCTTCGCTGCACGGAGGTGATCATATTATGACAAAAACGTACAGCTTTACGTTAGACTACTACAACAAGTGTGTCATTCAGCGTATAATTGATAAATATAATATGAAGCCGATGGAAGCTACCCGTAGTTTTCTGACTTCCAAGATACATGAAATGCTGGAAGACCCGGAATATGCAATGTGGGATTACAGTGAACGTGCGATTTTCGATATGTGGGAATCTGAGCAGGTCACAGGCGATCCTCGCAATTCAGTGTATATCAGAGGTGAGTGATATGAGCGAAGAAATGAAATTCTTCCTTTTTCTGATAGAACGTTATGCTCAGCATAAAGAAAAATCCACCGGTGAAGTAATGAATGAGTGGGATGCTCGTGGCATAACACAGAAAATATTCGATGGATATTGGGAATATCATACGGCGCGGATAGAAAACGCTTTTGCTGATATTGATAGTCTCCTTTCTACAGGAAAACATGCGTGGTAATAGTTGCAAACAGTTTGCATGAAGGAGAGATTACAAATATGTGTGAAGTTTTGGATAAGCTGGAAGCAAAGGCTCGCGCGCAGGTTCGTGAAAATGTGGCTATGGATTGTTGAAAGAGAAATTGCAATTATCCGTAATCGAGCGTATCAGCAAGCTCTCCGAAGAAGCTATCCGCGCCATTGCAAAGAAAATCGGTGTGGAAGTAGTCGAAGGATAAGGTTCAATAAGGCTCAAAATCCCATAACCTCCTATAAAAGAAGCTCAGTTACAAACTACTTTTCTGGCACAAAGTCTGCCGGTGAAGCAGAATGTGACTGGGCTGCTGTTTTGCTTTCATCCGCTCACTACACATTCCGCCGCACATGATCTGCTTCAATTTACAATGCAAAGACTGCTGTAACATTACAGGATGTCGTAGCTTTCCACGCTGAATTCGAGCATATCCATCCATGTGGCGAAGCGAGAAAGGCTGGCTGACGGATACATGTCTGGATGGTCAGGACGCATTTATCCGACTGCTGGATATGCTTGATATCCGAATTCCGCAGACGACTTTATCATCGACTGCGAACAACAGGATATTTACCTGCTGACCAGTCGGGAGAACAAGAACAATGCGTTTGTCCTCAGTGATGGGGAGTTCTTTGAACTGATTCATATTGCGCCGAACTGGTGGACGGTGTGAGATGTCACTAAAGTGATAATAAGTCCACATTCTACTTGACAAACTGTCACTAAGGTGATATAATAGAAAGTGAGGAAGGGGGTATAATATGGATAAGCATATTACCATATTTCACGGTTCCGAAAAGATTGTGGAACAGCCAGTGTTCGGCGAAGGAAAAAAGAACAACGACTTCGGACTTGGTTTTTACTGTACTGCAAGCGAGGAACTTGCCCGAGAATGGGCAGTATCATCCCTGCGAGATGGCTTTGCAAACCGCTATACATTGGATACCGAGTATCTGAATGTACTCAATCTGAACAGTCCCGATTATACGATACTGAACTGGATTGCAGTTCTGGTACAGCATCGGTTATTTTCCATTAAAACTCCTGTGGCAAGACGCGCCCGGAGTTACCTGATCGACAATTTCAGCGTGAACGTGAATGCGTTCGATTTGATTACAGGATACCGTGCTGACGACTCCTATTTTGATTATGCAGAGACATTTATCAATAACGGTATTTCTGTAGATCAGCTTGCACGGGCTATGCGGCTCGGAAAACTGGGAGAGCAGATCGTCATCAAGTCAAAATTTGCTTTCTCTAACCTGAGATACGAGGGATTTACTGTTGCAGAAAAAGATCAGTATTACGTTCTCCGCAAAGCCAGAGACGATGAAGCCAATCAACACTATCTGGAAATGCTAGAGGAAGAAGGCGACAGCTTATATATTCAGGATATTCTGAGAGGAGGCATCAAGAACGATGATCCGCGCATACCAAGAAATATATCTGAGTAAAGCACAGGCTGTACTGGGTGAAGCCTTTGATTATGCAGTCAACACCTGCAGAATCTCCGGTGATGATTTTATCAAGTTGTTTCTGGCGAGCTCCATAAGTAAGCGCATGGAAAATGGCGAACCTATGGTTCTTGCAGGGAAAAGCGGTATTGAGATTGTGCGGGAGATTGTAGAGGAAACGAAAGGGCAGGAGATTCAGACAGATCCGCAGGAGCAGTTCGGACGATCCAGAGAATATTGGATCGGATGGGCGGTAGCGTACTATCAGTGGTATTCCGACCGGAAATTCGGTGATGTATTCAAGGTTCTTTCCTTTGATGATTTACAGACGATGTACTACACCCTCCATGAAGCAGATATATCGAAATTCGTGGATGTTGTTGATGCACAGATTAAGGAGCGTTTCACCGAAACAAATCTGAAGCGAATTCGTTCCGGTTATGGATGTACGCAGGCAGAGTTAGCGGAACGAGCCGGTGTAAGCCTGCGGTCGATTCAGATGTATGAGCAGAGGAATAAAAACATCAATAAAGCAAGTGCAGATACTTTATATCGTATTGCGAAGGTTCTTGGCTGTAGGATTGAAGATCTGATTGAAAAGTGAATTCAGCAGAATAACATCAAAAGCATCTTAGAGAAATCTGAGGTGCTTTTTACATATCCCGGAAAGGAGGCAACCCAATGAAACCAATTCTGTTCCAAGAAGGGCAGACGGACTTCTCCACCAACGGCATCGGAAGGGTCATGGATGCTATCTCCTGTACCGTCACGGAGGAATGAAACGGTCAGTACGAACTCCATATGGAATATCCCATTGACGGACAACATGGCAAGCAGGTTTTGTTTGATTGGAAGTATGTTTACACAAAATTTTTTGGGGGACTATAAATCGCCGTGCAAGTGGAGACGTTGCAGCGATTTTTGCAATACTACAGGTTTGTGCTGCTTTTTATTGTTAATTGCGCTCCATCGAACGCCCCCATAAAGCTGCGCCATACTTTTTGACAGCTGCTGCCTTGTACCTGTGTGACGGCTTTGCACCCTGATTCTTCGCCGCAATATCAGCCGCCGACTCTGTCGGCGGCTGATATTGTATCGGAATTTGCTATTGCAATTCCCGATAATTTGTGATATAATAGCATATAAAAAATCCCTCCAAAGGAGAATCACAATGTCCCATAACTGCTTGACTGCTGCCCTCCTGGTGACAGCGGTCCTCATCACAGCTGCGACCGTATCCGCCTGCACCGGAGCCGACGCGCCTTCCGACGATACCTCCGATGCGATCACCGCCGATGCGCCGGAGCTGACCGGCCTCGAGCTGATCTCGGACGGCAAAACCGCCTTCACCATCGTCCGCTCCGACTCGGCGGATGACGACGCCACTGTCTCGCTGCTCAACAGGCTGAAAACCGCCTTCAAGGAAAAGGCCGGCGTGAGCATTGCTCTTGACAACGACTGGGTCAAAAAGGGCAGCGAACCCGACTCCGAGACCTACGAAATCCTCTTCGGCCCCACAAACCATCCCGAAAGCGCTCAGGCGCTGGAAGGGGTCAAATACAGCGATTTTGTTATCAAAATGATCGGAAACAAGATCGTCATCAACGGCTACACCGTCCAGACCCGGGCGAAGGCAGTCACCTATTTCATCACGAACATATTGAGCCGTGCGGCGGAAGGGCAGGATCTCATCTTCACCGAGGCGGACAACTACGTCAGCGAGAGCAAATATTTGCTCGAAACCGTCACGCTGGGCGGTCAGTCGCTGGCGGATTATACCATCACCGTCGCCGACGACGCCAGTTACGTGGCGCAGGATTTCGCACGGCGGCTGCGCTCCAGCATCGCCGGCAAAAGCGGTTACTATCTGCCCATCGCCGAGACCGCCGAGGGCAAGATCATTTCCGTGACTGACGGCGGCGACGGGGAATGGTCGGCGTCCCTCGCGGACGGTACGCTGACCTGCACCGCAGGCGGTATGTGGGGCTGGGATCTGCTCTACGACGCGGTCAATGACACCTTCCGCGGGGCGAAGGATTCCCTCGCCCTCGAGAACGGCTGGAGCGTGTCGGGCAGCGTCTCTGCCTCGGACGACAAGGAGATCGTACGCTCGCAGACCATCGACGGCGATATCCGCGTCATGTACCACAACGTCTGGAGCGGCGCTGTGTACAACCGGGACGACATGGAGGCCGAGCTTTACCTCTCCTACATGCCGGACGTCATCGGTCTGCAGGAGATCAGCGCCAACATCCGCGGCGAGGAGGTCAGCCTCTTTGACCTGCTGGCTGATGAGTACACCGAGGTTGAGGTCAAAGCGACCAACAAATCGGGCAACAACTACACCCCCATCCTCTACCGCGCCGAACGGCTGGAACTGATCGACGCCGGATGGCATCTCTACAACGACAACGCGGGGGATCAGTCCAAGTCGATTACCTGGGCGGTTTTCCGGGACAAAACGACCGGCAAGCAGTTCGGTGTCGCCAACACCCATTTTTACTGGACCAGCGATGAAAAGGGCAAGGCCGCCCGTCTCATCGACGCGCAGGAGATCGCGAAGGTGGTGGCCGACGTGCAGGCGAAATACAGCGTGCCGCTGGTCATCGGCGGCGACCTCAATTGCGGCATTTCCAGCGATCCCCAGAAAAATCTGACGCAGGCGGGCTGGGTGAACGCGCATGACGGCGCGTCGGTCTACCGCTCCGAGTCCAACGGACACCACAGCTACGCGCCGCTGGACGAGCTGACTGGGCTTTACGCCAACGGTCCTATGCCCACCGGCACATACGATACCGCCATCGACCATATTTACACCTGCGGCGGCGGGCTTGAGGTGCGTGTGTTCAACACGCTGCTCCATCGCTACGCCCTCGACGCCAGCGACCACTGCCCGATTTATGTGGATTTGAAGTTCGAGAGTTGATGCGCGCGCCTTCGAGCGGAATAACATTTTTCTGCTTGCAGTCGGCATCGCCTCCCGCAGAATACTGGTAGGTCACGCCCGCATCGTATTGATTTTCCCCCTTCACTTTTTTCATTTCCCGAGGCGGCTCCAGTCAAACTGGATGCACAGGGGATAATTCTTGTCGATGTACAATCTGGTATAGGTTTCGCCGCATTCAGCGGGAGAATGCACCTCGCTCACCATATCGATCAGATGGATGCCCGGATAGTGTACCTTGCGGTAGAAATCCACGGTGAAGTCGCTGATGCGTGTACAGCTCAGCAGCGATACCCGCCCGAAGCGCGCCATGCAGTCCAGCGCCTGATTGAGCGCCGCGCCGGAGCCGGTCACTTCAACGCAGCAGTTTACGCCGCCCCGGGTCAGTTCCCTGACGTGCGCGGCAAAATCCTCCGCGCCTGGGTCGAGGGCAATCTGCGCTTCGATGCTGATCACCTCGCCGATATCGCCGCGTGCGATTTTCTCCATGGCGTACATGACGGCGGGATTATAGCGGTACATATAGCTGACGTGGAACACGGTGCCGTTGGTCTTCACCCTGTCGATGAGCGCGTCAAATTCGGCATCGGGCTGACTGCCGGGCTTATCGAAAGAGATGTGCAGCCCGCGTTCCGCCGCCATCATGCCGTAATGCGTCTGAAGCTCCTCATCGCAGTCAATATTGACCGCGTCCAGCGGCAGGGACAGCAGCTCCTTCACGTTGATTTGCGGCACACGGGAAAAAACGGCGCGAGCTGGCTTGCATGGTAATCCACATCCGCCACGCCCAGCACCTCGAAGGTATCGGGCATATTCAGCATGGTCGTCATAATATGGGCGGCGTGCGCGGTTTCAGAGGTGCCGATCTGCGCGATTCTGATTTTTTTCATTGCTTTGTCTCTTTGTATAATATAATTAGGGTTAAATAAGGCACCCCAAGCCTGAAAGACCTTGAAAAGTATACCGATCGTGATAGGCTGGCGTTTTACTGAAAAGGGGGGGACACGCACGATTGTTCAGTTACAATTATAGACAATATGTAAACTTTACTCCCAGTATCTTCCAAACCAAATTCCGATATGTTATAATAATATCACCAATATAACATATCGAGGTGCCATGATGAAACCCAACGAGCTGAAGCAATACGTCATCTACTCCCGAAAATCCAAATTTACCGGCAAGGGCGAGAGCATCGAAAACCAGATCGAGCTGTGCCGACAGTACATCGCTTCTCACTACAGCGTCGAGGAGGCGGAAAAAGCCTTCGTCTACGAAGACGAAGGCTTTTCCGGCGGTACATTGGATCGACCGCAGTTCAAACAAATGATGAAGGATTCCCGGAAAATTCAATTCGCTGCCATCGTGGTTTACCGCCTGGACCGCATCAGCCGCAACATCGGCGATTTCGCCAAGCTGATCGAAGATCTAAGTGACCGGCACATCGACTTCATCTCCATACGCGAGCAATTCGACACATCCTCGCCGATGGGACGGGCGATGATGTATATTGCCTCTGTATTTTCCCAGCTGGAACGCGAGACAATCGCTGAGCGCATCCGCGACAATATGCACGAGCTGTCCAAAACCGGACGCTGGCTTGGCGGTACCGCACCGACCGGTTATGAGTCGGAGAGCGTCTCCAACGTGACCGTGGACGGTAAGGTGAAAAAAGCCTGCAAATTGAAACCGATTCCCGACGAAATCGGCATGGTGCAGCTCATTTATGATGTATTCCTCAAGACCGGCTCACTGACACAGACCGATCAGTTCCTTCTGGAAAAGCGATACACCACAAAGCGGGGCAATAAATTCACGCGGTTCGCGATCAAGGGCATCCTCACCAATCCCGTGTATATGATTGCGGACGATGCGGCGTATACGTATCTGTCGGAGAATGGCGTGGAGCTGTTTGCCGAACGTGCGGATTTCGACGGCGAGCATGGCGTTATGGCGTACAACCGCACCCTGCAACGCCCCGGAAAAGCGCATCAGGAACGTCCGATGGATGAATGGGTTGTGGCTGTCGGCAAGCATCCGGGGGTGATTCCGGGCGAAACGTGGGTGCAGGTACAGTCCATGCTGGCGGTCAACAAATCCAAGAGCTATCGCAGACCGCGCAGCAATGTGGCGCTGTTGTCCGGCTTGCTTGTATGCGCGGACTGCGGCGATTATATGCGTCCCAAGCTGACCGGCCGCATGAATGCCGACGGCGAACTGATTTACACCTATCTTTGCTCCAACAAAGAACGCAGCAGGGGCGCCTGCTGTTCCATGAAAAATGCCAACGGCAATACACTGGACGCGAAGATCATTGCGGAGGTGAAAAAGCTGGCGGAGGACGAGGATACCTTCACAAAGTTTCTGGCTCAGACGAAGGACGTGATCAGCGGAAACCGAGAGGGCTGCGACGCTCAAATCATCACGCTCAAAGAGCAGATTGCGGATAATGAGAGCAGCATCAAAGCGCTGGTCGGAACCCTCGCAAAATCGTCCGGCACGGCTGCGGAAGGCTACATCATGGAGCAGATTGAGGAGCTGCACGAAACCGGTGAATCGCTGAAGCAGCGCCTTGCAGAGTTGGAGCAGATTACCGAGCGGCATCATTTTGCCAATCAGGAGTTTGCATTCTTCCGGTCGATGCTCGAATCTGTCGGCGCCGGCATCGACGACTGCACCGTCGAAGAAAAGCGGCGGTTTCTGCGCACGATCATCAAAAAGGTGGTTTGGGACGGACAGAACGCCAGTGTGTATCTTTTTGCCAACGATGGGGAGACAGAGCTTCCGGATTTGAGTGAATCTGACGAGCCGTCATGTGAGGATAGCGAATGAAATCCTTATGTACTTTCGGTCGCAGAAGAAGCTGGCGGCGGAGGTGTCGCTGTCGGAGACCATCGACATCGACAAGGACGGCAATCCGCTGACATGGGGGGATATCATCGCCGAGGAGGACACCATCGCGGACGATCTGGATACCCGGCTGCGGTCAGCGAGGGCGGTGTCGATTATCAACAACGAGCTGACGCCCAGAGAGCGGGCGATCATCGCTGCCCGTTATGGGCTGGGCGACCGTCCGGCGATCACCCAGCGGGAGGTGGCGGAGAGAATGGGCATCTCCCGTTCCTACGTCAGCCGTCTGGAAGGCTCGGCGCTGATAAAAATTCAGGAAAGTCTCCAGCGATACAGTATGTAAAATACCGAAAAACAAAGGGGCGGCAGATTTGCCGTCCCATCGTTTTTACTTCGCGAACTCGCCGGTCAGATTGAAGGCGTGGTTCATCGGTCCGCTGCCCTGACCCAGATCGAGCATATCCGCCAGCGCGCCCGAAATGTACGCTTTCGCGCGTTCCACAGACGCGGCAAGATCGTACCCCTTGGCAAGATTGGCGGCGATGGCGCTGGACAGGGTGCAGCCGGTGCCGTGGGTGTTGGGATTGTCGATCCGCCGTCCGCGGAACCAGCGCAGATCGCCGTTCGCATACAGCAGGTCGTTGGCGTCGCTGATCCGATGCCCGCCCTTGCAGAGAACCGCGCATCCGCAGCCGTCGCCGATAATCTTCGCGGCGCGGCACATATCCTCCTCCCCGTGGATGGTTATGCCCGACAAAATTTCAGCCTCCGGGATGTTTGGCGTGACCACAGCAGCGAGCACAAGCAGCTGCTCCCGCAGCGTGGTCAGCGCGTCCTCCGCCATCAGCCGGGAACCGCTGGTAGCCACCATCACCGGGTCAACGACGATATTTTCGGCGCGGTAAAACCGCAGTCTCTCCGCGATGACTTGAATCAGCGCGGCGGAGGACACCATGCCGATTTTCACCGCATCGGGGCGGATGTCCTCGAATACGGCGTCGATCTGGGCGCGAAGAAAATCGGGGGTGACTTCGGAAATGGCTCGGACGCCGGTGGTGTTCTGGGCGGTAAGAGCTGTGACGGCGGTCATGGCGAAAACGCCGTTCATGGTCATGGCTTTCAGGTCGGCCTGAATGCCCGCGCCTCCGCTGGAATCGCTGCCGGCTATGGATAATGCTGTTTTCATGGGGATTCTCCTTGGGTAATGGTCTACCATATATTATACACCACCCGCGCCGCAATTGCAAGAGGCGGAGATTTATTTCGAGCAAAAAGTCAATTTTGTGATATCAGGAGCGCATATTTTCCCTTGACATCCGCCGCGCCATCGTGTATACTAATTGCATCTCAACCATAAGGAGAACTGCCATGTTAAACCGAAACGAACGCACCATTCTGCTGCTGACCGGCGATTATCCCGGCTGCGACGGGGCGGAGTGCGATTATATCACCGAAGCGCTGACCGCCAGGGGCTGGGTCGTTCAGCCGATCACCGTTGACAGACTGATGAAAACAAAGAATGTCAATTCTCTGCACAGCTTCATGATGATCGTCCCGAACTGCCGCAATCTGCCCATCGAAACGAGGGACATCCTCCGCCGCTATTCCACGGGGCGGGGAAGCCTGCTTTTCCTCGGCGGGCCGCTCTATAACAATCTGGTGGAGAAGGACGAGACGGGCTGCTATGTCAATCGCCCGCTGGAAAACATCCTCGACGCCGGGTTCACCGTCCCCGACCCCTTCGTGCGCGAGGGCATCGCTCCCTCCTACAAAACCTACGACACCAAGGACATCACCCGCGTCACCACATCCTCCGGACAGCGTATCTACGACGGCAGCATCACCCTTCCGTCGCCGCAGAATATGACCATCCCCTGTGAAACCTTCAACGGGCGGGGCTTCGACAACGACGGTATCTGCCGCTTCATCCCGCTGGCTGACGCTCACAGCGAGGCGGAGGGACGTCAGGGCACCCGGCGCGGCTCCTTCGCTTTCATTGCCCTCCAGCGCACGCTGGGCGACGGGCACGAGGGAAAGGCCGATTACGGCCTGGTGGAGAGCACCGCCGTCGGCTCGGCGGCGGCGCAGATCGGTGTGCGCTGCGGACTGCATACCATCGGCGGCGCGGACGAGCTGCTGGACGCCATCGCCAGACGCTTCGTGCTGGGGCTTTACCTGTTCGAGGGCGGCCTGGACGGCATCCGCTACTATCCCGGCGAGAAGATGCAGGCGGGCGCGCAGATTCTGAACACCACGCCGTCGTTCCAGCGTGTCACCTGCCGCATCCAGGTGGAGACGGCGGACGGTGTGCAAACCTTCCAGGAAGAGCGCCTGATCTGTCCCCACAGCATAGCCGCGCTCCGCTTCTCCGTCAATCCCGGCAGAATTACCGCTGGCGTAGAGTACGGCGTAACGGTCACGCTGCTGTACGGCGGTCGAGTCATCGACGAAATCACGTCCGTCTACTCCCACGAAAATCCTCAGCGTGTGGACGACCCGGCGCGCTATGTGTCGGTGAAGGACGATTATTTCATGCTGGAGGGCAAGCCCTGGTACATGGCGGGCATCAATTACTGGAGCACCTACAGCCCCTCCAGAGAGAAGCGGTATTACTGGATGGGACTGTTCGACCGGAGCAATTACGACCCGGTCAACGTGGAGGATGACCTTGCCTGCATGGAGCGGCTGGGGCTGAACTGCGTGCTGACGCGGGTGGATTTCACCGATTTCCACCGGGTTGTCCACGGACTGCGGGACTTCCTCATCCGCTGTGAGCGGCATCACATCCGGGTCTGGCTGGCGTTCACCAAGGCGACCGCATCCAAGTTCTACAGCCCCGAGGCGGTGGAATACATCCTCTCCCTCGTCCACGTGGCGGGCAATCCCACGGTCATGACCATCGATATCGAGTGGGAGTCCCAGGGCGACCACTGCAATCCCTTCACACTGGGCGAGTTCACCGACGAATGGGAGAGCTGGCTGCTGGAGCGCTACGGCAGCGTGGAGGCCGCCGAGTCCGCGCTGGGTACGCCGCTGAAGCGGGACATCTACGGCTGTATCGATTTCCCCATTGGCACCACGCCCTCCGCCGCCCGGGAAATGCGGGATTACGCCGTGGACGCCGTCAACCGCAGCTGGGCAAGGCTGACGGCGCATCTCCGTCCGTTGATACCCCATCAGCTGATCACCTGGCGGCATGGCAGCAGCTGCTCCTACACCTTCGCCCAGGCGGCGAAGTACATCGATTTCACCCCGCTGGAGGTATACGCCAGCTCCAGCGGCTTCGACGATATGAGCGAGCCGGAGCGGCACGATCATACCGTGGGGCTGATTGTATCGTGCAGCCTGATTCACAAGTACGAGACCGGCGGACGCCCCATCGTCTGGGCGGAGTACGGACGCACCGTATGCGGCACAAAATGGCGGGGAACGCTGCTGTACGATCACGCGAACCAGCGCTACTTCGAGGGGGAGATCGCCGATCAGACGGCGTACAACCGCTATATGGAGGAGGCCATGGAGGAGGCCGGATGCGCGGGCAGCGCGCCCTGGTGGTGGTGCGGCGGCTTCCGCTATACGGAGATGGCGGACTTTGGCTTCATGATGCCGGACGGTCTGCTCAACGAGAGCGGACGCAATTATGTCGAATTCTGCGCCCGACGCTGTGCCGATCCGCTGCGCCGCGACCATCGGGAGGTCTGTGTGGTGGAGGGGGACGTCAACCTCTGCTCCGCCGGTAAGCCGGAGTTCGTGCGCAAGGTCTGCATCCCCGCGTACCGGGAGGCAAAGGCGGCGGGGAAGCGGCTGGAAATCCATACCCGCTATGTGGGCTCGCCGGCTGAACTGGTTGATGGAAAGAACTGACGAAAAATATTTTCGCGGATTTGAAAATAGGTGACAAATTTCTCTAAATTTTTTCACATTTGCGTGGTATAATAGATTGTAAACGGTCAGATAACCATCCCGTGCCGCTGCGGGATGGTTCGGCCGGAAAATGCAATTTATTAGGAGGAAACAATGGACGAGACCACAAATACCACGCCGATCGGCGAAAATATTGATAGTCCGGGCGAAGAAGAAATACAGCAGGCAACTGTAACAAGCTGGAAAAATAGTACATACGAAATTATTTCAAAGGTGGCATACCTGATTGGTGTGCGCAAACAGATTTTTGAAAAGGAACACGAACCACCAAGACTGGAAATTTATGAGGAGCTGGATAAGCAGACCAACGCGAAAATCGTGCGTGAGCTGTGCCGTCTGCGCGCCGCCATCGAGCGGAATTTCGGACATATCAATAAAAAAATACAGTATGAATACCGGACGCTGATGACGCTGCCCGAATATATACCGCTGGATGCCATTCAATATTTGTCCGGCGAGGGCATATCGGTTATCAAAAGCAAGAACCGGTTGCTGGTGGACACCATTATTGAGCTGAACCGGCTGATCTGCGACCGCATTAACAATTGCCGCGATTTATTCCCAATCTGGCTGGACTGGCAGTATGTGCGCGACCTGTTTGTCATGCCCGACGGACTTTCCGTGGACGGAACCAAGAAGGCCGCCGATCTTTATCACGCCAACAAAATGAAGTATCCGTATCAGATGTATGTGAACTGGATTCCGGACGACAGCGGCAATATTCTGTTCAGCGATAAGAAATTTGTCACATTATTATATAAGCAGCACGGCGACGAATTCGCGGACATCAGCAAGGTCAGCGACGCCGGTTCGATTATCAAAAATAATATTTATGAATTTATCAATGACAGCAATAAAACCGTTATCGTGGTGGACTGCGAAAACTCCGACCCCTATAAGCTGATCGCCACCCTCAATAATCTGGATAGAGAAACTGTCAGTAAAATTTCAAAAATCTTTCTTTACAACGACATTCACGCTTCATCGGCATGGAAGCTGTTCGAAAGCTACGCCAAGAACATCGAGGTGGAGCATATCATGATCGAGCGGGTGAAGGAGAACAAATCGCTGGTGGATATCAAGCTCTCCACCGGTGTCTGCCGCGAATTCTACAAAAACGACGTGGATTCCTTCATCATCGCGTCCAGCGATTCGGATTACTGGGGATTGATCGATTCGCTGGAAGACGCGCGGTTCCTGGTCATGGTGGAATACGACAAATGCGGACCCGACATTAAGAACGCGCTGATCGGTCGGGGCATCTTCTACTGCTACATCGACGACTTCTGTACCGGAAACAGCAACGATATCAAAATGGCGGCGCTGATTACCGAGACGAAGCGCTATCTGGCCGAGCGGATTCAGCTGAACGTGCAGGTTATGCTGGATGAGGTTTACCGCGTCACCCGCGTTACCATGTCCGAAGCCGAGTGCCAGCAGTTCTACAACAAATACATCAAGCCTATGCACCTGGTCATCGCCGAAAACGGCGATGTTTCCGTGGAGCTGCGGGGACGTTAAACAGGCAGAAACGTCGGGAAATTCAGATTTTCAACAAAGTTGCAGCCGCGCTCTTGACGGAGCGCGGCTGTTGTTGTATAATAGTAAAAAATCCTTTGGAGGGACAACCATGATCGCTTATAAAATCAACGACCGCATCACGCCTCCCGCGTTGGAGAACCTGCATCTCGGCGGAAAAATCGCCGAACAGATGGAGGCGTTCTTCGAGGAGCGTGTTTTCAGCGACTACGCGAAGAATACGGTTTATGCTGAAACCGAGGAGCAGTTCCGCATTCAGGACGACGACAAAAACTGCATTGGTATGTGGCGGGGCGAATTCTGGGGCAAGTGGGTCATCAGCGCCTGCCGCGCCGCTCGTTACCGCCACGACGGGGAGATGAGGGAATTCCTCCGTGGTGCCGCGCTGAACCTTATTGCCACCGCACGGGAGGACGGCTACATCGGCACCTATAAAAACCCCGAAAATTTCTTCGCCAACGCCGATATGGAAGCCGCCATCAAGACTGTTGGCTGGGCGTGCAACTGGAACTGGAACATTTGGTGCCGCAAGTACACGCTGTGGGGGCTGCTGGAGGTTTACCAGCTTACGGAGGACGCGCGCATCCTCGACGCCGCCGCGAAGGCTACAGATCAGCTGATCGATATGCTCCACCGCATGGGCGTGCGTCCGGGCGAGACGGGAACCTTCAACGGTCTGCCCACCGGGTCGATCATGAAGCCGGTTCTCATTCTCTACCGCATCACCGGAAAGCAGAAATACCTCGATTTTGCACTGGAAATCGCCGACGGCTGGGAGCGTCCCGACGGGCATATTCCCAATCTGATCGCCAACGCGCTTTCCATGAAGCCGGTTCATGAGTGGTATCCGCAGCCCGAAAAATGGGCGAAGGCTTACGAGATGATGTCCTGTCTGGACGGCATTCTGGAGCTGTACCGCGTCACCGGAACCCAGCGCTACCTGACCGCTGTGCGCAATATGTTCCTGCTGCTGCGGGAGCATGAGCAGAATACGCTGTTCAGCGTGGGCTTTAACGATCAGTTCGCCCACGGTGCGGCGTGGCCTAACGCCATTACCGAGCCTTGCGACGTGATTCACTGGATGCGCGTCTGTCATGAGCTTTACCGCCTTACCGGGGACGTGACTTACATCGAGAGCATCGAGCGGGCGTTTTATAATCCCTTCCTCGCGAGTGCTTTCGCCGATGGAAAGTGGGGCGCGAGGGGCGTGCGCACCGTGGGGCGGCATATGGTCGCCACCGGACAGGCGGACATGAAGTACAGCCATTGCTGTGTCAACAATATGCCCCGCGGCTTCCTGAACGCGGCTGAAACCTTTGTTATGAGCGGAGAGGGCTGCCTGTGGGTCAATCTGTACACCGATTATGCCGGGACGCTGCCGCTGAACGGCGGGCAGGCGGGTGTGACCATCGGCGGAAGCTATCTGTCGGACGGCAGGGTTACGGTGAAGGTTGAATCACAGCGGGCGGGAACGATCTGTCTGCGCGTGCCGTCATGGAGCCGGACGGCAGTTATCACGGCGGGCGGGGAACGTATCGTCGCCGCGCCCGGCTATTGCAGACTGCCGCTTCCTGCGGGGGAGAGCGTGTTCATGCTTGCCTTTGAGATGACGCCCGTTCTGCGGGAGCTGGAGGGCGCGCCGGAGCATTTTGATTCGAAGGATTTCCGCGTCCGGCGTTTTGTGGAAGGCAATTCCGTGTCCGAGGATGAAATGACGTGGGATCGCCGGGCGACGCTGACTTACGGCGCGCTGCTTCTGACCCGAAGCAAGCTGGCGGGCAATACCGAGGAAGAGATGTTCGCCTCGCCCACGGTCTGCAGAAGCAGCGTCAGCGTGGAGCCGATGGCGGGCGGTGATGTTCGCAACACCTTCAAGGTGCGTTTTACGAAGGACGGTCAGACCGTCGAAACGGTTATGTGCGATTTTGCCACCGGTTCCAACCGCTGGTCGGAGGACGATCCCAAGCTGTTCAACGTGTTTATTTGAGAAATTATTTGAATGAACATAGCGCTCGTTTGGCGGGCGACCAATGGTCGCCCCTACGGGTTGGGCGGACATCTTCGACGTGTTTTTATTCATCCTCGCCGCGCAGGATGTCCAGCATCATCAGGGCGCCAAGGCGGAAGGCGCGGATAAAAATCAATTCCTCGCAAACGGCATGATAATTTGTGAGCAGCGTTTCATAAGCATCGTATTTTTTCTTCTGCTCCTCGGATAATGTGTCGCGAAAGCGTTCGCACGATTCCATCATTTTTTTGCGGAGATGCTTTCCCTCGCCGTCCAATGCTGGCGGATCGGCGGATGGATTAATATTGCCGTAGTAGAGTTCGTTGATGATATTCATGATTTCCTCCAAAAAATAGCAATGAATATATTTATATTATAATACAATATAATTATATTGTCAATAGAAATATTGATGCACGTCAATATTTCAGTGTAATACATAAATTTTAGGGTTGACAATATAAATAATTTCGTTTATAATATATAAGAGGTGATCATATGTCCGTAGCGGAGAAAATTCGAATCCTCCTTGTTAAAAAAGGAAATATTTCGGAGGCAGAGCTGGCACGACGGCTCGGAACAAGTCCGCAGAACTTTAATGTAAAAATGAGACGGGATAATTTCTCGGAACGCGATCTTGAAAATATCGCGAAAGCGCTCGATTGCTCGGTGTCGGTTATTTTCACAATGAACGATACCGGCGAAACGATCTGAATAAAAAAGCAGACACATCGCGCGATGTGTCTGCTTCAACGTTCCAATTATGTTTGTCCATTCAGCCAGCGCTCGGCGGCGTCCAGCACCGCCCGGTCGTTGTCGTGGGTAATCAGCCCCCGGGCTTCCTCGTAGGGGCAAAGGCGGTAAGCGCGGATTTCGGAGGGCTGGATGGTGATCGCCCCGCCGTCGAAGCGCCCGAGAAAGTAGATCGATTCCTTGTACACCTTCCCGGTGAGCCAGTAGCTCACCACCTGCCGGAAACGCTCGTCCAGCGTTACCGAGACGCCGGTTTCCTCGGCGATTTCCCGGCGGGCGGTGTCCGACTCGCTTTCGAACTTCTCCATGTGTCCCTTCGGCAGACCGCAGTGCCCCAGATTCATGCGGATGACCAGATAAAGCCGCTGCCCGCCCACTTCGGTGTAAACCACCGCGCCGCAGGATTTCTCGTAAAGGCTGAACACCGACAGGGAATTGCACCCCTCCCATGCGTCCACCGCCTCCAGAAGCTGATATTGGGGCAGGGGATGACTTCCCAGCAGCGGGGTAATGCAGGCGTTCGCACGGTTGTACAGCACGCCGATGCAGGTGTCGCCGCCCATGGTATATGCACGCCAGACCTGTCCGTCCCGCATGGCAGCGCAGACGCGGACGTCCGAATTTCCCAGCCTCGCGCCGCAGTGCCGCACGAGGAAGCGTTCACCGAGAAAACGGTCGGCGTCGTATCGGTCAAAGGTATGAGGATGGCACATGGGTCAGGACTCCTTTGGAACATTTACTTTATTCTATTATATCATACTTCTGTTGTTATTTCAAATGATTGATCGATTATTTGCGATTTGTTCACAAATGATTTGGCGGATTTGTTGAAATTCCCGCCGAAATGTGGTATAATTCTTGTAGTGAAAACTTGTTAAACAAGAATTTGTTATACAAGCGGAGGAATGCACGAATGGTAGAAAAAATCCTCGGCGCCGCCATGCTGGCTGCCGCTGCCGGCGCGGCTATCTGGCTGGCGCAGAAAAATAAAAATCAGGAACCCCCCGATGTCATCGAATCGACGGCAACCCCCATCGACGGCGTGGGACCGCTGTTCGAGGACAACTTCGACGGCGATGTCATCGATCCGGCAAAATGGGAGAAGTGTCCCTGCCAGCTTCGTCAGGGCGTGGTCGACGTTTGGGATGACGATATGGCGTACCTTGACGGAGAAGGGCACTTGATTCTGCGCGCCGAATGGGACGCGGAGAATCATCGCGTGAGATCGGGCGCAATCCGCACGAAGGGGCTGTTTGAGCACGGCTACGGCTATTACGAGGCGTGCATCCGCTTGCCGCAGGCTTACGGTATCTGGGGCGCGTTCTGGATGATGTGCGGCGCGGTGGGCAATGTGGACGGAAGCAGCGCGGACGGCGTGGAGATCGACGTGATCGAATCCATTCACAGCGAATCGGATAAAGCCAACCACGCCCTTCACTGGGACGGCTACGGCGAAGCCCATCGCAGTCAGGTGTACGACCTGCCCTCGCTGAACATCTACGACGGCGAATTCCACCGCTTCGGTCTGGAGCGCACGCCCGAGGCGTATATTTTCTACGTGGACGGCGCGGAAACCTGGCGCACCGAGGCCGCCGGATGCTGCCCTATGGACGGCTATATGAAGCTGTCCGTCGAAGCCGCCGAATGGGCTGGCGCGGGTTCGGAGCGCGCGATTGCATCGCTTCCCGCCGAAATGGTCGTGGAATGGGTGCGCGTCTGGGAAAAGAAGCCGGAATAATAGAAAATTTTTAACCCGAAAGGAATTACAATCATGATTAAACACATCGTATGCTTCAAGCTCGCCGAACCCTCCGAGCGTGCCTGCTGGCGCGCCAAAGAGGTGCTGCTGTCGATGATCGGCAACGTGCCCACCATCCGCAGCATCGAGGTGGGGCTGGATTTCCTCCATTCCCCCCGCTCCTACGACATCATGCTGGCTGTCACCGTGGACGATAAGGCGGCGCTTGACGAATACGCCAACGATCCCTACCACTGCGGCGTGGTTAAAACCCATATGCACGCCGTCTGCGCTTCCAGCGTAACCGTGGATTTCGAGATGTAAAAAATCAGGCTGACGCATCGCGTCAGCCTGATTTTTAGTTCATTTTGGTCAGGGTTTCTTCGATTTTGGCAAGGGAAGCGCTTTTCTGTCCTTCGATCAGCGAGGCTACGTCTGATTCGCCCAGCTTCAGCTTGGCTTTCAGCTTTTCGTGCAGCGAAGATGTCCAGCCCAGCGCAACGTCCGTCGCGATTGTGCGGGATTCCCGGATGATGGACAGCATTTCCGCTGAATCCTCATTGCGCACGCCCTTCTGGGTCAGATAAAGCTCGTAGTAAGGTTCCATCAGATTGACATAGCTGTCGTAAGCCATGGCGTCGAGTATGACGCCGCTTCGCCGGGCGTCTCCGCAGGACGCGGGGATGGTGGTCATGGTCGTGCCGTAGGAAGCAATGATACTGTAATAATTTTCCTGCGTGTCATCATATTTCGGAATTGGCAGAACGCCGAAATCATCCATATCGCGCAGCTTTTCCAGATAGCCCAGGGTTTCGCTGGCCATCATGAAGCGTCCGTTCATGAACTGCGCCGCGATGGTGGAGCCGGCGCCGATGGTAGAATCCCAGTTGTAGTAGGTTCCTTCAGCGGAGGTCAGCCACGTGATCTTTTCATAGAGGTTGAACATTTTCTCGCTGTCGGCGCTGAAAACAGCCGTATCGTTCTCCAGCGACGCGAATCTGCCGCCCGAGCCGACAATCAGCGCCAGCGGAAAATCGTGGTGGGAACAGAAGCCGTACCGCGCGGTTCCGTCGGTAATATTAAAGGGCGTATAGCCGGAGTCAGAATTGAGGGCCGCACCCGCCTTGGCGTATTCGTACAGCTTATCGATGGTCCATTCCCCATCGCGCACCAGCTGATAGGGATAGTCCAGCTTCAGGTCATCCATCATCGATTCATTGAAAAAGATCGCCCAGGTCGCTTCAAAGGGGAAGAAATTGATGTCGCTGGTGGCCATGTAGGTGTGTCCGTTGATGGTACAGGCGTCAATCACTGCCTGATCCCACCAAGGCTCGTCCAGATTCAGTGCTTCAACGGTTGACAGATCGAGCACATAGTTTTCCGAGATGATACCGCTGGCCTTGTGAATCGGGAGCATACAGGCGTCGTAGGTATCGTCCCCGGCAGTGACCGTCTGGCGAAGGATATTTGGAATATCGTTCATAGCCTGTTTGTCTTCGCGGATGGTGATGTTATAGCGTTCTTCAATACGACCATTTCGCGCAAACAGGATATCGTTGATCAGATCGCCGGTGGTTTCTTCCGGGGCGAGGAGATCGTTTGCCCAGCTGGTTTCGGTCACATTCAGAAAGACAAACTCATGTCCGCCGTAATCAGCAGAAGGGTAATCGTAGCCGGGCGCGGTGGTGTCAGCAGCGGTATCTGTGTCAGCTTTGGTTGTGCCGTCCGTGTCCGAAGGAGTAACGGCGGCTTCACCGCAGGATGCGGTGAGCAGGAGCAATGCGAGCAGGAGGGGGAGTGTGCGATGCTTCATGGTGATCATCCTTTCTTCATGTTTTTATCATTATACCACAATTTTTTTTGCGAATCCATTGCAATTATCTACTGAAATATGTTATAATCATACCATGGAGGGATGAAACCATGGAAAACATCAAAATCCTAAACATCGGCTATGAGGAGTGCCGCCCCGATAAACGGCCGATTCACCATGTCAGCCTGGACAACAAGCTGCATTTTGTCATTTCCGGACGCGGTACGTTCAACGGACAGGAGGTTCGCGCCGGACAAATGTTTCTCTGCCGGGCGCAGAGCCTCATGCATTATGTGCCCGATCCCGACGATCCGTGGGTCTATTTCTGGATCAACAGCATCGGTCCGCAAGCGGATCAGCTGCTATCCGAATGCGGCTTCGATCATGCCGACGTGCTGGACTTTACGCTGACGCCCCAGCTGCGGCAGCTGCTGGAAATGTCGGCGTTCAGCACCAATGAGCAGTTCTGCCGCGGAATTTTCATCGCCGTCACCGGACTGATCATCGGCGGGCGGTACGAGCATCAGCTCAGCGCCCCCGAACGCCACATCGCCGCCGCCATCGCCCGCATCGACGCTGCCGAGGGGCGGATTTCGCCTTCCGAGCTGGCACAGACGCTGAATCTGTCCCGGGGCTATCTGCGCAATATCTTCGTCCGTCTGAAGGGAATTACGGTGATGGATTACATTGTCAACCGGAGGATGAGCCGTGCTGCCGAACTGCTGATTCAGACCGATTACCCCATCTCCATCATTGCAGACACGGTGGGCTACGGCGATCAGTTCCAGTTTACCAAGTGTTTCCGGCAGATATACGGGCGAACGCCCAGCGGGTATCGGCGCTTTATGAGCAATTCTGGGAAGAAATTTGACGAGACCGCGGAGGAAAAAAGGCAGAAATAAGGGGAGATGCTGCGCTTCTGCGCAGCATCTCCTTCTATGTGTTTATTCCTGTGCGAAGTTTTCCAG
>JAFUQU010000008.1 GCA_017472255.1 Clostridia bacterium | reverse complement strand
CGGTCGGGACATTCCGGAAATGCAGCGGTATCATGCGTTGTTTCAGCGCAGTATGGAGCTTTGCACCGAACTTTCCCGGCAGGAGCGGGATCAGCTGGAAGGAGAGGCCCTGCTTCGCCTGTCTTTCCTGTGCTTCAACGACATCTCCGCTATGAGCGCCTATCACCGGCAGATTCACGCCCTTATCCCCGCAGACCGCAACCCATGGACGCAGGGCTCGCCTTCTGTTTTGATACTTTATCACAGCAAAAGCGGCAGCCTTGACCGTGAGAACGCCGAGATGCGGGAATGTATGCCCATTTACAGCCGTGTTGCCAGTGGACATGGCAGCGGTGCGGCGACCATTATGCAGGCCGAAACGGAATTTATGCGTGGGAACCTTACCGACGCCGACATTCTATGCCGCCAAGCGGAGGAGCAGGCACTGGAGGTGGGAGAATACAGCATTTATACCGTTGCTGCCTTTCTCTCCGCACATCTGGCATGGTATGAGCAGCCGCCCCGGAATGACTTTTCTCCGCTTGATCGCGCTGCGGACACCCTGCGCCGTGCACATCAGTACCGTTTGCTGACCACCGTGGAGTTGGGTCGGGGATGGCTGAGCGCACTGCTGGGGCAGACAGAGCAGCTTCCCGAGTGGTTGACGTCTGAAGGCGCCAGCATGGCACAGGTGTTCCCGCTGATCGAGCCGATCTTTCAGGTGATTGTGGGGCGAGTGCTGCTGGAGCTAAGCCGGTGGACTCAGGTAGCTGCCCGAACGCCCCGTCTGATACGAGCCTGCGCCGATGCCCGGTTCGCCCTGTGCGGTGTCTATACTCACCTGCAAAACGCCGTGGCGCTGATGCATCTCGGAAAGGAATCGGACGCACGGCAGGCGCTTTGTGAGGCGTGGTCCCTGGCGCAGCCGGACGGCATCCTGTTACCCTTCGCCGAGAGCGATCCCTGTCTGGACAGACTATTGGACGAGCTTGCGAATGATGAAGCACGGGAGAAACTGCATACTCTCGCTGCCAGGTTTCGCGCCGGACGGAAGGACACCCAGCAGGAACATAGCCTTTTGTCGCAGTACGGTCTGACGGAGCGGGAAATGGAGATCGCACATTTGGCAGCACAGCGAAAGAGCAGCCGTGAGATCGCCGAGACTCTGAGAATTTCCGTGAAGTCCGTCAATAACCGCCTGAACGCCATCTATGATAAGTTAGGTTTAGGCGGCGATGGACGGAATAAGCGTCAGGCACTGGCCAAATTCATATAAAGCTCGTAATAACAGCCGATAAATTGGGGTAATCATTGCCCTACAAAATTTAGAACAGCCATTGTATACTATAATGTATGTAATGGCTTTTTTATATTTTTTATATAAAGAAGGGTTACGACCGACAATGAGACCTCCCAAAGAGTCAGTGACACAGAGGTTTTTCCAGTGAAACAGCGGAATATGAGGTCAATCAATTGTCAGCGGACTGTTACCCCGCAGAAGGATACAAAAACCAAGGAGGGAAACCAAATGAAACACAAATTGCTAAAGAGATTCACGGCGTTGCTTCTGACTCT
>JAFUQU010000050.1 GCA_017472255.1 Clostridia bacterium | reverse complement strand
GCAGCTGCACATCGACGCCGATCTGGTCGTCCTCGCCGCTGCCATTGAGCCTGACAAGTCCGCCCGTCCGCTGGCTACGATGCTTACCGCCAGCATGGACACCAACGATTTCTTCACCGAAGCCCATCCCAAGCTGCGTCCCGTGGAATCGCCCACAGCAGGTGTGTTCCTCTCCGGCGCGTGCCAGGGTCCCAAGGACATCCCCGAGACGGTATCCCAGGCGGGCGCTGCCGCCGCAAAGGTCATCGGCCTGCTTGCCAAGGATAAGCTGACCGGCAACCCCTGCGTGGCATCCTCCGACGAGCTGATGTGCAACGGCTGTTCCTGCTGCGAAAAGGTCTGCCCCTACGGCGCGATTACCTACGAGGAGAAGGAATTCCGTATGCCCGACCGCACCACCCGCATTCGCCGCGTGGCGAAGGTCAACCCGGCCGTGTGCCAGGGCTGCGGCTGCTGCACCGTTACCTGTCCGTCCGGCGCGATGGATCTGAACGGATTCAAGAATAACCAAATCATGGCGGAGGTAGACGCAATATGCATGAGATAAATTCTAACGAATTTATCTCTAAGGAGAAGGTCTCGACCGAGACCTTCTCCGCGGAAATAAATTCTGAAAATAAACCCTACAAACCCCTGATCGTTGCTTTCTGCTGCAACTGGTGCTCCTACGCGGGCGCCGATCTGGCGGGCAACAACCGTCTGTCCTATCCGGCGGACGTGAAGATCATCCGCGTGCCCTGCTCCTGCCGCGTGAACCCCATGTTCATCCTGCGCGCGTTCCAGCGCGGCGCGGACGGCGTGATCCTCTGCGGCTGTCATCCCGGTGACTGCCACTACACATCCGGCAACTACTACACCCGCCGCCGTATGGCGCTGCTCTTCTCCATGCTCGATTATCTGGGCATTGAGCGCGAGCGCACCAGAGTGGAGTGGGTATCGGCAGCCGAGGGCGCAAAGTTCGCGGCTACCATGAACGATTTCGCCGAGAAGGTTGCCGCCCTCGGTGAGAACAAGAGACTGGAGGATTTACGATGCAAGAATTAACCCGTGACGCTCTCCTTGCGAGAGCTGCCGAGCTGCTGGAAAACGGAACCGTTGACCGCGTGCTTGGCTGGAAGCGCGGCGAGTTCGCCTACGACGTCACGCCCGCCGTCTTCAAAAGCGCGGACGAGATGAAGGAATCCTTCGTCTGGGGCGACTTCTGCGGCGCGAATTTCTCGAAATACCTGATCGCCGAGACCAAGAAGTCCGAGAACAAGGTTCTCGCCTTCCTCAAGCCCTGCGACACCTACAGCTTCAACCAGTTGCTGACCGAACACCGCTTCGACCGCGAAAAGGTCTACGCCATCGGCATTCCCTGCGATGGCATGGTTGACATTGCCAAAATCCGCGAGAAGGCTGACGGCATCGCGTCGGTGGACACCAACGGCGACAAGCTGATCGTTCATACGCTGTTCGACGGCGACGTCACCCTCGACCGCGCCGAAATGCTGGCCGAACGCTGCACCGTCTGCAAGTCCAAGAAGCACGTCGCTTATGACGAGCTGCTGGGCGAAGAAGGCGATGTGGTGGATTCCGCCCGCTTTGACGAGGTGGCGAAGATCGAGGCCATGACGCCCGACGAGCGCTTCGCGTTCTGGCAGGGCGAGCTGTCCCGCTGCATCCGCTGCAACGCCTGCCGCGACGTATGTCCGGCCTGCACCTGCGAGAAGTGCGTATTCAACAACCCCAACTCCGGCGTGGAGAACAAATCCCCCGCCAACTCCTTCGAGGAGCAGATGTTCCACATCATCCGCGCGTTCCACGTGGCCGGACGCTGCACCGACTGCGGCGAATGCTCCCGCGTCTGCCCGCAGCATATTCCGCTGCACCTGCTGAACCGCAAGTTCATCAAGGACATCGACAGCTTCTACGGCGAGTATCAGGCCGGCGCCGAGGTTGGCAGCCGCGCGCCCCACATCAATTACACCGAGGGCGATATCGAGCCTTCCGACGCTGTAAAGAGAGGTGACGAGAATGCGTAAACTTGCCATCACCAAGCTGAACGACCTCTTCGCCGCCATCGCGGAAAGCGAAAAGCTGTACATCCCCGTGGACGGCAAAACCGGCGCGAACTACGAGCTTTGGGCAGAGGGCAAAACCCTGTCCGACGCGCTGAATACCGTCCGCAGCCCCAAGGATTTCTTCTTCCCCCAGACCGAGGACATGATGGCCTTCAAGACCGAAGGCAAGAAGATTGAGATCATCGACACCCGCGAGGAGTGCGAGGATTTCGTAATCTTCGGCGTCCGCGCTTGCGATGTGAGAAGCTTCGCTGTGCTGGACAACGTGTTCCTGTCCGATCCGGTGGACAGCTACTATAAAAACCGCCGCGACCATGGTTTGATCATGTCCATGGCCTGCACCCGTCCCGCCGAAACCTGCTTCTGCAAGACCTTCGGCATCGACGCCGCCGATCCCGAGGGAGATATCGTGTGCTGGCGCGTTCAGGGCTTCCTGTACATGGACGCGAAAACAGAAAAAGGCGCAGCTCTGCTGGATAAGCTGGCTTCCATCACGGAAGAAGCCGACAGCGATGTGATCGCCGAGGAAAAGGCGCTGATCCGCGCCAGAATGGAAAAGCTTCCGCTGGCTTCCCTGACCACCGACGCTTTCGGTCCCGGCAAAACCGACACCTTCTTCGATTCCCCCGAGTGGAAGAGCCTGTCCGAATCCTGCCTGGGATGCGGCACCTGCACCTTCGTCTGCCCCACCTGCCAGTGCTACGACATCCGCGACTTCAAGACCAACAACGGCGTCATCCGCTATCGCTGCTGGGATTCCTGTATGTACTCGGAATTCACGAAGATGTCCGCCGGTCAGCCCCGTCTGACCCAGGTTGAGCGGTTCCGCCAGCGCTTCATGCACAAGCTGGTCTACTATCCCGAGCGCTACAACGGACTTTACTCCTGCGTAGGCTGCGGACGCTGCCTTGCCAAGTGCCCCATTCAGATGAATATTGCAAAAGTTATGAAAACGCTGGGAGGAAAAGCCAATGACTGATATCAGAGAACCTCTCATTCCCGCCATCGGCGAGGTCGTCGATATCCGCATCGACACCCCCGATGTCAAGACCTTCCGGGTTGTTACCCCCGACGGCAAAAAGCCCTTCATTCACAAGCCCGGTCAGTGCGCCATGCTCTCTGTCCCCGGCGTGGGCGAGGGTATGTTCTCCATCACCTCGTCGCCGACAAACGAGGAGTACATGGAGTTCTCCATCAAAAAGTGCGGCTGCGTCACCGAATGGCTTCACGCCATGGAGGTGGGTCAGCAGATCACCATCCGCGGCCCTTACGGCAACGCTTTCCCCGTGGACACCGAGTTCGCGGGCAAGAATATGCTGTTCATCGCCGGCGGTATCGGTCTTGCGCCCCTGCGCTCGGTCATCAACTACTGCCGCCACTACCGCGACCGCTACGGACGCATCGACATCGTTTACGGTTCCCGCAGCAAGGACGATCTGGTTGACTACAACGAGATCATCAGCGAGTGGGTGGGCGACGACGACGTACACGTCCATCTGACCATCGACCGCGAGCAGGAGGGCTGGGACGGTCATGTAGGCTTCGTTCCCAACTACGTCAAGGAGCTGGGCTTCGATACCGACAAGATCGCCATCCTCTGCGGTCCCCCCATCATGATCAAGTTCACGCTGGCCGGTCTGATTGAAATGGGCTTCTCCAAGGAGCAGATTTACACCACCCTTGAGATGCGCATGAAGTGCGGCATCGGCAAGTGCGGACGCTGCAACGTGGGTTCCAAGTACATCTGCAAGGACGGTCCCGTATTCCGTTTCGATCAGCTGGATGAGCTGCCCGACGAATATTGATTCCGGAGGCTAGCGTGAAAAATATATTTTTCACGCACGGTTTTTGTGGTTTTCATTGCCTACGGCAATGATTTTGCTACGCAAAACCACCCACAAATTCCCAATAAGGAAACTTTCGCTACGCGAAAGTCATGGTAATTAATATGGAAATCCAATTTTTAGGCACCGCCGCGGCAGAGGGCATTCCCGCCCTCTGGTGCGACTGTGAACGCTGCCGGAAATCCCGCAAGGTCGGCGGACGCGCGCTGCGCACCCGTTCCCAGGCGCTGATTGACGGAACGCTTCTCATCGATTTTCCCGCTGATACCTACGCACATATCCTGCAGAACGGCATTGACCTGCTGAACGTCACCGACTGCATCGTCACCCACACCCATTCGGATCACCTCTACCCCACCGATATTGCCATGCTGAAAAAGGGCTTTTCTCATGTGAGCGAAGGCTTCCATCTGACCTTTCACGGCAGCGCGAAGGTGGGCGAGCGGGTTTCGCCGCAGATCGCCGGACAGCTGGAAAAGGAGGGCACCTGTTCCTTCCACGAGGTGAAGGCCTTCGAGCCGTTCGCCGCCGGAAAGTACACGATTACCCCTCTGACCGCCATCCACGATCCCAACGCCGGACCACTGTTCTATCAGATCAGCGACGGCGAAAAGACGATGATCTATGGTCACGACACCCACTTCTTCCACGACGATGTGTGGGCTTACTGGGAAAAAACCCACCCTCACTTCGATCTCGTTTCCCTCGACTGCACCAACGCCTGCCTGCCTCTGAACTATGTGGGGCATATGGGTCTGGCGGAAAACGTGCAGGTGAAGGAAAAAATGCTGGAGCTGGGATTGGCGGACGACAAGACGATCTTTATCTGCAACCACTTCTCGCACAACGGCACTCACGCCGCTTACGACGATTTCGTACCGATTGCCGCAAAGGAAGGCTTTGGCGTTTCATATGACGGCATGAAAGTCACATTTTAATACAGGAGAACCACAAATATGGAGAAAATGGTAAACATCTACCTGTTCGGCAAACAGTATCAGGTGCCGGACAATCTGACCATCATGTGCGCCATGGAGTACGCGGGCTATCAGCTGGTTCGCGGCTGCGGCTGCCGGAACGGCTTCTGCGGCGCCTGCGCCACCATCTACCGCATCAAGGGCGAGCGTGAGCTGAAAACCTGTCTCGCCTGCCAGACCAAGGTCGAGGAAGGTATGTATGTCGCAACCCTTCCCTTCTTCCCGCTGGTGAAGCAGGTTTACGACATCGAAAGCGTAAAGCCCACCGAACAGATCATGATGCAGCTTTACCCCGAAATCTACGCCTGCGTGGGCTGCAACGCCTGCACCAAGGCCTGCACCCAGAGCCTCGACGTCATGCAGTACATCGCTTACGCACAGCGCGGCGAGTATGACAAATGTGCCGAGGAGAGCTTCGACTGCGTGATGTGCGGCGTATGCTCCTCCCGCTGCCCCGCCGGTATCTCTCACCCGCAGGTGGCCATGCTGGCTCGCCGTCTCAACGGCAAGTATCTGGCTCCCAAGACCGAGCACCTTGAAAACCGCGTGAAGGAAATCAAGGACGGCACCTTCAACGACCTCATCGAGGCGCTGATGGGCAAGCCGGTGGAAGAGCTGAAAGAGCTTTACAACAACCGCGAGATTGAGAAGTAAACGGAGGGTTTGTCATGTACGCAAAGGAATTTGAAGCATCACTGAAGGCGGTAGAAGCCGCCCGCGCCGAGAACATTGCCTATGAGCCCCGCCGCATGACGGCGCAGGAAAAGGAAGACCTTCTCGCCGCTTATCATCCCGACTACAAGAAGAATGAATTCACCACCCTGCGCATCGGTCCCAACAAGGGCGAGCAGGTTCCCCACGAGCTGGCTGAAATGCTGGAAGCGCACAGCCGCATTTCCGCTTCCGACGTGGATCTTTCCGCGCCGAAATATGATGTGGACGTGCTGATCATCGGCGGCGGCGGCGCAGGTTCCTCCGCAGCCATCGAAGCTCACGAAGCCGGCGCGAACGTAATGATCGTCACCAAGCTGCGCATCGGCGACGCCAACACCATGATGGCTGAGGGCGGCATTCAGGCTGCCGACAAGCCCAACGACTCCCCCGCCATTCACTTCCTGGATGCCTTCGGCGGCGGACATTTCGCCGCAAAGCGCGAGCTGCTGTCCAAGCTGGTCTGCGACGCTCCCGAAGCCATTCAGTGGCTGAACGAGCTGGGCGTGGAATTCGACAAGACCGCCGACGGCACCATGGTTACGACCCATGGCGGCGGCACTTCCCGCAAGCGTATGCACGCCGCGAAGGACTACTCCGGCGCCGAAATCATGCGCACCCTCCGCGATGAGGTTCTCAACCGCGGCATTCCGGTCATCGACTTCACCTCCGCCATCGAGCTGATTCTGGACGAGAACGGCAAGGCTGCCGGCGCTGTTCTGATGAACATGGAAACCAAGGAGCTGATGATCGCAAAGGCCAAGACCGTCATCATCGCCACCGGCGGTGCAGGACGTATGCACTATCAGGGCTTCCCCACTTCCAACCACTACGGCGCTACCGCCGACGGTCTGGTTCTGGGCTATCGCGTGGGCGCGAAGCTGCTTTACGCCGACACCCTTCAGTATCATCCCACCGGCGCCGCTTACCCGCAGCAGATCTTCGGCGCGCTGGTTACGGAGAAGGTTCGCTCCCTCGGCGCGAAGCTGGTCAACCGCGACGGCAAGGTCTTCATGCATCCGCTGGAAACCCGTGACGTTTCGGCAGCCTCCATCATCCGCGAGTGCTCCGACCGTGACGAGGGCGTGGACACTGGCACCGGCAAGGCTGTCTGGCTCGACACTCCCATGATCGAAGCCATCGGCGGCGAAGGCACCATCGAAAAGCGTATTCCCGCCATGATGCGTATGTTCGCTTCCTACGGGATCGACATCCGCAAGGAGCCGATCCTTGTTTACCCCACCCTGCATTATCAGAACGGCGGTCTTGACATCAACGTGGACGGTCAGACCACCAATGTGGAAAATCTGTACGTAGCCGGTGAAGCTGTCGGCGGCATCCATGGACGCAACCGTCTGATGGGCAACTCGCTGCTTGACATCATCGTCTTCGGTCGCAGCGCGGGCAAGAACGCCGCTGCCAAGGCAAAGGAAGTGACCATCGGCGCACTGACCCTCGATCACATCGCGAAATTCGACGCAGAACGCGCTGCCGCCGGTATCGAAACCGACGCCGTATCGCCCAAGCTGCTTCCGAATTACACGAATCAGCCCAGTATCTGACAGTAAGGAAGGTTCACAAAAATGAATTTATTAGGCGGAGTTATTTCGGTCAGCGGCGTTGCCGTTCTGACGCTTGCAATCATGGTGGTGGCCGCACTGGGCTACCTGCTCGGACGTGTCACCATCAAGGGCGTTTCCCTTGGTACGGCGGGCGTCTTCATCATCGCGCTGCTCTTCGGCGCACTCTTCTACAACAATCTCGCCGGTTCCCTCAAGATCGGTGACAGCTCCTATCTCAGCCAGGCGCTGAAAATCGTCGAGAACGTAGGTCTGGTATTCTTCGTCACCTCGGTTGGTTTCATCGCCGGCCCGAAGTTCTTCAAGAATCTGGCAAAGAACTTCAAGTCCTACATCCTGCTGGGCGTGATTATCATCCTGGCAGGCGGTATCTCCTGCATAGGCTGCTACTACTTCGGCATCACCCTGGGCGGCGAGAACGATCATAAGCAGTTCATGGCCATGCTGGACGGTCTGCTGTCCGGCTCGCTGACCTCCACCCCCGCATTCTCGGCAGCGAAAGCCACCGTCGAGAATATGTACGCCGCAACGCCCGAGGTCGCTGAGGCCTATGAAGCAGCCGTCACCGTTGGTCACGGTATCGCTTATCTGTTCGGTGTTATCGGCGTGGTGCTGTTCGTACAGCTGATCCCCAAGTTCGTCAAGGCGGACATGGAGGCGGAGCGCAAGAAGCTCTCCAACGCGGATGTGGGCGAAAAGAAAGCCTACACCGGCAAGCTGATTGAAATCGACGGCATGGGACTGGGTGCTTTCGCTCTGGCCGCCATCGTCGGCATTATCGTGGGCGGCATCAAGATTCCGCTGTCCGGTCAGGGTCTGTCCGGCACCTGCTTCTCGCTGACCACCACCGGCGGTACGCTGATCACTGCGCTGGTATTCGGTCACTTTGGTCATGTCGGTCCGATCAACCTGATGCCTTCCAAGAAGACGCTGGAGAATCTCCGCGAGCTGGGTCTGGCACTCTTCCTGATCGGTGCGGGTATCGCAGGCGGTGCAAGCTTCATTCAGTACTTCAAGCCCGTGTACTTCATCTACGGCATTATCATGACCATTGTTCCGATGATCGTGGGCTATCTGTTCGCAAAGTATGTGCTGAAGCTCAGCCTGCTGAACAACCTCGGTTCGATCACCGGCGGTATGACCTCTACGCCTGCTCTGGGCACGCTGATCAACGTGGCCAAGACCGACGAGGTTGCCTCCGCTTACGCTGCCACCTACCCGATCGCCCTTTTAGCGGTCGTGCTGGTATCGCAGTTCCTGCTGGTAATCTGGGGTTGACAAACTAAAAACAGGAGTATGTCACGCCTCTGTGACATACTCCTCTGATTTTCGAGGTAATAGCGTGAAAAATAGATTTTTCACGCATGGTTTTTGTGTGTTTCGCTGCTTTGCAGCAGCGATTTTGCTACGCAAAACCACCCACAAATTCCCAATAAGGAAGCTTTCGCTACGCGAAAGCCATGGTAATTATTATGAAACTGACACTGAAAGCAAAAATGGCTTACGGCGCGCAGGACGGCGCTTTCTGGGGCGACTATATGTTCCGCTTCAACGCCGACGGACGCTGCCGCGTGTTTGACGCCAAAGGGCTTGACGCCGAGTCCGCAGAGCCGGTCGATCTGGCGCTGATTTCGGAATTTGCCGTGAATCCGGCGGAACCCGTTATCCCGCACTTCAACGCTGTCGTCTTCGGCAGCGAATATTTCGCCGATGGCGACGAGTTCCCGCTGCTGTATGCCAACATCTACAACAATTACGCCAAGCAGGAAGACCGCCGCGAGGGTATGTGCTGCGTGTACCGTCTGCTGCGTGACAACACCGCCTTTTCCATGACGCTGGTTCAAATTATAAAAATTGGCTTTGTCGAAGACCGCCAGCTCTGGAAATCCAACGGCGAAAAGCCGGACGTCCGTCCCTACGGCAATTTTGTCATCGATACTGAAAAGAATCTGCTTCACGCTTTCACCATGCGCGACGCAACGCACACGACCCGCTATTTCTCCTTCGATCTTCCGAAGCTCGCCGACGGCGTTGTCTCGGAGGAATACGGCGTCCGCCTCGTCACGCTGGGGGCGGAGGATATCCGTGATTATTTTGATACCGAATATCATCTGTTCATTCAGGGCGCTTGCTGCCACAAGGGAAAGATTTATTCCTCGGAGGGCTTCAACGCGGACGTTCCGCCCGCCCTTCGGGTGATCGACCCCGAAAAGAAGGAACAGCTTCTGCACATCAATCTCCCCGACCTCGGCTATACCGTCGAAGCGGAGTGGATCGATTTCCGAAACGACATCTGCTATTACAGCGATGCAAAGGGCAATATCTTTGAAGCTGATTTTGAATTGAAGTAAAAAAGAGGAAGAAACCGCGTCAGGCGGTTTCTTCCCTTTTTATTCGATCAGCTTTTTGCGCATGATAATCGTTTTCCCATGCCGCTGATATTCCTCAAAGCCAAAATCTGCGTACATTTTCATCGGGCCATTGAAATCCAGGGGAGAATAGGCTTCCGTAACCTGCGGATAGACCTCGACCAGCGCAAAACCCTCCGCCTTTGCATCCTCGCAGACACGATGCAGCAGGGCTTTCGCCACGCCCTTTCCGCGATAATCCGGCGCAATCTCAAAGCAAACGAGCGACTTGATTTTTCCCCGTTCGCCGGGAGAGATGTAGCAATCCTCGTCCCTGCGCTTTCCGGGATTAAACGATCCCACGCGAATATAATTCTGCTGATCGTTGGCGTTACACCAGCCGATTGCAAGACCGTCTTCATATGCCAGATAGCCGTGCAGAATGCCCTTTTTGATCAAGCCTTCTGCCGATTCCCGAAGCGCCAGCGTCAGCCCTTCGAATCCTCCGCCCAGCGCGGCCGCCCGCTCACCGATGCCGATTCTGACCTCGTCCGCCGTCAGCTGAAAGCAGCTACAGTAACACGGCGCATAGGGAGAACCGTCCGAAAAGGCGCGATGATCGAAAAAATCAAAGAAATCGGCGGCAGTCGATTCTGTCAGCGGTTCAATGGTTCGATTCATAAATCCCCCTCGCCAGCTTGTACACCCAGTAACCGATGGCGGTTCCAACGATGCGCAGGAGGAAAACGTCGATGTCGAAGCATCCGATGCGCAGCATAATCTGCGCGCACTCCAGGAAAAGCGTCACGCCAAAGCTCATGATCAGGCAGGCAATCAGGCTTCGCATTTTCGGGAACGTGCAGGGCAGCAGGAAGCCCAGCGGCATCAGCAGAAGCAGATTGCCAAACACATTGCTGATCACGATGCCGAGATTGATCTGATCGGAGGCCAGCCGGGAAATCCAATCCCATACGGTGGCAAAGGGGATTACGTTGGTATGATAAACCAGACTGTCGGCGATGGTATCGGTGAGCACGTGCTTGCCGAGAAAGGTCAGCATCAGCACCGCCGCCGCATACAGCACACACGCCGCCCATAGTCCGCCGCGTTTGACTTTTTCCATAAAATTTCCTCCCCATTGCTTTACTTAACTACAGTATAACATATTTTTCTACCGTTATTCATGAACGCTATGTAAATTATATGTAAAGAAGGAATCCTCGCGGATTCCTTCTTTCGATTATAATTCGTCGATCGTAACCTCGCGTCCCTCTTTTGCGCTTCGATAGAACATATCGATGATGGCACTGACCGCGATGGTTTCCTCCGGCTTCACGAACAGCTCTTCCCTGCCGTCCAGGTATGCCGCCACATGATCGAGCAGCTGGAAGTGCCCGCCGAATTCTTCCTTCGGATAGGGATTCGCCGCCGTGATCTTCGGCTGGATGTCGGCCTGCCGTCCGGCAAAACCGCTGTACACCTGAAATTCGGGCAGGCGGATTCCGCCCAGATCACCCGCGAGGACGATGCTGGTTTCGTCGGGCAGATTGACCGCCCACGCGGTCTTAAAGTTGATCCGCATTCCGTTCTCGAAGGCAACGCTGCCCGACGCGAAATCTTCCACGTTGAACTCGTCGTCGCTGTAGACCCGCTGGGAAAGGGTCTGTCCGGTGAGAGCGCCGCTGTCCCGGAGTCCGGTTGCCAGCTTATCGCTGTGCGCCAGACGCGCCGACTTGCAGCCGCTGACCGCCACCGGCTTCGTGTTGCCCGTAAGCCAGACCACCGCGTCCAGCATATGCACGCCGATGTCCACAAACGCGCCGCCCCCGCTGATCGATTCAATATGGAACGCACCCCACTTGGGGATGCCTCGCCGGCGGATGCGGGCGAACTCGCCGTAATACAGTTCCCCCAGCGCGCCCGCTTCAATCAACCCCTTCGCCTCCAGACGATCGGGGGTGAAGCGCATGGACTGGCAGGCGCAGAGCATCAGCCCCTTGGATTCAGCCAGCGCAAACAGCTCCACCGCGTCCGCCTTCGTCAGGGCCAGCGGCTTCTCGCAGAGCACGTGCGCCCCCGCTTCCAGAGCGAGACGGATGTACTGGGCGTGGAATTTGTTGGGAACGCAGACCGACACGATGTCGGGCTGGGTGTCCTCCAGCAGCTTCTTCGCGTCGGAGGTGTGATAGGGAATGTTATGCCGGGCGGCGGTATCGGCGGCGGATTTTTCGTTCACGTCGCAAACGCCGGCGATGGTGAATTCGCCCGGCAGATGGCGGTATGCGGGAATGTGCGCGAAATTTGCGATCATGCCGCACCCGATGATGGCTGCTTTTCTCATTGCTAACTCCTTATTCGTAGATTCGGTCGCTGTAATCGATCCTATCCCAGTCGGCGGGCGCTTTGCCGACAAAGGGCACAGGCAGCGTCTTTCCGCCCTGCATCGCCGAATCGTGGGCGATGACGCCGGGAATCATGCAGGTCGCCGCGTCCCATACGTTGTTGGGCGGCAGCTTGCCGGTGACGCAGGCGCGGACAAAATCGTCCACCAGAAAGGGATGGGAGCCGTTGTGTCCGCCGTCGGGGATATCCCGGAAGCTGACCGGCAGACGGGAGATGTCGTGAACCTTCGAAAAGCCGCGATGGCATTTGTACATAATGGGATCCACGTTCAGATCCAGCTTATCCTTGTTTTCGGTGTAGATGTGGCTGTTGATCTCGTTTGAAATATACTCCACCCGCGGCTTCTGACCAAAGACGTTACCCACGGTGAAGGTGTGGTGCATACCGTTGCACATATAGCTGGCGTGGGTGCCGATAAGGCTGGTGATGTAGGAGGAGGGCTTGTTGGTGCCGCAGCGGCGGAATTCGTTGATCCGCGCCACGCCGCCGCCCGACATCTTGAAGATGGCGGTCTCGTTGGAGAAGGGATTGTCCCACAGGTTGTTGCCCTTGCCGTAAATGCCGTCGCCGATGTCGTCTTCGAAGCCCATGCAGGTGACTTCCACCGGGTACTCGCCGATGGACAGAAAGAGCATGGACATGGAGTGGGTGGAATAGTACATGGGCGGAATTCCCGCCACCTTCTTCCATTCACTGCCGCCGGACGCGAAGGAGCCGAACATCTCGGTGATATCGTGGTAATACTGGGATTCGCCGTAGACGAATTTACCGAAGGCGCCGGTCTTGTACTTCTCGCGGCACCAGATAGCGCAGGGGAAATAATAGCAGGTTTCGCCCGCCATGTAGATTTTGCGGGTCTTCTTCACCAGTTCGATGATTTTGAAGGCTTCGTCCACCTCGCAGCTCAGCGGCACGGCCGAAAAAACGTGCAGTCCCCGTTTCAGCGCGGTGATGACCATGGGACCGTGCTGATGGCGCTGGGTGAAAATACCCACCGCGTCCAGCTTATCCTCGCATTCAAGCATCTGCTCGTAGGAGTCGTAGATTTTCTCCAGCCCGTATTTCCGGCGGAATTCCTCCCGGCGCTCGGGCAAAACCTCCGCGCCCACCACCTCATCCACGTCCGGATGGGTCTGAAAATGATCCATAAAGCTGCCTGAAAACTCGCCGAAGCCCACAATGCCGATTCTAATTCCCATTGTTATCTACCTCTGTACTTTCTGATGTATTCGCCCAGATCGAAGGACGTCTTTCTGACACGGTATTCAAAACCCACATAGCCTTCGTAGCCCACCGCCTCGATGGCGTCAAAGACCTGCATATAGTCCACCTCGCCCAGCGAAGGCTCGCAGCGCCACGGCGAACCCGCCACGTGGAAGTGTCCGATGAGGTCGATATTCTTCATCATCGTGTCGATCAGATTGCCCTCCATGCGCTGGGTGTGGTAGAGATCGAGAAGCAGCTTCACGTTGGGGCTGTTCACGTCCCGCAGGATGTCGAAGGAGGGCGCCGACCAGGGCAGAACATAGGACGGTCGGTCGTAGGTATTCAGCGGTTCCAACAGCAGGTTAATGCCCTCGTCCGACGCCGCCTTCGCACCGGCAGCCAGCGTGTCGCGGATGTTCTCAAACGCCTGCTCCAGCGGAATTTCGTCGTCCACATCACCGGCGAGGACGATGCAGTTTTCCATGCCCAGCTGACGCATCACCGGCGCGGTTTCGTGGATGGCGCGGATGAAATCGTCGATGCGGCGGTGGGACAGGATGCCCCGCATCAGGGCGGCGGACAGCGCTTCATCGGCGGAATCCAGATTCATCAGCGCCGCGCCGATGCCAAGCTCACGCAGCTTCTCTGCCAGCGCGGGGATATCCTTGTTTGTCCATTTCCAGAATTCCACCGCCTGCGCGCCAACCTGCTTTGTAATCTCGCAGCGTCCGGCGATATCGGCTTCGGGGTACATCATATCGATACATACACTGAATTTCATAATCAACTCTCCTATGTACTATTTGACAGCCCACTGCGGGCTTTATGTATAAAGTATATCACATTTTTCTTGTAAAAGCCATTGACAATTCGATTTTTTATTTGTATAATATAACACGAAGGATAAATTTTCACCCGAAAGGAACGTCAAAATGACCAATTACAGCTTCCGAGAACTATGCGATCTTGATTTCCGCGTAGACGAGCTGCACATCACTTATACGCTGGAGCAGCCTTTCCGCCGCTTCCGCTGTCCGAAAAACCTGCGGCGCTGCGACCGTTTTTTCTTCATTCAGGAGGGCGTGTTCGAAATCACGCAGGACGGCGGCGAGCCGATTCTGGTCAGCAGCGGCGATGTTCTCTATCTCCCCGGCGACTGCGTGTATACCTCCGAATGGAAAAGCGAGGAAATCCGCTACGCCTCCGCTGAATTCATTCTGAGCACCGAACAGGGAGTGTTTGGCTTCTCCGACCAGATTTTCGTGGCGCTGCGGGGCAAGGGCAGCGTGGCGCGGGATATCTATGACCGGATGCTGTCTGTCTGGAAAAAGGGCGAGCTGGGCTATCGCATTAAAGCGGGCGCCATCTTTCTGGAGCTGCTCCACCACGTGACGCTGGAAAACATCAAAGCCGACATGAAGCGTTCCCATGCCGACATTTCGGGAGCAATCCTTTATCTGGAAAACAACTACATCGGCGAAATTTCGGTGGGCGAGCTGGCGAAGATGTGCGGTATGTGCGAAAGCCGCTTCCGCAGCCGATTCCTCGATTACGCGGGAATGCCCCCCATCCAGTACCGCAACTATCTGCGTACAAAAAAGGCCTCAGAGCTGCTGTCCACCGGCGAATATTCGGTGGGTGAGGTGGCGGAGATGGTGGGCATCCCGGACGTTGCCTACTTTAACCGGGTCTTCCGCCGCTTCTGCGGAACCACGCCCAGCGCAATCAAAAACGCGGAAGAATCATAAAAGGGATGCCCCATCGTATGATGCGGGCATCCCCTTGTTTATATCGGCAGCCGCTTTTTGCAGATGTCCGCCATCACCCATGCCGCGGTCACGGACAGAAAATCCTTGACCAGGAAGGGCAGCGACGCGGTCATAAAGCTGCTGATCAGCGACGTTCCGGCAGCCACGGCATACCACGCGCATCCCGCAGCATGGCAGAGCAGCAGTCCGGCAGCTCCCAGCAAAAGCGCTGTCAGGCGGTGTCTGGTGCGCAGTCCGCAAAGCAGCACAAACGCGAAAAATCCCACAAGGAAGCCGCCCGTCGGTCCGGCCAGCACGGCAATTCCGCCCCGCATTCCGGAAAAGACCGGCAGACCCACCGCGCCGATGGCTTCATAAACCAGCATCGCCCAAAGTCCACGTTTCGCCCCCAGCATATAGCCGCAGAACGGCACGGCGAAGGTTTGCAGCGTGATCGGCACGCCGCCGGGGAGCGGAATGGTGATCAGCGACATCACGGCGACAATTGCCGCGAACAGTCCGCAGAGCGCCAGCTCCCGGACGTTCACTGCACGTTTCGTACTCAATCTACTACCTCATGAACCGTGCTGCTTTCCTTCGGAATGTCCGCATCGTCAAAGTGGATGCCCACATTGACCGCTTCCAGACGCTTCTGCATGGCGGGCACATCCACCGTGCAAAGCTCCCGCTTATCGTCTTGTGCCATGGCGCAGGCCAGACCCGCCGCCTGTCCGGAAATGATCGCCGGCGGAATTACGCGCAGGATATCCCATGCATAGCCTTCGCCGGACGCGGTGCGTCCACAGGTGATGATGTTGCCCGCCTTGTGGTTGACCAACGTGCGGTAGGGGATTTCGTAGAGCCAGTCTCTCCGGTCGAAGTCGTTAATCGCGCCCACCGAATCGTCGAAGTGGCGGTAAGCGTCGTCAACCTGAAGGGTGTATTCGCCAACAATGCGGCGGGTAGCGCGGAACTGCGCCATGCCGGGCAGTGTGGCGATATCCCGGGAATTGCGGTCGGTTTTCTTCAGCTTGTTCAGCATTTCCAGCTGATTCTGAATCAGATAGCGGTTCACCTCGCTGCTTTCGGTGCCGTAGTAGAGCGGCACGCCCTCGGGATGTCCGCCGCCATACAGGCTAGAACCGCCGCCGCTGCATCCGCCGAAAGCGTTCTGAATGTTTCCGGTTTCCACGGCGCGCTTGCAGCTGTCCAGCGTGATCAGCTTGCCGAGATAGGTGTGGAAATTGCCCCTCGACGCGGTAGGAATGCCCGCGCGGTAAAGCAGATCGCTGTCGCCGGTGGCGTCGATGAAGTAGTCGGCGGTGTAATACTCCCGTCCCGACTTGTTCTCCACAACCACGCCCTTCACATAGGTAACGCCGCCCACATCCTCGCAGACCGGAGTGGAAACCACCGCGTCAAACATCAGCTCCACGCCTTCATTGACGCAAAGCTCGGTGAGGGTCAGCGCGAAGATATCGTAGCTGTAGCGGCACATATAGCGGGGAGGCTGTTCGCCCTTCGCCTTGTATTCGTCCAGCTTGGCCTGGGGAATCTGTCCGTCCACGAAGGCAGCGGTGGGAGAACCCCAGCCGTATTTGACGGACAGGCGGAGAAATTCCTCCGCCATGCCGAAGATGATCTGCTTGCCCCGTCCGTTGCACATGGGAACGAAGAAGTTGATCAAACCCAGCGTGGCAAGACCGCCCAGCTTCTGGGATTTTTCGATAACCAGCGCCCGCTTGCCCTCCCGCGCCAGCTGCACCGCGGCGGCAACGCCCGCCACGCCGCCTCCGGCGACGATCACGTCATAATGTCCACGCTCGCGGACTTCTTCCTGTATAAGCATTCTTCATACTCCTTTTCGAGATGTTTTCTTTTATTATAACATATCTCTGCGGCGATTTCAAGTGAAAATGATATAAAAATCAGACCCGCCGGAGCAGGTCTGATTGGGATTATTGATACAGCTCCATGGTGGCAGCGATTTTATCAGCCGTCGCCTGCTTCATGGAAGCGATGGTGGAGGCAATGCTGCTGTCGCCGTTGGCAAGGGTTACGCGGATGCTGTTCTGGATATCGCTCGTCCAGCCATAGGCGTCGCCCACATCAAAGAAGCGGGAGTCGCGGATGATGCCCAGCATTTCGATGGAATCCTCGTTGCGCAGTCCCTTCTGGGAGACATTCACCTCATAGTAGATCGGCAGGATGTTTTCGTAGCTCAGGTAGGACAGGGCGTCCATGATGATGCCCGCGCGCTCGGGATCGGCGCTGGTCACGGGAACGCTCATCAGCAGCGACGCCTTGGACATGATCGAATAATAGCTTTCCTGGCTTTCCTCATATTTCGGAATCGGCACGATGCCGAAGGTGTCGTCAAAATCGCGGTATTTCTGGGAGGCTTTCAGCTCGGCGCCGAGGAAAAGTGCGCGGCGGTCGCGGAAAATCTCCTCATAATGGTTCTTGCCGCTGGAGTTCTGCCAGACAAACTCGCCGTCCGATGCGAACAGCTCCGTCATCTTATCCACCAGGGAATAGAAGCGGTCGGTCTCCAGCGAGAAGGAGGGTATGCCCTTATCATTTTTCACAAAGCGCTCGCCTGAGCCTATGATGAACGCCACGGGCAGAGCCTGGGATGAGGTAAGCCCATAGATTGAATTGCCGCTCTCACTCCATGCAAAGCTGTCGTCACCGTTCAGATTGCCGCCCGCCTTGGTATAGACGCGAAGCGCGTCAATCGTCCATTTTCCCTCGCGGACGAGATCGTAGGGCTTGTCAAGATTCAGATTCTCCAGCATGGTTTCGTTGAAGAACATACACCACGTGCCTTCAAAGCCGAACAGCGACAGGTCGCTGGCGGCGAAATAGGAGGCCTGATCATCGCCCAGGGAGCCTTCGTTGATGACCACCTGATCCCACCAGGGCTGATCCAGCTGGAACGTATCGATGTCGCGCAGATTGACGAACATATTCTCGGTGATCAGCGCCGCGGTGTAGTTGGCGGGACAATAGGTCACGTCGTATTCGTCCTCGCCGGACATAATAACGGTGCGGATATGGTCAGCCAGCTTCTGAATATCCAGCTCCTCCACCACATTCAGCTTGAAATTGTAGCGATCCTCCAGCCCGCGGTTGCGGTTGTAAATGGCGTCGTCCAGGGTATCGCCGGTCTGCGATTCGTGGTCGAGGGAGGTGTAGAAGCCCCATGTGGTGGTGCCGTTCAGAATCGTGAATTCCTCGCCATTGCAGTCCAGCTCAGGATAAGAATAACCGGACGAATCTTCCGGAGTGGTCGTGGTCGTACCGGACGCGGTGGTATCGGAGGGAGTATCGGTTCCGCCGCAGGAAACCGCCGAAACGGTCAGAGGAGCAGCCAGCAAAAGCAGGGTGAGCAGTCGTTTACCAAATTTGTTGCGCATAGATTGATCTCCTTTTTCGTAATTATTTTTAGTTTTTGTTCCATATTCGAAACTGTTATCATTATATCACATAATTTCATGTTTGTCAACTACTTCCGAAACTTTTTTCGATATTGTCTGCAAAATCAATTTACAAAATATTCACACAAATTCTGTGTCAAATTCCCCGATCCATCCGAATCTATCCATAGAAATAACAAATCCGGAGTATCATTATGACTGAAGCTGATCTCGCCGCGCTCATGCGGCAATACGAAGCGTTGGTCTGGACGGTGGTGAGCGGCATCCTGCGCTCCAGGCGCGACTGCGAGGAGGCATCCGCCGACGTGTTCATCACCCTCTGGAACAACCGCGAAACCTTTGACCCGGACGACCCGGGCGTCAAAAGCTACATCATCACCCTCGCCCGGCGCCGCGCCATCGACCGCCTTCGCGCCGAAGCGCGCCACAATGCCGACCCGCTGGACGAGCTGGACGGCGCCCTCTCCGCCGAATCGCCGGAAAGTGAGGTTTCCGACCGCCTCAACGCGCAGATCATCGCCGGGGTAATTACTTCCCTGCCCCCGCCGGACGCGGAAATCTTCACCCGCCGCTATTACTACAGCCAGCCCGTCAAACAGATCGCGGCGGCGATGGGGCTGAAGCCGTCTTACGTAAAGAGCCGTCTGGAGCGCGCTAAGGAAGAAATCCGCCGCCGTCTGCTGGCGAACAATATTATCTTATAGGTGGAAAATATGACATTTACTCAAATTCTGCAATCCTGTCCCCCCGATTCCCTGCCCCCGCTCACGCTGATCACGCCGCCGAAGTCATCCTCCGCGCGGATTCATCAATTGGTGGAGCAGACCGTCCATCCCCGCAAAATCCGCCGCCGAACGGTTCCCGCCATTGCTTTGGCGGCGTCGCTGACCGTGGCGGCGGCAGTGGGCGCGGCGGCTTACGGCGAGGAAATCAACGCCGCGCTTACCGAAATCGGCGAACAGGTGCGGCGGTTCTTCACCCGGGAGGAGCAGCTGATCGACCCCAACGCGGTGGTCATCGATCAATCGGACAGCGAAAACGAGGTTACGCTGACCGTCGTCAAAGCCTTCCGTGACGACACCACCGTCTACATCCGCTGCCGCCTCGATTATCCCCAGACGGCGGGACAATTCGTGCTGTACGAGAATATGACCCTGCGCGGGGACACGCCCGCCCTGCTTTATGCGTACAACTGCCCGCAGCCCGGAATAGCCATTATGGCGGGGGATATTTTCCATATTGCCCAGGACGGTTTCTCCGCCGGCTTCGAGTTCAACATCACGTTCCCGGCGGAAAAGCTGAACAGCCTGACCTCCGACGCAATGACGCTGACCCTTCGCGGATTGGTGGCGGTGGACACCGAAGACGCGGTGGAGCTGGACATCACGCCCATCGCCGACGAGCTGTCGATCACCTTTCAGCTGGGCGGGCTGGAGCACGAGCTTGACGTTTACACCTGCACGCCCCAGCTGAACATCGGCACGGAGGACGCGCCGCTGATTGTGAAATCCATCCGCCTCACGCCGCTGAAGCTGACGATGGTGGTGCGCTGCGATACACAGCCTGTGGAAAGTCCGGTCGAAGGCGTGACGTGGTACCCGTCCAACCGCCTGCTGGGGCTGAATCGAACAATGGGCGATTTCACCGCCGAACAGCGGGAAGCCGCCCTGCTACACGAATTCAACCTGCGGATGGATTACATCGGCGGGGACGGTCGGGTGCAAACGCTGATGCCGGGGATGTCCTGGAAGAAAAAATACCCCGATACCAGCGAATTTTCGATAACCTTCGAATTCCCCGCCGCCCTCGCGCCGGAGGATATTCTCTGCGTCTGGATGGACAACGTGGACGCGCTGTACTACGGCGGCGAATCCATGCGCACGGAGGTGTGGAAGCCCGATTTTGCCGTGACGCTGCCTGACGGGGTGGAGCGGACGGCGCTGAATTCATAAGAAAAGCGTCTGCGCGGTGCGCAGACGCTTTCGCTTATTCGATTTATTCGCCGTAGTAGACCATGCCGCGCTTGGCGTCCAGCGTAACGGCGGTGCCGCTTTTGAGAATCTTCGTGGCGCCCAGCGCACCCACGATTACCGGAATGCCCAGCGCCTGTCCCACGATGGCGGCATGGGAATCCTCGCCGTCCATCTCGCAGATGATGCCGCGGGCATGACGAAGCAGGTCGATGATTTTGTTGGAGGTGGACGGAATGACCAGAATGTCGTCGTCCTTAAAAGCTGCCTTCGCCTCAGTCTCGTCCCGGCAGACGCAGAGGCTTCCGCAGACCGTATCCGTCACCGACCAAACGCCGGTTCCGCTGGTCAGCACATCGCCGACAATCTGCACCTTCAGAATATTCGTCGTACCCGGCACACCGATGGGAAGTCCGGCGGTAATTACCGACAGATCGCCGTAAGCGACCAGATTGTTCTTGCAGGCCAGCTCTATGGCGTGCTCGAACAGCACGTCGGTGGAAGTCTGTTCTTCGATTCGCATGGGGGTTACGCCCCAGGACAGGGACAGCTGACGGCAGACCTTGGTGCTGGGCGAACAGCCGATGATCGGCGTAACCGGACGAAAGCGGCTGATCATACGCGCCGTCTGACCCGATTTTGTAACGGTGATGATGGCGTTGGCGCCCAGATCGTGCGCCGTGGTGCAGGCTGCATGGGAGATCGCGGTGGTCACGTTGGAGAAGCCGGACAGCTGGTTGCGGTTGAAGCGCTCCACATAGTCGATGTCTCCCTCGGTGCGCGTGGCAATCAGCGCCATGGTGCGCACGCTTTCCACCGGATAATCGCCCGCCGCCGTTTCGCCGGACAGCATAATCGCCGATGTGCCGTCATAGATGGCGTTTGCCACGTCGGTGATTTCGGCACGGGTGGGACGGGGATGCTTGGTCATGCTTTCCAGCATCTGGGTAGCGGTGATGGCAGGCTTGCCCGCGTTGTAGGCTTTGGAAATCAGCTTCTTCTGGATGATCGGAATCTCCTCCATGGGAATTTCCACGCCCATGTCGCCGCGCGCCACCATGATGGCGTCGGAGACTTTAATGATCTCGTCGATGTTCTCCACACCGGCAGCGTTTTCGATTTTAGCGATGATGCGGATGTCGTGATTGCCGTGCTTTTCCAGAAGCGCGCGGATTTTCTCGATATCCTCGGCGCACTGGGTGAAGGAGGCGGCGATAAAATCAAAATCCTGCTCGATGCCGAATTCGATGTCCGACATATCGCGCTCCGACAGGAAGGGGATGGACAGTCGAACGCCCGGCACATTCACGCCCTTGTTGTTCGACACCACGCCCGGGTTGACCACGCGGCAGACGATCCCGGCGGCAGTTGCCTCCGTGACCTTCAGCTCGACCAGGCCGTCATCAATCAGAATGCGGCTGCCCGCCGAAACGTCGCGCCACAGGTCTTTATAGGTACAGAAGACCTGCGTTTCGTCTCCCAAAATCGTGTCGTCGAAAATCAGCTTGAAATCCTGATCGCGTTTGAGCGTCACCGGCGCGGCGAACCTGCCCAGACGGATTTCCGGTCCCTTGGTATCCAGCAGCAGCGCAGTATAGCGTCCCAGCTCATCGCGCACCTGCTTGACCATATCGGCTGTTTTTTTGTGGCTCTCATGGTCGCCGTGGGAGAAATTCAGCCGCGCCACGTCCATACCAGCCAGCATCATCTCCCGCAGCGTGTCCACATTGGAGGACGCCGGGCCGATGGTGCAGATAATCTTTGTTTTTCTTTGTTTACCCATATGAAATTCCTTTCCGGCAGTCCTCCGCGCCGATATTTACCGGCGCGGATTTCCGACCTGTTTGTTTTTTTACAGCATGGAAGCCAGCTTTTCAATGCCCTCCGGCGACTCGATGTTCACGATCTTCGCCGTTCTGGAGATACGCTTGATCAGTCCGGAAAGCACTCTGCCCGGTCCGAATTCGATGAACAGCTCGGTGCCGTCGGCGAGCATATTCTCAATAATCGTCTGCCAGCGGACGGGCGAGGTCATCTGCGCGCCCAAATGAGCGGGCGTCACGGTATCGATGGGCGCGCCGGTCACGTCGGTGTACAGTTTGAGCGACGGGGCGGCGTAATTAAACTTTTCGATGGCGGGAACGAAGCTGTCCCGTCCCGTGTTCATCAGCGGCGTATGGAATGCGCCCTGTACCGCCAGAGGAACCACTTTCATGGCGCCCTGCTCTTTGAGCTTCGCGGCAGCCTGCTCCACCAGAGCACGTTCACCGGCGATGACCGTCTGACCGGGACAGTTGTAGTTGACCGGCAGCAGCACGCCGCCGTTTGCCAGCTCGGCACAGACCGCTTCGCACACCGAAGCGTCCACGCCGATGACGGCGCACATCATGCCGTCGGTGGCGGCACAGGCTTTGCCCATGGCGTCGCCGCGCAGCAGAATCAGCTCCATGGTGGACGCGAAATCCAGCACGCCCGCCGCGCACAGCGCCGAGCATTCGCCCAGCGAAAAGCCTGCCGCGGATGCAATCTCAAGCTGCGGGAACTTCTCGCGCACCACGGCAAGCCCCGCCATGGACAGCGTAAAGATGGCGGGCTGGGAGTTGGCAGTCTTGTCCAGCTCGTCCTTTTCGTATTCAAAACAGATTTTTTCAAGTGTGGTGTCGCAGCCGGTGACGCGGCGGTAAACGTCGGTTGCTTCGGCAAAAACAGCCTGCGCCGTCGGATAAGCCTCGTACAGCTCCTTTCCCATGCCGGGCGTCTGCGCACCCTGACCGGCGAAAACGATGGATGCTTTCATTATTCTCAGATTCCTCCGTATTATTGCATTATGCAAACAAAATTTAACCCATAATAATTATACCACAAAGTCCCGATTTTTGCAAGCAGAAACGGGCAATCAAGATAAATTTTACAGAAAGAAACCCTTTTTGTTCATAAATACTCCGAATTCCCGTATAAATTCGCACGGCTCTTGACAGAAGCCTTTGGTTGCGTTATAATATATGTTAAGTATTTCGCATTTTCCCGGGGGTAAAACTACATATGAACAAAAAAGCATCGGTCGGACGGTATCAGATCGATATGTGCTCCGGACCGATACTGTCTAAACTGCTGCAGCTGGCTCTGCCGCTGATGTTTTCCAACATTTTACAGCTTCTCTTTTCCGCCGCCGACAGCATCGTTGTGGGACGCTTCGCCGGCGATTCCTCTCTGGCGGCGGTGGGCGCTACCGTATCGCTGATTTCGCTGATCACCAACCTGTTTCTCGGGCTTTCCATCGGCTCCAACGTGGTGGCGGCACGGGATTTCGGTCTGAAGGATAACGCGGCGCTTTCACGGACAGTTCACACCTCCATGGCGCTGAGCCTGATTGTCGGCTCGCTGCTGACCATCGTCGGTTTCACCGGTTCCCGCACCTTCTTAATCTGGATGCAGACGCCCGAGGAAATCCTCGATAAAGCCGCCGTTTACCTGCGCATCTATTTTCTGGGCATGATTCCCATGACCATCTACAACTACGGTTCCGCTCTGCTGCGCGCCGTGGGCGACACCAGACGTCCCTTTATTTTTCTGCTTGCGTCCGGCGTAATCAACGTTATTCTGAACCTGATTTTCGTGATCTGCTTCCATCTGGATGTGGTGGGCGTGGCTTCATCCACGGTCATTTCCCAGGCAATTTCCATGGTGTTGATTCTGCGCTGCCTGATGCGCGAGCCGAACGCCATCCGCTTCATTCCCAAACAGATCGGCATCTCCCGGGATAAGCTTACACAGATTCTGAAAGTCGGTCTGCCCGCCGGACTGCAATCCTCCATGTTCTCGATTTCCAACACGGTCATTCAGTCTGCCATTAACATCTTCGGTGAATCGGTCATCGCCGCCAACGCGGCCGCTGTCAACTTCGAGGACATGATCTACTTCGCCATCAACGCCATTCAGCAGGCTATCACCTCCTTCACCGGTCAGAACGCGGGGCCGCGCAACTACAAGCGCATCCGCCGCGTCATGCTCATCGGACTGTTCTGTGCCGTTGCCACCGCTGCGCTCATGGGCGGCGTGGAATACCTGCTCGCCGACCATCTGCTCGGCATTTATTCCGAGAGCGCGGAGGTCATCGCCGTGGGCGTCAAACGGCTGCGGTTCGTCGTTTCCTTCTATTATTTATGCGGCATTATGGAATGCTTCGTGGGCGGACTGCGTGGGCTGGGAAGCTCGGTGCTGCCCACCGTAATTTCGGTGCTGGGTATCTGCTGCTTCCGTCTGGTATGGCTGGCGACCATCTTTCAGATTGAGCAGTATCACACCATTGAAATGGTCTATATTCTCTATCCCATCACGTGGGTTATCACCTCCGCCGCCGAGGGCATCTGCTTCGTTCTGGTGCTGCGCCATCGCAAAAAGCATATGCCGCCCGACCATCCCGAGCTTCTGCCCGATTAAGAAAGGATCGTCATGAAAACCATCACCCGAAAATCCACCGGTCATTATCAGATGGATATGACCACCGGCGCTATCCTGCCCAAAATGCTCGCCTTCTCCCTGCCGCTGATGCTGTCCAGCATCCTGCAGCTCATGTTCAACGCGGCGGACATCATCGTCGTGGGACAGTTCTGCGGCGACGCTTCGCTGGCTGCGGTCAGCTCCAACGGCTCGTTGGTCAACCTGCTCACCGGTCTGTTCATGGGACTTTCCGTCGGCTCTAACGTACTGGCAGCCCGCTTCTTCGGTTCAAAAAGCGACGAGGAGCTGTCTCAAACCGTACATACTTCCATTCTTATCAGCATTATTGCCGGTGTGTTCCTCACCTTCGTGGGTCTCATCGGGGCACGCCAGCTGCTGATTTGGATGCAGACGCCGGACAACGTGCTTGAGCTGGCGTCGGTCTACCTGCGAATCTACTTTGTGGGCATGACCTCCACCACCGTCTACAACTTCGGCGCGGCACTGCTTCGCGCCATCGGCGATACTAAACGCCCGCTCTATTATCTGATCATCGCCGGTGTGCTGAATGTGGTGCTGAACCTGTTTTTCGTCATTGTCTTCCATATGGACGTGGCGGGCGTGGCGCTGGCTACCATCATCTCCCAGACGCTGTCGGCGCTGCTGGTGGTGCGCTGTCTGCTGCGCGAGAGCGGCGGCATCCGCCTGGATCCGAAAAAACTGTGCATCAATAAGGCAAAGCTGATTCAGATTGTCCGCGTTGGTGTTCCCGCCGGACTTCAGGGCACGCTGTTTTCCCTGTCCAACGTGGTCATTCAGTCGTCCATCAACCTGTTCGGCGACATCGTGGTGGCGGGCAACGGCGCGGCGGCCAATCTGGAGGGCTTCGTCTACGTGGCGATGAACGCCTTCTATCAGGCAACCCTCTCCTTCACCAGCCAAAATCTGGGGCAGCACAAATACAAGCGAATCATCCGCACCATGCTGGTCGGTCAGGCCTGCGTCTTTGTCACCGGACTGGTTCTGGGCAATCTGCTCTACCTGGCTGGCGACAAGCTGCTCTGGATCTACTCGGACACCCAGCAGGTCGTGGAAGCGGGAATGCTGCGCCTTGGCTTTGTAGCGACCACCTATTTCCTCTGCGGCATGATGGATGTCATGATGGGCGGTCTGCGCGGCATCGGCTATTCCTTCCTGCCTATGATTGTGTCGCTAATCGGCGCCTGCGGTCTGCGGCTGGTCTGGATTGCAACCATTTTCCAGGTTCCCGAGTTCCATATCATCGAGACGATCTACATCTCCTATCCCATCTCATGGCTGGTCACATTCCTTGTACACCTAACCTGCTATATCATTCTGACGCGCCGACTGCGCAAACGTCTCGGGGATGAAATTGCTGATTAACAAAGAAACCATCTGTCCCCGTTTGAAAGACAGATGGTTTCTTCCTTATCATTCCTTGAAGCGCATCCATCGGGCGATCAGCTTTGCCGTGATCGCCAACCCGATCAACGCCAGCGCCAGCCATACGGCGATGGTCACTCCCCAGCCCGCCGACTTCGCCAGCAGACCCGCCAGATAGGTGGATACGCCGCAGGATACGGCGGCGGTGGAGTTGAGAATGCCCGTCATGGTGGAGGACAGTCCGTATTTGCCGAAGCGTAGGGGCACCAGACTGATGAACATGGTATTGATGCCCAGCAGACAGACGATAATCACCGCGAAAAGCGCCAGCATCAGCACCAGCGACTTCGTCCCCACCGTCATCATCAGAAGCAGTGCCGCTGCCGCTCCCGCAAAGAGCACCGCCGCCGATTTCATTTCATCGTGCAGCCATTTTTCCATCACCAGCTTGGACAGCCCCGCGCCGAACACGCTGGCAAGCGAAATGAAGGTGTTCAGCGCCACCGCCAGACTCGGCTCGGTGACAAAGGTTTCGGTGATGATCGTGGGCGCCCAGACGGTGATGCCGTCCTTGATGATGGCAAAGCAGCAGATCGACAGCAGCATGACAAGCGCGCCCGACCGCATCATCAGCCCCAGAAGCTCGCTTTCCCGGATACGCCGGGGCAGCGGGCGGTCGTCCTTCCGCTTTTGGGAAGTCTGTACGGCGGGCACATTCTCCCAGCGCACACAGCGGCGGCTGATCGACAGCGTGCCGAAGAACCAGATCAAAGCCGCCCCCAGCAGAATCACGCCGGGCAGAAGGAAGCATTCCTCCCAGCCCCACAGCTTCATGATGCCCGAAGAAATCAGGTTGGACAGCACCGTTCCGATGGCGGTGGTCGCCATCATATTCGTTCCCGCCGAAATGCGCTGTTCCTCGGGCAGAACAGTGGAAACGATGCGGATCATCGTCGGCCAGACGGCGGACTGGGCGTAGCCGTTTATCGCCCAGACAATCAGATAGACGGTCAGCGGCGCTCTCGTCAGCGCGGCGGCGTACATTCCCAGATTGGCGATTCCCGCGAAAAGAAAGCAGCCGGTCACAAGGCTAAAGGGCGGCAGACGGTCGGAGAGGAAGCCGTTGACAAGCTGCCCGCAGCCGTAGACCACGAAGAACGCGGTGCTGATCAAACCCGCCGCATCCTTCTCCAGCACGCCGGTGGTGGTGATTTCGGTGATGGCCGCCGACAGATTCAGCCTGCCGAAGTAGAGGGTAAAGTAAAATACGAAACAGAAAAGAAATAGAATATGTCCGTCCCGCCGGTTGGTCAGCGGACACAGCGTCAGCCTGCGTTTCATAGGAAGCCTCTTTTCGTGAAAATATAGTATGTTTCATTATATCACATTCCCACAACGAACGCAAGACCTATTTTCGCCGAATGAATCCGGCGATTTTCAACCGCAGCCGGGCGCTCACCCCGCTCGAACCAGCCGCGCGCTTCCGCTGGCGATATCGGCGATCACCGTGTCCGCCGCATTCACGGTAACGCTGTTCAGCGTTCCGGAGGCGCTGAGTGCCAGCTTCCCATCTTCCGCCGCAAGCAATCCCCCAATGACCAGCGGCGTATGGTCGCATACCGTCTTCCCCGCCCGATTCACAATCACCCCCGCTGCCGATGTGTAGTAAAGCTCCCCATCCGCCAGGATGAAATCCCCCGCCGAGGCGATGAACTCGTCCTTCCCTGTCTTCGGGTCGATGACGTGCAGCTCCCGCCCGTCGAAGGTTCGGGCAAGCGGCAGCGCTTTTTCCGCCAGATCGCGGGAACGCAGATAGTAAATTTTTCCGCCGGACAGGGCGCATTTGTCGCTTTCCACCGCGTATGCCTTTTCCTCATACTGCAGCCCGTCCGTGCTCTCCCAAAGCATCCGCCCGCCCTCGATATCGACCAGCCGCCATTTGTCGGCGCGGATTGACTCAGGCTCGCCGCCGTTCGCCGAAATCCGGAAGGTGGTATAACCGTCGGACAGCGGAATGGGGACGTCATAGTAAATCCATCCCTCCGCCGCCAGACGAAGTTCCCCGCCGGGAACGGTCAGCAGCAGCGTATCGGTTCCGCCGTCCGCGTCGTATAGATGCAGCGAATCGAGCCGCCCGGAGAGTGTTCCGTCCTCCGCCGCAAAATAGACCAGCCGGCTTCCGTCCGCCAGCATTTCCCCGCGCAGACGGTGGAAAGCGCAGGAGCTGACCTGATGGGTGCAGTTCGGCATGGGACAGGCGGAATGGCGTTCGCCGGTGGACAGATCGACGGCGTAGGGCGCTCTTCCCACCGCAGCCGAATCCCGCCAGACAATGGTTGTCCCCCCGCAGCCGGTGCAGATGCAAAGCAGCAGCGTTAATAGAAACAGTAAACAGATTCTCATGGTTTCAATCCTCATAAATGGTATTATATTCCATTATAATAAACCATCGTGACCTGCCGAATATATTTTTGTAAACAATATATGAACAGCGGAACTTCCCGCTTCAAAATCCGTCCAAACAAACAGAGTAAACTTTTTTCATTCAGGAGGCATATCATGACAAACGGTCGTAAAATCTGCAACATTTTGAAGGATGTCCGCCGGGACATCGCCGCACAAAACGACATCGAACTGGACATCCCGGTCTGCGAGCACAAGGGCGAGTGCAGGGGCACCTGCCCCCAATGCGAAGCCGAGGTGAAAGCGCTGGAAAAGGCGCTGGACAACCGCCGGAAGCTGGGCAAAGCCGTGGTCGTCGCAGGCATTTCCGCCGGACTGATCGCGCTGAACACCGCCTGCTCGCCCATCGACGATCTGTTTGAGGAACAGCTGTCCGGCATCCTGCCCGCGAATGAGGATGTGCTTAATTAAATTTCAGGAGGAATTCCTATGACCAAAGGACGCAGAATCTGCAACGTTCTGAAGGATGTCCGTCGGGAAATCGCCGCAAAGAATGACATTCCGCTGGACGTACACGAATGCACCCACAAGGGCGAATGCGCCGGAACCTGTCCCCGCTGTGAGGCCGAGGTAAAGGCGTTGGAGCGTGCGCTGGAACGCCGCCGAAAAGCTGGCAAAACCGTGGTTGTAGCCGGAATTTCCGCCGGGCTGATGGTCACTGCCGCCTGTAGTCCCATCGAGCAGCTTGAGCCGCTCGATGGCGATATGCGCGTGCTCGAGACTACCGAAGTCATCGAAACCGCCACCGCCGGCGATATAACCGAGGTTCCCGGAACCGTGGATGCCGTGGTCATCGAGGGAGGCCTGATTCCCGAAACGCCGGAACTGGAAGGAGAAATCGCGGTCGAAACCCTGGCCGGGGATATCGCCCTGCCGGAGGGCGCGGAATGAGCGGCTTTTCCGCCATCGGCATCGGACGCCACCGCATCGGCGTAGACGGCGAGGGCGTAACTACACTGGTGGGCGGTTACGGCTGCCCGCTGGATTGCCGTTACTGCCTGAATCCCCAGTGCAATCGCGGCAAACCTTCGCTGACCCTCTCCGCCAACGAGCTGCTGGAACGGCTAAAAATCGACAACCTCTACTTTGAAGCCACCAACGGCGGCATCACCTTCGGCGGCGGCGAACCCTTATTGCAGGCGGCGTTCATCCGCGATTTTATCCTGCGCTGCCGGGACGAGGGCTATCGCTGGCGCTTCTGGCTGGAAACCTGCCTTGCCGTCCCGGGCGAAGCGCTTGACGCCGTGGACGACCTCATCGACGGCTTCATCGTGGACGTGAAGGACATGAACCCCGCCATCTACACCGCTTACACCAGCAGGTCCCCCAACCGTATGCTCGCCAACCTTCGCACCCTCGCCGAACGCTGCCCGGAGAAGGTGATCGTCCGCCTACCGCTGATCGAAGGCTTCAACACGCCCGAGGACGTGGAACGTTCCGCCGACACGGTGTGTGCAATGGGATTCACCCGGCTGGATCGATTCACGTATCAGACGAAAATCGGGAAATAACGCTTGACAAATGGGCGTCGGTGTGCTATAATAAGATCGAACTTCAAACTGAATGATCCGGGGTGCGATGCTGATAACAACCATCGGCAGAGCTGAGATGGACAAATGTCCGAACCCGATGAACCTGTACGGGTAATTCCGGCGTAGGGAGACATAACACTACACTTACGATGATACTCCGAACAGATCGTTTTGTTCGGAGTATCTTTCTATAAGGAGTGTTTGTATGAGACAACACAAGCTTCACGCCATGGTGGAATGCGCCATCATGATCGCCCTCGCCACCGTCCTCAGCATGATTTCGATTTATAAGCTGCCGCTGGGCGGTTCGGTCACGCTGCTGAGTATGCTTCCCATCTGCCTGATTGGACTGCGGCGTGGCGCCCTCTGGGGATTCGGCTCCGCCTTCGTCTACTCGGTATTGCAGCTGCTTCTGTCGGTGTCCGAAGTGCTGTCCTGGGGATTGACGCCCGCCGTCCTGATTGCCTGCTTCCTGTTCGACTATATCTTCGCCTATTCCGCGCTGGGCATCACTTCCCTCTTTCGCGGACGTTCCACTGGGATGATGTGCGCCGGAATCGCCGCCGCCATGTTTGTACGCTTCCTCTGCCACCTGTTTTCGGGCGTGGTGCTGTTCGCAGCATGGGCGCCGGAGGGATGGAATCCCTTCGTCTACTCGGTGGTTTACAACGGCGCGTATATGCTTCCCGAAATGATCCTGACCATGGTCGCCGTCTTCATCATCAACAAAACCGGCGCCATGAACCGCCTGCTGGCAAAATAAGCGATAAGCAAAAACGCCGCGCTCCCGCGCGGCGTTTTCTTATCGGTTGTCTACCTTTTCCGGATACATATCGTGCTCGTACAGCCGACGGCGCGCCACTTCTTCCCATGGCGTGCCCGGCTTGCCGTAGTTGGCGTAGGGGTCGATGGAAATGCCGCCCCGGGGCGTGAACTTTCCCCAAACCTCGATGTATTTCGGATCCATCAGCTTGATTAAATCGCTCAGAATGATGTTCACGCAGTCCTCGTGGAAATCGCCGTGATTGCGGAAGCTGAATAAATAGAGCTTCAGCGACTTGCTCTCTACCATCCGCACGTCCGGTACGTAGGAAATGGTAATGGTCGCAAAGTCCGGCTGCCCAGTCATCGGACAGAGGGAGGTGAACTCGGGACAGTTGAACTTAACAAAATAGTCCCGCTCGGGATGCTTGTTGACGAAGGTCTCCAGCATTTCGGGAGCGTAGTTGGTGGGATATTTGGTTCCATTGGAGCCGAGCTTGGTAATGCCCGACAGCTCATCGGTGGTTCTCATAACGAAAATCTCTCCTTGATGTGATATTTTTTCATGACCGTGATCAACACAGCGCTTACAACGCCGGGGAAAAACTGTCCCACCAGCAGATTGACCGCCAGCGGCCAGTAGGGCATCCCCAGCGCGGGCGCCAGCCAGATCGGTACCAGCAGCGCCGGAATCAGCGTTACCGGAAACGCCACCGTGTAGGGCGCCCAGCCCGTGCGCAGCCTTCCCAGAAGCGCGCAGCTGCCCGTAGTCAAAACCCCCGCCAGCGCTCCGCCAAGAATGTCAAAAACCCCAAAACCGCCCATCAGCATATTGGATAAAGCATTGGCAAATCCCATGGGAATGGTCAGCCACGGGAAAAAGAATCCCAGCGAATAAATCGCAGTGGCAATGCGTATCTGATACGCACCGAAAGCAAACGCCTGGGTAAAGTACATCACCACACAGTAGAGGGCAATGCACATCGCCGACATGGTGATGCGTCTGGTCATCGGCTGTTTGATCGCGTGAGTATTGGTCATATATTTGCTCCTTTTGGGCAGACATGACCTCAAAATAATGATGTGCAACGCATAAAACGCCCGAGCAAGCATAGCTCCGGCGTCCGTCTAAATCCATAGTTTTATTTAACGACAGGATGGTCACGAACTGTCCGTCTATTCTATTACGAATAAAAGTATACCACGTTTCCCCCCATTTGTCAAGAGCAAATTTAACATGGCATCGAGGGGGCCGTGCCTAAGGCGCACCGCACACAGCGTCTGCACCTGCGCGTGAGCGCATTCAGCCGCGGCTCAGGCTGCGGCGTCCCGTTCCCCGGAGGAAAGACGGGAGAGCTCGAGAGGGTGGGAGAACCAGAGCGGGCAGCGGCGGTTCTCCCATCCTCTCGAACCCCCGCCGGCAGGTGGAAATCTGATGTGAGCAAAATTAAGAACGCCGCCAAAGCCGAGAAACTTCTTTCTCAGTCCTCCCGCAAACACTTCTGCTCATACTCCTCCGTCAGCGCTTCCCGCCGATACGCGCTGGGCGAACGACCAGTCACCCGCTTGAATGCATCCTTGAAGTAGTTCGGGCTGGAGAACCCACACGCCGCCGCAACCTCCGAAATGCTGTCGTCACTTGAGGTCAGCCGCTCAATAGCCTGCCGAATGCGCAGCTCCTGCACATAGCTGTTGAAATTCGTCCCCATGCAGCTGCGAAAAAGCGCCGATAAATAGGAAGACGATACAAATACCTCCTTCGCCGCATCCGCCAGCGTAAGCGAATTCATGTAGTTTTTCTGTATATACTGTATGGTTCGAGTCACAATCTCGTTGTCCGTCACCTGCCTTTGGCTGATGGACGCAATCTCCGACAGCATCACCAGCATCTCAAACATCCACCCCTGCATCGCCGCACAGTTGATGTCATCCTTCATGTCCTCGTGATCCATCGACGATATCCGCTCAATCAGCTTGTCAAAACGAAGCCGGAATCGGGCGGGAATGGTGTACTGCGGTCGCTGCAAACACTCAAACAGCGAATGCTTCCCAATCACATCGGCAAAACGATCAAAAAACTGCTCGCTAAAATATAAAATCACCCGATGCTGCTCCGTGTTGTCGCAGGAAACACTGCGGTGAATCTCTCCCGGACGAACAATGACCAAATCGTGAGCAGCTAAATCATACGCCACCCCCTTGATCACATATCGCTTTGTCCCCTGTTTCATGTAAAATAGCTCGTATACATTGTGATAGTGAAAATACGGCATCGACGTGCCGTGACCAATCTCCATGTTGCTGATGTCAAAATCTCTGGGAAGCCGATGATAGTAGGGCTTCTGCATATCCTCCGGCAGCGTGACCGGCTTTGTAATATACTTCTTAATCATAATAAAAAATCTGCGTTTTTACCGTTAAATTGTAAAATATCAGTAGAATCGGACGGTTCGGATATGCTATAATGGTTAGGCAATCCGGATTGAATTCGCACAAACCATATTGGAGGTAATATCATGTTAAAGCGTACAATCACTCTGCTGCTTGCAGCAGCTATGCTGACAACCGCGGCCGCCTGCGGCAGCGAAAACAACAGCACCAATGGCACTACAACCGCTGACACAACCACCACTACCGAGCCGGTCGAAACCGAACCCACCGAAAAACTGGAGCTTCCCGAAGGTCTGGACTATGAAGGCTATACCTTCACCATCATGACCCGCCCCAGTACCCGCGCCAATGAAATCATGGCCGAGGACGAAACCGGCGAAACCCTGAACGACGCGGTGCATAAACGTAACGGAATCGTGGAGGAACTGCTTAACATCCAGTTCGAATACGTCCTCAGCAGCTCAGACTACGAAACCGACGCGCTCAATACCATTCTTGCCGACGATGATGCCTATGACATCGTCTTCCCCGCCGCACGCGCCGCCTTCGTCTACGCGCAGAACGACGTCTGCGTCAACTGGTTCGACGTGCCCAACCTCGACCTGACCAAGAGCTGGTGGATTCAGGATATTGTCGAAAACTTCGCCATCAACGGCAAGCTGTATACCATGACCGGCGACCTGTCCTACGCTTCCCTGGAATCGTCCGTGGGCATGGTATTCAACAAGAATCTTTTCGATGACTACAAAATGGACTACCCCTACGAGCTGGTTGAGTCGGGCGAGTGGACCTTCGACAAATTCGCGGAAATGGCACAGACCTACAGCCGCGATATCAACGGCGATAACGAGCTGACGATCGCAAAGGATCAGTTCGGCTACGGCACCAACCACTGGTGCGGTCCGATCAACGCCCTCTACTGCACCGGCGAGCGAATCATCACCCTGAACAGCGAAGGTCTTCCGGAGCTGACCCTCTACAGCGAGAAGGTCGTCGATGTGTACGATAAGTTCATGAACCTGCTTCTCTCCGACTGCGGCTGGAACCAGCTGGGCGGCACCGATCATCAGGCAGCCTTCTGCGACGGCAGATTCGCTTTCGTTGACGTGAACGTCAAGCATCTCTCCCAGGGTATGTTCCGTGAATCCGACGTGGACTTCGGACTGGTGCCGTGGCCGAAGTACGACGAGAATGTGGACAAGTACTACAACTTCGTTGACGCGGGCAGCTCGCTTGGCATCATCCCCGTGACCAACTCCGATCTGGCACGTACCGGCGCGGTGCTGGAAGCTATGTCCTATTATGGTCAGCAGCTGGTCATCCCCGCTTACTATGACATCACCCTTCAGGGCAAGCTCCTGCGCGACGATATGTCCATCGCCATGCTGGACTACATCAACGAGGGACGCACCTTTGACCTTGGATACTACAACAACACCCAGTTCGGCGGCAAGCTGGCCAACCCCGGCTATAATCTAGTACACGACACCACGCTGAGCTTCACCACCCTGTACAGCACCTACGAGCAGTCGGTGCTCACGCTGATCGAAAACTCGACGGCAATGTACCTGGACGAAGAATAAAACAATCTCAATTTCGTTGCTTCAAGATTTATTGTATCATAAAATTGCGGCGGGGTCAAGCCCCGCCGCAATTTATTTTCAATCTATATTCGCAATTATTTGCCGAAGTAACGTGCGAGCAGACCTGCGAAAGCCTTGCCGTGGCGAGCTTCGTCGCGAGCCATTTCATGAACGGTGTCGTGGATAGCATCCAGACCCTGTGCCTTCGCCAGCTTAGCCAACTCAGTCTTACCAGCGGTAGCGCCGTTTTCAGCCTCAACGCGCATTTCGAGGTTCTTCTTGGTGGAGTCGGTGACAACCTCACCCAGCAGCTCAGCGAACTTCGCTGCATGCTCAGCTTCCTCGTAAGCGGCCTTCTCCCAGTAGAGACCGATCTCGGGGTAGCCCTCGCGGTGTGCAACGCGAGCCATTGCCAGGTACATACCAACCTCGGTGCACTCGCCATTGAAGTTAGCGCGCAGACCCTCGATGATCTCGGGATCAACACCCTGAGCCACGCCGACAGAATGCTCGGCAGCCCATGCCATAGCGTTTTCCTTTACTTCCTCGAACTTGGAAGCGGGAGCCTTGCACTGGGGACATTTTTCGGGAGCAGCGTCTCCCTCGTGAACATAACCGCAGATCTTACATACGAACTTTGCCATAATAATTTCCTCCATATAAGTAAAAGTTAAATTTTTGATAAGATTTCGTTTACACTGATGCTGTCATTGATTACACTGTCCAGTGTCACGCATTCCAGCTTGTCTGAGATACTTCGATTGATTTTGTCAAATACAAGATGGAAGGTGCAGCATTTTTTGTTGTGACCAGTACGGGAGCATTCGTAGGACGAATCCAGACACCGTGAGATTTCCAACGGGCCGTCGATGATCTCCACAATGCGCCGCATACTGATCTTTTCCGGCAGCTCGGCGAGGCCGTAACCGCCGCTCGCTCCCTTCCGGGAACTGACCAGACCGCTCTGTACCAGCTTGCGCAGAATCTTCACGGTAAACCGCTCCGTCACACCCACCGCATCGGCGATGGACTTCGCGTCCATGATATTCTCGGCGCCTGCCAGCACGTACACGATGCGCAGAGCATAATCTGCTTCCTGTGTGATCCTCACGTTTGGCACCTCGAATCTATACCTTTTTGGTACACATTAATTATACAACATATCGTGCGATTTGTCAATAGGTTTTTCAAAAAAAAATAAGAAAATTTTTCCGCGCTTCGTTTTTTATAAAATCAAACCGAACAGAGTCTCCTCGCTGGTCTTCAACAGCATACGCGGCGAAGTACCTGTCAGCTCACGCACCGTTTTGTAAAACCCCGCCGAGCTGCCGAAGCCGCAGTCCAGCGCCGCGTCCAGCACGTTCATGGACGGATGGGCGCAAAGCAGCTCAAGCGTTTTCTGAAGTCGCACCCGCCTGAGATATTCGGCAAAACCGATACCAAGGCAGTTGTAAAACTGCCTGGACAGATGGGTTCGCGTCACATACAGCCGGGACGCCAGATCGCCCTCCGTGATTGATTCGGTAAAATGAGTATGGATGTACGCCACCGCCTTGCTCACCATCGTGTAGCTGCCCGGCGCAATCATACCGTCCGGCAGTACACCGGAGGATGCGGCAGCGCGGTTGATCGCCACCAGAAGCTCGGTGAGAAGCGCCGCTGCGGCAATTTCACGATAGGGCGCATCCGAGGAAACCTCGCGCTCTATCCGCTCGAAGCAGTCGATTACATCGGGAAAGCAGGCGCTGTCCCGCGGAACAACATGAAAGCCCCGCCGGTAAAGCACCCCAACCAGATGAATGCCGGAAGCCAGAATCAGCGGCGAAAAAATGATGTAGTCCATTTCAAAGCACTCCGGCGGATAAATCTCCCGGAACGCGCGCTGTTCCGTGCTGGACAGCAGCACCACATCCCCGGCACGCACCGTATAATCGTGCCCGCCGATGTTCCAAACGGCGCAGCCCCTGCGCACACGCACCAGCTTCGGATGGAGATATCGATTAACGCCCGACAGATGCCCCACATCCAGCTCCTGACGAATATATTCCAAAATCTTCGTCCCGTCCTCCGAGCGATATTCATACAACTTTTTCACACCAGCCATATTCATGCCTCCATTCGATGTCATCAGCAGTATTATAGCAAAAAAGTAGAGACTTTGCAAGAGGGAACAGAGGATTTTTTCGTGGAAATACGTTATAATATTGACAACATACATATATGCCGCTCACATATGTGGAATTACAATCCTTCAGAGGTAAACCCATGAAACAACACTACCATCTCCTGATTCTCGGCGCGACCGCTCTCGGCATCGCCGCCGCAAATGCAAACCGAAGCCTGCGCACAGCCGTTATCGAAACCGGCTGCACCTGCGCGCCCGAGTTCGCCGCCGCGCTGAAAACCGACGGACAGACCTCCGGCTATATCCCTTCCACCGATGCCGCCGCTTTCCTGCGGGACGAAATGACAAAGCGCGGCGCGCTGGGCGATGGGGGCGAATGGCTCCCCGCCCTCTCTCCGGTCATCGCCGCCCGCCTGAAAGCCAGCGGCGCCGACTGCTATTTCATGTCCGCCATCAACGACACTACGACGGACGGCGAACGATACGAGGTATCCTTCGTCTGCTACGGCGTGGTCTATCGTTTCACCGCCGATTACATTCTCGATACCACTTCCCGCTTCGTCAGCCGCGCATGGCTGTCGCCGGACGGAAGCCCCGCCCCGGTCATGGCGGAGCGCTCCCTCTGCTATCTGGACGACGAACGCAAAATACGCCGCTTCCCCGCCTGTGGTGACATCGCCGAAACCCGTCTTGCGCTGCTGGAACAGGCTGACAGCGAGCATAAAATCACTTTCCCCGCCACCGAGCTGTGCATAACCCCCGCCGAATCCGTGCGGAAGCTGGGCGGTCAGGCTTGTTGGATGCCCTCGGCGGCTTATCCGAACTTTCTCGCGGCTTACGACGCAGGCGCGGGCTTTCATCCAAAGAAGGACGGCGAACCGTTTATCGATACGCCGACAATCCTGACGTGGGGCGACTATGACGTGATCGTCGTAGGATTGGGTACGGCTGGCATGATGGCGGCGCTGACGGCGGCGTCGGAGGGACTGCGGGTGCTGGGACTGGAGAATCTGTCCATGGCGGGCGGCTCCACATCGGCAGGCGGCATTCTCGGCTATTACTACGGCTTCAAGGGCGGACGCTATCAGGAGCTGGACAAATACGCCAAGCGTTTCGACGAAAAGCTGCTTTCCTCGGGCAATGTGGGTCCGACCCAGAAGACCGCCGCCTTCGATGCGCTGGCAAAGGGCAGGCTGGAATGCCGTTACGGCGCGTTCTTCACCGGAACGATACAGTGCGGTCAGACGGTTTCCGGCGTTTGTTGGACGGAGAACGGCAATGTCTGCGAAGCGTCGGCGAAGTTTGTCATCGACTGCACCGCCGAAGCGTCTGTCTGCGTGGCGGCGGGCTGCACCATGCAGGGCGGACGTCAATCCGACGGACGCTTCCAGCCCTATTCCAGCGTTTTTTACAAGCTCGCGGGCAAATCGGTGGGCTGGGGCTACTGCGACAACGGCGCGGTGAATCCCTACGACGCCGACGATTTCGGGAACGCCGTTCTCACCTCCGCCGTCTCCTACATCCATCTGCGGGACAGCTACGCCGCCCACGATTATCTAGGCATCGCGCCGCTGATCGGTCTGCGGGAGGGACGCAAAATTCTGGGCGAGGAAAACGTCAGCTTCGAAGAACTGATCGCCGGAAAGTACACCGCCAAACCGATCTACTTCGGACAGTCCAATCTGGACAATCACGGCAAAGACAGCGCGCTGGAGGATCGAATTTATCAGGACTGGATCACCATCGCAGGTATGTGGGGCTGGGGCGTGGCGATTCCCATGCCCATGGGCGCGCTGATTCCAAAAGGAACGCGGGGACTACTTGCCGCCGGACGGAACGTGGCAGTGGAGCACAATCTGTCCATGGGTCTGCGCATGAAGGACGACTGCCACAAATCGGGCGAAGCGGCGGGTATGCTGGCCGCGCTGGCCGTCCGTGACGGCGTGGACGCGAAGGAGGTGGATGTGGACGAACTGCGCGGCCGGCTCTTTGCCACCGGATGCATCAGGGAGAGCGACCGGATGCTGCTGGAGCGTCAGACCTTCAACGAGTTCCACACGGACAAACTCTGGTGCGACGACGACGGAGCGCTGGCGGAAGGGCTGGCGGGGGATGAGCCGGGCTGGTATATCTGGTCGGCGAAAGCGCTGGGCAAGCGCGGGCTGCTGCATCAGCTTCTTGAATCCGACAAGCCCCTGCTCCACCGGAACGCCGCGCTGGCGCTGGCGCTGCTGGATGACGACGCCGGTGTGGATGTGCTGCTGGAGCTGGCTGCCAGCCGGGATGGGTACATTCCCAAAACCGGGCGTAAGTATGTGACGCTCCATGCGATCTCAGCCATCTCCGCGCTGGGACGGTTGGGCGCCGCCGAAGCGGTTCCGCTGCTCTGCGGGATGCTGGCGGACGAAAGCTATCTCACGGAGATTCCGCTGACCCCCTACGAGCTGATCTACGACCGGGACGACCTGCGCTTCCACTACGAAACGACGATCATCGCCGCACTCTGCGAAATTGCGGCAGCTCATCCCGCTTTGCGGGATGAGCTGGGCGTCCGGCTGCGCGGATTCGTCCAGAGGCGGGAGTTCCTCATCTCGATGATGTTCACCCACGGGCTGAAGTTTGACGCCACGGCGTCGGTTCGCGCGATGGTGGAACGGGTGTGAATGCGCTGTAAGAAACAGGGGGCTGATGTACCAAGATACATCAGCCTTCTATTATTTAATATAACGCTTTAATTCTTCATAGAAGTTTTCACGGGTTTCAGCCATGATTACCAATAAAGCTGCCTGAGCTTCTTGTCCTTCAATTTCTTAATGAAATTCCGCGCTGTTTGTGAATCTGATTCGAACGCAGCTTGAACTGTGTAATGATATCCTCGCCGGTGTCCCCCTCGTTTTACAAAAGTATCGCAGGCACAATCCAATGTACCTGCGATACTTCTCGTTTATTCCATCACACCGTAACCTTGATCGTCACAATCTCGAAGCTGCCTGCCTTCACATCCACGCATCTGCCGTCGCAGGGGACGGGGGCGATGACATTCTCCATCAGATCGCACAGCTCGGCCTTTTTCACGCTGAAGCCGAAGATCAGCCGGGTCGAAACCTTCGCGCCCCGCGATTCATAGCCGCGGATGATGATGCCGCTGCCGTCCTCCGCCTTCTTCACCGTGTCAATGAGGAAGCCGCAGTCGCTGCTGTCCACCAGAGCATAGCACGCGGGAAGGCTTCCCTCCTGCTTGCCGAGCACACGGCTCACCAGCGGATTGTTCAGCATATACGCTTCGCGGATCGTGTCGCTTCCCACCCCGCCCTTGTGCGGATAAACCGAGTAGGTGAAGTGGTGCTGCCCGCGGTCGGCCTCCGGGTTCGGATAGGTGGCCGCCTTCAGCAGCGAAATGCGCATCACGTTTTCCTCGCAGCTGTAGCCGTACTTGCAGTCGTTCAGGATGCTGACGCCATAGCCCGCGTCGGACAGGTCAGCCCACTTGTGCGCCGACACCTCGAACTTCGCCTGATCCCACGAAGTATTGCGGTGGGTGGGACGCTCGATATGTCCGAACTGGATTTCGTAGTTGGCATGGGACGCGCGCACATCGAAGGGGAACGCCGCCTTAAGCAGCACATGATCCTCGTGCCAATCCACGTCGGTGGCAAAATCCAGCCGCGCCGAGCCTTCGCGCAGAGTGATGGTCTGCACGATGGTCGAATCGCCGTATCTGCGGGTAATCTTCACGCCCGCGCGAACGCCCTCGTTGATCACCTCAACGCCGCTCACGTCATCGGCCACCCACATTTTCTGCTTGTAATATTCGGTAATCTCCCATGCGTCGTAGGAACGGGGATAATCCTCATAAACCTCCAGCACGTTCGCCTGCGCACCCTCGGTCAGCACCTCGCGGTCGTTCGACTTATCCCAAATCGACACGATGTGCATCTTTTCGCCGAAGGTCACGCGCAGCTGCTCGTTTTCGATGACCGTATCGGTTGCCGTCACCGTAGCTGCTACCGCCTTGGGATTGATCACGCGCCAGCCGTGGGCGGGGATATCCTTCATGAGTATGGGACCGTTTTCGGTTTCAATCAAACCATCCGCGTTGACCGGCGAGGGGTTGTAAACCAGCAGACCGCCGCTTGTGGTTATTTTGGATGCAACGCGATCCAGCTTTTCATCGAACAAAGCCTTCGCGTCGCCCAGAACCTGCGCGTACTCCACGTCGCTGTCGTCGTAAACCTGCTTGATGGAGGAACCGGGAATGATGTCGTGGAACTGGTTTTTCAGGATGGTGTGCCAGTTTTTGTCGATCATTTCCTTCGGATACTCCTCGCCGCCGGTCAGCTCATCCAGCACGGACAGGGTCTCCAGATGCTGATAAGCGTACTCGGACAGACGGTTGTTCTTCTTGTTTTTGGCAATGGACGTGTAGGTGCCGCGGTGCATTTCCAGATACAGCTCGCCCGACCACTTGGGCAGGAAGCGCAGCTCCTCGGCGTTCTTCGTAAACTCCGCCTCAATCTCGTCGATGGTCTGACCGCTCTTCTTCATGGTCAGCTTGGGGAAGCCGGGAAGACCCTTCTTCAAACGCTCGTAATTCTCCAGCATTTCCGCAGTGGGACCGCCGCCGCCGTCGCCGAAGCCGAAGGTGCAGATGTGGGTGTTGCTGTACTTCTTATCCACGTGCTTTTTCCAGGAATCTCGGATCATGGCAGGCTCCAGGCGCTTCACATAAGCGTCGGACAGCACGGCAAAAACCTCGCTGCCGTCGATGCCCTGCCAGATGAAGTTGTCGTGGGGGAAGGTATCGGTCTCGCACCAGGAAATCTTTGTGGTAAAGAATTGGGGCACGCCGGATTTTTTGAGAATCTGGGGCAGCGCCGCGCTGTAGCCGAACACGTCGGGCAGCCAGAGAATCTTATTATCCGCGCCGAATTCTTTCTTCATGAACTTCTTGCCGTACAGAATCTGGCGGATCAGGCTCTCGCCGCTGACCAGATTGGTGTCCGATTCCAGCCACATGGCGCCTTCCACTTCCCAGCGTCCCTCGGCGATGCGCTCCTTGATTTTCGCGTACAGTTCGGGGTCCTGCTCCTTCACGTACTCGTAGAGCTGGGGCTGGCTGGACATGAAAACATAATCGGGATACCGCTCCATCAGCCGGATAACTGTGGCAAAGGAGCGCTGCGCCTTCTCACGGGTCTGCGCCAGCGTCCACATCCACGCCACGTCGATGTGGGTGTGACCGATCAACGCCAGCTCCATGCCGGTGCCGCCGTTCAGCTTGTCGTAAAATTCCCGCTGCATGAACGCGATGGCTTCCTTCACGCTGGCGAAGAATTCGGGGGACTGTCTGCGGCGGAAATCCAGCAGCATGGTGGCGCGGTCGAGGGCGTTGCAGATTGCCGCGTACTCGCTGGAATCGGCGGGAAGGCACTTCATGGCGTTGTAGGGCACGGACAGATCGTACCACAGGCGCTCCGTCGCAAGATCGATCTCTTTCAGGGAAAAGTTCAGGTGGGTGCTGCCGTGATCCATACCGGTATAATAGTAGACAGCAACATCATGGCTGCCCGGCTCCACCGGCGTCCAGGTATGATTGGTATCGAAGGCCTGATACGCGCTCTCCGAATCGATGTAAACGATACACTGGGGATTGCGGGCGTCCCATTGCCCCTCCCGTCCGGTGGTGGCACAGAAACGGTACTCCCGACCTTCGGCAGGAACGGGCACATCCAGCTTGAAGCGGAACCAGAAGTGGGAATCCGGCGGAGCTGTCAGTTCGCCGCCGCTGTAAGGCTTCCAGTCTGCATCAGCTGGGGGCGTGTTGCCGGTCTTGTAGCCGCAGGGTGTGTACTCCACGCCGGGAATGCCTTTGTTTGCGGTCACAATCTGTCCCTGCACGTTGGAGCAGGCGATGCGGATTTTTTCATGGATGAATGTCATGATTTTGCTTCCTTTCTTAAAAGGGAATTTATATCAGCAGAAACACCGGAAGCCCTGCTTGCGCAGGGCGTTTTTCCGGTTATTTCCATGATTCAATAAGTGTGTTCATATCAGCCTTAAAGCTGCTCTCCAGCGCGGCCAGCGTGGAGGCGATGGGCGCGTCCTCGAAGACGATCTTGCAGAGTTCATCGCGGGACTTGCCGAAATCGTAGACGATGTTGAAATCGAGGTACAGCGTATCAAAGAGGATATCCAGCACCTCGGCGGAACGGTCGTCGCGGGTGTCCTTAACCTTGTAGACCAGATCATAGGCCTTCGGACGGACGTACTGGTTGGAATAGCGCGCCATCGCCTCGGCCACAAGACCGGTGAACTGGGCGTCCGCCGTGGCAGGAACCGCCACAAAGCTGCATACATAGCCGCTGACCAGCGAAATGTAGCTGCTCTGATTCTCATCCAGCTTGGGCATTGGCAGAATCAGATAATCGCTTTCCATGTCGCGCAGGTTGACGGCGGCGCTCTCCAGCTTGTGCATCAGCAGCAGCGAGCGGTCTTCCTTGAAGGTTTTGTTGATCACGTCGTTGATGCCTTCGTATTCCACGTAAAACACCGTGTCGATGATTTTTTCCAGCGCGTCCGCCAGACTGCCGCTGCTCAACGATACAGCCTCCAGCTTGCTGCCGTCTTTGGAAGCCGTGGCAAGCTTCTGGTTGGCGGCGGTGAAGAAGGCGTCGGAGGACTCGGTGGTGTGCTGCATGACGATGCCGAACAGGTCGTCGTTGGCGTGAAGCTTGCTGTCGTTGTTCAGATCCTGTTCAAAGTCCTTGGTCAGCGTTTGAACCGCATCCATCGTCCAGCCGCCGTTCAGCACCAGCTCCCAGATATCAGTCTGGATGTTGTAATCCTCGTACAGCTTCAAATTCAGGAACATACACATAGGCGCCTGATACACGGCGGGAACGATATCGCCGGTGGTAAAGTAGAGATTGCCGTTCAGCGTGAGGTGCTCATACATCAGCGGGCTCCACCAGTTTTCGTCCAGCGCCAGATCGTCAATGTCGCACAGATTGTAGAGAATGCCCTGGGTCGCCAGCGGCGCGAGACCCTGATAAATTTCGGAAATCGCCAGATCGTACTCGGAATCGTCCGCAAGGACGGTGTTTTTCAGCAGGGAGGTGCTGCTCTTTTCCTGCACGTATTCGATGTTCACGTTGTAGTTGGATTCAATCCATGCGTCCCGTTCGAACAGGGCGTCGTTGACAATTTCGCCGTTCATCTCATCCCCGGGGTTGTTGATGTGCAGATGGGGATGCCAGTTGGCTTCATAAATGGTGAAGGTGCGTCCTTCAAAGTCCTTTTTCTCCAGCTGCTCCAGCGGCGGGAGCGTTTCGGCGGCGGTGGTGGTTTCGGTCGTTGTATCGCCCGATGTTGTGCCGCCCGTTTCAGTCCCGGAAGCGCACGAAGCCAGCCCGCCTGCACTCAGCATCATTGAGCATACCATGATCCAGCAGATCAATCGTTTCATAATGAAAGCATCCTTTCGGTATATTTTTCGTTCGGCGCGCTCCGGACTGTATCTATTATAGCACAGCCGTCCTGTCCGCGAAAGAAATATACCGACATTGTTTTGTCCGATTCCGCAATTTTGGGGCTGGCACTTGATTTATTCCCCGGTTTATGCTATAATAAAACCGCAAAAAGGAGCGTGATATCATGATACACGAATTCGTCGGGCATCGGGAGGACTACAGCACCGTTCCCGTGTCCGTGGTCGATTTCACCTATAATTACGCCGACCGCCCAATCGCCGCCAAAATCCGACCGCCTTTCCGTCCCGACCCAAATATCCATCTGCTCTTTGGCACCCATATCCACGATTCGCTGGAGCTGCTGTACGTCCGGGAGGGCGCCATGCACATCGAGCTGAATCAGGACTGCGTACCTCTCTGCGCCGGGGAGGTGCTGCTTATGAATCCCTTCGACATCCACGGCGGGCAGATTCATCCGGCGGACGAGCACGTCTCCTACGCCTGCCTGATGCTGGAGCTAAAATCCTATATGCTCGATTTTAGGAACAATCACCTGGACCGGATGCTGTCCGGCATTCTGGAAGGCTCGCTGCGCTTCCCGTCAAAATTCGCCGCCGGTGAGCCTATCACCGACCGTCTTGCCGGGATTATTGATCGCCTCCAGCCCGATTACAATCAAGCGCTGATCAAGGTGAACGAAGCGGTGGAATGCAGATTGATGAGCGGCGTATACAATCTGCTGGCGGAACTGGCAGCGGCGGCTTACGAAACGCCGCCCGATTTCGCCAAGGGGCACGACCTGATGTTCATCCGCAGCGTCAACGAATACATCTACGCCAACTACGCAAACCCCATCACCGTAGAAGATATCTGCGCCGCGCTGGGCTTCGGCGAGCGGAATTTCTTCCGCCTTTTCCGCCAGAACTTCGGAACCACCTTCATCAGCTATCTGCGCGAATTCCGCATTCAGCGTGCTACCCAATACTTTCTCGGCAGCAATCTCCCCGTCACCGAAATCGCGGCGGCGGTGGGCTTCACCGACTACTGCTATTTTTCCCGCTCCTTCCGGCGGATTACCGGCGTGTCGCCGTCGGTTTATTTCAAGGGATGAACGGGCAGGTATCCACGCAGCCCGGCAAAAAGTAAAGAAAACACAAATCCGCGCCCCATTCTGCCATTCCAATTCCGGCGGCGCGGATTTATAATAGTTAGGAACTATCATTCCGAAGGGAGTCATCCTCATGTCAAAGAAACTCACCGTCGCCATCATCGGCTGCGGCAACTTCGCCTGCCACTTTGTGCCGCTGTTCAAGGTCCATCCCAGCGTGGAAAAGGTTTACGTCTGCGATCTCATTCCCGAAAAGGCGCAGTCCTACGCAGAAAAATTCGACGTGCCGGTTATCCCCTCCTTTGAGGACGCGCTGGCGGACGATTCGATCAACTGCATCGCCAATTTTACCCAGCGCCACCTCCACGGCGAGATCGTCATCCGCGCGCTGAAGGCGGGCAAACACGTCTATTCCGCCGTCCCCATGGCGCCCACCGTGGAGGAATGCGGCGAAATTGTCCGTCTGGTGCAAAAGACCGGGCTGACCTATCTGATGGGCGAAACCTGCTATTACTACCCCTGCGCCATGTTCTGCCGGGAAACCTATCAAAAGGGGCTGTTCGGCGACTTCACCTACGGCGCATCCCAGTATTACCACCACATCGATTCGATCAGCTACGGCAAACGTCCCGGCGAAGGTGGAATGCCTCCCCTGCTCTATCCCACCCATTCCACCGCCATGCTGCTGTCGGCGGTCGGCTCCTACGCAAAAAAGGTGGTCTGTTTCGGCTATAAAGATAAGACAAGCGACGGACGCTTCGGCAAGGGCTGCAATTTCTGGGACAACGAATATTCCAACCAATACACGATGATGCTCCTCGAAAACGGCGGCACCGCACGCATTACCGAGGCGCGCACCTTCGGCTGGATGAAGCCCAGCTCTTACATTTCCGCCCTTTACGGCACAAAGGCGGGCTACGAATTTAGCAACGCCCAGCACATCCTCGTGGAGAAGCTGGACGGCGATAAGGAGCGCGTCAATCTGACCGACGTCAGCGATTACGTGAACACCGAAGGCATGGTGAAAAACAAAAGCCTGCCCGATTTCAAGAACCGGGTCGCCAACAACGAATGGCAGTGGGCGGAGGTTGCGCAGGTTCAGCGCGCCGAAATGTCCCGTCTGCCCGAATCCTACGCCGCCGAACCCAACGGTCACATGGCTACCCACAAGCTGCTGGTGGACGATTTCTGCACCGCCGCTTACACCGGCAAAATGCCAATACTCAACGCCTGGAACGCCGCCCGCTGGACGGTGCCCGGACTGGTCGCCATCGAATCCTGCAACGCGGGCGGCGTGACCATGGACATTCCGGACTTCGGGGAGGCTCCCATATGAGAAGCATCACGCCCGAGGCGGCGGGGATTTCCTCAACCGCGGTTCTCGATTTTCTGAAGGCGCTGGAGGCGTATCAATTCAACACCCACAGTATTCTGATGGCGCGGGGAGACGGGATTTTCGCCGAATGCTATTACGCCCCCTTCACCGCCGATCGTCTGCACCGGATGTACTCCATTTCCAAGTCCTTCACCGGTATAGCGATCGGGCTTTGCATCGAGGACGGGCTGCTTTCGCTGGACGATAAGCTGGCGGATTTCTTCCCGGAATACGACGCCGCCGACCCGTGGATTGCCGGAACCACCATCCGGGGCGCGCTGACCATGCGCACCTGTATGTCCTCCTACACCCAATGGAGGGGAATGCCCCATCGCGCCGACGCCTGGTTCGCCACAAAGCCCAGCCATCCTTCGGGCATGGAATTCTGGTACGACAGCTCGGCGTCCTATCTGCTGGGCGTTATCGTAAAGCGGCTCACCGGAAAGGATTTCTTCACCTTTCTGCGGGAGCGGGTGCTGGATAAAATCGGTTTTTCCGCCGACTCCCACGTGATGCACGTCACCGACGGCAATGCCCACGCCGACTCGGGCGTTATGTGTACGCCCCGCGATCTGCTGAAATTCGCCCGCTTCGTGATGAACAGCGGCGTCTGGAAGGGTGAACGCCTGATGAACGGGGACTATCTCGCCGCCGCCACCTCCCGTCAGACCGACAACAGCGACGGAAATGTGCTGAATTACAATAATCACGGCTACGGCTATCAGATCTGGAAAACGCCGGACGACGGCTTCGCGTTCTACGGCATGGGCGATCAGTTCGCCATCTGCGACCGGGCGCACGACTTCATTTTCGTCATCACCTCGGACAATCAGGGAAGCAGCGGAAGCCGCCCCATCCTGTTCGAGCTGCTGTACAGCCGCATCATCCGCTGTCTCGGTAAGCCGCTGCCCGACAATCCGGCGGCGCAGACGGCGCTGGCTGACTACATCGCGGGCGCAAAGCTGAACGCGGCGCGGGGGACTGCTTGCAGCCCAATCGCCGACAGCGTGAACGGCGTCGATTGGCGGTGCGGCAAAAATCCCATGGGAATCGAGCGCTTTCGCCTCGATTTCGACGGAGACGGCGGTTCGATCACCTACACGAACCGAACGGGGACGCATACGCTGCGCTTTGGGTTCGGGTACAATATCTGCCAGCCCTTCCCGGATTCAGGCGATTCGGGCGTTCGGGAAGCGGCGGCTCGGCTGACGCTGGACTCCGCCGTCAGCGCGGCGTGGGTGGACGACCGCAAGCTGCGCATAAAGGTGCAGATCATCGACCGCGATTTGGGGAATCTGGCGATGGACATCTCGTTTCGTGAGAACAACGCCCTGCTGCATATGACCAAAAATGCAGTCTGCTTCTTGGACGCCTACGGCGGCACGGCGGTGGCTGAAAGGGTATAAAAATTTGAGGATACAACCGAACGTAAGGCTGTATCCTCATTTATTTGCGTCCAATCGGTCTTTTATTCAAAAAATTTCTCCGAATCGGTCACAAAAACGCCCTCCCGTCCGTCTAATAGGTGAAGATCTTCAAAAGCAACGAAAGGAGTGAGCGCCATGTTTGACGCGGAAGCGCTGCTGGCGGGGGATGAAGCCGCGCTGGCGGACGCCATCGACGAGCTGTCGCCCGAGCTTTACCGTTACGCGGCGGGCATTCTGCTGTCCACCGCCGATGCCGCCGACGCGGTGCAGACCGCCTTCGTCCGGCTTTGGATGAAGCGGAAATCGGTGCGCGACCCCTCGGCAGTGCGCGCCTGGCTCTACCGCAGCACGTACAGCGCCTGCATCGACATTCTGCGCAGGAATAAGCTGTTCGTGCCGTCGCCCCGTCCGGAGACGGAAAAGCCCATGTCCGACGAATTGGCGGCGGTGACTTCGACAAACAAAGTCAGTGTCGTGATGGGAGGAAAGCATGATTTCACCGGTTCAGACGGCACGACCCGGAACATGAATATGTACCATATCGACGTGGTTTCCGACGAAGGCACGGAAAATCCGGATGAAACGGAAAAAAGCGCTCCCACCATAACATACAGTGAAAAAGCGCTTGCCAATCTCCAGCCCTACATCATTTATCCTGATCGGGTCAATGAAGACAATATCATGGAAAAGATGAGATATACGGTAAGCACCGTGGAAGAAATGGAGGAATTTCTCGATCTGTCCTTCTATCTTCCGACAAAACTGCGTGAAAACTGCAAAGAAATATTCATGAATGTACAGGATACAGGCGAAGATCCTCTGGCTATTCTGGTTGTGCTGATTGATAACACCGGTTCCTATCATCATATCAGTATTCCAGCCAGAAGCACCGTGGTCGGTACAGAGGCCGAAATCGATCAGACAACACTTGAGGTTGTCTTGCCGGATGGTACTTCCGCAACAGCAGTCATGACGGCTAATTCAGTAGGACGCTATCATGCAGATATATACTATACGCATGATAATATGCTCTACACAATCCGCACCTACGACAGAAAAACCGTCATAACACCCGCTGGCGAAACACCCGAATATGATCCCCCTGAAGTAAGCCGTGAGCGCGTGATCAATGACATCAACGACATTCTTGCAGCCTGCGAATAAATGAAACACGAATGCCGCGCTGACGCGCGGCATTCGTGTTTCAAGTTTATTTCAGCACCTTCGTGTGCAGACCGGAGCAGGAGATCGGTTCGCCGCCCGCATAGAGATGGGACGTGTCGCCGATACCGCAGAAAATGCCGTGGGCGATGGGGCGCGACTGAATGTGGCGCTCCATGAACAGCGTCGTCACCGACGAGGTTGGCAGAAACACCGAGTTCCACACCGCCACCAGCGGCATATTCAACACATGAGAGATAATCGCCGTCCCCAGCCCAAAGTGGCAGAACAACGCGATGGTATCCCTGTTTCCCTCTCCCTTTTCGGTGATTCGGTAAAACCCGCCGTCCCGCACAAAGCCATGATCGGCTGTGAATTCGTCGAACTTGCCGCATATATAATCGTAGGTTTCCGCAATCTTTGAGCCTTCCAGCAGCTTGCTCTGCCGCCAGCGCTCGATGCTGTACACATCCGGATCGTCTACCCAAAGCTCGGGCGGCATATTCCACGGACCTTTGTGCTGATAAAAATCGGTTTTATACTCAAAATTCAGCATGGCCGGGAACTCCCGCAGCCAATCCAGCACCACCGGATGAATGCCCAGCGCGTCGGCGGTGGGCTTGGCGGTCAGCTGCGCGCGTCCGTGGGGGGAGACGTAGATTTCGGAAATTCCCTCGTTTTTCAGCTTCTCCCCAAGAAGTGCCGCCTCGCGCTGTCCCTTCTCGGTCAGCGAATCGGTGGGATAATAGGGATCGCCGTGTCGGATAATCAGAATTCTCATGGCGGTTAAAAATCTTCTCCCTGATAATATGCGCGTGTCATGGCGTGCTTGCCTTCGCTGTCTTCCACGTGCAGCAGAATGAAGCCGCCAAGGAGGTTCATGTTCAGCCTGCCGGTGAATTCCTCCACTGTCTCACCGCGAAGTGCAGGCAGTGTGGTCAGATGGCGCGTCCCGGTCATGACCGTAATCCGCTTAGCGGGCGAGGTTTTTACGTGAACGACGTCGTCCTCGATGGAAAATTCGTGAATCTGCGGTCCCATGGAGCAGTAGCAATCGCCCCGATCCAGCGCGTTGATGACGCCGCCATATTCCAGCTTATCTGCCAGAATATAGGTGAACCCGCCAAAGGAATCGTTGTTCGGATGGGAGAAAGGCAGGCAGAAGCTGTGATTGTCGTCCGCACCGATGGGGTAAATCCGCTTGCCGTTGCGCAGCAGGTAGAGGTAGATTTCAGGGGTGAAGGACAGCGCGCCGCCATAGTTTGCCGTGATGCAGTTGTACAGCTCAAAGCCGTTCAGTCCTTCAATCTGCAAATACTCGTCCTCGGTGAACAGCGACCAGTTGGGATGATTCGCCACCACGAAGTAATTCTTCGCTCTGGCTTCGGCGATCAGGCTGTTGATATATTGGATGCTGTAGTTTTTGTTGTCGTAGGGAACCTGCTCGAAATGCTCCGGGTCCCGGGCGATGATGTTGAAGTGGAAGGACTTGCGCAGGTTGAAGTTCTCCGCCCCCTGCTGGGAGACGTCGATTTCCGCAGCGGCGAGCGGCAGGAAGTTCTCGTCGGTCAGCTCCTTATGCCAGCGGACGGTGGTGTGGTCGGAGAAAGCGTAGACTGAATAGCCCCGCTCCTTATAGCCTTCTTTGAGCTGTTCGAGGGTCAGCTTGCCGTCCGAAAGCCGGCTGTGACCGTGCATATTGGCTTTATACTGATTCTGTTCGGGTGAGATGAGATATTTTTTCATGATGCGGTTCCCTCCTGCTCATATAAGCTCATCCAGAAAATAGGCTCTGGTGTCGGCGAAATTGCCCTCGGCATCCCGAATATCCACCCGGACATAGCGTCCCACAAAGGCGGGATCCACGTCGAATACCGCTTCAGTCAGCAGTTCGCCAGCGGGAGCGATGGCAACGGGCGCATCCCGTCCCTCATTCAGCAGACGGATGGAGCGCACCGGCGAGCACTTTACGTACACCTTGCCGTCCTCGTAGTAAACGTCCTCAAACAGCGGTCCGGTGGAGGCGTAGAAATCGCCCTTCTCCAGCGCCTGCATAATCCGGTCGTAGTCCAGCTTCTCCGCCTTGATCATCGTGAAGCCGCCGAAGGAATCGCAGCGGGGGCTGTCCATCGGATGACGGTTGTGGTTGTCGTCCGCAGCAGAGGCGTAGAGCTTCCTGCATCCGCCGCGCAGCATACGGTCGTAGATGTGGTTGCTGTCCTCGATGTATCCGGCGACAACGCAGCTGTAGTTGGACAGTTCCATGGCGAACAGACCTTCATTCTCCAGTCCGTTCAGCCTATCGTAATCATGGTAGGTTTGCATCGACCATCCGGGATGGTTCAGGCAGACGAGGAAGCCCGCCCGGTTCGCCTCGGCGACGAAGCGGTTGATGTAATCCTGCGAATACTCCGCCGGGAAGAATTCACTGAAAGTATCGAGCAGATAGTTTTCGTCCCGACCGGCGCGCTTATTCCATGCGCGCAGCGTACTCTCGTTGGGCATGACCATGCGGGTGTTGTTTTTATCCTTCGCATACAGATTCAGGTGATAGGTCTGGATGAAATTGAAATCCCGCCCGTTTGCAGGCTCGTTGAACGCGGCCTCGTAAGCGGTAATGGGGAGGAAATTTTCCTCAGCCAGATCGTGATGGGTGAAGATAAACTCGTGGTCGGTATAGGCGACGATGGAGTAGCCCTTGTCCATATAGGCGCGCTTAATCTCCTCGGGAGTGAGCCTGCCGTCGGACATGGTGGTGTGACAGTGGAGGTTCGCTTTGTAGTAAGTGCCCGTTTCGGGCAGAAGATATTTTCTCATGATACCTTTCCCTTTCCAGTGTATTTTTTGCCCCGGGACGCGGGGCAGCCAGCCATGTATCGGAATTATTATATCACCATGCGGGAAATTTTGCAAGGGCTTGAATGTGATTTTTTAATTTTATCTCAGTTTTACACGGCTTTCGGCAGATATTACACGTTTCTCAGGGAAAGAATGACAACGAGGGGGCTGTTGCACATTCGTGCAGCAGCCCCCTCGTTCAATCCGATTATTGGCGCTTGAATCCGAGATAGCGCGTTCCCTGAAAGGTCAGTTCCCCGCTGTCTCCTTCAACCAGCAGACCGTATTCCTGTCCGGACATATGCAGCTCCATCCGATCGCCGCTTTCTACCTGAAACGTGACGTAATAGCTGGTGGAATGATGCGTGTGATGATTGTGATGGTGATGGGTCACATTGGTTCGCTTTGCCACAACGACCGCCGGAACGGTCAGCCGCGGTGAATTGTTGTTGCGGCTCCATTCGCTGATGTTCCTTACCAGAATCACGATGAACATACCGAATACCAGAAGAAACATCAGCGTAAACACAACGCCGAACAATCCGAATCCAAAATGAAATCCAAAGCCCATGGTATGACCTCCCTGTCTTACTCCCGCAGTGCGCTAAGATATTCATATTATACCATATCTTTTCCGCTGAATCAAGCGGTAATTGAAAATAAAATAGCATCAGGCGTCCGCGCATTCCACGCGGACGCCGTTGCGTTCGTTGATTTCCACAATAAAATTCACGTTCTGTTCCACGTTCGGACATTTTTTCTCGACACTTTCACCAAAATAGCGCATAAGGGGTTGATTTTGGCACAAATATATGTTATCATTATTGTAACTGTAAATATGTGAACGATCCCTCTTGAAATTATTTCCGTGTTCGCAATCAGGGATGAAAGAAAGGATAATCATCATGTCGAATTATGTACTGAGCTGCTGCTCCACAGCGGATCTTTCTCATGAGCACTTCACCTCCCGCGATATCCATTATGTCTGCTTCCATTACACCATGGACGGTGTGGAGCGCCCCGACGATCTGGGAAAATCCATGCCCTTTGACGAATTCTACGCCGCCATGGTCAACGGCGCCGATACCAAGACCTCTCAGGTCAGCGCCGGCGAATATATGGCGCACTTTGAGCCTTTTCTTCAGAAGGGGCTGGACATCCTGCACGTAACTCTTTCCTCCGGCATTTCCGGCTCCCATATGTCCGCGCGGGGCGCGGCGCAGATGCTGGCGGAAAAGTATCCCGACCGCAAAATCCGCATCGTGGACTCGCTGGCCGCTTCCTCCGGCTACGGTCTGCTGATGGACAAGCTGGCCGATCTGCGCGACGAGGGCATGAGCCTCGACGAGCTGGCTGACTGGGCGGAAGCCAACAAGCTCCGTATGCACCATTGGTTCTTCTCCTCCGATCTGACCTTCTTCGTCAAGGGCGGTCGTGTTTCCAAGACTGCGGGCGCTATCGGCGGTCTTCTGGGCATCTGCCCGATGCTGAACGTGGACTTCGAAGGACGCCTGATCCCCAGAGAAAAAATCCGTCCCAAGAAAAAGATCATCAGCCGTATTGTCGAAGTCATGAAGCAGCACGCCGACGGCGGACTTGACTACAGCGGCAAATGCTACATCAGCAACTCCGCCTGCTATGAGGATGCCCGCGCCGTCGCTGATCTGATCGAAGCCGCCTTCCCCAAGCTGAACGGCAAGGTGCTCATCAACAGCATCGGCACCACCATCGGCAGCCATACCGGTCCCGGCACCGTAGCCCTGTTCTACTGGGGCGATGAGCGCAAGGATTGATTTGCAGGATAAAGGTATGGGTAGCATTATGAATCAATTGGATCTTCAGGACGAAAACGCAGCCGATAACGCGGCGGCGCAGGAAACCGATAAATATCTCGACGGCGAAATGTTCGCCAACATGGTTCGCGGCGGCGCGGCACAGCTTCGCTCCAACGCGGAGGAGGTCAACAACCTCAACGTCTTCCCTGTCCCGGACGGCGATACCGGCGACAACATGAGCATGACCATCGAAGGCGGCGTGGCCGCGCTGGAGGGTCTGCATTCCAACAATCTGGCCGATGTTACCCAGAAACTCTCTCAGGGTATGCTGCTGGGTGCACGCGGCAACTCAGGCGTGATTCTGTCCCAGTTCTTCGCGGGCATGACCAAGGGCTTCTCCAAGCATAAGAAGGCCGACACCAGAGCGGTGGGTCAGGCCATGCAGGAGGGCGTAAAGCAGGCTTATGCGTCGGTCATCACCCCCACCGAGGGAACCATTCTAACCGTCGCCCGGGAGGCGGTGGAATACGCCGTGGCGCGCATCAACGACGCCAGCACCATCACCAGCCTTTTCGCTGACCTGATCAAGGAGATGTACAACTCCCTCCAGCGCACCCCTGAGATTCTCACGGTGCTCAAGGAAGCGGGCGTCATCGACAGCGGCGGCGCGGGACTTTTCTACATCATGCAGGGCTTCTACAAGATTCTGCTGGGCGAGGAAATTCAGGGCACGGACAATATCCAGCCCGCCAAGGCACCCACCATCGATCTTTCCTCCTTCAACGCCGACAGCCTCATGACCTACGGCTACTGCACCGAGCTGCTTTTACAGCTGATGAACGCCAAAACCGACATCGCCGCCTTCGACCCGGCGGTGATCATCGAATTTTTGCAGACCATCGGCGATTCCATCGTCGCCGTGAAAAACGACAGCATCGTGAAGATTCACGTTCACACCATGACCCCCGATAAGGTGTTGGAATTCTGCCGCCAGTACGGCGAGTTCCTAACGGTCAAAATTGAAAACATGAACGTGCAGCACAACGAGACCATCTCCGAGGAGGAAAAGACAAAAAAGCCCGAGCCTCCCCGCCCCGCCAAGGAATACGGCACCGTAGCCGTCGCAAGCGGCGAAGGCATCAAGTCGCTGTTCACCCAGCTGGGCGTGGATGCGGTGGTCAGCGGCGGTCAGACCCAGAACCCGTCGGCGCAGGACTTTCTCGAAGCCTTCGAGCAGGTCAACGCACGCCACATCTTCGTTTTCCCGAACAACGGCAACATTATCATGGCCGCCAAGCAGGCCGGACAGCTTTATGACCGGGGACACGTTTACGTCATCGAGAGCAAGGATCTGGGACAGGGCTACGCCGCCATTTCGTCGATGAACTTCCAGTCGGGCAATCCCGAGCAGATCAGCGAAACCTTCACCGGCGCTATGGCCGTGGTAACAACCGGCTACATCTCCACCTCCATCCGCGACGCGGAACTGAGCGGCGTACACATCGAGTGCGGCGATTACATCGGCTTCGTGGGCAAGCAGATGAAGGTTTCCTGCAAGAACAAGATCGACGCCGCCGCCGAGCTGATTCGCAGCATGGCGGAGGATGGCATCTATCTGATCACCGCCTTTGTCGGCAAGGACGCCGCTCCCGAGGAAGTGGCTGAGCTGGAAGACCGCATGGCCGTCGAATATCCCGACGTGGAGTTCTACACGGTGGACGGCGGACAGGATGTCTACCCGTTTATCTTCGTCGTGGAGTAAGCCACCGTCAATCAAGACCCGCGAGTATGGTCAAAATCCTGCCCGCGGGTCTTCTGCCCTCAATCGGAGGAAAGGAGCCTGTTATTATGAAGGAATTCAACGAAGAACTGTCGAAGCTGCACCAGCAATGTGCGCGCAAAAAGCACTTGGACACCATGCTTTCCGACTTGTACCGCCAGCGGGACACGCTGACCAAACGCGCGGATTCCCTGTATGCCGCAAGCATGAGCGAGCAGGAGGACGTGGAACAGCTTGAGGGACGAAGTCTTGCCGCGCTCTTTTACCGCCTGTTCGGAAAAATGGAGGAAAAGCTGGACAAGGAACGGCAGGAAGCCTATGAAGCCGCCGTGAAATACGACGCCGTCGTCCGGGAGCTGGAAGCGGTCAAGGCGGATATCGGCAGATATGAAGCCGAGCAGTCGTCGCTGAACGGCTGCGAGGAGCGGTACGAGCGGGTGAAGGAGCAGAAAGCCGCCGCCATCCGCGATTCGGGCAGTGCAGCGAGGGAAGAACTCCTGAAGCTGGAGGAACAGCTTGCCGCGCTCACGGCCAGCCGACGGGAAATCGCGGAAGCCATCGACGAAGGGCGCAAGGCGCGGAGCATTGCCGAACAGATTGAGTCCCAGCTGGACAGCGCGTCGAACTGGGGAACCTACGATCTGCTTGGCGGAGGGCTGGCTGCCGATCTCGCCAAGCATAATCATCTGAACAAAGCCCAGCGTCTGGTCGAAAACCTGCAAATTCAGCTGCGCCGCTACAAAACCGAGCTGACCGACATCGCCGTCACCGCCGACATCGGGATTTCCATCGACGATTTTCTGCGGTTTGCCGACTGCTTTTTCGATGGACTTTTCGCGGACTGGGCGGTCATGGAGAGAATCAGCAACGCCGGAAGGCAGACTGCCCAGACCCTGCGGAAGATTGAAGCGGTGCAGCAGGCGCTCATTAATCTGCAAACGGAGACGGAAGAAGAATCCGCTCGAGTAAAATCGGCGCTGGACACGCTGATTCTGCGTGCGGAGTGACGCTATTCCCCGTCCATCCGACCCATACGAACGAACATGGAATTAGATCGGGACTGCATTTTTTCAAGGAGGCAGCTTCATGGGATGGAAACCAACCATTGGAAAATGGGATGATGAAGATCATTATGACATGAAAGAACCGTTATGGAGAACGATGCTGAATTATGCTTCTAAATTCGAAGAAGTAAAAGATGTTCAGCAAACCATACGCTGGCTGAACAGCAAAAATTTATATAATGATCTCATAAGAATTTATACCATCGGATATGTGCTGCATAAAAAGAATGTTGATATAAAGAAAGAGTTTAATCTGTCTGACAAAACGATTTCTAAAATCAATGATTTTTCGCAGCGAAGCAACAACATAAGTGAGTATACAATACTTGTTATGAAAGAATGCAATGTATCCGATGAAATCATTGCTGAATTCGAAATTAAGAGAATAACAATACATAACGCAGGAGAATTATCATGCTGATGCACGCAAAATGGATCGCCCACAAAACGGGCGAATATAAAGACCGGGACGCCCGTTACGGCAATCCCTCCCCCTATTTCCGCCGGGAATTCAGCCTTGACGGCGAGGTTTCGCGGGCAGAGCTTGCCGTTTCCGCGCTGGGCGTCTACAAGCTCTGGCTGAACGGACAGGAGGTGGACGGGGATTATCTGTCGCCGGGATGGGTGGACTATTCCAAAAAGCTCCCCCTGCGCCGCTATGACATCACCCATCTGCTGCGCGCCGACAACGCCGTCGGCATCGCGCTGGGCGATGGCTGGGCGGTGGGACACGTGGGTTCCAACTACACCTTCAAGCGCTGCTGCTGGAGCGACCGGGTAGAGTGCGCGCTGACCATCACCGTCGAATATGCCGACGGACGGGTGGAAAAAATCATCACCGACGAGAGCTGGAAAGCCGCCGACGGCGAGATCCGCCGCAGCGATATTTACATGGGCGAGGTCATTGACCACCGACTGTCTCTGGGCGATTTTTCCACCTTCGGCTATGACGATTCGGCATGGGTTCAGGCGGATGTGCCGGAGTTCAAATTTTCCCGCAATCTCTATTTGCAGGACATCGCCATCCCGCCGGTGGTGGTGAAGCATATTCTGCCTGTAAAGCAGATTGGCAGCTACGACGGACGCCTGCTCTACGACGTAGGGCAGAACATCGCAGGCGTACTTCGCTGCGTCGTCCGCGGCGAACGAGGCGCAACGCTGATTCTCCGCCACGGCGAAATGCTGGAGAACGGACGTCTCTACACGAAGAATCTGCGCAAGGCGGAAGCCGCCGACACGCTGATTCTATCCGGCGAGGGAGAGGAAGTCTTCCGCCCGCTGTTCACCTATCACGGCTTCCAGTACGCCGAAATCGAGATTGTCGGACAGGCGGAAATCCTCGATATTCAGGCGGAGGTCATGTACACCGACCTGCCCGCCGTCGGCGATTTTTCCTGCTCGGACGAAATCGTCAACAAAATCTTCGAGAACACGCTCTGGGGTCAGCGGGACAACTTCATGAGCGTTCCCACCGACTGTCCTCAGCGGGACGAGCGGCTTGGCTGGACGGGCGACTCGCAGATTTTCTGCCAGACCGCCATGTACAACATGGACTGCCGCGCTTATTACGAAAAATATCTGGCGGACGTCCGGGACGCACAGCTTGGCAACGGCGTCATCACCGCCGTCGCGCCGCTGCCCCATGTGGGAAGCTACGCCTACACCGGACGGGACGCCGCCGCCGGCTGGAGCGAAGCCATCGGCGAAATCCCCTACACCCATTACAAGATGTACGGCGATAAGAAAATCATCCGCGACAATCTGCCCGCCCTCAAGCGGCTGCTGGATTATTACGAGGCGGACAGCCATCACTTTCTGCGGGACGGCAGCGGCGGCTACGGCGACTGGCTGAACGTGGGAAAGGGCACCGATCTGTCGCTGATCGCCAACCTTTACTACGCCCACGCCGCCGATCTTGCCGCCAAGCTGTGCGAAATCATCGGCGACGACGAACAGGAGCGTTATGAGCGGCTCTATGAAAATGTAAGGGACGCCTTCCGCCGGGCTTATTGGGCGGAAGGGCGGCTGACCTCCGATACCCAGAGCGCTTACGCCATCGCCTACAAATTCGGGCTGATCGACGAGAGCGAAGCCCGGGACAATCTGGCGCGGACGGTCGCCGAGGCGGACGGACACCTGACCACCGGCTTTCTCGGGGTGAAGTATCTGCTCCCCGCCCTGTGCGATCTTGGGCTGACGGAGCTGGCTTACGGCATCATCACCCAGCGCAGCTATCCGGGCTGGGGCTATTCGATTCTCAACGGCGCGACCACCATTTGGGAGCACTGGAACAGCTGGACGAAGGAGAAGGGCTTCCTGCCGGGCATGAACTCCTTCAACCACTATTCGCTGGGCGCGTGCGTGGAATGGCTGTACGAATACTGCCTCGGCATTCGTCCCGACGCGGCGGCGGGCGGGCTGTCCAAGCTGACCCTCGCGCCCCACTTCAACTGGAGCGGGAAAATCACCCATGCGCACGGACATTACGACACCGCCCACGGACGGATTGCCGTCGAGTGGGAACGAAAGGGCGATACCATCGTCTACACGGCGGAGGTTCCGGCGGGCATCGACGTGACGTTCGCGTTCCCCGGCGCATCCGCACGGATGCGTGAGCAGCGGGACGAGACATATATCTACGAAATCAGACGGGCATAAAAATCAGGAGCTGCCTTGAAGGCAGCTCCTGATTTTTATTCTTTATCCAGCGCTTCGGCGCGTTCCAGCGCCGCGTCGATGTTTGGCATCAGATTATCCTCGCCCAGCGCGTCGAGGAAGCCCGCTTTCTTCATAACGGACAGCGGCTGCTCGTTCACGTGGGAGAGCAGCAGGGTCACGCCCTGCTCCCGGCAGGCGTTCAGCACGGCGAAAAGCGAACGCATGGCGGTGGCATCCAGCGCGGGAACGCTGCGCATACGCAGAATCATCACCTTCATGCCATCCTTCATCGGGAAGGCGCTGAACTTGTCCGAGGAGGCGAAGAACATGGGACCGTCGATTTCAAAGACGGCGGTGCGTGCGGGAATCCGCTTCAGGCGTCCGCTGTCGGTGGAAGCCAGCTCGTCGGCAGCCGTCCACGCGCGGATGCTGGTGATGTCGGACATCCGCTTCATAAAGAGAATCACGGCAATGAGCATACCCACCTCAATCGCTACCACCAGATCAAAGACCACGGTAAGCACAAAGGTGACAACCAGCACCAGAATATCGCTTTTCGGCGAAATTTTGCAGATTTTCACAAACTGCCGCCACTCGCACATATTGTACGCCACCATGAACAGGATAGCCGCAATAATCGGCATGGGAATCCACGCGGCGTAAGGCATCAGCACGACCAGAATCAGCAGCAGAACCAGCGCGTGAACCATGCCGGAGATGGGAGAGCGTCCGCCGTTCTTTACGTTGGCGGCGGTGCGGGCGATGGCGCCGGTGGCGGGAATGCCGCCGAACAGTCCGGAGCAGATGTTTCCCACACCCTGTGCAATCAGCTCGGTGTTGGAGTTGTGCCGGTCGCCGATCATGCCGTCGGAAACCACGCAGGAAAGCAGCGATTCGATGCCCGCCAGAATGGCGATGGTGAAGGCGCTGGGCAGCAGCTCACGCACCAGCGCGAAGTCGAAGGAGGGCACGGACACCGTGGGAAGCGAACGGCTGATGGTGTACAGATCGCCGATGGTGTTGACCTCCATGCCGGTCAGCTTGACCAGCGCGGTTCCCACCAGCACGGCAATCAGCGAGCCGGGGATTTTTTTGCTGATCTTCGGCCAGACGATGAGAATCGCCAGACCGACGGCGCCCACCAGCAGCGCCCAGGGATTCAGCGTGGTAATCGACGCGCCGATGGCCGCCAGCTTTTCGGTGGTTTCCACGGCGTGGGTTCCCTCGGCGAAGGTCAGACCGAGGAAGTCCTTAATCTGTCCGATGACGATGGTGACGGCGATACCCGACGTGAAGCCGGTGGTGATGGTGTAGGGGATGTACTTGATGAGCGAACCGAAGTGGAAAATGCCCATCAGAATCAGCAGAACGCCCGCCATCAGCGTGGCAATGACCAGACCGTTGACGTCATACTGCGCGACGATGCCCGCCACGATGGTGGCGAAGGCTGCGGTGGGACCGGAGATGTTCACCCGGCTGCCGCCCAGCATGGCGATGACGAATCCGGCAACGATGGCGGTATAGATGCCCTTTTCCGGCGAAACGCCCGACGCGATGGCCAACGCAATGGAAAGGGGCAGTGCAATAATCGCCACGATCAGTCCGGCTACCAGATCGGAGGTCAGCTGCTTGGCGGTGTAGCCCTTCATGGCTGTGAAGAGCTTGGGTTGGAAGGTTTTCATGTGACATACCTCTTTAATGATGAATAAATAATAAACACAAATAAATATTTTACACCTTTTTCGCGCCAATCTCAAGGGGTTTCGGGATATTTTTTCAAAATCGGCAGTTCGGCAAATATTTTGTCGGATGGCGGAAGATTATTTGCTATTCTGTCGAATCACTTTGACAAATCGCACGGATTGTGCTATACTATAGCTATCCCACCCTACGGAGTCTGCCATGTGCCGCTCTGTGGCAGGCACAGGCGCAGTATTATACAAAGGAATCGAATGAGGCGTAAGCCCCATCCGATTTTCCATCTCAAAATCCTCAAAACGCTTGACATCCCGGCGAATATCTGCTATAATCGAAAAAACACCTATGAAAGAGGATTTCCACTATGAACGCTTTCAACGAAAATAACATCATCCTGCGTTTCGGCGTCATCAGCGATGTTCATATCAGCGGAAGCTGGAATCAGCCCCGCTCCGTCGCCAAGCTGGCGCACGCCGTCAAGGTCTTCCAGCGGGCGGCAGGTCAGAAGCCCGACGGCTCCACCCGGCTGGATGCTCTACTGGTCAACGGCGATTTCATCGACGCGGTGAACTCCATCGGCAACGTGAACAAGGATTTCGCGCGCTACGGCAATAAGCTGACGCAGAATGTGCGCGAGATCGGCTATGTGGCCGACTGCACCGAAGGGCGGGTCGGTCAGGGTCTGAATGATGACGTGCGCTTCTTCTACGCGCTGGGCAATCACGATGAAAGCGGACGAGGACGCACCGGCTACAACCCGGAACGCGCAGGCTTCCCCGCCATGCACTCGGCCGCCATCTTCGCCGCTATTTTCTGCGGCTGGCAGTGCCGGAATTTCGAAGAAAGCAACACCGAGTTTGAAGATTACACCACAGACCTGATGGCGCTGGCGGCATCCCCCTCCGACGCCGGAAAGGCGGCATTCGCGGCGAAATACGCGGTGGACGCCGAATATGCCCTTTCCCGCTGGCAGCGTTATTTCGGCTGCGACATCGGCGTCGGCGATGAGCACGGGCTGCTGTACGGCAACCGCCACATGAAGCTGGGCGATATTCATTTCGCCGCGCTGGAAACCTCCTGTTCCCCCGAAACGGCGGCGTGGTTTGAGGAAATCTGCCGCCAGTCCGTGTCGGAGAATCCGAAGAAGCCAATCTTCGTGCTGACCCATTATCGGGTGGTCGACACGATTTTCCTGAGCGGCGGCGGCACGCACAATCTGGACGGGGTACTGGCAAAATACCCGCAGGTGGTTATCTGGGCGGGACACACCCACACACCCCTTTTCCTTGAGACCGCCATCGACCAGAGCCGGGGCTTTACCGCCGTGGAAAGCGCGGTGACGGCGTATCTGTCCAACACCTCTCTGCTGTCCATAGGCGGTGAAACCGGCTTCCCGTACAATCTTCCCCGCAAGGAATCCCACAACTTCGGCAACGGCTGCTATGTGGAGGTGGACGGCGATTACAACGTGCGCATCAACCGGCTCGACCTCTATCGCTCCTACAGCGCCGATTATGCCCGGGAAGAATACTACAGAGGCATCGGCATCTACGAGAACTTCGAGGAAGAAAGCTGGTCGGCGCCTTCGGATGAAGCGGTGTTCCTCCGCCGTCCGTGGGTGATCGGCAATTTCGACCGACCGCAGGATTTCGCCTACACCCGCGCCCGCGCCGATCGTCTCTCCGCGCCGCGCTTCCCGGAGGATGCGCAGATTTCCGCCGAAATAACGGACGGGGGAATTCTGCTCTCCTTCGACGCCGCCGTCAGCGGCGATATGGTTTTCCGCTATCATGTGGAGCTTCGCGCCGAAGAGAATGTGCGAACCTATGAGCTGACCACCTTCCCCCATATGTACATCGATCCCGCCGATATGCCCCGCCGGATGTCGGTAGCTCTTGACGCCCCCGCAGGCTGTTATGATGTGACAATCACCGCCATCGACGCATGGGAACAGGAGAGCGAGCCGTTATGCGGCAGGATCATGCAGACCTATCTGTTCGACTTTGACGGCACACTGGTGGATTCCATGCCGGCCTTTGTGTCGGTTATGCTGCGCATTCTGGACGAGCACAATATAAAGTATGGCGACGACATCGTGAAAATCATCACGCCGCTTGGATATATCCACACGGCGAAATATTTCCGTGAGCTGGGCGTGGACAAAACCGAGGAGGAAATCATCGGGCTGATGTACAGCTACGCCATCGATCAGTACGCAAACCACATCACCGAAAAGCCGCACGTCATCGATACGCTTCGCACACTGCACGCACGGGGATGCAGCCTGAACGTGCTGACCGCAAGCCCCCATATCATGCTCGACCCTTGCTTGAAGCGGATGGGCATTTTCGATCTGTTCGATCATGTCTGGTCCTGTGAAGACTTCGGCACCACCAAAACCGATCCCGCAATCTATCGCATGGCCGCCGAACGGATTGGCGCGCCCGTGGGGGATATTCTGTTTCTGGACGACAACCTGAACGCCGACAAAACCGCCAAAGCCGCCGGTATGCGCGTTGTCGGCGTATACGACGATTCCTCCCGGGATTACGCGGAGGAAATGCGTGCGGTCTGCGATCGGTATATTATAAATTTCGGCGAACTGCTGTAATTTCATCGTTATGTTTGTGCAAACTACAAAAACACGTCTGACGGATATCCGCTGATTTTTGTAGTTCTTCTGGAATTTTGTGAAACTTCATGCGAGCCTATTGACAAATCGCTGTTTTAGTGCTATAATTTTATCAACACTATAGGTGTTGTAAACACGTTGAAGTGGATTAGTATGTAAATTTCTCTCGTTCAGAGATGTGCCGGTCGGTGTGAGACACAGAGAGGGTTTATTGAACTCGCCATGGAGTGGCTGCCGTAAAATCAGGCGAAAGTAACGACAGACGGGTACTCCCGATACAGAGTTAAGAGATGTTTGTCTCTGAGGTGCATCCGTATGGATGAAAAAGAGTGGTACCGCGGAAGGTTCATAAATTACTTGGATTGATTCTTTCGTCTCTTTATGTTATCATACACAGGATAACAATGGAGACGAAAGTTTTTTTGTTATCCGACCGCCAATGGAGGTATCTTAACACATGAATTCCAATGAAAGTATGCGTATATCCGGCTCCCGGATTGTCATTGAAACCCTGATCGAGCAGGGCGTCACCGATGTTTTCGGTTATCCCGGCGGACAGGTGCTCAACATCTATGATGAGCTTTACAAGGCCAGCGACCGCATCAATCACGTGCTGGCTGCCCATGAGCAGGGCGCCGCTCACGCCGCCGACGGCTATTCCCGCGTCACCGGCAAGGTGGGCGTAGTTATCGCCACATCCGGCCCCGGCGCTACCAATCTCGTCACCGGCATCGCTACCGCCATGCTGGATTCAATTCCCATGATTGCCATTACCGGCAACGTTCCCACTTCCCTGATCGGCAAGGACAGCTTCCAGGAGATCAACATCACCGGCGTGACCCTTCCGATCACCAAGCACAACTACTTCGTCACCGACGTGAGCGAGCTGGCGGACACCATCCGCGAAGCCTTCCAGATCGCCAAATCCGGTCGTCCCGGTCCGGTGCTGATCGACATCCCCAAGGATGTGCAGATCGCCGAGTGCGATTTCATCCCGCAGGGCGTGGTTCCCTGCCTGCCCCAGAAGGAAGCCTCCGACGCGGACATCGACCGTGCGGTAGAGCTGATCAACGCGGCTGAACGCCCCTACATCTACATCGGCGGCGGCGCTGCCGGACGCGGCATGACAAAGGACATCATGGCGCTTGCCGAAAAAATCGACGGCTACATCGGATGTACCTTCATGGGTCTGTCCGCTTTGCAGAATTCCTACGAGCGCTTCCTTGGAATGCAGGGTATGCACGGTCGCTACGCCTCGTCCATGGCGAACAAGGAAGCCGATCTGATCATCGGCGTGGGCGTCCGCTTCAGCGACCGAGCCACCGGCAATGTGGCCAAGTACGCCAAGGGCGCGAAGATTATTCAGCTGGACACCGATCTCTCGGAAATCAACAAAAACGTGAAGGTGGACATCGGTCTGATCGGCAGCATCGTTTCCTCCTTCGAGCGGATTCTGGCGCGCTGCGAAGCGAAGAAGCATCCCGCATGGTGCGAAACCGTGGAGGGCTTCAAGGATCGCGAGCGCCGCATCGCCGACAAGGCGGAACAGAAGGCGGGCGACGCCATGACGCCGAAGAAAATCTTCGACATCATCAACCGCATTAAGGACGAAAACACCATCATCGCCACCGACGTGGGTCAGCATCAGATGTGGACAGCCCAGTATGTGGACTTTGAAAAGCCCCGCCGGTTCGCTTCCAGCGGCGGTCTGGGCACCATGGGCTATGGTCTGGGCGCTGCCATCGGCGCGGCGATTGCCACCGGCGACCGCACCGTCCTCATCACCGGCGACGGCAGCTTCGGCATGAACCTGAACGAGCTTGCCACCGCCGTTACCTACAACACCCCCGTGGTCATCGTGATCATGAACAACGGCGTGCTGGGCATGGTTCGCCAGTGGCAGACGCTGTTCTACGGCGGACGCTATTCCAACACCGTGCTGGGACGCAAGACCGATTTCGTCAAGCTGGCGGACGCCTTCGGCGCCGAGGGCTGCCGGGTATTCACCCCTGCTCAGTTTGAGGAAGCCTTTACCAAAGCCATGAATCACCCCGGTCCCTACGTCATCGACACCTTCATCGACCGCGACGAGTTCGTTCTCCCGATGCTTCCCCCCGGCGGTTCCATCGATGACATGATCACCGAAAAGAAAGAGGGGGCTGACAAATGAACCGTTATATCATCGCGGTTTACGTTGAAAACAAATACGGCGTGCTTGCCAGAGTTACCGGCCTGATCATGCGCAAGGGATTCAACATCGACTCCCTTACCGTGGGCGAAACGGATGATCCCGCCTATTCGCGGATTACCATCACCCTTCAGGGCGACGATTACGCCCGCGAGCAGATGGTCAATCAGCTTAAAAAGCTGTACAACGTGAAGAACGTCACGCTGCTCGACCGCGAAAACACCGTCGAGCGGGAACTGACCATGATCAAGATCAACAACACCCCCGCCAACCGCGCCGAGGTCATGGCTGCGGCGGAAATCTACCGCGCCAAGATCATCGACTACAGCGTGAACACCCTCTGCGTGGAAATCACCGGAGAGCCTTCCAAAATCAACGCCTTCATTAACGTGATGAAGCCCCTCGGCATCGTGGAAATGTGCCGCACCGGCGCCGTGGCGCTGGAGCGTACCCGCGCCATCACCGAGGAATAAATCATACCAACAAATTTTCCATATATATAAAGGAGATTATTATCATGCAAAACATCTACTATCAGCAGGACTGCAACCTCGCAAAGCTGAACGGCAAGACCGTTGCCATCATCGGTTACGGCTCCCAGGGTCACGCACACGCCCTCAACCTGAAGGATTCCGGCGTCAACGTTATCGTCGGTCTGTACGAAGGCTCCAAGAGCTGGGCTAAGGCTGAGGCACAGGGTCTGAAGGTTATGACCGCCGCCGACGCTGCCGCAAACGCTGACCTCATCATGATTCTGATCAACGACGAGAAGCAGGCAAAGCTCTACAAAGAGAGCATCGAGCCCCATCTGACCGAGGGCAAAACCCTTGCCTTCGCACACGG
>JAFUQU010000049.1 GCA_017472255.1 Clostridia bacterium | reverse complement strand
TGTACGTTGACGGCAGTACCCCAGCTGTAGGGGATATCGTTGTCGCGGCGGTAAACGTTGGCGCGGGGGTTATCCCAGCTGCGGAATACGGCCTTGACTGCGCCGATGAGCTGTTCCTTGGGATCGGTGGGGAAGTCCTCGCCGATCTTGGACTTGTACTCGGCCTTGAACTGGTTAGCCAGCTCCTTCAGGTCGTCAGCGTTCAGCTCGACGTCCTGCTTAACGCCCTTTTCTTCCTTCATCTTGTCGATGAGCTGCTCGAAGTACTTCTTGCCGACTTCCATAACGACGTCGGAATACATCTGAATAAATCTTCTGTAGCAGTCCCATGCCCAGCGGGGATTGCCGGACTTAGCGGACATAACCTCAACGACTTCTTCATTCAGACCCAGGTTCAGGATGGTATCCATCATGCCGGGCATGGATGCGCGGGCGCCGGAACGGACGGAAACGAGAAGGGGATTCTCGTGGTCGCCGAACTTCTTGCCGGTAACTTCCTCCATCTTGCCGATGTACTCCATGATCTCTGCCATGATGTCATCGTTGATCTTTCTGCCATCCTCATAATACTGGGTGCAGGCTTCGGTGGAAATGGTGAAGCCCTGGGGAACCGGCAGACCAAGGTTGGTCATTTCGGCGAGGTTGGCGCCCTTACCGCCGAGAAGCTCACGCATCTTAGCGTTGCCCTCGGAGAAAAGGTAACAATACTTTTTGCTCATTGGTGTGACCTCCATATATAAAATAAAAAATCAGCACGGTTAATACAAATACGAGGCAGCGGCCATGCCATGGCATAACCAGAGCGAAGCCGTGTCGCCTTCGCACAGAATATTATACCATAAAATATCGAAAATAGCTATACCTTTTCGCAATATTTTCAAACTTTTTCGTTTTTATTAACATTTTGGCGAAATTCACCCCCATTTTGGGTGAATTTATACTATGAGCGCATGAGAATGGGCGAAATTTGACAGACAGCATTGACATTTGCGCGGCGGTGTGATAAAATAGTTGTAAGAAAATCACACAGGAGGAAATTCCCATGCCGCGTGTACTTCTCGTTTCCGATATGCACTACACAACCGATATGACCCACGATCAGATGAAAACCGTCCATCCGGGCGCCAACGCATCCGCCGCATCGGGCGATGCCTTCGGGCATACCCAGCGCGAAAAGATCGATAAGGTGCTGGAAGCCGTGCTGGACGAGCACGCCCAGTCCCCGCTGGACGCGGTTCTGGTGCTGGGCGACCTGTCCATCGACGACTACGACTGGAGACAGCTGCCGGACAATTACTGCCGCCGCTTCCGGGACGAGGTGATGGCGAAGTTCCCCTGTCCCGGCTATGCCATTGCGGGCAACCACGACAGCTATCCCGACGCCGAATGGCGGAAGATTTTCCCCGAGGGACGGCAGTTCACGGTTCGGGTGGGGAGCGCGCTCTTTGTGATGCTGGATAATTTTGCCGCCACGCCGGCCAGCGGAGCGTCCGGTTCGGCGTATACGCCGACGGATACGGACTGGCTGCGGGGCGCGATGGAAGGGCATGATGGGGAAGTTTACCTCTGCGCGCACCATTTCGCTCCCGAACGGGAGAGCGAGGAATTCTGCCGCCTTGTGTCGGAGGATAAGCGGATTCGGGCGCTGTTCCGGGGGCATACCCATCACAACGAAGTGCTGTACCCCGGGCAGTTCGGCGGCAAACCGCTGGTGGACATCGGCGGCTACGGCTACGAAGGTCGGGTTGTGGACGGCAAATATACCTTTGCGCACTTCGACTTCAAGTGGGCGTGGGGCTATCAGCTGATCGAGTGGGACGGGTGCTCGGCGAAGCTGCGGCATATCAAGCCCGCCATGCACTATGTGGGCAGCAACGGCGTGTTCGACGTGGAGCGGACGGTGGAGGACAGCTTCGAAATCGACTTTTGAGGAGGGAAGGGTATGACAGTAAAGCGTGTGCTGGTGTTTCTGATCATTCTCGTGCTGATCGCGGGGATCGTCAATTATAAGCAGATCGCCGATGTGGTTGGCGAATGGGTGATTGAGTTTCTGTACGACGTGATGGATGCGAAGCCCAGCATTATCATGGATGAAAATGTTACGTTTATTACGGAGGCGGTGAAATGAAGGGGAATATTCTGTTCGCGGCGGTGATTCTGCTGGTGCTGACCGCGATTGTGGGGACGTTTGTTTTCACGATGCAGGCGGGGGCGATACGCTATGAGCAGGGATGGAGCGCGCTGCCGGGGGCGTGGCAGTTCTGGGCGGCGCTGATCTGCGTGGTTATCGACGGGGCGGTGCTGGTGTTTTTGCAGGTGAACAGCATTACGCCGCTGACGACGTTCTGGTTTGTGCTGATCCTTGTTGTGGTGGTGCTGTTCCTGTATGCGGATATGCAGGCGCTCGCCCGCGGGCTGCTCGAGCGGTTTATATAATAACTCGAGCGGTTTATATAATAAGATGAAGGAGACCGACGCACTATCGTGTGTCGGTCTCTCATGTTCGCAAAATACCGAAAACGTTTTCGCAAATTTTCTCTATCCCCTTGACAAACCGCGCGGTTTGTGCTATAATACCCACAGCGAAAACGTTTTCCTAAAGGAGAATCCCCATGAATTACCTACTTTTAGCTCTGTCCATGACCGCAACGGTCGTGCAGAGCACACTGTTTAACCACACAAGCAAGCGCACGCTGACCACTCAGCGGCGGGTTTATGCATTCAACGTCATAATGTATGCCGCCGGGTTTGTGCTGTTCCTGCTGACCGCGCTGGGCGGAAGCGTGTCCGGATGGACGCTGGGCTTCGGATTGCTGTTCGGCGGCGTAACCGTGGTGCAGAGCGTCTGCAACCTGATGGCGCTGGCTCGCGGACCGATGCATATCACACTGCTTATCACCTGCTCGTCTATGGTTATCCCCTCGCTGTCGGGCGTCTTTTTGTCGGGAGAGGAGCTTTCCGTTATCAAGCCGCTGCTCATTCTGCTGCTGATCGGCTGCATCTACCTGTCCATCGACCGGCGGGACAGCACCGGATTTAAGCCGGGCTGGGCGGTTTTTACCGGAATTGCCTTCCTCTGTCAGGCGGCGGTGGGCGTGATGCAGAAGGTGCAGCAGTCCTCGGCTTATGCCGGAGAGACATCGGCGTTTTTAGCGTCGGCGTTCCTTTGCTCGCTGGGGTTTGCGGCGGTGATGGCGCTGATTTCCAAGCCCGCGCCCGCATCGCTGGAAAGCGGCGGGAAGCCGGGCTGGCAGATGACGGTACCGGCGCTGATCTGCGGCGTGTGCGTGTTCTTGCAGAACGATCTCAACCTGAAGCTGTCGGGAAGGCTGCCCAGTCAGGTGTTCTTTCCGCTGGTCAACGGCGGCTCGCTGTTTCTGTGTACGCTGGCGGCGGTGGTGCTTTTCCGCGAGAAGCTGACCCGACGCCAGTGCGTCGGACTGGCGGGCGGCATATTGGTGCTGGCGGGCATATGCCTGGTACCGTAAGGTACCGTGGTATCGTAAGGTGCCGTGCGCGCCCCCAATCCCCCGCCCACTTCCTTGGCTGGCGAAGTTTTGCTTGTCTTGACATATGGAAAAGGATATGGTATAATAAAACATAGATGTTTGCTTGTGATATCGCAAACAAGTTTGAAAGCGTTCCTTTGAGGGTGAAGAGCATTTGGGGACGGTAAACCGTCCCGGAGGAAAATAATAATTCCCCTCTTCTAAAGCTTTTGCACAGCCTTTTCCACGACCTCGCGTCGCGAGGTCGTAAAAGCGCGTACTCCATAAAATGAGGTAAACTATGCCAAGAACTACCATATCAGACGTAGCTAAAGCTGCGGGGGTGTCGATTGCTACGGCGAGCAAGGCGCTCAATAATACGGGGAATATCAGTGCGGACACGGTGAGGCGGGTGAGCGAGGCGGCGGAACGGCTGGGGTACAGACCGAACCGGGCGGCGCAGCTTCTGGCGGGGAAGAACAAGCATATCGGGATTCTGATGCCGGACGAGCCGGCGTCGGTGTATGGGCTGTTCCGGCAGGGACTGGACGAGGCGATGGCGGAATACGGCGAGTACGGCTTCCGCGCAACGCTGGTGCAGTATGCTCGGAAGAACGACCGGGAGGAGTTTATGCCGAAGCTGAAAGCGCTTGCCGCGAGCACGAACGGGCTGATTTTCGTTGGCGGATACCACATCGACGAGTACATCGACGAGGTGCGGCGGATTACGATTCCCAAGGTGTCGATGCAGGTTGCGGTGGACGAAAGCGTCAGCCCCAGCGTCGTTGTCGATGAGGAGGGCGAGGGACGGCTTGCCGCCAATTTCCTCAGCTTCTGCTGCAAACGCGCCGCGATGATTGTGGGCGACAGGAGAATCAACCTCCACCGCCGCAACATTGAGAGCTTCACTGCCGAAGCAGCGTCGCGGGGGCTGGTCGTTACGTCCGTGGACGACAGCTTCGACGAATACGACACCGCCCGGCGGCTTACCGAACGTCTGCTGGAATCCGATCTCCCGGACGGCATCTACACCAGTTCCTACGTGGCTCCCGCCATTTGCGCTGTTCTGCGGGAGCGGGGCATGGCGGGGAAAATCCGCGTCATCGGCGTAGACATTTTTGACGACACTGCCGAATGTCTGCGGGACGGTTCGCTGTCCGCGTCCATTTGGCAGAATCAGCCCCTTCAGGCGCGCCGTGCCGTGGAGCTGTTGATTTCCCTCATGCGCGGGGAACACGGCGTAAGCGTTCGCATCAAGCCGGAGCTGGTGTTGGCAAGCGCGCTGGCGCATTATACGAATTATCAGGCGACGTGACATCGCGGCGGGCGACCAATGGTCGCCCCTACGGGGGCATCGCGTATCGCCGCCATGGGACATCGCGTCGAGCAGACAAATCATATCTCGTTACATCTCGGGCGGTTGAAAACCGCCCCTACAGACCAAGGGCGACGTATCACGGGAAAGAAAACGTTTTCCCAAAATATGCACCCCCGTAGGGGCGACCATCGGTCGCCCGCGATAACGAGCAAATATTGCAAAATTGAAAGGAGCACACCTATGAACATCTTATCCAACCCTCGCCGCTTCGAGCTTCTGCTGGACGGCAAAGACATTTGGTCGCTGAACCCCGCCGTCGCGCAAAGCGAAGACGGCAGCGTCACCACCACAACCGTCACCGCAGGAAACCTGCGCATCACCAACATCGCGCGCAGCATCCCCGGAAGGGACGCCTGCGAGTGGTACAACCTCCTCGAAAATACCGGCGACACCCCCACCGGCATCATCTCCGAATTGTGGGACTGCGTATGCACCTTCCCGCTGCCCCACGAGGAACCGCGCCGCTGGACGGCGGTTCAGCCTGACCTCAAGAAAGCCACCAAAATCTTCGCCCCCACCGGCTCAACATGGGCGGCGGAGGAATTCTACTGCGACCCCGATAAGCTCGTGGGAAACCGCCGCGTCAACCACATCTACGCCGGCGAGAGCAGGGATTACACCACCACCGGCGGACGCTCCAGCGAAGCGCAGGCCCCCTTCTTCAATATCCATAAGGACGGTCACGGCGTCGTCGCGGCGGTGGGCTGGACGGGACAGTGGCGCTGCCGCATTACCCGCGGCGGGGAGGATGTCACCATCCGCAGCGGCATCGACGGGCTGAATTTCCGCCTGCTGCCCGGCGAAAAAATCCGCACCTCGTCGGTGGTGCTGATGTCCTACGACTGCGATGCGATCGATTCGCAGAACAAGTGGCGGCGTCTGGTGAAGGACGAATTCTCTCAGGCGGGCAAACGGGTGGAATACGCGCCCCTCTGCGCCAGCTTCTGGGGAGGCAGCCCCTCCGACACCATGCTTGAGCGCGTGGAAACCATCCGCGCGGGTGGAATTCCCTACGAGTATATCTGGATTGACGCGGGCTGGTACGGCATCGACAGCCAGCCTTCCCCCAACGAATTCGAGGGCAACTGGGGCAGCTTTACCGGCGACTGGCGGGTCAGCCCCCACACCCATCCCGGCGGACTGCGGGACGTCAGCCGCGCCATTCACGAAGCGGGGATGAAGCTGCTTCTCTGGTTCGAACCGGAGCGCGTCCGCGAAAATACCCCCATCGTAACGGAGCATCCCGAATATTTCCTCGGCGAGGGCGGAAACCGCCTGCTGAATCTGGGCAACCCCGGCGCATGGAATTACATCTGTGAGCTGCTGTCCGGCATGATCAGGGAACTGTCCATCGACTGCTACCGGCAGGATTTCAACTTCGCGCCGCTGAATCTCTGGCGCGCGAATGACGCGGAAGACCGTCAGGGCATCACCGAAATCAAGCATATCACCGGTATGTACGCCCTGTGGGACGCGCTGCTGGAACGCTTCCCGAACCTGATCATCGACAACTGCGCGTCCGGCGGACGGCGTATTGACATCGAAACCCTCCGCCGCAGCATTCCGCTCTGGCGAAGCGACTTCTACTGCCCCGCCAACTTCGACGTGGAGGTTGCGCAGATGCATAACCTAACCTTCGGCAGCTGGATGCCCTATTCCGGTTCGGCGATCAAGGGCTGCGATCCGTACAACATCCGCAGCGGCTACGCGCCCGCAGTCAGCTCGATGCAGTTCTACTACGCCGACGGCGTGCCGGAGGATTTCGAGCAGCAGCGCTGGCAGTGTAGGGAATACCTGCGCGTCCGCCCCTATCTGTCGGAGGATTTCTACCCGCTCACCGAACCGTCGCCGAAGCTGGACGTTTGGTGCGCGGCGCAGTATAACCGCCCGTCCCATGGAGACGGTCTGCTGCAAATCTTCCGCCGGGAGAATGCGCCTTACGACAGCGCGGTCTTCCGCCTTCGCGGAATCGACGCGGACGCGGACTATATTCTGGAAGATCTGGACGGCGGCGAGATCAAACTCACTGGCACTGAACTGTCAAATCTTCGCCTGACCATCGACCAGCCGCGCACTGCCAAGCTGTACATTTACAAAAAGGTTTGACTTTCCCCTCTCGTTGACATAACAAGCCCCCTCGTTCGCAAGCCTGCACTTGCAAACGAGGGGGCGCTTAACTTATCCCTTAAAGTTTTTGCAGAGGATGGGGGCAGCAGATATGATGCTGCGCATCATATCTGCAGGGGGAGGCGCTTTTTTCAAAAAGCGCCTCCCCCACATAAATAATAACGTAATTACCCCTCAATAGCGGCTTTGTGCTTGTCCATCAGATTGTGAATGCGGGTTACGGGGTTGAGCAGCTCGCTGATGGTGCGGTCGTGGTTCAGGGTGTCCACGATGTAGGAAATGTACTTGCACATATTGACTTCCGCGTACCAGTCGCGCTTTTTCAGCTCGTCGGTGCGGTAGATCAGGTTGGTGGTGAAAATCTTGTCGATGGTTCCGGCGGCGTAGGCTTCGTCGAAGGCGTCCAGACCGTTGCAGAACAGACCAAAGGTGGAGAAGGCGAAGATGCGCTCGGCGCCCTTTGCTTTAAGCTGCTTGGCCACGTCCAGCATGGATTCGCCGGAGGAGATCATATCATCCACGATAATGGCGTCCTTGCCGTGGAGATCGCGCCCCAGATATTCGTGGGCTTCGATGGGGTTCTTGCCGTTGACCACGACGGCGTAGTTGCGGCGCTTGTAGAACATACCCAGGTCGATGCCCAGCACCGACGAATAGTACATACAACGGCTCATACCGCCCTCGTCGGGGGAGATGACGGCCAAATGGTCGCGGTCGAGACGGATGTCCGGTACGACGCGACAGAGCGCCTTAATCATTTGATAGGTACAGCGGACGTTTTCAAAGCCGGACAGGGGGATGGCGTTCTGGACACGGGAGTCGTGGGCGTCGAAGGTGATGAGGTTGGTTACGCCCATATTGACCAGTTCCTGGAGAGCGGTGGCGCAGTCTAAGGATTCGCGGGACGAGCGCTTGTGCTGTCTGCCCTCGTAGAGCATGGGCATGATGACCGAGATGCGGCGCGCTTTGCCGCCGATGGCACCGATGACACGTTTCAGATCCTGAAAATGATCGTCTGGGCTCATGGGGACGGTCATGCCGTACATCTGGAAGGTTTCGCCGTAGTTGAAGCAGTCGCAAATGATATAGACGTCGTGTCCGCGCAGGGAGCTGTGAACCATGCCCTTGGCTTCGCCCGAGCCGAAGCGGATCAAATCGGCCTTGACGACAAAACTTTCGTCGGTACCGCGCCACTGTTTGAGCCAGCTGTCAACCTGAGCTGCCATATCCTCACAGCCGCGCATACCGATTACACTTAAATCACCGTATAAACTCTCGTTCATTTTTTCCTCCGAAGATTGTTTTCGCGCAAATCGCGCATCGAACACTGTTCTCGAATAATATTATATCACATCTTTCGACTTTTTGGAACGGTTTTTTACAAAATTTTTAAGATTCATACATTTTCAATAATTCGGCATGACATAATATTCGTTAATCTGTGCGATGTTTCGATGATGGCAGAGATGCGCATCACAGGTAAAGGCAGTTTTCGCGCCGCTTTCGCTATGAATTATGAACAGTTTGAACCGAAAAACACAGGCTTTTCACAATTATTTACCGAAAGTTTATAGAATCTTTATAAATTCCTTGACATTGGCGCAGTTTTCTGTTATACTTTTGTTATGACGGATTTATCCGGCTCCATTCGACCGGCTGTCCGATCAAAATTATTAAGGAGAAAGAATATGAAAAGAATCATCGCGCTTCTACTCTGTATGGCAGCTATGCTGACCGTATGCCTCACCGGATGCGGTTCCTCCGGCTCGGGCAAGCTCGCCCCCATTGCAAAGGAAGATCTGAAGGTAGCTTTCCTGTACGTCGGCACCATCGGCGACCTGGGCTACTCCTACGCACACGACCAGGGCAGACTGGCTCTGGAAGCTATGGGCATCGAAACCCACTATGTGGAAAACGTTCCCGAAACCTCCGAGTGTGAGACCACCCTCCGCCAGCTTTGCGAAGCCGGCTACAACGTGATCTACGCCACCTCCTTCGGTCACGGCGAGTGGGTTGAGAAGGTTGCGAAGGATTATCCGAACGTATACTTCGGTCATGCTACCGGCTACATCACCGGCGACAACTACGGCAACTACATGGGCCGCGTTTATGAAGCGCGCTATCTGGCAGGCATCGTGGCAGCCATGAACTCCAAGTCGGGCAAGATTGGTTATGTTGCCGCAATGCCGATTCCCGAGGTTATCCGCGGCATCAACGCCTTCACTCTGGGCGTTCGCAGCGTGAACCCCGAAGCGACCGTTGAGGTTATCTGGACTAACACCTGGTTCGACATCACCGTTGAGAAGTCCGCAGCGCTTGAGCTGATCAACAAGGGCTGCGACCTGATCGCACAGCACTGCGACTCCACCGCGCCCCAGATCGCCGCACAGGAGAAGGGCGTCAAGGCCATCGGCTACAACTCCTCCACCCCCGACGCCGCTCCCAAGGCTTATCTGACCGCGCCCCTGTTCCACTGGGATGTGTACTATAAGCAGGATGTGGAAGCCATCATGAACGGCACCTGGAAGGGCACTTCCTACTGGGAAGGCCTGTCCAAGGGCATGGTTAGCCTGGACGATCTGACTTCCAACTGCGTCAAGGGCACGCAGGAAGCTGTTGACAAGGCACAGGCTGCCATCATCGACGGTTCGCTGAAGATTTTCGAGGGCGAGCTGAAGGACAACACCGGCGCCGTCCGCGTGAAGGCTGGCGAGGTTATGACCGACGATCAGCTCCAGTCCATCGACTGGCTCGTTGAGGGCGTTATCGGCACCATCGGCTGAGATTGATCAATATGCGAAAAGAGACCGCTCACGCGGTCTCTTTTTGTGTGAATCTTATTCAAACGCCTTCGCGCAGTCGCACATCCGCTCGCGGACGGCGATGTGCTGGGGACATACCCGCTCACATTTGCCGCATTTTATGCAGGAATCGGCGCGCACGTCGAGAGCGGCGTACTCGGCGGAGGGATTAAGCCCCAGCGAGGGCGCGGTTTTGTTGTAGACGGCGAAAATGGCGGGAATGTTCAGCCTGGCGGGGCAGGGCAGGCAGTATTCGCAGCCGGTGCAGGGAACCAGCAGATTGCCGTCGCGGATGGCTTTGACGCGCTCCAGCGCTGCCAGCTCGTCCGAAGTCAGCTTGCCGACGCGGGATTCGTCGGCGTAACGAAGATTGTCCGCCACCTGTGCCTCGTCGCTCATGCCCGACAGTACCACGCCTACCTCGGGACGGCTCCATAAAAAGTCCAGCGCAATCTGCACCGGATTGGCGGCGTGAGGAAGCGCCGCCCGCTCGTTGTCCGTCAGGTTTGCCAGCTTGCCGCCAAGCAGCCCCTCCATAATGACCACCTTTAAGCCCTTGGACGCGGCGTATTCCAGCCCCTCGGTGCCCGCCTGATTGTTGGTGTCCGCGTAATTGTACTGAATCTGGCAGAAATCGCAGCCCTCAAAGCTGTCTACGATGCGGTGGAAAACCTCGTTGGAATCGTGGAAGGAGAAGCCTATGTAGGAAACCTTGCCCGACGCCTTGAGACGGCGCATTTTGTCCATCAGCCCGAAGCGCAGTACCTTCTCGTCGAAGGTCTTCGCGCCCAGCGCGTGAAGCAGATAGAAGTCGATGTGATCGGTGCCCAGCCGTTCCAGCTGGGTGGCGAAGATGCGGTCGAAATCCTCCACTTTCTCAATCATCCAGACGGGCATTTTGTCGGCGAGATAAACCTTCTCCCGCCAGCCGTCGGCGAGGGCTTTGCCCACCAGCTCCTCGCTTTTGCCGCCGTGGTAGCCGAATGCGGTGTCGATGTAATTGACCCCGCCGTCGATGGCGGAACGAAGCATGGCAACGGCGCGTTCCTCGACGATGGATTTGTCCTCGCGGACAGGGAAGCGCATACAGCCGTATCCGAGGGCGGACACCTGTATGCCATTGACGAATTCACGATATTTCATGGGATACCTCCGGGATTTTTTTATTGATTATAGCAGAAATATGTGGATTAGGTGTGAATGATGTGTTAATAGAAATAACGTTCTCTCACCCCACACCCAATCACATCCGTAGGGAGCGACGCCCTCGTCGCTCCCTACGGACATGGTATAGGCGTCATTTCTTCCCAATGGCCATCACGCCGCTTGCGACCAGCAGCCAGCCGAAGCATTTGCGCACCACGCCCGGATCGGCGGCACGGGCGAGAGCGCTTCCCGCCAGCGCGCCGATGGCGCCCACAAGCACCAGCGCGCCGATCAGACGCCACGGAAGGCGGCGTTTGGTCATGTGAACCAGCATCGCCGCGCCGGACGAAAATAGAAAGTACACAAGATTCACTCCCTGCGCTTCCAGCTGCTCCACCCCGCGAACCAGCACCTGCCAGATCACCAGCAGCCCGCCGCCGCCGATTCCCAGCCCCGACAGCACCGCCACAAAAAATCCCACGATAAAATCGATCATTTGAGAAAGCTCACCCCCGCCCAGATCACCATCGCCGCGAACAGCCGCTTCAGCCAGTTCACGTTGATGCGGTCAAGCAGCAGCCCGCCGCATACGCCGCCAAGCATTCCCGGCAGGATGTAGGCCGACGCCGCGGAAAAATCCGCCGCACCGCCGTAAACAACGGCGGAAAGCAGCGACAGCGGCAGAATCACCGCAATCACCGCCGCGAACCGATCGCGCACGTCCAGATTCGGCGCCATCGCCAGCGCGAAGATCAGCAGAATGCCCCCGCCCGTCCCGAGAAAGCCGTTCACAAATCCCGCCCCCAGTCCCGCCGCCAGCAGCAGGAAAAGGCGGATTTTTTCTTTCGATGTCATAATTTTTGAAGATTTGCCCCCCTTTTGCCGGAAATGAGGTTGTAATTTCCGAAAGTTTGTGGTATAATATAAGATGTACTCTTATACGTTATTGTTCCCGCCCCGGCGGGACGGATATACATAGTGAAAGGTGAAAAAATGCCCCAGACGAAAAAAACAACATCAAGCAAAACCACAGCAAAGAAGCCTTCCTCGGCAGCTCGCACGCAGACGCGAACTCAGGCGAAATCGCCAGCGAAATCGCCCGCGAAATCTTCGGCAAAGTCTTCGGCGAAGAAGCCCTCCGCCAAATCAAACACCCGCGCAAAAGCCTCGCCCGGCGGCAATGCCGCTCGTGACAGAGGCGGCGATCCTTCCATGATGCGCCATCAGCTGGCGCCTTATATTTTAGCCATTATCGCCGTTTTTCTGGTCGTCTGCTATCTGATTTCCGATTCCACGGGATTTGTGGGCGGATTTCTCAAAAGCGCCATGTTTGGACTGTTCGGCAATGCGGCGTGGGCGATTCCGTTCCTGCTGCTGAACATCGGCGTGTTCTGGAAGCGGGACGTGGCAACGGGCGCGCTGGGTTACAAGTGTACCTTCTCTTTCCTCTGCACCTGCTGTGTGTCCGTGCTGCTCCAGGCGGCGGCGCGAAGCGGCGAGGGTGCGGTCAGCGAAACCTTCAACGTTGTAGAGCTTTACAAAGCGGGCGCTGAGCATATCGGCGGCGGCGTGTTCGGCGGACTGCTTGGCAATCTGCTGCTGCGGGGCTTCGGCTTCGCGGGAACGCTGATTCTCGGCATCGCGCTGATTCTGCTGTTCGGCATTTTCCTGTTCGGCATGACGCCGCATATGTTCGCCATGTACATTCTCACCGGTCTTCGCGAGTGGAAGGACGGCCTCGACAGCCAGATGGAGCAGGGCAGAATCGAGCGGGAGCAGATGCGCCTCGCCATCGAGCAGCGCCGCCATGAGGAACGCGCCGCCGCCCTTCGAATCCGGCAGGAGCAGCTTGCCCTCCGCCGCCAGCAGGAAGCAGCCGCAGCGGCGGAAGCGGCCGCGGCACGTCCGTCCCGACGCCACGTGAACGATGCGTTCAACGAGGAAATCATGAGCCAGTACACGTCGCCGGTTGAGGAGGAACCCCTCGACCTGTCTGACTGCCCAGCTGGGCAGTCGCGCAGCCCGGTTGGCGAGCCGGTTCAGGAGGATTCGCCGGTGCAGACGCCGCCTCCTGCGGCGGAACCGATTGACGCCGCCGTCTTCGACGAGGTGATGCGCCGCGAACGGGAAAAGACCGAGCGCCGCACCGCCGCCGTTCAGCCCGAGCCAGCGCCCGAACCCGAGACAGACATCGTGGAATCCGATGCGCCGCCCTTTGATACGGAGGAGGAACCCACGGAAAAGCCCGAAAAGCAGCCGCTGAACCTCTCCTTCTTCCGCAAGGAAAAGGTTAAGCCCCTGCCCAAAACCGGGGCGCAGCAGCTTACGGAGCTGGAACAGGACGAAAACATCGACCTTGCTAAAATCTTCACCGAGCCGGAGGAAGAAACTGTCATTCCCGAGCCTGCCGTCGTGGACGACGAGGAGAACGAAATCGTTACCTCCGCCGAAATCGACCTGATGGTGGAAAAGAGCCGTCTGGAAGGTCCTCCCATGCCCGCTGTGGACGAGGACGAGGATGACGACGAGCCTTCGCCGTCCCCTCAGCCCGCGCCCGCGCCCGCACAGCCGGTGACGGAAGCGGTCAAGCCCCAGCCCATCTCGGACTACGTTTTCCCGCCCATTCCGCTGCTGTCGATGAACACCGACACCGCCAGCGTCGATCTGTCCGGCGAGATTCAGCAGACCGCCACTAAGCTGGTGGAGACCCTGCGCTCCTTCAACGTGAAGACGAAGATTATCAACGTTTCCCGGGGTCCCACAATCACCCGCTACGAGCTTCAGCCCGAGGTGGGCACGAAGGTGCGCTCCATCCTGAATCTGGTGGACGACATCGCGCTCCACCTTGCCACCAGCGGCGTGCGTATCGAAGCCCCCATCCCCGGCAAGGAGGCGGTGGGCATCGAGGTGCCCAACAAGACCATTTCCACCGTCTACATCCGCGAGTTGATCGAAGACCCGGCGTTCAAGGCTTCCCAGAGCAAGGTGACTACCAGCCTGGGCATGGACGTGGCGGGCAATCCGGTTTACCTCGACGTGGCGAAGATGCCCCACCTGCTGATCGCCGGTACCACCGGCTCGGGTAAGTCGGTCTGCATTAACAGCCTGATCATTTCCATCCTCTATAAAGCCCGCCCGGACGAGGTCAAGTTCATCATGATCGACCCGAAAAAGGTGGAGCTGAACGTTTACAACGGCATTCCGCACCTGCTTGTTCCGGTGGTCTCCGACCCGAAGAAGGCGGCGGGTTCGCTGCACTGGGCGGTTACGGAGATGGAGCGCCGCTACGAGCTGATCGAGGGCGCGGGCGTGCGCAACCTGAAGGGCTACAACAATTCCATCGCCAACGATCCCACGGCGGAAAAGCTGCCGCAGATTGTTATCGTCATCGACGAGCTTGCCGACCTGATGATGACCACCAAGGACGACGTGGAGGAATCCATCTGCCGCATTGCCCAGAAAGCCCGCGCGGCGGGTATGTACCTGATTCTGGGAACCCAGCGTCCGTCGGTGGACGTTGTGACCGGTCTGATCAAGGCGAACGTTCCCTCCCGCATCGCGTTCACCACCGCCAATCAGGTGGATTCCCGCACGATCATCGATGTTGTCGGCGCGGAAAAGCTGATCGGACGGGGCGATATGCTCTACGCCCCCATCGGAAGCGTGAAGCCCACCCGTGTGCAGGGCTGCTTCGTCAGCGACGACGAGGTGGAAGCGGTGACGACATTCATCAAGCAGAACTACGGCGTGAAGGATTACGACCAGTCGGTGATGGATACCATCGAGCGGGAAGCCCAGCTCTGCGGCAACAAGAAGGCCACGGCGCTCGGCGACGGCGACGAAGAAGCCAACGACGGCGATCCCATGCTGAAGCCCGCCATCCAGCTTGCGGTGGAATCGGGCAAAATTTCGACTTCGCTGATTCAGCGCCGCTTGCAGCTTGGCTACGGACGGGCGGCGAAGCTTATCGACGCCATGGAGCAGATGGGCATCGTTGGTCCCCCGCAGGGTCAGAAGCCGCGCGATGTGCTGATCTCCAAGCAGGAATACATGGAAATGGAGCTGAGACGCGAGTAGGGAGCGACGCCCTCGTCGCTCCGCCCCTTCGTCGTTCCGCCCCCCTCGTCGCTCCGCCCCGCTGTGCAGAAATCGGACGCAATATCGTCGAGATGGGGAATGATCTCGGGCGACCGCACGCGACCTTTGGTCGCACGCCGCCCCTACACGGCAACATCGTCCCTACACGGCGGCGCACATTGTTCGCCCATACCGGCGCCCATCCGGGAACAAAATCGCTCCCAATTCCGTCTAAAATAAAAAACGAAAGGACATCCCATATGTCAACATTCATCGCCATTGACGGGCTGGACGGCTCGGGCAAGGGCACGCAGACCAATCTGCTGGTCAACCACCTGAAAATCGACGGCTACTCCGTGCGCACCATCAGCTTTCCCATGTACGAGAACGAATCCTCCACCCTCGTTCGGATGTACCTCGACGGAAAGCTGGGCAGCCGCCCCTCCGATACCAACGCTTACGCCGCCTCCACCTTCTTCGCCTGCGACCGCTACGCCTCCTACAAATCCGACTGGAAGCGGGATTACGATAAGATGGACAAAATCCTTATCGCCAACCGCTACACCTCGGCGAACGCCGTCCATCAGCTGTCCAAGCTTCCCCGGGACAAGTGGAACGAGTTCCTTGACTGGCTGTGGGACTTTGAATTCATCAAGCTGGGGCTGCCTGTGCCCGATCTGGTGCTCTATCTGGAACTGCTGCCCGAACAGTCCATGGAACTGGTCAACCGCCGCTCGGACGCCACCGGGCAGAAAAAGGACATTCACGAGCTTGACCCGGACTTCATGCGCCGTTCCTATGAAGCCGCCCAGTTCGCCGCCGATAAGCTGGGCTGGACGCGCATCCGCTGCTACAACGACAGCGGAATCCGCACCCGCGATGCGGTTTTCCACGACATCGTAGACGCGATTGCCGAGAAGACTGGGATTGTGCTGTGATTTCGCGTTTGCGGCACTATTGTAAATTTTGCTTGAATTTTCATGTTTTGCACCCACATCGGGGCGGAAATCTGCTATAATAGATTAAGATAAATGTATTGACAACAGAAAGGACTGTAAAATTATGGTATATATGTTTTTGGCCGAAGGCTTCGAGGAGATCGAAGCGCTCTGCCCGCTGGATTTGCTGCGGCGCGCGGGCGTTTCCGTCATGACCGTGGGCGTGGGCGGCAAGGTTATCCGCGGCTCCCACGGCATCGAAACCATCGCCGATATCACCACCGCCGAGGCTGAACGCCTGCTGGAGAAAAATCCCGCCGAAATGGTTATCCTTCCCGGCGGTATGCCCGGCACGCTGAACCTTCAGGCTGACCCCACCGTCAACCGCTTCATCGACGAAGCCGTGGCGAAGGACGCTTATCTGGCCGCAATCTGCGCCGCGCCGCTGATTCTTGGCGAACGCGGGCTGCTGGACGGCAGGGAAGCCATCTGCTTCCCCGGCTTCGAGGACAAGCTGACCGGCGCGAAGATTTCCTCCAAAAAGGTGGTGCGCGACGGGAAGATTATCACCGGCAAGGGCATGGGCGTTGCGCTGGACTTCGGTCTTGCGCTGGTCGCCGCGCTGGTGTCGGAGGAAAAAGCCGCAGAGCTTCGCGCACAGGTTCAGGCGGTGTAAACCATGTACGAAATTAAAAAGAAGAAAAACGACATCCGCGAGAAGTATAAGGGGCTGCGCGCCGCCCTCGACCGGGACCGCAAGGCGGAGATGGACGAGAAAATCTGCAACACCTTCATCGGACTTGCCACCTACCGCTACGCCTCCACGCTTCTGATGTACGCGCCCAAATCCGACGAGGTCAACGTCTTTCCCATCGCCGAGCGCGCCCTCCGCGACGGCAAGAAGGTCGCCTTCCCACGCTGCATCCCGGATACTCACGACATGAATTACCACTTCGTCACCTCCCTCGATCAGTTGGAGAAGGGCACATACGGTCTGCTGGAGCCGACCGCCGATCTGCCGGTCTACGATCTAGCGTCCCCCGAACCGGCGGCCTGCATCGTTCCCGCGCTGGTTTACGACAAGAAGGGCTATCGGCTGGGCTACGGCAAGGGCTATTATGACCGCTATCTCGGTCAGTTCTGCGGCTCCAAGGTGGGCATGATTTACAGCGAGTTCGTCATCGACACCCTTCCGCGGGGACGCTTCGACCTCTGCGTGGACTTCATCGTGACCGAAAAGGGTCTCAAAGTGAAGCAATGAAGATCAAAAGCACCTTTATGGCGCCGCTGCTCTGCGTTGTGGTTACGCTGATGCTGGCCGCTTCTCACTACCTCGATCTGGATCGTCTGGCGCTGCGTTCCAACGCAAGCTTAGCGGTGATCGTGCTCCAGCTGCTGATCATCGTGGTTCCCACGGTGTTCTATATCAAGCTGCGGGGCGAAGGCTTTCCCGCGCGAATGCGGATCGCGCCCTTCGGCATGGAGAAGCTGCTGGTGACGCTTCTGGCGGCGGTAACGCTGATTCTGGGCGACCTGCTGCTCAAGCTGGCGCTTTACCGGCTGGGGCTGACGGACGGCGCGTACACGGTCTACGACAGCTACCTGGAGGGGCGCGATCCCGGGCTGCTTTACGCCATCTTCACCTACTGCATCGTCCCTTCCGTGGCGGAGGAACTGCTTTTCCGCTCGGTGCTCTGCGCCGAGTACGAGCCAAACGGCGTCCTGACGGCGGTTATCGGCTCGTCGCTGCTCTACGGAATGTTTAGCATGAACTTCGGCTACTTCGCGGTCTATGTTCTCGCCGGGCTGATTTTCGCGCTGGTGCTTTACCTGACCCGCTCGGTGCTGGCGTCCATGCTCTGCCATTTTATCTACAGCCTGTTTGAAATGGCGGCGTCGGAAACGCTCTGGAAGCTGATTTCCAAACCCCAGAGCACCGCGTTCCTGATTTTCGCGGCGGCGGGACTGTTCCTGCTCTGTCTGGTGAGTCTGTTCTCCGAGTGCGAGCGTATCTACGGAAACTACGCGCTCCAGAAGAAAAGCTCGGACTACTGCAAAGCCTGCCCGCGCTTTTCGCCCAGACTGTTCGCCGAAGCGCTGCTTGCGCCGCCGTATCTGGTGGCGGGGCTGGTGTTCATCGTGGCAGCCATCGAGTTTATGTAATAATATGGTAATTTTGATATGAATGAGAATGAAAAGGATAAACTGATCAATTCGCCGCCGGACGACGGGGACGAGCTGATGGAGGAAACCATCGTCTTCAAGCGCGAGCCGGAGGTGCGGCAGAAGCCGAAAGCGCCTTCACAAAACGCGCAGCAGCCGGTTAGGAATCCTGCGCAGCGTCCGGTCAGCACACAGCACGTGCCGGCGGATTTGCAGCATACCGCGCGGATTCAAGGCGGCGCGGTGGTTCGCCCGCTGAAAAAGCCGTCGGCGAATCCATCGTCGAACCCCCAGCAGAACGTTCCCCGTACATCCGCGCTGCCGTCCCAGACGGGGCGTCCATCGACGCAGCAGCGTCCCACGGCGCAGCAGCCCACGCAGCAGCCCATGGCGCAGCGTCCCACGGGACAGCAGACACAGCGCCCCACAGGACAGCCTGCGGCGCAGCAGCCGCGTTCGAACCCGCGTCCCGCAAACGTTCAGCAGCGCCCGGTTACGCCGTCAACGCAGCAGTCAACGCCGCGCACCAATCTGCCCGCAGCAATGACCCACACCCGCACCGAGTTCGACGACTTCGAAATCGAATCCACCGACGCCCGCAAGCGGAACAAAAAGTCCAAATCCGACCGCGCCGCTTACCTCCATGATTCCGCCACCAGCGCCGTCATGAGCCTTGTGAAAGCGGTGGTTTACATCGTCTGCATCATCGCCGTGTCCATCCCGCTGGCCATCTTCATCATCAACACCGCCAACGACATTTTCGCCTTCGTCAAGGAGGAGAAGATCGTGGAAGTGACCATTCCCGAGTACGCGACGATGGACGACGTGGCGGAAATCCTCCATGAGGAAGGCGTCATCGAATACCCGTGGGCGTTCGTGCTCTGGGGCAACCTGAAGGACGAAAACGCCAATTTCGTCGCGGGCACCTATGAAGTCTCCACCACGCTGAATTACGACTACCTGCGCGCCGCCTTCAAAAAGAGCTACAGCCGCGAGGTGGTTCGCCTGACCATCCCCGAAGGCTATACGGTGGACGAAATCATCGACCTGTTCGTGTCAAACGGCATCGGCACCCGGGAAGGCTTCGTGGATGTGATCAACAACTACGATTTTGAATACGAATTCCTGGAAGGACTGGAAATGACCGAAGGACGTATCTATCGTCTGGAGGGCTATCTGTTCCCGGACACCTACGATTTCTACAAGGATTCCAGCGAAGTGACGGCCATCGCCAAGCTGCTGGATAACTTCGACCGCAAGTTCGTGGACGAATACTATATCCGCTGCGAACAGCTGGGCATGACGGTGGACGAGGTGATCACGCTGGCGTCCATGGTGGAGAAGGAAGCGCGCTACGCGGACGATCTGGGCGATGTTTCGTCGGTCTTCCACAACCGCCTGAAGGTGCCCGCCACCTTCCCGTACCTGAACTGCGATGCGACGATTATGTACGCCATCCATCACGATACGGGCGACCGCCTGTCCACAATGACCGGCGGCGACATCGAGTACGAGACCCCCTACAACACCTATAAATACAAGGGTCTGCCGCCCAGCGCCATCGCGAACCCGGGTCTGAACTCCATCAAGTACGCGCTCTATCCCAACGATACGAAGTATTTCTACTTCGTGTCCGACACCGAGGGACATATGCTTTTCGCCACCACCGACGCCGAGCATCAGAAGAATATCATCGCCGCAAGGTCACAGTAATATGTAAAAGGAGAAGAAAAATGGAAATTGCAATCACAAAAGCAAACTTCGAAGCGGAAGTCAAGAACAGCGATAAGCCGGTTCTGCTGGACTTCTGGGCCACCTGGTGCGGTCCCTGCAAAATGATCGCCCCCATCGTCGCCGAAATCGCCGAGGAACACCCCGAAATTAAGGTCGGCAAGGTGAACGTGGACGACGAGGGTGAGCTTGCCGCCCAGTTCGGCATCAACAGCATCCCCACGCTGGTCTATATCAAGTCCGGCGTCATCGAGGAAGTCCTGATCGGCTACCGCCCCAAGGCAGAGATCGAGAAGATATTGTAAGTTTTTTATTGCGGGGGGAACACTTTTTTGAAAAAAAGTGTTCCCCTTGCAGATATGATGCGTAGCATCATATCTGCTGCCCCCATCCTCACAAAAAACTTTAATAAATAGGAAAAATGCCCCCTCGCTTGCAAGTGCAGACTTGCTCGAAGGGGGCTTTGCTGTGTCAACGCGAATGACCTGTTTGAACGGACGAGTTAAGCGCCATGTTCGCGTTGTTCGCACCAATCCAATTGTTTGAAAGTTTTGGTCGGAGGTAGGGTGGGCGTATCAGGTACTATGCTGCGCATAATACCTGAGGGGGCGGAACCACCTTTTTCTCAAAAAGGTGGTTCCGCCCCCCACAATAAAATCAATTCCAGCTATCCCACGATGCGTCGCTGGGCATACGCCAGTCGCCGCGGGGGGAGAGGGTGAGGGAGCCGACTTTGGGACCGTCGGGCAGGCAGGAGCGCTTGAACTGCTGGATGAAGAACCGGCGGACGAAGGTTTTCAGCCATTTGTGGATGGTGTCAGCATCGTAAACGCCCGCGAAGACGTGGTTCGCCAGACGTTCGATCTTTTCCGGCGGGAAGGAGCAGCGCACGAAATAATAGAGGAAGAAATCGTGCAGCTCGTAGGGGCCGACCAGATCCTCCGTTTTCTGGGCGATTTCGCCCTTGTCGTCGGCGGGGAGGAGTTCCGGGCTGACGGGGGTGTCGAGGATGTCGTACAGCACGTCGGACAGCGCCCTATCTCCGGCGGTGTCGGCGAAATAGCGCACCACGTGGCGTACCAGCGTTTTGGGCACGGAGCCGTTCACGCCGTACATGGACATATGGTCGCCGTTGTAGGTCGCCCAGCCCAGCGCCAGCTCGGACAGATCGCCCGTTCCGATCACAAGACCGCCCGTCTCGTTGGCGATGTCCATGATCACCTGCGTGCGTTCACGGGCTTGCGAATTCTCGTAAGTCACGTCGCGCACGTCCGGGTCGTGACCGATGTCGGCGAAATGCTGATTCACCGCCTCCTTGATGTCCACGCAGCGGAAGCTCACGCCCAGCCGTTCGCAGAGAATCTCCGCGTTGGAACGGGTGCGCTTGGTTGTGCCGAAGCAGGGCATGGTGACGGCGATAATGTCGGTGCGGGGACGGTTCAGCAAATCCATGGCGCGCACCGATACCAGCAGCGCAAGGCAGGAATCCAGTCCTCCCGAAATGCCGATGACCGCCGTTTTCGCGTGAGCGTGCTCCAGCCGCTTGCGCAGACCGTAGGACTGCATGGACAGAATGGCTTCGCAGCGTTCCGTCCGGTCGGAAGCGTCCTCGGGGACGAAGGGCGAACGGGGGAAGACGCGGGTCAGCGTGGTTTCGGCGATTTCCATGTCGAAGGGAATCACCCGGCAGGTCAGCGGGCGCTGTCCAAAGGTGGTCATGCGGGCACGCTCGGAAACCAGACGCTGCACGTCGATTTCGCTGACGATCATGGGGGAGGCGTCCGCGAAGGGCTTGGATTCAGCCAGCAGCCCGCCGTTCTCGCAGATCAAATCGTGTCCGGCGAACACCATGTCGGTGGTGGATTCGCCGCAGCCCGCGTCGGCGTAGATATAGCCCGCAACCAGCCGCGCCGCATGGCTGGACACAAGCTGGCGGCGGTAAGCGGCTTTGCCCACCGTCTCATCGCTGGCGGACAGATTGCAGAGCAGGGTCGCGCCCTCCAGCGCATAGCGGGTGGACGGCGGCTCGGGCACCCACAAATCCTCGCAGATTTCCACGCCTACGGTGAAGTCCTCCATGCCCGCGCACTGAAAGAGCAAATCGGTTCCGAAGGGCACGCGCCGTCCGCCGACAGAAATGGTCTCGGACAGATCGGCTGAGGCGGGGGTAAAGTTGCGCGCTTCGTAGAATTCCCCGTAATTGGGGATGGCGGTTTTAGGAACGACGCCGAGAATAGCGCCCCGATGCAGGACGGCGGCGCAGTTGTAGAGCTTCGCCCGCTCCCGCAGCGGGAAACCGACGCAGATCAGCATATCCAGGTCTGCGGTGGCGTCGGCGATGGACAGAAGGGACGCTTCGGCGGCGTCCAGCAGCTTTTTCTGCCCGAACAGGTCGCCGCAGGTGTATCCGGTGACGGAAAGCTCCGGCAGCACCAGCAGACGCACACCGGCTTCGGCGGCGGATTTGGCGGCGGCGATGATTTCTTTGGCGTTGGACGCGCAGTCGGCGACGATGACGCGCGGCGACGCGGCGGCGATTTTGATAAATCCGTGGTTCATGGTGATTCCTCTCCCTTAATTCTCGCGGCGATTAATTCTCGCTGCGTTCACCTAAAATCTGGCGATACTTCTGATAAAAGCTCTCGTAATAGCCGCCGTCCAGCGCGTCGCGGATTTTCTGCATCAGTTCGTTGTAAAAATACAGATTGTGCAGCACCGCCAGACGCATTCCCAGCGTCTCTTTCGCCTTAAACAGATGGCGGATGTACGACCGGCTGTACGCCTGACAAGCCGGACAGCCGCAGCCTTCGTCAATGGGACGGGGATCCCGGGCGTACTTCTCGTTGAGCAGGTTCATCTTGCCGTGCCAGGTGAAAATGTTGCCGTGGCGGGCGTTGCGGCTGGGCATCACGCAGTCGAAGAAGTCCACGCCCCGATGCACCGCTTCCAGAATATTGCAAGGCGTACCCACGCCCATCAGATAGCGGGGCTTGTCCTTGGGCATATACGGCTCCACCACCTCAATGGTCTCGTACATTTCCTCCGCCGATTCGCCCACCGCCAGTCCGCCGATGGCGTAGCCCGCGCAGTCAATTTCGCGAATCTGCTTCATGTGCTCGACGCGCAGATCGGCGTAGGTGCTGCCCTGATTGATGCCGAACAGCAGCTGATGGCGGTTAATTGTGTCTTCGCGGGCGTTCAGCTCGTCCAGCTTCACGCGGCAGCGCTGAAGCCAGCGGGTCGTCCGGGCGATGGAATTTTTCGTGTAATTGTACTCGGCGGGGTTTTCGATGCACTCGTCGAAGGCCATCGCAATGGTGGACGCCAGATTGGACTGAATCTGCATGGATTCCTCCGGTCCCATGAAAATCCGCGCGCCGTCGATATGAGACGCGAAGCGCACGCCTTCCTCGGTGATTTTGCGCAGCTGGGCGAGGGAGAAAACCTGGAATCCGCCCGAATCGGTGAGGACGGGCTTATCCCAGTTGAAGAACTTGTGGATGCCGCCCATGTCGCGGATCAGTCCATCGCCGGGGCGGAGATGGAGATGGTAGGTGTTGGAAAGCTCCACCTGGCAGTGAACCTCGCGCAGGTCGTTGGTGGAGATGCCGCCTTTGATGGCGGCGCAGGTTCCCACGTTCATGAAAACGGGGGTTTCGATGGTGCCGTGGACGGTTTCGAAGCGTCCGCGTCGAGCGGCGCCTTCTTGCTTGAGAAGCGTAAACATTGGATAATCCTCCAGTATATAGTGTATCGCGCGTTGGCGATCATGAGTACAGCATGACGCGATGTACGGCGGTTCGGTCGGAAGATGTTCAACCTTGGAGCCGGTGGTGATGCAGTCGGGGGCGGCGGCGCCGCCCATAGGATAGTTGGATTTTGGATGCGACGTGCCCTTCGTGTGATGAATTTCGTTCATATCCACACAATATCCGCAAGCGGCGCCAGCATGGCGCCGAAAAAAGAACAGAGACGCATGAGGAAGTCATGCATCGCATGACTTCCTCGTGGAGACGCGGCGCATAGGTTCGCGGCACCCCATCAAGGGTGTTTACGCGACATTATAACGTGAACGATAAAGTCTTGCCTAAGAACATGGCGTCTGCAATATGTCCCGTAAGCGTCGTTGAGGGAAGCAGGCTGGAACAAGTCCAGCCAGTGCATCGTGGGTCATTCTCTTTAAAAAATGCCTAAAGCTTTTGCACAGCCTTTTCTACGCCCTCGCAGGGCGAGGGCATGAAAGCGCGTACCCCTCGTCCCCCCCTTACGTCCTCCCAAACTGCCGCTCAATGTTCGCCTTGGATAGCTCAAAAGCTACGGGACGACCGTGGGGGCAGAATTTGATGTCGGGGAGGGAGAGGAGTTTTTCGACGATCCAGCGGATGTGGGCGATGTCTTCGATGCGGCCGATTTTGATGGCGGCTTTGCAGGAGGCCTGGTAGAGGGCTTTTTCAAAGAGGATGTTGCGGGAGATGGAGGCGATGCCGGTGCCGGTGGCAAGGCGTTCGGTAATTGTTTCCATCATGTCTGAGGCGGATGCGGCGTCGATGGCGGAGGGGATGGCGGTGATTGCGAGGGTGCGTTCGTCCTTTTTGTGGTAGTCGAAGCCGAGGGCGCGGATGTCTGTGTCGAAATCGTCCGCCGCTGCCATTTGTTCCGGGGTAAGCGGCACTTCGAGCGGGAGAAGAAGCATTTGCGACGCAACCACTTTCGTGGAAAGGGATTTTTTCAAATCCTCGAACAGAATCCGCTCGTGCGCCGCGTGCTTGTCGATGATCAGCACCTTGTCGCCAACTTCCACGAAAACGTAGGAGTAGAACGCTTCGCCGATGATTCGGAACGCCGGTATCGCCGGGGACGTTGGCTCGGGCGCGGCTTGGGGAGGCGGCTGCATACGCTTCGCGTCTTCCTCCAGCTGACGGCGGGAGGGATGGGGTTGGATTGCCTCGATTTCGGGAGGGAGGGGCATATCGTCGATCATGCGCGCGAAGGGCTGGGAGGTTTGCACGGGGCGTGGCGGCTGCACAGGCTGCGGGGATTGCACGGGCTTCAGCGAATCACGGAAGCGCCGCGCTTCGGCAAGCGCGTCCAGATCCAGCGGGCTGTTGTCGCCGTCCGTTTCGGCGGGGGCGGAGGACGCCATCACCCGCTTTACCGACGGCGGAAGCTCCTCCGGCGGCTCAGGCGGCGGAGGGGGATTGGGAATGGCGTTGGCGAGGGGAAGCTGCTCCGGCTCGGACGGCGGCACTTCCGCCGGCGGCGTCGCGTCGGGCATATCGCCGATCGACATCTGCGCCCGCCCAACGTTGCGCAGATTGTTGTAAGGGCTTTTCGGGGAAGGCTCCCGCTCGCTGCGGTCGGGAAGGGGAACGAAGGCGTTCAGCGTCTTCATCATCTCATAGCTGATCTGGCTGGCGTCCTTGCCGCGCGTGTCGATTTTCAGCTGCGGGCGGGGAATCTTCTGCTCCAGCCCGCCCCGGACGGCGTAATAAACCGCCTCGAAGACCGCTTTCTCGTTGGCGAACTTCACCTCCAGCTTGGCCGGGTGGACGTTCACGTCCACAGCTTCCGGCGGGAGGGTGATGTTCAGCACGCAGACCGGGAACTTCTCCGCCGGGCAGAAGCTGGTGAACGCCTGCTCCAGCGCCGCCTGCGCGCACTTGCTTTTGACGTAGCGTCCGTTGATAAAGAAATTCTGGCAGCCCCGGTTGGCGCGGACGTTATCCGGCGAACCGATGTAGCCGGTGACGCCGATGCCGCTTTCGCCGGGAGCGCGGCTTACTTCGATGAGCCGCATGGCGAAATCCCGCCCGAGAAGCGCGTAAATCGTGTTTTTCAGCTGTCCGTCCCCGGCGGTGGAGAAGCGCGTCTGCCCGTCGATAATCAGGCGGATGGCGATTTCCGGATGGGAAAGCGCCACTTTCTCGATGCTTGCGGTGACGGCCATGGACTCGGTCTGGTCTTTTTTGAGGAATTTTCGCCGGGCGGGGACGTTTGAGAACAGCTCCTCCGCGATGACCGTGGTGCCGTCGGAGCAGCCCACGTCGGTGAGGGTCGGTTCGCGTCCCGGTTCGCACTCAAGCTGGGTGCCGATGGCGTCCTCCCGCCGTTTGGTAAGGATGCGCAGGTGGGACACCGACGCGATGGCGGCCAGCGCTTCGCCGCGGAAGCCCAGCGTGCCGATGGCGTCAAGGTCGGAAGCGTCCTTAATTTTACTGGTGGCGTGCCGGCGGATGGCGATGGGCACGTCCTCGCGTGCCATGCCCCGTCCGTTGTCCGACACCCGGATGAAGCTGATGCCGCCTTTTTTGATCTCCACGGTGATGACGCTTCCGCCCGCGTCGATGGCGTTTTCCAGCAATTCCTTGCACGCCGACGCGGGGCGGTCTACGACCTCGCCCGCTGCGATCAGGTTGGCGACCTGTATGTCAAG
>JAFUQU010000007.1 GCA_017472255.1 Clostridia bacterium | reverse complement strand
TGCGAAAAGGGATGCTGCCTTGCGGTAACATCCCTTTTGTCGCTTGGTTATTCAGTTTTTGAGCTAACCTGTTTGCCCTCTGCCCTTAAAAGCGTTGATTTTACTGGGTTTTTGCTTGTTTTCTTATGTCAACGCTCTTAATGGCGAGGTTTTTTCTGGTGGAGCGTAGGGGATTCGAACCCCTGACCCCAACACTGCCAGTGTTGTGCGCTCCCAACTGCGCTAACGCCCCACGGGATATTGAGTTTACGAGGTTTTGCTCTCGACGGTAAATATTATATCATATTTCGACCGGCTTGTCAATAGGGTTTTTGAAATTATTTAAGAATTGTGCGCGACGGGCTGGACGTTGGATTTGGTTGTGTTAATCGACGCGATCAGCATCCGGCGGATGGAGCCGCAGAGGCTTTGCAGCGGCTTGTACCGCTCATCGGGTATGTAGCCCGTCGCGTGAAGCAGGTCAAGCCAATATTCCGTTTCGTAGCATTCTTTCTGCGCGATTTCGAGCTTAGAGATGAAATCCTTTGTTCCCTGCGCGTATTGCGCTTCGTGAAGATTTGCGCCGATGGAAGTGCCGCTGCGCAGAAGCTGGTTGGTCAGAACGGCTTCCCGCCGTGTTTCTTTGATTTCGCGGCAGAGGGTGACGATTTGTATGGCAAATTCTTTCGATTTGTCGCGGAGGATGCTTTCGGACATGGGATCACCTCAGTGAAGTTAGATGTGAGCGCTCGTTTTTAGTGATATTCCGGCTGACGCCGGAGTAATATTTTTCGCTGACGCGAAAAGTGATATTGCTCCCTTCGGTCGCAGTGATATTATATTCGCCTCTCTAACGCCCGAAGGGCATATCACTGCCGTAGGCAATATCACGCGCCGTAAGGCGCATAGAACTCGCCGTAGGCGAATATAACTGAAAACCACCGACGTAGTCGGTGGTTTTCTGGTGGGAGCGGGTGGATTCGGACCACCGAAGTCACTGACAACAGATTTACAGTCTGCCCCCTTTGGCCGCTCGGGAACGCTCCCATACTTTATTCGATTGTGTCGTTCTCTTCACGACGGATATTATTATACCACATTCCGCACCGCTTGTCAATAGGTTTTTCGAAAAAATCTCAACATTTTTTGAATTGTGCAATTATGCATGAATATGTGCAAAGTTTTGCATACATTCTGTGAATATCGCCGATTTAGCGAAAACTTTCCCCTACGCCCTTTACAATCGGGCGGAATTGTGGTATAATATGACTGTTGCAAAAGAATCTCCGCTCGTAGCTCAGCTGGATAGAGTACCGGATTCCGATTCCGTTGGTCGCAGGTTCGAATCCTGTCGAGCGGGCCAAGCAGTAACGCAAGCGTTCCTGCCATCAAAAACCACCGCGCCGCGGTGGTTTTTTTCTATCAAATTTCGTCTTGCATAAAATTTTCCTACCATATTATATGTAACGAGGTGTACCATGAACCAGATCACCATTCCCGCAGGCTACCGCCCCCCGCTGGATGCTTACGATACCCAGCGCGCCATCATCTTTATCAAAAATACCTTCCAGAAGGAGTTTGCTGAGGCGCTGAACCTCAAGCGTGTCTCCGCACCGCTGTTCGTCAGCGAAGGCTCCGGACTTAACGATAACCTTTCCGGCTACGAACGCCCCGTCGCATTCGATATTCCTGCCGTGGGAACCGAGGCGCAGGTCGTCCATTCACTGGCAAAATGGAAGCGTCTGGCGCTGAAACGCTACAATTTCTCCGTAGGCAACGGTCTTTACACCGACATGAACGCCATCCGCCGGGACGAGGAGCTGGACAACATTCACTCGATCTACGTCGATCAGTGGGACTGGGAAAAAATTATCACCCCCGAAAACCGTAACCTCGACTACTTAAAGCATATCGTCCGCGCCATTGTGGACGTGATCTGCGACGTGAAGGATCGGCTTTACGCCCGCTTCCCGCAGCTTCAAACCCAGCTTGACCGCAACGTCGCCTTCATCACCTCTCAGGAGCTGGAGGATCTTTACCCCGACCTGCCCCCCTCCGCCCGCGAAACCGCTTACGCCAAGCTGCACAAAACCATCTGCGTCATGCAAATCGGCGGCGCGCTGAAATCCGGCAAGCCCCATGGCGTCCGCGCGCCCGACTACGACGACTGGCAGCTGAACTGCGACATCATCTTCTGGAACGAGGTGCTGGGACAGGCGTTGGAAATTTCGTCCATGGGCATTCGCGTGGATTCGGAATCCCTCTCCCGCCAGCTGACCATCGCCGGCTGTGAGGAGCGCCGCGCCCTGCCCTTCCATCAGATGCTGCTGAACGGCGAGCTTCCGCTGACCATCGGCGGCGGCATTGGTCAGTCGCGGCTTTGTATGCTGCTGATGGGCTGCGCGCACATTGGCGAGGTGCAGTCCAGCCTTTGGGACGACGAAACCCTCCGCGCCTGCGAGGCCGCGGGCGTGCCGCTGCTGTAAGGTTCATAGTTAATGCGGGGGAGAAACTTTTTCGAGAAAAAGTTTCTCCCCCGCGCCCCCGCATCCTCGAAATCGGCTACGGACAGGGCGATACCACCGCCGCCCTCGCCGCAATCGTGGGAGAGGGCGGCTTTGTTCACGCTGTCGATATCGCGTCCCCCGATTACGGTTCGCCCGAAACGCTGGGACAGGCGCGGGAACGTCTGCTGTGCGGGCGCTGACCGTACATCCTTTGCGAAACCTGTCCGCTGCGATCCTTGACGGCGGGCGGCTGGTATGATATAATGAACCTATCCCATCATGGAAAGGTGCGATTCTCATGAAAAAGCATACCATCCGCAAAAGCGTTCCCATCGGGGAGCTGGAAGCCTATATGCGCGCGTGGCAGGCAAAAAAGCCGGGCTGCGTCACCATCCGCTCCATTGGAAAAAGCGGCGGATACGACATTCTCGCCGCCGTCTTCACCGACCGTTCAGTGGACGATGCGGACAAGCAGCGCGCGCTGATCATCGCCCAGCACTCGGGCATGGAGATCACCGGCATGACCACCGCGCTGAGCCTGGGCAACTATCTTGCTTCCGCCGAGCCCGGCGCGGCGGAACTGCTGCGGCGGCAGGTTATCGTTATCGTTCCCTGCCCGAACCCCTATTCCTATGCAAAGCAGTCGCCCGCCTATCAGTTCCGCAACGAAGCGGGGGTGGACGAATACACCGCCTTCGATTATCACGGCGCGAAGTCTGGGGATGCCAATCCGTCGGCGCACGCCATCCAAGCGCTGATCGACGAATGGCAGCCCGAGCTGCTGCTCGATCTTCACGGTGTGTGGTACGAGAATCAGCTGGTTATTGAGTCCTTCGGGCATTCCGCCTTCGGCTCCAACCGTCCCTACAACACCGCGTTCACCCGGCGTGTGCAGGCGGCGGGCAGTCAGGCGGGCTTTCCCTCCTTTGACGGCGATTTCTGCGAGACCCTGCTTCAGACTGACGTTTCCTGCACCGACGCGGAGATCAACGCGCACTTTTTCCCCTCGGCCCGCGGGGCCATTGCGCCGACCTATGCGTATTTGAATTACCACACGCTGGGGGCATCCTTTGAGATTGCGTGGGAGCAGGCGGGGCTTGCACGGGCGCTGGAGGCGCTGCGGGTTGGCTGCGAGGTATGGTCGGGGGAGCTTTATCCCGGCTATCCCGTTCGGACGGCGGTATCTCCTTACGGTCACAACAGCATCCGGGCGTGGGGTGTTACCGCTGCCGAGCGCCGCGCCAGCCGAATTGAGCTATGGCAGAAGCGGGGGCATATTTCCTTTGGCGCGGGGCATCCGGAGATGCCGGGGCTGTCGTCGGTCATTGTCTCACTCTCGCCCGAAATCAACAAAAGAATCGCGCCTTACTACGTTCCCATGCAGGCACTGGCGGAGGGAATGCGCGGTTTGGTTGACGCGGACGTGGAGCGGATGCGGGCGCTGCTTGACGAAGGCTACGAATCCTTCGCCGAGTATGCGGCGAAGGGTGGCGAGGGTGTTCGGGTTGAGCATGGCATGACCATTCGGTTTGGCATTCCTTTTGCTGATGCGCAGGTGGAAGCGGTGCTGTACAATGGGCACGAGAAGCGTCCCGGCGAGCGCGACGGCTACACGGTTGTGACGAGCGGCGGCTGGGTGTTTGTGGATTTGCACATTCCGCCCGGAAGTGTTGCCGACTTCGCCGTGGCGATGGTGAAGTATCGGGCGGCGGTGCCTTCCGGCGGAATTGTGGAGTTTAATCTAAGTTTAATCTAAGTTTGATCTAAGTTTGATCTAAGTTTGATCTATTAAGAATATTCTTCAAATAAAACTTGCTTATCTGGCTCCCAGAGGGAGGAGGGACAAGGAGGGGCTCTATAGCCGCCCCTCCTTATCCCTCCCCCCTCTGGACTCCTCTCACCCAATTCTTCGGGCACTCATATTTGTGCTGCGGGGATTTGTTTCCTTAACTTGTTTGGGCAAATCAAACGTGCGAACAACGGACGCCCGCTGGTGACGGCTATTGCGGACAACGCGGTCAGCGCATGATAGTTGGGAGAATGGGGGTTAGACGGACAGAGGGGGTGTTGATTCTTTGCGTTAGGTTAATAAAACACAAGATTTGGTTAATAAATTCCCCTTTACAAGAGGGGGATTTTATATTATAATATAAGAAATCACATTTTGAAAGGAGTCATTTATTATGACAAATATTCCTCGTTCCGAATATCCACGTCCCCAGATGGTACGGGATTCCTACATTTGTCTGAACGGCGAGTGGCAGTTCGAAATCGATCACGGCAAGTCTGGTCGCGCACGCGGTTTAATTGATGCCCCCGCTCTCTCCGGCAAAATCAATCTTCCCTTCTGTCCTGAAAGCAAGCTTTCAGGTATTGGGTACACGGATTTTATGGCCAGCGTTTGGTACAAGCGCGACGTTGAAATCGCTAAGTCGGACAAGCGCGTTCTACTTCATATTGATGCTTGTGATTACAACTGCGAAGTTTGGGTCAATGGTCAGTCCTGCGGCATTCATTACGGCGGCTCGACGCCCATTGTTCACGACATCACGGACAAGCTGAACGATGGCAGGAACACCATCACCGTCTGTGCGGAGGATGACACACGCTCCGGCAAGCAGCCCGGCGGCAAGCAGTCTGTTCGCTATGCTTCCAGCGGCTGTTCCTACACTCGCACCACTGGTATCTGGCAGTCCGTCTGGATGGAGGAGGTTCCTGCCGCCCACATTGCTTCCATGAAGCTCACTCCCTCCGCCGCAAACGGAACCCTCCTCTGCGAAATCCTCTGCGAAAACGCTGACGGTCTTACCGTCACTGCCGAAGCCTCCTATGAGGGGCGCCCTGTCGGAAGCGCTTCCGCCGCTGTCTGCTACGGTCAGGCGCGCATGATCATCGCCCTTACTGAAAAGCAGCTTTGGGAAGTCGGAAACGGACGTCTCTATGACCTGAAGCTCACCGTCGGCGACGATACCATCACCAGCTATTTCGGTCTGCGCGACGTGGTCTACGACGGCAGCAAAATGCTGCTCAACGGCAAGCCCGTTTACCAGCGGCTCGTCCTCGATCAGGGCTTCTACCCCGACGGCATCTGGACAGCTCCCTCCGACGATGAGCTGAAAGCCGATATCGAACGTTCCCTCGCCATGGGCTTCAACGGCGCGCGCCTCCATCAGAAGGTCTTCGAACCGAGATTCCTCTACCATTGCGATAAGCTGGGCTATATCGTCTGGGGCGAGCATGGAAACTGGGGACTCGACCTTTCCCGTGAAAGCTGCTGGGCAGGCTTCCTCCCCGAGTGGCTGGAAATCATGCAGAGAGACTATAACCACCCTGCCATCATCGGCTGGTGCCCGTTGAATGAAACCCAGAAAAATCAGGATACCCGCTTCGTCACTATGCTCTATGATATGACAAAAGCCTTCGACCCCACCCGAATGTTCATCGACTGCTCCGGCTGGCTCCACGTAAAAACAGAAGTCTACGATACCCATAACTACGACCAAAACCCCGAAACCTTCCGTACTAACTTCGAACCTCTGAAAGAAGGAAAAGCCCCCCTCTGTAAAGATTACGTCGGAATCATCCCCGATAAACGTATGAGCTTCGTCAGTGAATACGGCGGCATTAAGTGGAGCGATAAACAGGGCGGCTGGGGTTACGGCAACGAGCCTCAAACGAAGGAAGAATTCCTCACCCGCCTGAAAGACCTTACCGACGTCCTGTTGGATAACGAAAAAATCTCCGCCTACTGCTATACCCAGCTGACCGACGTAGAGCAGGAACAAAACGGTCTCTACACCTACGAGCGTCAAGCAAAATTCCCGCCAGAAGAAATCCACGCCATCCTGAGCCGCAAATCAAAAATAGAAGAATAAAAATCCTCAAAAAAGAAGGATAAAAAGCCCCCTCCCCATCCAATCACCTGTAGGACAGACCCCCCGGCCTGTCCTACAAACATTTTAAGCGAACCAATCCCCCACCCGCCTAACGCCATTCTCCCAACTATCATGCGCTGACCACGTTGTCCGCAATAGCCGTTACCAGCGGGCGTCCGTTGTTCGCACAATAAATTTGCCCAGACAAGTTAAGGAAACAAATCCCCGCAGCACAAATATAAGTGCCCGAAGAATTGGGTGAGAGGAGTCCAGAGGGGGGAGGGATAAGGAGGGGCGGCTATAGAGCCCCTCCTTGTCCCTCCTCCCTCTGGGAACCAACTAAGGAATATGATGAAATAAAAATCAGGAAAAAAACCATAATCAATATTAGCATATCGTTAAATGTATATCGATATGTATTCTTGATACTTGACATAAACCGTCATTATGTGTTAAAATATTGACGAGGAGGTGTACGCATATGGAACAACCAAATACCCCCGCCGCAATCCCGCGGCAAACCCTCACGCGCCTTCCGCGCTATCTCAATTACCTCCACGGGCTTGATCCCGTGCCAGAATATATCTCCGCTACCGCAATCGCCGACGATATGGGACTGGGAAATGTCCAGGTCAGAAAAGACCTCGCCTGCGTCGCCAGCGGCGGTAAACCTAAAAGAGGTTATAAAACCACCGAGCTGATCGCCTGCCTCGAAAACTTCCTCGGATGCAGCGATACCGTCAGCGCCGTTATCGTCGGCGCCGGTAAAATCGGACGCGCATTGCTCACCTATGAACGCTTCGAAGAACTGGGACTGCACGTCATCGCCGCCTTCGATGAAAATCTCGATGCCGCCGCCGAGGAGGACGGTAAACCAATCTTCCCCATCGAAAAACTTGAAGACCTCTGCCGCCGCCTGAATGTCCATATCGGTATCATCACAACCTCCGCCGGGAACGCACAGAATGCCTGTGACCGCTTGATTGCCGGCGGCGTCCGCGCCGTCTGGAACTTCGCACCCGTACACCTGAAAGTGCCCGATGATATTATCTTGCAGAACGAGGACCTGGCTTCCTCGCTGCTGCTGCTCTCCAGACGCCTTTCCACCGTACTTTGAAATTCTATATTATTTAATATAAGCGAGGATAAAAGTTATGAAAGTCACCGTCTGCATCGGCAGCTCCTGCCACCTCAAAGGCTCCCGTACAATTATCGAAACCCTCCAGCGCCTCGTCTCCGAACATAACCTCGGCGATAAGGTGGAAATGGCCGGCACCTTCTGTATCGGTCGCTGTACCGAGGGCGTATGTGTCACCCGCGACGGCGAATTCTTCTCCGTCTCCCCCGAAACCGCCGAGGATTTCTTCAAGGACGAAATTCTCGCTAAAGTCTGATTGTACATCGAACCCCCAAGGGCGGCGCGCAGCCAATAACCGCATTGGATGCCGGGCGGTTGAAAACCGCCCCTGCGGGTTCCATCCCGAATCTGAAAATTCTGTCCTGCCGTGCTCCCTGGTGCGGCGGGAATTCCCACGTTCTCTAAACGCTATACCATGAAAGGCTGGTTCAACCGTGACCGAATATCTCAGTCTAAAAAAATCCAACTGTAAAAATTGCTATAAATGTATCCGGCACTGCCCTGTAAAATCCATCCGCTTCACCGACGATCGGGCTTATATCGTCGAGGATGAGTGCATCCTCTGCGGCGAGTGCTACGTCGTCTGCCCCCAGGACGCCAAGGAAATCCGTAACGATCTTCCCTCGGCCAAACGCCTCGTCGCCGAAAATTCCTTCGTCGCCGCAAGCATCGCCCCCTCCTTCGTGGCAAACTACGGCATCTCCGTCGAAGCCCTCGCCGACGCGCTGAAAAAGCTGGGCTTCGCCCTCACCGAGGAAACCGCCCTGGGCGCTACCCAGGTTAAACGCCGTTACGAGGAAATGACCCGCGAGGAAGGACGAAAAATCATCATCTCCTCCTGCTGCCACTCGGTCAACCTGCTCATCCGTAAATATTACCCCGAAGCCATCTCCTGCCTTGCCGACGTCACTTCCCCCATGCTCGCTCACGCTAAGGACATTAAGTCCCGCAACCCCGGCGCGAAGGTCATCTTCATCGGCCCCTGCATCTCCAAAAAGTCCGAAGCCGACGAATATCAGGGCATCGTGGACTGCGCACTCACCTTCGAGGAACTGTCCGCGTGGCTGGATGAAGCCGGCATCGAGCTGAAGCACGACGAAAAGATCGCCGCCGATGCCAAAACCAAAGCCCGCCTGTTCCCCACCTCCGGCGGCATCCTGCGCACCATGGACTGCGATACGCCCGGCTGGAGCTACCTCACCATCGACGGCACCGAAAACTGCCGCGAAGCGCTGGACGATATCGTCGCGGGCAAGCTGGATAAATGCTTTATCGAAATGTCCGCCTGCCGCGGAAGCTGCGTCAACGGCCCCATCATGGAAAAGAAACGCCACACCCCCGTTTCCGGCACCGTAGCCGTCTACAATTACGCCGGACGGGAGGATTTCGACGTGAACCAGCCCTCCGCCGCCGATATGAAAAAGGCGCACACCCGTTACGAAATCCGCCGCAACTATCCCGGCGAGGCCAAAATCCGCGAAATTCTCCAGCAGATGGGCAAAACCTCTCCCGCCGACGAGCTGAACTGCGGCACCTGCGGCTATCCCACCTGCCGCGATAAGGCCATCGCCGTCTATCAGGGCAAGGCGAACATCTCCATGTGCCTGCCCTTCCTCAAGGAAAAAGCCGAGAGCTTCTCCGATACCATCATCAACAACACGCCCAACGGCATCATCGTGCTCAACGAGTCGCTGGAGGTGGAACAGGTCAACCGCGCCGCGCTGGAGCTTCTGAAAATCCGCGCCGCCGCCGATGTGCTTGGCGAACCGGTTGTCCGCATCCTCGACCCGAAGATCTTCCTGGACGTGCTGACCACCGGTAAGCCGGTTCGCGGCGAACGCACCTTCCTCGCCGAATACAACAAGTACGTGGAACAGACCATCACCTACGATAAGAGCTATCAGGTCATTATCTGCATCCTTCGCGACGTGACCGCCGAGGAGGACGAACGCCTGAAGAAGGAAGAGCTCTCCCGCCATACGGTGGAAATCACCGACAAGGTCATCGAAAAGCAGATGCGCGTCGTTCAGGAGATCGCTTCCCTGCTGGGCGAAACCACCGCCGAAACCAAAATCGCCCTGACCCGCCTGAAGGAGTCGCTGAACGATGAATAACCTCTGCTGTGATATCGGCTGGCACAGCCTCTGCCACTGGGGCGAGGAACTGTGCGGCGACCGCGTTCAAATCGTAGGCGCGGGCGAAAATTCCCAGGTGGTCGTCCTTGCGGACGGTTTGGGCAGCGGCGTCAAGGCCAACATCCTGTCCACCCTGACCTCCACGATCATCTCCACCATGATGGCGCAGGGCATGAGCATCGAAGACTGCGTCGCCACCATCGCTTCCACGCTTCCGGTCTGCAAGGTGCGGGGCGTGGCTTACTCCACCTTCACCATCCTGCATATCATCGACAACGAGGAAGCCGAGGTCATCGACTACGACAACCCCAACGTCATCCTGCTTCGGGACGGCAAAAATTTTGAGCTGACCCGAACCGCCATGAGCATCGGCGGCAAAACCATCTATCGTTCCCGCATCCAATTGCAGGAGGGGGATGTGTTCATCGCCATGAGCGACGGCTGCATCCACGCGGGAGTGGAAATCTCGCTGAACTACGGCTGGGAACGGAACGCCATCATCGAATTCATGGAGATGATGTACGACCCGGGCTTCACCGCCAAAACCTTCGCCACCATCCTGCTTGACGAGTGCAACCGCCTGTACGAGAACCGCCCGGGCGACGATACCACCGTCTGCTGCGTGAAAATCCGCCGCCGCCAGCCCATGAACCTGCTGATCGGCCCGCCCTCCGATCCCAAGGACGTAAACAAGATGATGGCGCTCTTCTTCGCAAAGGAAGGCGGACACATCGTCTGCGGCGGTACAACCTCCAATCTGGCGGCACAGTATCTGGGCAAGCCGATCACCACGTCGCTGGATTACTACGACCCGGAAATTCCCCCCATCGCGAAAATCGAGGGCGTGGAGCTGGTCACGGAAGGCGTGATCACCATGAGCCGGGTTGTGCAGTACGCGCAGAATTATCTGGAGGACAACAAGAAATACACCGAGTGGAGCTACAAAAAGGACGGCGCGTCGCTGATCTGCCGCCTGCTGTTCGAGGCAGCCACCGACATCAATTTCTTCGTCGGACGCGCCATCAACCCCGCCCATCAGAACCCCAATCTTCCAATTACCTTCAATATTAAAATGAGTTTGGTTGAGGAGCTGTCCAAGGCGCTGGAGGGCATGGGAAAGTTCGTCAAGGTAAGCTATTTCTGATAATTTCGCATCCATGCGGCGCTTCACGCTGCAAAGAAAGGATATACAACATATGCCAGAGAAAATCCATAAATTTGACACCAAAGTTCAGCATCTGAAATACAAAGTTCTGCGCGAGGTAGCGCGGGCGGCGTTCAACGACAATCTGCTGGAAAACATCACCGAGATTCCCAAAATCATCGTTCCCGGACCCAAGCCTTCCATGCGCTGCTGCATCTACAAGGAGCGCGCCATCGTGGGCGAGCGCATTAAGCTGGCCATGGGCGGCGACAAATCCAATCCCAACGTCATCGAAGTCATCGACATCGCCTGCGACGAATGCCCCGTGTCCGGCTATGAAATCACCATGGACTGCCGGGGCTGCATCGCCCATCACTGCGAGGACGCCTGCAAAAAGGGCGCAATCTTCTCGGATGAGCATCAGAAGGCGCATATCGACACGTCGAAGTGCGTCAACTGCGGCGCCTGCGCCAAGGCCTGCCCCTACAGCGCCATCCGCCGCCGCACCCGTCCCTGCTAATCCTCCTGCAAAATCAAGGCCATTTCCCACGACTCCGAAACCATGGCGGCAAAAATTGACAACAGCAAATGCATCGCCTGCGGCGCCTGTGTCTACACCTGTCCCTTCGGCGCGATTTCGGACAAGTCCTACATCCTCGACGTGATCGATCTGATCAAAAAGAGTGAGGATAACACGAAATATAAGCTGCACGCGGTGGTAGCGCCTTCCATTTCCAGCCAGTTCACCTACGCCAAGCTGGGTCAGGTGATCAGCGGCATTAAGGCGCTGGGCTTCCATCACGTGGCCGAGGCGGCTCTCGGCGCAGACATGGTGGCGTGGACGGAGGCTCAGGAGCTGGTGGAAAAGGGCTTCCTCACGTCCTCCTGCTGCCCGGCGTTTGTCGCCTACATTAAGAAGAATTTCCCGACGATGGTGGATAAGATTTCTCATAATCTGTCTCCCATGGCAGCGATCAGCAAGTACATTAAGGAAACCGATCCCGGCGCGAAGATTGTCTTCATCGGTCCCTGCACCGCCAAAAAGGCGGAGGTTCAGCTGGAAAGCGTGAAGCCGTGGGTGGATGCCTGCATCACCTTCGAGGAGCTTCAGGCGCTGATTGACGCACGAGACATCGAATTGACCGCCCTTCCCGAGGATGTGCTGGATAATGCTTCCTATTACGGCAGAATATTCGCCCGCAGCGGCGGTTTGACCGACGCGGTGGCACAGGCGGTGAAGGAGCAGAAGCTGGACTTCGAGCTGAAGCCCGTCGCCTGCGACGGCATCGAAGCCTGCAAGCTTGCGCTGATGAAGGCGTCCAAGGGATTGCTGCCGAACAACTTCATCGAAGGCATGGCGTGCGTCGGCGGCTGCATCGGCGGCGCGGGCTGTCTGACCCACGGCGAGAAGAACAAGGCGGACGTGGATAAATACGGCAAGGAAGCCATGGAAAAAACGATTGGCGACGCGCTGGGCGTAGTGCTGAAGTAAACTCGCGCGGTGACAATTGAGGGAAAAACGACCATATAGATGTGCATATAGCGCCATGACTGGAAAGTCATGGCGCTGGTTTTTTGTTAAATTGCAAGGAATTCGACATGGATTTTAGTTTGTAATTGATTATTGCTCATAAATTACGAAAAACATTTGTAAAAGCCCTTGCAATTTGCGAAAAGTATGTTATAATATACTCATAGCTGAAATGTAGGATTTCAGCGTATGATACCCATATGTATGTTTTTTAGGGAGGAACTTACATGAGAAAAATATTTGGAAGAGGTAATATTCTGCGTGTGCTTGCCATTGCAATGGCAGTGCTGCTTGTTGCCGCTGCCCTGCCCGTCGCAACGATGGCGGAGGGCGAGACCACATCCGCCAACGCCGCGCAGATTGTCAATTCCGGCGGCACGAACACTTCTACGGATGGGCGCGTTTCCGTCAGCAAGACCATCGCCCCGACCGAAGTCGAAAATACATTCGACATCACGCTGGAAGTTAAGACCACACAGAACATCGAGGAAATTCTCAAGGCGCAGGATATGGCTGCGGTTATTGTGATGGATATTTCCAATACGATGGTCGAAAAAACCATGACCGATAGGAATGGCAACAAATCGTCTCAATATCAGGTTGCCAAGGATGCAGCGATTCAGTTTGTGCAGACATTCTGCACAAATTCGCAAGGACTGACCGTCAACCGCGAAATTGCGCTGGTGGCCTTTGCCACTGACGCGCATAATGTGACAGACGGCTTTGTAAACTGCACAAACGCCAGTGCGTCCGACAGCCTGACCAAAAAAATCAATGGGCTGGACAACATGAAGCTGGACGGCGATATCGATATTCTGGATTCAAAGTATTCTTCCAGCTCGAAGCGCTTCACAAATATCGAAGCCGGTCTGCGCATGGCACAGAATCTGCTGGCCGACAGAAATGAGAATAATAAATACATTATTTTCCTGTCTGACGGCTTCCCGACTACATATATCCAGAGCGACGCTTCCAGCACGGATACCATCGTGGGCTGGAATCCCGTGAGCGACAGCGGTACTCCCGGCACCGATGGCGTGTTTTACGACAGCGCGACCGGAAGATACTGCCTGTACGGTACCAGCTACAGCGATAAAGCCGCTCAGCGCGCACAGGACGAAGCACAGAGAATTAAAAATGCGGGTACAAAAATCTATTCCATCGGTATCAACATCGATGGACAGAATATTGACAATTTGGAAAGAAACGGACGCAACGGCGTCGAATTCTCTGTTGTTGACTGCTCGCATTCCACAACCGGCAGCTGCGTAACCCAGCAGAACGGCAAGGGCGAGTACGCTTCCAACTACATCAACTGGCTGGCAACAAAAATCGGTTCCAACTACTATGTGGACGGCTCCAGCTACAAGGCGTTGGAAGATGCGTACAATGATATTATGAAGGATATCAAAACCCTCAACGAGCACGCAGTACAGGCATCGTGGGTATCGACCGACCCGATTCCCAACAATCCCGAAGGCAAGCTGGAGTTTATCTCCTTCTACACCAAGGACGAGAGCGGCGCATATGTGCAGACGAACGGCGAGTATTCCTATGCCGACGGCTACACCAGCGTTTCCGGCGCGTTGAAGGAAAAAGCGGACAACACCGCATCCTATAACGCCGACAACAGCTCCATCAACTGGGATCTGAAAAAATCCGGCTATACCCTCAGCAAGGACGGAAACACCACCTACTACACCTACACGCTGAAATACCGCGTCCGCCTGACCAACGAAGTGCTGATCAACAAGACCGGCGATTTCGTCGAGAATCAGGCTTACGACACCAACGGCACGACCAAGCTGACTTACCGGACGATTGATGACGGCATCATTTCCGGCGATAAATCCATCGAATTCCCCATTCCCTCGGTTAAGGGCTACCTCTGCACGCTAAACATCCACAAGCTGCTTTCCTACATGAGCGAGGACGGCACGCTGACCCAGCGTCAGCAGGCATACAGGGACGGCAGCGTCAAGTTCACGCTGACGCATAACGACGATTGCCCCGTCTGCGCGGCAATCCACCCCGACGATCGGTCGGTAAGCATCGTGGATATGCAGTCCATGTCCGGCACGAACATTCTGGACGGTCTGACCGAATATTGGATTGACAACATCCCCTCCGGTCACACCTACACCCTCACCGAGCAGAACACCGACCGCTATCTGCCCAACAACACCGCTTACACCATCGTTGCCGAGTACGACAAAATCTACTACATCGACAAGGATGGCGCAAAGGTTGAAATCACCTCCGAAGCTCCCGTCACCTTCACCAACGTACCGCTGGTGGACGTGAGCGTTTCCAAAGTCTGGGACGATGACAACTTTGCCCTGCTGCGCGGGGATATCACCGTCCAGCTTTTCACCCAGGAAAAGGACGCCGAAACCGGCAAGTGGGTGCTTACCCCCGTAACCGACGCCGACGGCAATCCCCTGACCGCCGTGCTGAACGGCAGCACCACCACCGCTTCGTGGACCAATCTCCCCGGCGATAAATTCTACGCCGTCCGCGAGATAACCGCGCTTCCCTACTATACGCACAGTGCCGACAACGACATTACGTTCAGCATCAACGAGGACGGCGACTACGCCTTCACCCTCACCAACCACTACCCCTACGGCTCGCTGACCGTCAGCAAGACCGTTACCGGCAATGTGGGGGACAAAACCTACCCCTTCTCCTTTGAAGTGAAGCTTTCCGCACCGCTGAACGGCAAATTCGGCGATATGACCTTCGTGAACGGCGTGGCAAAATTCACGCTGTCGCACAATCAGTCGATCACCGCGGATTATCTCCCGGCGGGCATCACCTACGAAGTCACCGAGACTGACACTTACGATCATTCCGTGTCCTACTCCGGACGCACCGGAACCATCGTTAAGAATGTCAACGCTCAAGCGGATATTGTCAACAACAAGATCTTCCTGGCTGACCCCACCACCGGCAACCTCTACATTTCCAAAACCGTCACCGGTAACGGGGGCGATAAGGATCAGCTCTTCACCTTCGGCATCCAGCTGAGCGGTCTCACCGACGAGCAGGCGAACAAATCCTACAGCGGCGTGCAGTTCACCGACGGTTATGCCGAAATCCAGCTGAGCCACGGTCAGTCGAAGGTTATCCTCAGTCTGCCTGAAGGCACGACCTACAGCGTAACCGAGCTGGACGGCGACGGTTACACAACGACCATCGACGGCGACGCTTCCGGCACAATCGTAGGCGGCGAGCGCGCGAATGTAAATTTCACCAACCACAAGGATAAGGACGATACCAAGACCGGGTCGCTGACCGTTACCAAAACCATCCGCAACGCGGACGGCACCCTTTCCGACGATATCGACACCACGTTCCTGTTCACCATCGAGCTTGACTGTGACCTGTCCGGCACATACGGCGACCTGACCTTCAAGAATGGCGTTGCCGCCGTGAAGCTGGGTCAGGGCGGCAGCGTGACCGCCAGCGGACTGCCCGTTGGCATCGGCTACAGCGTTTCCGAGGAAACGCCCGAAGGCTGGACGATGACTTCCACCGGCGCCGATGGCACGATCACCGAAGTCGGCGCGACGGCGAAGTTCACCAACAAGGTCAAGGACACCGAGACCACAAAGCCCGATGAAACCACTACGCCCAAAGTGACCGACACCACCGTTCCCCAGGACACCACGACCGTTCCCGAGGATACGACAACGGTTCCCGAAGATACGACAACCGTTCCCCAGGACACCACCACGGTTCCCGAAGATACCACCACAGTTCCCCAGGACACCACCACGGTTCCCGAAGATACGACAACCGTTCCCCAGGACACCACCACGGTTCCCGAAGATACGACAACCGTTCCCCAGGACACCACCAACGTTTCCAAGGATACCACGACCGTTCCGAGGGACACCACCACGCCCGCTGATACCTCCGAGCCTGACGAAGCTCCGCAGACCTCCGATACCGGCAGCTTCGTGCTGATCGCGGTGCTGGCGATAGCTTCTCTGGCGGTGGCAGCAATCACAATCGGTGTGAAAAAACGTCGCATCTGATCCTGTGAAATAACACATATTCACAAAAGAAAGCACCCCGCACAAAAAACGAGGTGCTTTTTTGGTAGTTGTGTCGCACTTATTTTGATTTCTTTTGGTTGACTTTTGAGCAAAATGGTGGTATAATATATCCGTACTCAGTTTATTGTGTGGGAAACACAGAAAGGATTGAAAAGAATGAAGAAAACACGACTCTTATCCCTCCTGCTTGTGGCGCTTCTTGCGTCCCAGACATTGGTCTCCTGCGGCGGAACCAGTTCCTCCGGCAGCGATACCACCACCGGTGATACCACCCCCGCTGAAACCGAGCCCGAATACCTTGATAATCTGGGCGACCTCCGTTTCGACGGCGAGGAATTCACGCTCTTCCTGGCACACGGCACAGGAGAAGACGCTCACAACACCTACATCATGGAGGAAGAAACCGGCGATGTGCTGGACGACGCGGTTTTTGCCCGCAACCGTAAGGTTGAGGAGAGCCTGGGCATTACCCTCACCTATGTTGACGGCGGCTATTCTACCGACGGCACCTCTCAGGCTCAGGCTACCGCAGCCATCCAGCAGTACATCATGGCCGGCGACGATACCTACGACGCTTACATCCACGTGCAGCACACCGGTATGCCCGGCATGATCGCCGAGGGCAACTTCGTGGACTGGAACACCATCCCCAACCTCGACCTGACCAAGGACTACTGGTATCAGCTCTGCATTGAGGACATCAACTACGGCGACAAGATTTACGCCATGACCGGCGCTTATCACCTGAACTCCCTGACCGCCGCCAACGTGCTCTACTTCAACAAGCGCCTGTTCGATGAGTTACAGGAGGATTATCCCTATCAGATGGTTCTGGACGGAACCTGGACGTTTGATAAATTCTACGAGCTTGTGGAAAAAGGCACTCTCGACCTGAACGGCGATACCAATATCGAATTCGGCGTTGACCAGGTCGGTTACTGGGGCTGGGGCTACGAGCAGTATCCCGGTATGTTCATCTCCCTGGGCGGCGACGTCTGCCTGAAGGATGAGAAGACCGGTATGCCCGTACTTAACATCGACAACGAGCGCACCGTCCGCCTTATCGACTCCATGAAGAAGCTGTTCGAGCTTCCCGGCGCCAACGCGGAATGGTCCACCTATGGTATCTTCAATACCGCGTTTGAGAGCGGTCAGGTTCTCTTCCTGCACGCCGGTCTGAGCTTCGCCACCAACCTGCGTGAGATGGAGGACGACTTCGGCTTCGTTCCCTATCCGAAGCTGGACGAGGATCAGGCAACCTTCAAGAGCCGTGTTCAGAACACCTCCTGCCTGACCTACATCCCCGTGACCAACAGCGATCTGGCGTTCACCGGCGCGGTTCTGGAGCGCATGGCTTCCGTTTCCCAGCAGACCACCATCCCCGCCTTCTTTGACACCGTGCTGACCATTAAGTCCACCCGCGACACCGAGTCCGAGCAGATGATCTCCATCATTCAGGCAAGCTGCTCCTTCTACGATGAGGCAGCGGGCGGCTTCTCCGTGAACAGCGCTGTCAACAGCTCGGGACTGGCTTCCTACTGGGCAGGCGTCAAGGCCAAGGTTGAGGAAAACGTTCAGAAGAACATCATCGATGTTTACTTTGACTAAAATCCGCACATAAAATTTTACATTCTCGCGCCCCGCACAAAATGTGGGGCGCTTTTTTGTTGGTTATGTCGCACTTATTTCGCATTCTTTTCGATTGACTTTTGAGCAAAATGGTGGTATAATAGAGCCGTACTCAGTTTATTGTGTGTGAAACACAGAAAGGATTGAAAAGAATGAAGAAAACACGACTCTTATCCCTCCTGCTTGTGGCGCTTCTCGCGTCCCAGACGCTGGCTTCCTGCGACTCCGCAGCCGTATCGGAGGACACCACCGCCGAAACCACGCCCGCTGAAACCGAGCCAGCCTACCTTGACGATCTGGGCGACCTCCGCTTTGACGGCGAGGAATTCGTCATGTATCTGGCCACGGGCAATTCCGACTACCACGTGGAGGAAGAAACCGGCGACGTGATGGACGACGCCATTTACGAGCGCAACCGCGTGGTTGAGGAACGTCTGGGCATTACGCTGACCTACGTGGACGACCCCGCTGACGGCACCGGCGGCGGTCAGGCGATTAAAACCAACAATATCCGCCAGTTCATCATGTCGGGCGACGATACTTACGACGTCTACATCCACGTGCAGCACACCGGTATGCCCGGCTTGATCGCCGAAGGCTGTTTCACCGACTGGAACGGGCTGGATTATGTGGACTTCTCCAAGCCCTACTGGTACGCCAACTGCCTGCGCGACATCAACTACGGCGATAAGATCATGGCCATGACCGGTCTTTATAACATCGCCACGCTGACTTCCACCAACTGCCTGTTCTTCAACAAGCGGCTGTTCGACGAATATCAGCTGGAATACCCCTATCAGGACGTGCTGGACGGCACGTGGACCATCGACAAATTCCGCCAGATGGTGGAAATCGGCACCGTCGATATCGACGGCGACACCAAAATCAACTTCGAAACCGACCAAATCGGATACTGGGGCTGGGGCTATGAATCCGTTCCCGCCATGTTCATGGGTCTGGGCGGCGACATCCTGCTTAAGAACGAATCCGACGGTCAGCCGGTGCTGAACGTCGAAACCGAGCGGAACATCCGCATTGTGGACGCCATGCGTTCCGTTTTCAATCTGGACGGCGCTGCGGACGAATACAACACCTACGGCATCTTCAACACCGCCTTTACCAGCGGACGGCTGCTGTTCGTTCACGGTCATCTGTCGCTGGCGCCCACCTTCCGCGATATGGAGGACGACTTCGGCTTCGTTCCCTATCCGAAGCTGGACGAGGCGCAGGACAATTACAACTGCCGCGTGCAAAACACTTCCGGCTTGACCTACATCCCCGTGACCAACAACAATCTGTCCTTCACCGGCGCGGTTCTGGAATGCATGGCTTCCGTTTCCTATGAAACGACCGTTCCCGCCTTCTTCGACGTGGTGCTCACCGTCAAAACCGCCCGCGACACCGAATCCGAGCAGATGGTTCCGATCATCCGCGAATGCGCTTCCTTCAACGACGAAGCGGTCAGCGGCTTCAGCGTCCGCAATATGATTGCCGGCACGCAGGAGCTGTCCAGCTACTGGGCAGGCGTCAAGGCCGCCGTGGAAGACAGCGTCCAGAAGAACATTCTCGATGTTTACTTCGACTGATATTCACAAAAACCGTCCAAATCGGACGGTTTTTTGTATGACTATTCACGATTTGCAAATGAAGCCGTCAGAATTCCTTGACAACAGTGCGTGCCGGTGGAACCAGTTCCTCCGGAGACGAGAGCACCACCGGCGAAACCACCCTCGCCGAGACTGAATCTCCCTATCTGGACGATCTGAGCGATGATCTCCGCTTCGACGGCGAGGAATACTGATATCAGAAGTGCATCACCGACATCAACTACGGCGACAAGATTTACGCCATGACCGGCGCTTACAACCTGGCTACCCTGACCGGCGCCAACGTGCTCTACTTCAACAAGCGTCTGTTCGACGAGCTGAATACTATCCTTATCAGATGGTTCTGGACGGCACGCCTACGCCACAACCGTTCCCGCCTTCTTTGACACCGTGCTGACCATCAAATCCACCCGCGACACCGAATCCGAGCAGACTGCTCGTTCTACGACGAAGCTGCCGGATTCAACTCCATCAACGCCTGCCAGTCCAGCTCCGGTCTGTCCACCTACTGGGCAAGCATGAAGAATACCGTGGAAGACAACGTTCAGAAGAACATCCTCGACGTGTATTTCGACTGATTTACCCGAATTGCTAAACGACCCCGCCCGGGGTCGTTTTTATATATTGACAATTCCGTCATAATGTGCTATAATTAATCAGTAAATCCTCGAAAATTTATGATAAAAAGAGTTTATATGAAAAAACTGTTTGCTGCCCTTCTCTTGTCCTTTACGCTGTTTCTCGCCGCCTGCGGCGAGAAACCGGTCGAGTCTGTGGTCCTCGCCGACACAACAGGCTGCACGTACACCATCATCCGCCCCGATGTGTCGGAGTCTGAAGTCGTTGACGCTTCCGTAAAGCTGCGCAAATCCATGGAAGCGCTGCTGAACGTGGATGTCACGCTTGGCACCGACTGGGTTAAGCGGGGCGAGGAAATTCCCGCCGATACGCCGGAAATTCTGATCGGCGCGACCAACCGCACCCAGAGCTCGTCCCTTGCCGAGGGGCTGGGGCGCAAAGATTATGTGGTCGATTTCGACGGAACCCGCGTAACCATCGTGGGCGGTTCGGATGAAGCGACCGCAGCGGGCGTGGATTGGTTCATCGAAAACTGCTTTGACAGCACCACCGGTCAGGTGGCGGTAAAACTGGAAACCCACCGCTATATTCATGATTACCTGGAAATCGATCTGAATGGCTCGATTGAAAACTGCGTCATCGATCCGGGCGTGTTCGGTCAGGACGCGGCGATAGAGCTTCAGGCGCTGCTCTACGACCTGACCGACGTCACGCTGGAGCTGGCGGAGGGCAACGGCTTCCGCTTCCTGCTGGATACGGAGTTGAACGCGAACGGCTACAGCCTGTACATGGATGACAACGGACTGATTCTGTCCGCCGGCTCGGTGGGAGGCTTTGACGCCTGCGTGGACGTGCTGGGCGAAGCGCTGGCGGCGGGCGAAACGCTGTCCGGCAGCTTCGTCAAGACCGGCAGCTTCGCGCTGGAAGCGCCGGAAACTTTAAGCTCCCCCTATTTCGTCGGTCTGACCGACAAGAATCCGCTGACCTACGAGAGCGGCGAAACCATGACGTTCAGCCTGACGCTCTACGACAAGGGCGAGCCGATTCCCTGCGACACCTTTGAGTGGACGATCAACACCGACCACGGCAAGGCGAAGTACGGCGAGGCGGACGGAAGCGCCGGCAGCCTTACGCTCACCACATCCTGCCCCGAGGAAGGCTTTGCCCGGGTGACGGTGAAGGCGCTGAACGATCGTAAGGTCATCGCCACCTTCGACGGCGGCGCGGGCGCGAACGTGGACGAAATCATGCCCACCCGTGACGAGCCTGCCGATTTCATGGACTGGTGGAACGATCAGATCGCGCTGCTTGACAACATCGAACCCACCGAACTGGAGCATACCGAGGGAGGCAGCGGCTATTACGCCAAGATCAACATGGGCGAAATGGATCCCGTGTCGATCAGCGTCGCCATTCCGGCGGGCGCCGAAAAAGGCTCGCTGAAGCTGCGGATGCAGTACCACGGCTACGGCGTCAGCAGCCAGAACGCCGCACTGGGTGAGGGCTACATCACGATCATGGTCAACGCCCACAGCATCGACAACGGTAAGGACGAACAGTATTACGCCGATCTGAAGGCGGGCAAGCTGGCCAGCTTCGGCTTTAATAACAATGACAAGCGGGAGACCTGCTACTTCTACGAAATGATTCTGCGCGATATGCAGGCGGTTCGTTACGGCATGGCCAGCGAATACTGGAACGGCGAGGACATCGAGATTTCGGGCGGAAGCATGGGCGGCTTCCGGTCGATGGCCATGGCGGCGCTTCTGGGCGACAAAGCAACGAAGCTGACCCTCATCTACCCGTGGCTGTGCGATCTTTCCGGAAGGAACAACGGACGCATGAGCGGTTGGATGCCCACATGGACGGAAGCGCTGGATTATTTTGACACGATCAACTTCGCCCGTCACGTAACCTGCCCCACCACCATCGATGCGGGTCTGGGCGATTACACAGTGCCCCCGTCGGGCAACATGGCGATGTACAACGTGATGACCTGCGAGAAATCCATCACTTACGTGCAAAACCGCACCCACAGCTACTATCCGCCGGTGGCGCATAAGTACACGCTGGAAGGATAAAAGAATATGCACGGAGCTGTTGCAAGTTGAAAACTTGTGACAGCTCCGTGCGCGTATGCGCCCAAATACATCGGTTTTTGTGTGCATAGCACACAAAAATGGAGCCCTCAATTGGGCATACGTGCCTTACAGGCGACAAGATGTATTTTATTGTCGCTGCCGCGTGCAGAATGATGCAGACAGCTGTCACGATTCTCTTGACAAATTCCGCCGGATATGCTATAATGTTATTGCAAATTGCAAACTTAGTACGCATATGCGAACGGAGGAATCACAGCCATGCAACCACGCGCTTTATTTCTGATTCTGGCACTTCTGACACTCATTCTCTCATCCTGTGAGAGCGGGGACACAACATCCCAGCTGATCTTCACGCCGCTTGAGGACTGGCAGAGCTACGCCATCGTCCGCCCTGACGACGCCGACGCCGTCACAGTGAATGCCGCTGTCTCCCTGCGCAAAGCCATCGGCGATGCGTTGGGCGCCGCGCCTTCCCTCGACACCGACTGGGTGAAGCGGGGCGCAGAGCCTCCCTCCGGCACGCCTGAGATTTTGGTAGGCGCTACCAACCGCGCCGAGTCATCCGCCTATATGCTGAAAATGAACGATTACGTCATCGCTTACGAGAGCGGGCGGATTGTGCTGACCGGCGGCTGCGGCGAGGCGGTACAGGCAGCGGTGGACTGGTTCGCTGCCAACTGCCTGACGGCGGAGGGCATTTCCCTGCCCTCCGAGCCGTATATCGTGCGGGGCGAGTATCCGCTGGAAGGGCTGACGGTGGGCGGCGTGCCGCTGGGCGAATACACCATCGATTTTTCGCCCGTTCTGGTCGGCGGCGAGGATACGGCGGAGTCCCTGCGCAGACAGATCGGCAGTCTGACGGGTCAGCTCCCAGGCGACGGCGCGAGCGAGCATACCATCGTCCTGAAGAACGACCCCGCCCTCGGCATCTTTGAAAGCCGGGTGACGCTGGACCACGGGACGCTGACGCTGGCCGTGAACGGCGGCAGCGTGGGCATTGAAGCGGCGGCAGAGCAGCTTCTGGCGCTGCTAGAGAAAAACGGTTCTGCACCGATTGAAGCGCTGGAGGACAGCATGAAGCACGAACAGGAGAATTTCCACTCCGCCGACGGAGCGCAGGTCGCCGCGTGGCGCGCCCAGACCGACGCGCGCATCGAGGCAATCCGCTCCGCATCTAATATGGATATCCCGACGGACGCGGCGGTCTACTACGTCTCCCCCGACGGCGACGATACCAACGACGGCAGATCTCCCGAAGCCGCGTGGAGGACGCTTGAAAAGCTCAATGGCACGACCATCCCGGCGGGAAGCTATGTCTGCTTTGAGCGGGGCGGCTTCTGGCGGGGACAGCTGAAAGCGAAGGCGGGCGTAACCTACACCGCTTACGGAGAGGGCGAGAAGCCTGTGTTCACCACCTCACCGGAGGATGGTGCGGGGGCTGAAAAATGGCAGAAAACGGATGCCGAGGGGGTCTGGCAGTATTACAAAGCCTTCGATTTGGACGTGGGCACGCTGATTTTCGACGGCGGCGAAGAATGGGCAATCAAGGTGGTCATCGACGTGATCGGCGGCGTGAGCACCGACAACACCAACAAGGTGCCCTTCGAAGATTACCACGATCTGGATGGCGACCTGAACTTCTTCATGCAGGACGGCATTCTCTACATCCGCAGCGACAAGAATCCGGGGGAGCGGTTCGACACCATCGAATTCAACGTGAAGGAGCATGGCATCAGCGTCGGCGGAAACAACATCACGATTGACAATCTCTGCCTGCTGTACGTGGGCGCCCACGGCATCAGCGCGGGGAGCGTGTCAGGGCTGACGGTGCAGAACTGCGAGTTGGGCTGGATTGGCGGCGTCATCCAGACGGTGAACAAGCAGGAGAACGGCGATTATCACACGGTGCGCTACGGAAACGCCATCCAGATCTGGGGCGGCTGCGACGGCTATACCGTCACCGACTGCTATATCTACCAGTGCTACGACACAGGCATCACCCCGCAGTGGATGTTCACCACCGCCCAGCAGGAGAACAAATCCCCCACCGACTATTCGATGAAGAACATCCATTTCGCAGGAAACGTCATCGAATACTGTATGTATTCCATCGAATATTTCCTGTCCAACGTGCCCGAGGGCAACGCGAGCCATATCGAAAACTACGTCATCGAGGACAATCATATGTGGTACGCGGGATATGGTTTGTCCGAGCAGCGGTACAATCCGGGTGCAGCCTCCCACATTAAGGGCGGCGGCGCGGCGACGGGCTATATCGTACGGAACAACTGGATGATTCTGTCAAAAAATATGATCACGCTGGTCTCCGGCGGCGTAAATGAGGAGCGGGGGCTCACCATGCCCACGCTGGAGAACAATCTTATTGCGCAGACGGTTGGCGGACGATACGGCGTGCTGACCGGCGGCGACGCAGGAACCCGCCCCTTCGATCTGGCTGTTGTTGACTATCTGGGCGAGCTGAATCAGGGCAATCAGTTCTGGTTCGTGGAGAAATGATAATTCGCTATCCTGAATAAAGATAGGTCGCCCCTACCTTGCGGTGTTATACTGCCCGCAGAATAACACCGCGCCGGAGACCTGATCGATCACCGCATAAATAAACGGACGGTTGAATTCCAGCACCCGCGGCTCCTTCTCCTCGATGAAGGCGGAAGTGGCATCCACCATAATCACCGTAGCGGCGGCAGCTTCCGTGCCCTCCTCATCAACGATAATCTTCGCGTTCTGGAGCACATCGCCGATGAACAGCTCCGGCTCGCCCGAAGCGCTCATCTTCGAAAAGTCCGCCGCGTCCGTGAAAGCGATCTCCAGCCCCATCCCACACAGAACGTCCGAAAGGGTGACGGAGGTTTCCACCGTGAACTTCGGGAAGGACAGCCGCGTCCGCTCGGACTTCGCCGAATCCGCCAGCCCCTTAAAGCTGTACTTCCCGCCGTTTGTGATGTCGAACATCGCCGAAAGCTCGTCCAGATGAACATCCTCGCTCTGAGGCATCACCGCCACCATCGCCAGCTTCTCGTCGTCGTAGGGCATGACGATGCCCACCATGTCGTCGTTGTCGATGATCTGCTCATTGCGGGTGCCGTTGTGCATGAACTCCGTCGTGGCGAAGGAGCCGTCCCAGGCGGTAAAGGTTTGGTCGTAGGTGTCATCCGCGTCGAAGTCGTGATCCCACATCGCCTTCATGTACAGCGCGTTGATCAGCAGCATAACGGTGTCCGGCTCGATTTTGTCCAGCATATCCTTGATCAGCCCCCGGGTCTTGTCCTCAATCCAGCTGTTGACCTTGCCCACCGAGGACGGCAGATCGGCGGAGAAGGCTTCGGCGGCGAAGCTGTCGGCAAGGACGCCCAGATAGGTGGGGCTGACCTCGTAGCCTTCCTGCACCCAGACCGAGTTCGCCACGGTCAGATCGGTGCTTCCCTTGTTGTCGGCAAGCCAGCCCACCAGCGCGGCGATGTCGGCGTTGATGCCGTCCAGCGCCGCTTCGTCCAGACCGAAGGCAGCGAGGGTATCGCCTTCGGCGCCGTTTGCGCACATCATCAGGGCGATGTAAGCGGAAAGGGGCGAGATGAGGATGTTTTCGTCTCCCATCTTCTGGCAGACGGTGCTCCAAAGCTGTCCGGTGAAGGCGTCGAGGTGGCTGTAATCGTCGGCGGGAGCGTCGGGAATGGTGACGGTGGGCGTAAGTCCGGCCGCCTTCATCAGGTTTTCGGCCGAGCCGCAGGACGTGCAGGCGATGCTGCATGAAGCAAGCAGCGCAGCGATGATACGGGTGTGTTTCATGGGGAAACCTCCTTCATTATAATATTGTTCTTTTAGACGAAATTCCGTCGCGGTTTGTTCCCGGCTTCACGAAACTTATTGGTAATATGAACCGCGTGTAAAAAGTTTGGCGGAAGACTTGCAAAAATGGGAAAGGTGTGGTATAATATTGGGTATAGAATCAGGCAATCTGTTATTCCCCCATGAAAGGAGACTTTTTCATGCTCTCCGCACTGCGAAATTTCGCGCTTACCTTTACCATTGCCGCGATCATATTCGGGCTGATCGCTTATTTTGTCGTGGGCTTCGTCCTCGACACGCTGACCGTCACCATCTCGGCCACCCCCGAACCGAACGACACCGCCCAGCTCATCCTTCCCGAGGACACCACCTCCGCCGATACCACCGGACCGGAAACGCCCGATCAGCCGGTGGAGGAAATTGACGGCGAAACCTTCAATATTCTGCTGGTTGGCACAGATTACCAGCCCGACCTGTTCGACGACTACGATTATGAGGAAAAATGGACGGGCGAGGGCTTCCCCGACAGGCGTTCCCGCAAAATCAGCGCCGACATGATCATCCTCATGCGCATCGACAAGGAGAACCGCAAGTTCGTCTTCTGCTCCCTGCCCCGTAACACCCGCGTCCTCGTGGACGGCATCTATATGCAGCTGGGCGATGTTTACGCCCAGAAAGGCATCGATTTCCTCTGCGGCAAAGTCACCGGGCTAACCGGACTGGAAATGGATTACTACGCTATCCTGGATGTGGGAGGAATCGCGGAGGTTGTGGATGCGTTCGGCGGAATTTCCTACTACGTTCCCGAGGATATGGAGTACGAAGACCCCGAGCAGAACCTGATAATCTCCCTGAAAAAGGGCACGCAGACCATCAAGGGCGAGGAAGCCGCCCAGCTTCTGCGTTACGCGGGCTACGGAACCAACGCCCGTATGTCCACCGCCGTTTCCTTTATTGAGGCAATGATGGACAAATTCACCAATATTACCTACATAACCAAGGCACCTGAAATTTACAAGAAGGTCACGGAAATCGTCACGACCAACTTTACGGCTGACGATCTGATGAACAACATCGACCTGATCTTCTCCTATTCCAAATTTGAGGCGGTCAGCGTCAGCTACCCCGGCTCCTCCAAGGTCTACGAAAACGTGACCTATTTTGAGCCGTCCCTTGCCAACGCGCTGGACATCTTCGCGTCGTACAAAAAGTAATATCCCTTCCTATTACCAAGGAAGGCAAATATAAGGAGCAGCATGAAAGCTCTGCTTTCATGCAGGAAATTTGTGTTTTTGCCGGCAATGCCGGCAATTTCGCAAACGAAACCAACACAAATTTCGCGTCAGCGAAAGAAATGGAGATATATCTACTATGAAAAACACAGAAAAAACAATGGACAAAATCGTCGCGCTCTGTAAAACCCGCGGTTTTGTCTTCCCCGGCTCGGAGATTTACGGCGGTCTCGCCAATTCCTGGGACTACGGTCCCCTCGGCGTTGAACTGAAAAACAACGTCAAGCGCGCATGGTGGAAGAAGTTCGTTCAGGAGAACCCCTACAACGTGGGGTTGGACGCGGCGATCCTCATGAATCCCGAGGTTTGGGTGGCATCCGGTCACGTGGCGACCTTCAACGACCCGCTGATCGACTGCAAGGCCTGCAAGATGCGCCACCGCGCCGACAAGCTGGTTGAGGAGTATGTCCGCGAAAACAACATCACCGACGTGAACGTGGAAGCCATGGACGGCGAAGCGCTGCTGGCTTACATCCGCGAGAACAACGTGCCCTGCCCCGGCTGCGGCAAGTCTGATTTCACCGATATCCACAAGTTCAACCTGATGTTCAAGACCCATCAGGGCGTCACCGAGGATTCCTCCAGCGAGGTTTACCTCCGTCCCGAGACCGCACAGGGTATTTTTGTAAACTTTAACAATATCCAGCGCACCACCCGCCGCAAGCTGCCCTTCGGCGTCTGCCAGGTTGGTAAATCCTTCCGCAACGAAATCACCCCCGGCAACTTTATTTTCCGCATCCGCGAGTTTGAGCAGATGGAGCTGGAGTTCTTCTGCAAGCCCGACACCGACCTGGAGTGGTTCCAGTACTGGCGCACCTACTGCCACGACTGGCTCAAGAGCCTGAACGTGAAGGAGGAAAACCTCCGTCTGCGCGACCATGAGCCGGAAGAGCTGTCGTTCTATTCCAAAGCTACCACTGACTTCGAGTACCTGTTCCCCTTCGGATGGGGCGAGCTTTGGGGCGTGGCCGACCGCACCAACTACGACCTGACCCAGCATCAGAACCATTCCGGTCAGGATCTGACCTACTTCGATCCCGAGACCAACGAGCATTACGTGCCCTATGTGGTTGAGCCGTCGCTGGGCGCTGACCGCATGACGCTGGCGCTTCTCTGCGAAGCATACGACGAGGAAGTCATCGACGCCGAGAAGAACGATACCCGCGTGGTCATGCGTTTCCATCCGACCATCGCGCCCTTCAAGGTCGCCGTCCTGCCGCTGTCCAAGAAGCTGGCTCCCGAGGCAAGCGAAATCTACGCCCAGCTGTCTAAGGACTTCATGACCGACTACGACGAGACCGGTTCCATCGGCAAGCGCTACCGCCGCGAGGACGAAATCGGCACGCCTCTCTGCGTGACTTACGACTTCGACTCCAAGGAAGACGGCTGCGTCACCGTCCGCGACCGCGATTCCATGGAGCAGGTTCGCATCAAGATCGAAGAACTGAACGCTTACATCGCTGAAAAGATCAAGTTCTGATTCAAATAACACAAAAACAGACCGCTTGTGCGGTCTGTTTTTGTGTTATGTCACAGTGTTTCGCAAACCTTGCGGATGGCGTCCGCGACCTGCGCGGAAGCGGCGGCGACGCCCACTTCCGAGAGGTGCAGGCGATCCTCGCGGATGTACTCGTCGATTTTCGGGTAGACCAGCGAATGCAGATCGTTGATGATAATTCCCATTTTCTCCAGTTCCGGCACGATCAGGCTGTTGAAAAGCTGGATGCGGTCGTTGCTGTCGTGGGGATTTCGCGGGTCAACCGGCGTAGTGGTGGCGAAGATTACCTTTTTCGCATGCTTTTGCATAATTCCGGCAATTCGCTTCATCGTGTCCACGTAAACCTCCGGGCGGGTGAAGGGACCGTCGTCGAACAGGTCGCAGGCGTCCCACAGGCCGTTGTTCCAGTGAATAACATCCATACCATCCAGTTCCTTCTGCCAATCCCACATCCCCCGCAGGGTGTAAGCCGAAAACCGGCAGTTGTCCGTGGGCTGCCAGACCTGATAATCCTCGCCCAGCAGTTCCGGCACGACTTTGCCATAGCTGAGGCGGATAGAGTCTCCGATAAGTGCAATTTTGTACATGATTTTTCCTCCGTTATTTTTGTTCATTGTAATATGTCGAAACCCGGTCGTCGATGAGACGGGTGATTTCGCTGATTTGATAGTTGTCATTTTTGGCGTAGTTTTCCAATTCTTCACGAACGATGTAAACGATCTCGTCCACCATGGCATCCTGCGCCGGCGTCAGCCCGACGGCGGCGTCCACCAGCCTGCGATAGTAAGCCGCGTCCTCCTCCGTCAGCTGAAGAATGACGCCCTCGCCGCAAACCTGCTGGGCATATTTGAGGCGATTTCCTTCGAATGGCGTATCCGACGTTACCGACTGCCCGCCGTAGCCGATGTAATACCACTTTGCCAAATCCTTCGCCAGCGCCGCTTCAAAGGCGCTGACCGTCACCAGCGGATTGCTGGAAAGCCCCAACAGATACTCGTCAGACAGCCGCATGGTCAGCAGCTCCATCGCCGCATCCATGTCCGCGCAGTCGGCGGTGATTCCCCAGCAGCCGTAGTTGGTGTAGGTGAGCACGCCGCTTTCGGGATGACCGACGATGTTCAGCTCGTCGGTGCCCAGCCAAACCCTAAGTTTGGCGATATTAGGAATGCTTGTAAGATATGTCCGCAGCAGCTTGACGCTTCCCTCGCGGTAGGGCGCGTATTTGTCGTCGGCCGAAGCGCTGACCTTGCGGTCAAACTCGCCGTCCGCCTCTCGCTTGTAAATTTCGGCGAAGCGGGTGAAAAGTTCGCCGTCGAAGTCGGTTTCGCAGGTCTCGAAGTTGACGAAGGCGGGCAAACCGTAGTAAAGGATGTCTTTCCACGGGTAGAAATCTTCCAGCAAAACCTCATTATCTCCGATAGATTCCAGATAATCCATCATCTGCTCCACCGTATTGGGCGAAGTGAAGCTGCCGTCCCCGTTGATCAGCGTGGACAGCGAGCCGGATGTGGGCAGATAATAAATTTTCCCGTCCTGCTCCACCGTCCGCCGCACGCAATTCAGTAGATTATCCGGCGTGAGCCGACCATCCGCTTCCATCAGCGGCGCAAGATTGGCAAACAGCCCGGATTTGATGTAGCGAGCCTGAGCGCCCGGCATCACCACCACGTCGGGCACATCGCCCGCCAGAATGTCCTTGTCAAAGGCATCGTAGGACGCGGAAGTGGACATCCAGCCCTGTTCCGTGTAAGAAATGTATTTTTTTACCTCAAACCGCACATTCTCGTGAGCCATGTTGAAGTCGGACACCGCCTGATAAGCCGCGGAATCGCAGTCGGTGATGATCGCCAGCGTCAGCGTCTTCGCGGGCTGCGAAGCGTTTTCCGCCCGGGTCAGCCGATAAACGTGCGGCGTGTGCGTGACCGCGTGCTGTGTCAGCACGAAAATGCAGTCCGCCGACACCGCCGCCACGGATCGAAGCGAGTAGCCGCTGATATCCGACGCGATGAAATTGCAGATTTCGGTGGTCTGCCAATCCCCCGTCTCGTCCCGGCGGAAGCCCCAGACCGCGTCATAATCGCGCATCGCCAGCTCGTAACCCTCGACGGCGAAAATCTGGGCGGCGTCCTTCAGTCGCTCGGGCAAAGCGATGGGGTCGCCCAGCTCGCCGCCCGCGAAATCCGGCTCCCACGCGGCGAAACTGCCGCGATTCGTGCCAAACAAAAGCAGCTTGCCCTCCGTGAACGCCGCGCTGTCCAGCTCCTTTTCGGCGAGAACCAGCCCGACGCGCTCCCCCGAGCCGTCCAGCTGAACCGCGCCAAGGTTGGACGCGATGGTAATGATATCATCCTGTTTCCAAATTCCGGTGACTTTGAACCCGCCCTCGCCCGTGTCCGGATCGTAAGGCAGCGACGCGATATCCACGCCGAACAGTTCGCCGCCGTCCCAATTCATGGAATCCGCTCCATTATTTCGGTAGGTAAAGGTAACGCTGAGGATGGAATCCACGTCGGTCAGAATCTCGACCGAAACGGATTCGTCATCATCCAGACGCCATTCCGTGCCGCCCGACATCGCCTGTGCGGCGTAGGTGACGTCGGTTCCGTCGGCAGCGCAGGACCAGGTTTTGTAAACCTGACCACCTTCTTCATTGACCCAGTCCCCGGCAGTGACCCGCCCGCCGACATAGTTCAGCTGATGGGCGTAAGTCAGCTCCTCCGGAAATTCGATTTCCTGGGCAATAAAGGAATTATCGGGTGCGGATTCCTCCGCCTCCCCGCAGGAAACGAGGGGCAGGAGCAGCATCAGCATAAGAATGAGCGCGGTCAAACGTTTCATCATATCTGGACACCTCACTTTTGTTTACAATATTATACACGATTCCTCGAAAAATTGCAATAGTCTTTATGAATTCTTTACAATTTCCGAAGGCAGAAGATCGTTCCGCTGCTATTAACAATTTGGTAAAAATTCCTTCACAAAGCCATGGTATAATGATTCAAACAAACGGAAACCGGAGGACGGATTATGGATATTATGGAAGCAATGCGCAATCGGCGCAGCGTCCGCCAGTACACGGACACACCGATTCCGCCCGACGTGCTGGACGCTCTGCGGCGTGAAATCGATGTCTGCAACCGTGAGGGCGACCTGCACATCCAGCTTGTGACAGACGAGCCGAAGGCGTTCAGCGGCATGATGGCGAAGTACGGCAAATTCAGCGGCGTCCACAATTATTTCGCGCTGGTCGGACAGAAGGATGAGTATCTGGAGGAAAACTGCGGATATTATGGCGAACGTCTGGTGCTGCTCGCTCAGCAGCTGGGGCTGAATACCTGCTGGGTGGCGATGACCTACCGGAAGGTTCCTGGGGCGTTTCAGGTGGACAAGGGCGAAAAGCTGACGGTGGTGATTGCCGTCGGTTACGGCGCGAATCCGGGCGTTCCCCACAAATCCAAGAAGCCGGAGGAAGTCAGCGAGACGGGCATTTATCCCTGCGATTGGTTCCGACGGGGCGTGGAGGCGGCGCTGCTGGCGCCTACCGCCATGAATCAGCAGAAATTTTTCTTTACGGACCATGGAGATGGAGTGGAAGCAAAGGCCGGAATTGGATTTTACACCAAAATCGATCTGGGTATTGCCAAGTATCACTTCGAGATTGCCGCTGACACTAAGAATTTTTACTGGGACGAATGAAAAAGGAGCTGTTACAAGTTGAAAACTTGTGACAGCTCCGGGGCGCGTATGCGCCCCAATACATCGGTTTTGGTTCCGGAATCAAACGTAAATGGTAAAATACCGCACATCCTCCAGATCGCGGTTGGCGGCAGAGGCGTAGTCGCACATGACAAAGTTTTGCACCTCATCACCGGCGGTGAGGGTCACGCGGAAGGTGCAGAGCATATGGTCGTGGCGGATGGGCTGAGCGGTGCAGACGGCGTCCTTGCCGAAGACGGTGCGACCGTCAAACATGGACGCTTCGTCGCAGCCGACCCGCTTGGAGCGCGCCAGCAGAACCGGTCCCCGGCGGATGATCGACATGGGATGGGTCAGCATCTGCGCACGATCGCACAAGCCGTTTTCGCCGTCGCACCAGCGGTTGACGTGGTAATCCCAGCCGGGCAGCTCCTGCCACATGGGCAGATCGATGACCTCGGGGGTCATGTCGAAGACGATGTTCAAAACCGTCTCGCCGTTCAGCTCGATGGCGGCATAATCGCCCGCGGCAGCCTGCGTTTCGACGCCGTTCACGGTGATCGTCGTGGTTTTGCTCCACACGGGGATGCGCAGGAAGAGCTTCTTCCCTGCCTCCGGCTCGCGCACTGAGATGGTTACACGCCCTTTGTCAAAATAACCGCCGCCGATATGGATTTTCGTTGCACCCAGCCGAACGATAACCGGGGTGTAGAGGTTGACGAAGTAGCCTTCGCCGCTCACCATGACCGCAGCCTCGGCGGCGTTGGCGAAGCCCCGGGGGATGTTGTTAATGCAGCAATGCTGGTATTTTGTGCCAACCTGCGGAATGGCGCGCCAGTGGCGTCCGGCGCTGCGCACGAAGAAGGCGCCCTCCCGTCCGTCCTCGTAGACGCCCGCCAGAAATGCGTTGACGTAAGCCTTTTCAAAGGACTCCATGTAGCAGGCTTTTCCTGTGATGGAAAACAGTTCATAGCAAAGCCGCATCCAGTGGATGACGTCACAGATTTCGGTGGCGGCGTCGGCGTAGGAAGCGGCTTTTTCGAAATGCTCGCAATAGCCCACGCTGCCGAGAATGTTGGACTCGTTTTTGATCAGCAGGCGGTAAAGTCCCTCGGCGGCGTTCAAATACTTCGCGTCGCCGCTGACCCGGTAAAGCTCGCAGATGCCGTCGAAGCAGGACATCATTTCGTAAGCCTTGGAGCACCAGCCATCCTTCTTCTCGTACCAGTAGAAGGGCGCGGTGTCGGACTGGGCGTTGGTGATCAGGTTGGGGCGCTCGTTGTCCTCGCGCTCCCATTCCTTGACGATATCCAGGGCAAAATCGTAATATTTGTTATTCCCTGTCAGGCGGTAAAGGATAAGCATGGGCTTGAGGATGGAGCAGGCGGGCATACCGTCCATGACGCCGGCGTCCTTGACGCGGACGCCCATGGCCGCCAGCTCGTCGATAAGCTGGGAAGCAAGCCGTTCGCAGCAGGCAAGAATGTGCGCGTCATCCAGAAGCTGGGCACATTCGATCAGTCCCCAGAGGGTATATTTCCGTCCCCAGACGTTCCAGTTCCAGTCCATGCCGTACTTGGTTTTGTCCACGCGGAAGATGTCGCGGCTGTCCCGGTAGGTGGAGAGGTAGCCGTCGGCGCGCTGGAATTGCAGCAGGTCGTAAGCGGAACGGCGGATGTCCTCTTTCAGGCGCTCGTCCCGTTTGTAGCGGCAGACCCGGCAGGCGCTGAGAATCAGCTTGCCCCAGAATTCGCACCGCCAGTGACCGTAAGCCAGCTCGTCGTCGTACTGGTCGCCAAAGCATTCCACGGCCTCGCGGAGAATTTCGTCGATGGCGAATCTGCCGCTGACCCTCTCGTGGATGAAGCGGTCAAAGCGGATGCCCGGCTCATCGAACAGCGTCACGTCGCCCAGATCGGGGGCGTGGTATTTATTGTTGATTTTGTAAGGAATTTTGTATTGCATCATGTGGCTCCTTCAAATGGATTTTACATTATTATACATGATGCGGCGGGCAATTGCAATAGAATTTCAAAATTCATGTCGGGAATCGTCAAGTTTCAGAAGAAGTTGAAAAATAGCGTATTTTTTTAACCTGTTTCGGGAACGATTTATTTTGCCGACAGCTTCTGCGGGTTCATACTCTTGTCCTTTTATGTGAGTATCGCCTTTTCTAAAAACTTTGCAACGCCGTCTCGGTCATTATTGTCAGTAATGTAATCTGCAACCGCTTTCACTTCATCAATTGCATTAGAAACCGCAACAGACGTGCCGGCAAGTTTTAGCATACCCAAATCGTTAGTATCATCACCGAATGCAATAATATCAATCATGTCTATGCCTATATGATCTGCAAGAATTTTCAAGGCGGTTTCTTTATCGGAATTTCTTGCAGCAAATCTACGCCACTTTTCGCCAGTAAAATTGATTACCGTACAATCAGGGCAGACTCTGCTAATTTCTTCAACCCACTCGTCGTTTTCCAGTTCCGATGTTATTTTATAGGCGGGAATTCTGAAATTTTCAAAATTAGAATAAGTAAAAGCTGCATAGCGATCCGGATCGCTTGGAACAAAATTGCAATAATAACCTTCATCGCATTCCACGGTAATCAAACCTGCGTCATTTGTGAATTGGCGACACATTTTTACGATGGTGGCAACATCATCCTGTTCCATCGGATTTCTATATATTATTTCGCCATTGACGTTGATCGTGGCACCACCATTAGAAACGATAATATGCGGCTTGATTGCCTCAACAAATCGAGTTATTGCATTTTCGGCACGCGCTGTAGCAAAAGCAACTAAATATCCTTGTGTTCGGCACTTCTCAAACACATTTACGGTGTATTCCGAAATGCTTTTGTCGCTTCGCAAAAGGGTATTGTCAAGGTCTGTAATAATTAGCTGCATATCCAATCTCCCGGCGAAAAATTAGTAAATCATCTGTCGGTATCAATGATACAATGTTTGTAGCAAGTGCCCGAATGGCTTTGAGGTTTGAATACAAAGGTGGATGTAATGGTCGTGCTCCTTGATGGAGCGTGTACATTATAACACAAATTCGGCAAAATTACAATTATCTCGCCCAAATTTATAATTACCACAAATGTAACTAATCTATGAACAAAAGAGCCTACAGCGATGAACTGCAAGCCCTTTAACAGCGCACTTGTATGGGTTATGCCGTATGAGACAGCGGAGTATCGAGATAATGTGGAAGCCTTTCACGACTATTATGACGATGTAGAGGTCTGCGGAGCTTCTACAGACAGTCATTTCAAAGAAGCACACCAAACACGCAACCGTGAAATGATTGACCGTTCGGATCTGGTTGTGTTCTGTGTAGAACGTGAAACAGGTGGAGCATATAAAACGATGTGCTATGCCAAGAAGTGCAGTAAGCATATCGTCAATCTCGCAAATGAAAGCGAGTCAATAGTAAACCTTTGTTACCAATGATTTAGTAGCATTTGGTGCACAATTCACTTTAGTGCTTTACCAGCATGCAATCTTTCGCTTTTAGTTCAACTTCTTGAAAAGTCATCTAATTTCCTGCTATTGTTTTTGAGAAATTTACAAGTCCTCGTTGTATTTTGTCGATTTTTGTGGTATAATGTAAATTGTTACTATGTGTCCCAATATATAAGGAGGGATTTGCATGAAAGTAAGTTATAAAAAACTGTGGATTCTACTTGCACATAGAGAAATGAGTAAAGCGGAATTAAGAAAACTTGCAGGTATCGCCCCTGCTACATTTACAAAACTTCGCCGTAATCAAGAAGTTGCTTTATCCGTGCTCCTTAAGATTGCCGATGTACTTGATTGTGATGTAGCAGATATGATGAGCTTTGTTAAGGATGATACTCCTACAGTTGAATATCAAGATGATAATTAAGAGCCAGCAATGATCTTCCGAACAAGATTTTTGCCAAAAATGCAGTTTTAAGGTCCGTTTTTGACGAAAAATGAGAAAAACAATAATTTTGTAGTAATGATATACGCAAAGGACGGTGAGTAAAATGCACAACATATCTGAAAGCATAGAAACTATAGGCAGCATCATTGATGAATTATCCATCGATGAAAAAAAGATTGCTGAATTCAGGGAGCAATACTTAAAAATATCACTCAGAAGCAGAGATACAAATTTCTATCTCTCCACTATTGGTGATTTTAGTTCTGGCAAAAGTACATTGATTAACACAATTATTAAGAGAAAGCTCCTAAAAGTTGCTCACGCCGCAACTACTGCAGTTCCTACCTATATCTATAAAGGAAAGAACGATCGTGTTGTTGTCAATGTTAAATGTGACAACGGAAAAAAATACGATCTGACTTCCGAAACAGACGTAAGGAAATTTGAAAAGAAATTCGGCATTCAGCTTCCAACAGAAATTGATGAAAGAATTTCACTTTTAACAGCCGACAAAGAACTGTCTTTGAAGATCGAAGCGGTGAATATAGAGTTGCCGGATGATGAACTTGCCAATGGTCTCTGTATTATTGATACCCCCGGAATCAATCCTGGTGCCGATTTTGCTGAAAAGCATGCCGAAATTACAAAAAACATTCTCAACGAAAAAGCCGATGCAATTATTATTCTTTTCCCCGCAGATCAAGCGTATACGCAGTCTTTTGAGAAGTTTCTAAAAGATAACGCAGAATATTTTATGAAGGATGCAATCTTTGTTGTCACTATGATGGATAGGGTTGACGAAGAAGAACGGGATGATGTTATTAGGTTTGTAAAGACAAATCTCCGCAACAATTTCCACTTAAAAGATCCTCAGGTGTTATCTTGTTCAGCAATGCTGTCTGGTAAAGATCCTTATTGGACAAACAAATTCAAAGAATTTCAGAAAAGTCTGATGGACAAACTGGCACAGAATAGACAACGAATTGTAACCGAAAGACTCATTAAGTTGTCCAACGAATTGCTGACCTCTATTCAGAGTGAAATACTCAGTCAAAAGACAGGTTTTGAAAATAGACTAACAGTCCTTCAAAACCACTCCGTTCCAAATCTTATCTCCGTCCTCGCAGACAGCAAGGTAGCAGCTATCGATGAATTGTCTAAGATTCAGACGGCGCATAATACGGCAGTAAAAAGCGAAAGTGCATACCTTGAAAACAAGATCATGCAGAAAGTAAACTCTGGGCTAATCGCTTGTGATACAAGATCGGGTGTGACAAAATACGTCAACAACTCCCTCGCCACCGATATTGAAGGAGCTTGCAAAGATATATATGCAACTTCAACACAGCACACTCAGAACCTCAACAAAGCGCTCTCCTCTGCTATTGCTGGAATGATCGAAAAATTAAAAAAGTATTATGGGGAAATCGGAAGTGTTTTACCCGAAAGCTCCTCTCTATCGACTTCGGAACATCAAGTAACCATAGCGGACAAACTTACAGGTTTAAGTGATATGATTGGTGATTACGAAGGAAAAATTGATATTGCAACGGCAGTTGGAGGAGCAGGACTTGCAGCAATCATTCTGACAGGATTGGGACCCATCGGATGGATTATCGGAGGGGTTGCTGCTTTAATTGGCGGAGACAGATTATTTGTAGATTCGTCTCGTAGCAAGGTTAGAGATTCGGTTTCTGGAAAGGTTCCGGAAATATCAAAATCCATTGTGCAAGAACTCTGCAATGGAATGCAGACAAACTATAGTAAAGCAAGAAAAGCATTGGAAACAAAAAAGGACGAGCTTGTTGCTCAATACAAGCCCGTTTACGAAAACCTCGAAAGGCAGTTTAATTCAGAAAAAGCAGAACTTACACGTTTAATTCAGCGTAGTGAAAAAACACAAAATCGAATTAAAAATGTCTTGCAGCAAATAAACGAAATACAAGGAGAAATTGCAGGATGAACGAAAATATCTATAATAAGCTGAATGCTCTTGCCGAACAAGCCGGATGCTCGCAGATAAAGGAAAGCTACAACGAAGCTCGGGTGTCGATGCAGCGCAGCATTATGAAGCAATACGCTGTATTGGGTGATGTTAATGCCGGTAAAAGCACAATCATTAATATTTTGGCAGGAGAAAAGAAACTCCCCGTTTCTGTAAGATCAAACGAACACGGAAAAGTTGCTTTTGTCGAATCAGACGAGCACAATTGCAGATGGATTGAATTGAGTACCAGTGCTTATGTCGGATATGGCGTGGCAGAAATTGACTCCCCACTTTGGTACATTGATGCGGCAATTTACGTGCTCTCAGCTACTACTCCCTTTTCTCAGCAAGACGTAACTGCTATTAAAGCATGTCTATCTCACGGCGTTCCTTGCTCTCTTGTCCTAAACAAGTTGGATGCAACGGATGAGTCGGAGAAAGACGAAATTATTGCATATATTAAGACACAGGCAGAACGTCACTTTGGCTCCGATTCTCTAATTGTAATTAACACCAAAGATGAGGAAGCTACCAAGCAAGCCATCATGAATGACTTCGCTTCTGCGGAGGACAGTATCGATATCCGAGATTATATGCTTGCCGTAAGCTATGCGAAGGTTCTGAAGGCACACATCGCAGAAAAATATGACTCTGTGAAGAAGAAAATGCAAATCGCATCTGATAAAGAAAGACAAACCAAGCAGATTATTCTCGATGAAAAAATTGCATGGGACAAAATCAAACTTGAAATCGAATCTCGGAAATTAAAGTTGATTGAAGCGATGTCCGTTGAAATGAATCGACTGTATGCGGACTGTATTGCTACTCTTGCAGATAAGGCGATGCTTGCGAAGTCTCCTAAAGAGTGGTGGGAACAGTCGCTTGAAAAAGAATTCCACAGAGAGATCATCAGAATTTCAAACAAAATTGATCGGCTTATTTGCTCTCAGTTTACCAATGACCGAGATTGGCTTGTTCAGACAGTAGAGAATCGATTTGGCTCGAAACTTTCCATTGACACAAACAATTCCGAAACACAGCTTGAAGATGTGGTTTTTGGTGTTGCTCCCAATGAATTGAATAGTACAAGAACAACGAAAACGCTGGCAATGGCTGGGTTGGTTGTTTCGACAGTTGCTTTGTGTGGTGTTTTGGTTTACCCTGCATTGGCTATGCACAGCATTAACGCTCTCTATTGGAAGCTTGCGGGTGTTGCGGTGGCAGGAACCGGTTTTTGGACATTCATGGAAACCAAAAAGAAAAAAGCCGATAGACAGCAATGTTTGAAATCCGAAATCGCCAGATATATTCTCGGAAGCAGAGATGACAACATTGAAGTGCTGAAGAAGAATATTGAATACGGATATAAGAGCATGAGCATATCCATCCAGGATCTGCAGTTGGCTACTGCGAAGACTCCTGTAAGCGAAGGAGACAGCAAGGTGCTTGCTGAGTTCAAGGCAATTTCCGAAATCAACCGTATGTGTGATGAAATTGTCAGTTCCTTACTTTCCAATGAAGAATAAAAAACAAATGAACAATAAGGAGAAATTATTATGAACACAGCAGTATTTAAGGAAGCAGTCAGCAAACTCGATGGACAATTGGACAAGCTGTTGGAGATCGCTCAGAGCACGGGCACACAGCAGGATGTTGTTGAAAAAATCAAGGCGCTAAAAGAAAAGAATCAAAGCAAGAACTTTAAGGTCCTTGTTATGGGTGAATTTAGTGCCGGTAAATCCACTATGATAAACGCTCTTATAGGTGAACCCATCCTTCCCGAAAGAGCATTGACAGCTACCGCTATTATCACCGAAATCAAGTATGGTGCAGATAAGAAAGCGGTCATCTACCCTATCAAGGGAAGATGGAAAGGCGGAGATGCTCCTTTTGAAGTCCCTGTTACCGAACTCAGAAAGTATCTTCTGATTAACCACAATATCGGTGATTCTGACGGAAAAGACGCCAATACAATGGAAGGCAATGTTATCGCATCTCCGTTTGAAAGAGCTGAGGTCTTTATGCCTCTCGACATTTTGAAAGATGGTGTTGAGATCATTGACTCTCCTGGTCTGAATGACCCTGCAAGCCACGGCGATATTACACATAAATATCTTCCCAACGTTCATGCTATCATTTATTGCGTAAATGGATTGAGAGCGTATAGCCAAAGTGAAAAGGTTGTTATCGAAAACCTGATCCTAAAGCACTATACAACTCCTATATTCCTCGTTACTCGATACGACAATGTATGTGAGGACAACGAAAATAGCGGCGGCGACCCCGAAGAACTTGAAATTTTCAGAAAGACCGTAACCGCAGACCTTGCCAAACACACAGATTTGGTTAAGCCTCAGTACACATCCATGCTTGATGGAAACGGAATTTTCTTTGTATCCTCTCGTGATGCAAAGAAGGCAAAGCATTCTTCTCCGTGGAATACTGATCTCCTTAAAGAGTCTGGATACCAGGATTTTGAACGCTATTTGAGCGATTATCTTATCAAGTGTAAAGGCGATGAACTCTCCAAGATGATTGTTGAAGGCATCAGAACCGTCGGAAATGATGCTATCAAGAGCCTTAACGAACAGTATAATGCGGCAGATCTTTCGCTGGAGGAATTTGAACAGCGCATCAAGGATGTTAAAGCACGGATGGAATCCGCTAAAGCACAGGCGGAACTCTTTGTTGAAAGTTTTGAACTTGAATTAGAGAACGCTCTCACAGAACTCAAATCGACTTGTAAGGCAATGCCCAAGGAAGCTTTTGACCAAGTTGACAAGTGGAGAAGTACATATCAGTGCTCTGTAAAGAAAGAAATGCTTCACCCTAAGAGAACCGCTGAGGCGATTGCCAAGGAATTTGAGGTTCATATGCAGGGACAGTATGAGAGCTTTACTGTTGATTGGACTGAAAATGTTCTCAAGCCGGAAGTATCAAGAAAAATGAAGAAGATTGGTGAAAAGCTTAAGAATAGAGCCAATGATCTTGATGAGACAATCAACGACATCAAGGTGGGATTGAATTTGACCCACACTTCCCCGGATGAAATGAGTTCTACCGGCTCCAAGGTTGCCTCGGTTGTTTATGGTTTGCTTACATTCGATTTGATCGGTGCCAGTTCCGGAATGGCAGTAGGTATGGATGGTCTTATTCAAGGCATTGTAGCTAACATCGGTATCAACCTTGCAATTTTGCTTGTCTTCGGTTCAACAGTCGGTTTGCCTGTCATCATCGCCGGTGAAATTGCGCAAATTTTGATCTCCGGTGGACGAAACAAGGCAATCATGGAAAAGAAAGTCTGCAACAAAATTGTTGAAGAATACAAGAGAATTCTCTCCGATCCCGCCGAGGTCGATACGATGATCAACAACATTTACAACCAGCTTAAATCCGAGTTTGCTAAACTGAGCGAAGAAGCGAAAGAATCTGCATTCGCAGACATCAAGCAGATCGAACGTGAAACAAAGCAGTTGCTTGATGATAAGAAGAAGGGTGAGGAAGCAGTTCAGGCTCGCAAAGCAAACATTACTACATGGATTGCAGATATCAACACAATTATTGATAACGCAGATAAGATTCGCACAGACGCATTGGCATAAAATGATGGAACCACGGCGAATGGCATAAAAGTCATTCGCCGTGGACAAATAAGGTTGGTGAACACGATGGAAATATCTGTATGTATATATAACGTAAATAATGACGAGGCTGAGATACTACAGCGATTTATCGCTGCGGTCTTATTTCATGCTGATTATCGTGCAAAGATTTTGTCGTGTTCCACGGAAACGGCGTTAAGAAAAACAACAATAAAGTATCCTTATGTTGATATGTTGTTTTTGCCAGCATCATCATTTGGACTAAGTTTTGCAGAAGAATTAAGAAAGACCAATCGAACCACTACGATAGTGTTCTTGGCAGACGATGATAAAAATGTCTATAGGGCATTTCATTCTCTCCCGATAGCTTATTTAATTGATCCAAAGGAGAAGCAAAAACTTTCTGAGACCGTATTAAAAGCTGCGTCATGGGTGATGTCGGGAAAAAAGACATTCTGCCATGAATCGAGAACACAAATTTTACAATTGAAATACAAGGATATTGACTATTTTGAGAGTGAATATAGGATTGTCCATATTCACAGAACCGATGGTACATACGAAACAATAACCGCAAAACTGGATGAAGTTGAAGCGATGCTACCTTCAAACAACTTTTGCAGATGTCATAAAAGCTATTTAGTTAATTTAGAAAACATTGCCTCAGTCAACAAGTCTGAAAAGACAGTTTTATTTAAGTCGGGAGCAAAGGTGTTTTCAAGCAAGGCACAGTATCCAACGCTGATAGCCGCATTGAAAGGAGATGTGATTTGTGAAACCGTTTGATGTTAAAGAAAACAATAACAAACTGCGTGATGCAAATGATAACCCTATCGAGGTTCCACCTATCCCGGATGACGATGTGATTGAAAGGCTTACAATACAAACAATTCATGATTCCAATATGGAACAAATACGGTTGATTTCTAATATTACAACAGAAATCAATGAAGATGATGAAGGATGGAAATTTAGTGACGTGCCATCCAAAGTAACAAAACTTACTGTAGAAAAAATCATGATTGAGCTGACTGGCGAAAGCTGGTTCTGTAATGACAAGGAAGATGGGTATAGTGCAGGAGATATTATCGAAATGCTGTCACAAAAAGCATTTGTTCAACTCTCCGAACTCACTATTGCAAATATAAAAGCCTGCCTTGAAAACGGTGGTAAAATCATAGCCTATTTTCCCGATTTGGTATGGCGGGAATACTTTAATCAGCTTTCCTCAATACCAAGCGAAGTGTTGGGAATGCGAACCGTTGAAATTGTTAGTGTGATTGACAATAATGCAATCCTCATTAACGATCTATCTTCTGCCGATGGTGGCAAAAAACGGTTAGATATAACTGCCTTTGCTTGGCTCGCCAAAGATGGTTGGATGTTGGAGGTGTATAAATGAATTGGGATATTGATTTTAAGGAATGGCTTAACAGCATCCGTTTTTCCAGAAAGGTTTGTATGCTGATTCCAATGGAAGCTTGTATGGGCTTTCCTGTTGTTGTGAGGCATGGTGCTGAATATATCATTCCCTTTTTCAAGGTTACATCCACCGAAAAAACGGATACCTTGTCGCCACCATTTGCATATCTAAGGATTAGCTATCCTTCGGCAACAATACTAACTTACAACAACCTCCGTACCCTGCCAGATTGGAAAGATATTGATTGGAACATAATTGCCGAAAAGAATGAAAACCGCACCACCACACCGAAACTCAAAAAATACTACACGGCTATAACTAATCAATAGCTTGTGTCGTGTTTCGATGAACAAGACGAACTGCTTTTGGAGTGTCTGAACT
>JAFUQU010000048.1 GCA_017472255.1 Clostridia bacterium | reverse complement strand
TGAAGGGCGCTGACTGGTTTGCTTCCATGGGTACCGAAAAGCCCAAGGGCACTAAGGTATTCGCACTGGGCGGCAAGATCACCAACACCGGTCTGGTCGAAATCCCCATGGGCACCACCCTGCGCGAGGTTGTCGAGGAAATCGGCGGCGGCGTTCCCAACGGCAAGAAGTTCAAGGCTGCTCAGACCGGCGGTCCTTCCGGCGGCTGCATCCCCGCCTCCCTGATCGACACCCCCATCGACTACGACAACCTGATTGCCATCGGCTCCATGATGGGCTCCGGCGGTCTGATCGTTATGGACGAAGACTCCTGTATGGTCGATATCGCGAAGTTCTTCCTGGAATTCACCGTTGACGAGTCCTGCGGTAAGTGCGCACCCTGCCGTATCGGTACCCGCAGAATGCTGGAGATCCTTGAAAAGATCACCGACGGTCGCGGAACCCTGGAGGACATTGATCGTCTGGAAGAGCTGGCAGCTTATGTAAAGAGCGCTTCCCTCTGCGGTCTGGGTCAGACTGCTCCGAACCCGATTCTTTCGACCCTGCGTTACTTCCGCGACGAGTATGTTGCACACGTTGTGGACAAGAAGTGCCCCGCCGGCGTCTGCAAGAAGCTCCTCTCCTACACCATCGACGCAGACAAGTGCCGCGGCTGTACGCTCTGCTCCCGTGTCTGCCCCGCCGGCGCGATCACCGGTACCGTCAAGCAGCCTCACGTCATCGACAACTCCAAGTGTCTCAAGTGCGGCGCCTGCATGGAAAAGTGTAAGTTCGGCGCAATCAGCAAGAAGTAAGCCGCAAGCAAGAAAGGAGAACATATTTTACAATGGATATGGTAAATGTAAAAATCAACGGCAGAGAGTACTCCGTTCCCGCGAACTCCACCGTTCTCGAGGCTGCGAAGTATGCCGGAATTGAAATTCCGACCCTCTGCTATCTGAAGGATATCAACGAAATCGGCGCCTGCCGTCTCTGCCTGGTTGAGGTAGTCGGCGCGCGCGGTCTGGTCACTGCCTGCGTTTACCCCGTAAACGAGGGCATGGAGATCAAGACCAACACCCCCAGAGTTCTGGCCGCAAGAAAGACCAACCTGGAGCTGGTTCTGTCCAACCACGAGAAGAAGTGCCTCTCCTGCGTGCGCTCCACCACCTGCGAGCTGCAGAAGCTGGCCAACGAGTACGGCTGCGAAGAAGGTCACTTCGAGGGCGAGAGCGTCCACTATCCGCTGGACGAATCCACTCCCTTCCTGGTTCGCGACAACAATAAATGTATTCTCTGCCGCCGCTGCGTAGCAGCTTGTAAGAATATGCAGGGCATCGGCGTCATCGGCGCCAACGATCGTGGCTTCGATACCCACATCGGCACCGCCTTCGAGAAGACGCTGGCTGAGACCAGCTGCGTATCCTGCGGTCAGTGCATCGTTGCCTGCCCCGTGGGCGCGCTCTACGAAAAGGACGACACCCAGAAGGTGCTCGACGCCATCGCAGACCCCACCAAGCACGTGGCAATCTGCACCGCTCCTTCCGTCCGTGCCACCATCGGCGAGTGCTTCGGCAACGAGCCGGGTACCGACGTGGAGGGCAAGATGGTCGCCGCTATCAAGCGTCTGGGCTTTGACGGCGTTTACGACATGAACATGACCGCTGACCTCACCATCATGGAAGAAGCGCACGAGTTCCTCGACCGCTTCCAGAAGGGCGAGAATCTGCCGCTCATCACCTCCTGCTCGCCCGGCTGGATCAAGTACTGCGAGCACTACTTCCCCGAGTTCACCGACAATCTGTCCAGCTGCAAGTCTCCCCAGCAGATGTTCGGCGCTCTGTACAAGACCTACTACGCCGAGAAGCACGGCATCGATCCCAAGGACATTTTCTTCGTCTCCTGCATCCCCTGCACCGCGAAGAAGTTCGAAGTTCGCCGCGACGGTCAGTCCGCAGCTGGCGAGGGCATCTGGGACGTGGATGTTGCCATCACCACCCGTGAGCTTGCCCGCATGATCGATAAGGCCGGCATCAAGTTCAACAGCCTGCCGGACGAGAAGTTCGACCAGCCCTTCGAGCTTGGCTCGGGCGCGGGCGCGATCTTCGGCGCTACCGGCGGCGTTATGGAGGCTGCTCTCCGTACCGCGGCTGAGGTTGTGCTCTGCAAGCCCCTCGAGAAGCTGGAATTCGACGATGTCCGCGGCACCGCTCCCATCAAGCGCGCCACCTACAAGCTGGGCGACGTGGAAATCAAGGTTGCGGTTGCATCCGGCACGAAGAATGCCAAGGAGCTGCTGACCCGTGTGAAGAACGGTGAGGAGCAGGTTGACTTCATCGAGATCATGGCCTGCCCCGGCGGATGCGTCAACGGCGGCGGTCAGCCTCTGCAGCCCGCATCGGTACGCGCTAACCTCGACCTTCGCGCACTGCGTGCCGGCGTTCTGTACAAGGCAGACGCTGCGATGGACCTGCGCAAGTCCCACGAGAACTCCTGCGTGAAAGCACTCTACGACGAGTACTTCGGCGAACCCGGCAGCCACAAGGCTCACGAGATTCTCCACACGCACTATGTAAAGCGCGGTCTGTAAGATTCATGAAATTGGAGAGAGTGCAGCACGAAAGTGCTGCACTCTCTCCCCATTTTATTTTATAAATGAAAAGGGCGCTTAAAAAGCGCCCTGAAAATAAATCAATTATCCAATTTTGCCCTTGCTTCTGCTTGTTGTGCTGTGACTAACTCATCCAGATAGGCTGATTCTCCGATTAAATCCGCACGACCGGTACGATTCGCCACATTACTGACCATGATATTGCTAAACTCATTCTCCGAAGCCACTTCTGTAAAGTCGCTGCCCCAATACACTTTACCATTCCAGACTTCATATAAGAAACTTTTTCCAATTTCAGCATATACGCCTTCATTTTCGAAGTACTTATCCGTAAGATACATAAAATAGGAACGATCCAGTTCAATCGGAATCGCACTATAATTGGAGGAGAGGATGTAATCGTTGTCTCCATATTCACCGCGTAGAATACCAAGTTTTCTTGATCTTTCATTATCGCCAACTAATTCAGCTGCATCGCAAGCCAACAAATATCCTTCGTTACTCGACACGATAATGATATCGCCTACATTCAGCGCATTGGTGGTATCCAAAAATATTTCTTCAATCTCCGCTTCATAATAGAAGCAGAAATCGTGCGCGTTTGTGTATACAACATCCTGTATAGACAGTATCTTACACTTTACCGCCTGAGATGATAATTCGACGACAGCTTCTATTCTGTTTGTATCTACATAGCTATAGCTCAGGCTTCCATCGGTTCCGAACTCGCGGACGATATTTCTCTCGGGTCTGATCGGTTCCTGTCCACATGAACTGGCGAACAAAAGGATGCTTAATAAGGCAGCGGCAATTTTCCATGTGTGTTTTTCATAATCAAAAACTCATAGTCATATCATTTCTTCCGCCTGGGCGATGTACTCGCTGCCGTGCAGCCGAATGTACTCCTTTCGGGCGTCCAGATCGTCGCCGAGCATCGTTTCAAAGATGCGGGCGGTTTCCTCGGCATCGGCTTCGTTGACGCGAATGAGACGGCGGGTGGCGGGATTCATCGTCGTCTGCCACATCATGTCCGGCTCGTTCTCACCCAAACCCTTGGAGCGCTGGATGGTGCATTTCTGATTCCCCAGCTTTTTCAGAATTTCCAGCTTCTCCTGCTCGTTGTAGGCGAACTGAATCTTATCCTTGCAGGTGATCTCAAACAGCGGCGATTCGGCGATGTAGACCCGTCCTTTGCTGATCAGCGTGGGCAGCAGCCGGTAGAACATGGTCAGAATCAGCGTGCGAATCTGGTAGCCGTCCTCGTCCGCATCGGTGCAGATGATGATCTTCGACCAGCGCAGGGCGTCGTAGTCGAAGGCGGCGATGTTGCCCTTCACCTTGCCTTTCAACTCCACGCCGCAGCCGATGACCTTGAGCATATTCGTAATCACATCGCTCTTGAAAATGCGGTCATAACCGCTTTTCAGGCAGTTCAGCGTCTTGCCGCGGACGGCGAAAATCGCCTGAAATTCGGCGGCTCGACCCAGCTTACAGGAGGTCAGCGCCGAATCTCCCTCCACGATGTACAGTTCCCGGGCTTCGGGATCCTTGGAGCGGCAGTTGACGAACTTCTCGATACGGTTGGCGATATCGATCTTGCCGGTCAGCTCCTTTTTGATGTCCAGACGGGTGGACTCCGCCTTCTCGCGGGAACGCTTGTTGACCAGAATCTGCCCCGCCATCTGCTCGGCTTCCACCGGCTTTTCGGCGAAGTATACCTCCAGCTGATGCTTGAGGAAGTCGGTCATGGCGTCGGCGATAAATTTATTGTTGATGGCTTTCTTGGTCTGGTTGGCGTAGGAGGTCTGGGTGGACATACTGTTCGTGACCAGCACCAGACAGTCGCGCACGTCCTCGAAGGTGATTTTCGACTCGTTTTTGTTGTATTTTCCCTGCGCCTTCAGATACTTGTCCACCGCGTAAACGAAGGCGGACTTCACCGCCTTGTCCGGCGAACCGCCATGCTCCAGAAAGCTGGAATTGTGGTAATATTCGATAACATTGACCGTGTTGGAAATGCAGAAAGAAACGTCCGCTTTCAGCTTGTAATCGTCCTTGTCCTCCCGGTCGCGGCCGGAGGTCTCCAGATGCCAAAGCACCGGCGCGGTCAACGATTCGCCCCCCGTCAGCTCGGTCACATAGTCGATGATGCCGTTTTCGTAGTAATATTCGGTGGTTTCAAAGCTGCCGTCCTCCGCCTGCCATTCCAGAACGAACCGGATGCGGGGGTTGACGATGGACTGCTTTTTCATCACCTCTTCGAAAAACTCCCGGGGGATGTTGATATCGGTGAAAACCTCCAGATCGGGCAGCCAGCGGATGACGGTGCCGGTACGCTTCGAACGACGCTCCAGCGGCGTAATTTGCAGTTCGGTGGTGGGGAAGCCCTTCTCAAAGCTGACGCTGCTGCACTGCTCGCCGTTATAAGAGGCGACGTGCATCCACGCCGAGCTGTACTGGGTCGCGCAAGCGCCCAAACCGTTCAGACCCAGCGAATATTCGTAGGAGGAGGAGCTGTCGTTGTTGTTGTATTTGCCGCCCGCGTACATTTCGCAGTAAACCAGCTCCCAGTTGTATTTGCCCTCGGCTTCGTTCCAGCCCAGCGGAACGCCCCGTCCGTGGTCGTCCACCTCGATGGAATGGTCGTTGAACGCCTTGACGCGGATTTCCGAGCCGTAACCCTCCTTGGCCTCGTCCACGGCGTTGGACAGGATTTCGAAGAAGGAATGCTCGCAGCCCTCCAGTCCGTCCGAGCCGAAGATGACCGCCGGACGCTTACGCACGCGGTCGGGACCCTTGAGCATGACGATGCTTTGGTCGCCGTAGGTTTGTGTGTTTTTCTTTGTTGCCATATTGTTCACCTTTATTTTTTATTGTGGGGAGGGAGAACCACCTTTTTGAGAAAAGGTGGTTCTCCCTCCCCACACCCCTACCCTTTCCGACCAAAACTTTAATACTTATTTTATTTGCGGACAGGGCGCTCACGAGTTCAAATTTGTTCGTTACTTATATTATACTATATTTTTCATCGCTTGTAAAGATATTTTTCGTGAATTCTCTTGTATGAACGCGCCGATTCTGTTATAATATAATTGTGGTGATCAATATGCTTCCCACAATTCTCACAAAGCATTCCTACATCACATATCTTTACGACCGGCTGCGCGCAACATCCCTGTGGAGCGCCACTGAACGAATTGCCGCCTATTCCCGCCGCTTTCTGTTCATCACGCGGCTGCTCAAATGGATCGCGGCGGCTGTGGCTGTCATCGAAACCAGCGCCATGCTGCTGACCGCCGCCGCGCTGCTGCTGATTCTTCTCCCCGCACTGCTTGCTGTGGCGGGAGGACTGGCGCTGGCGGCCTATATCGACGGGAACCGGAAGCTCCATAGCCTGACGCTGGGCGACCGGGTGATCGTCTTTTTTGCCGAAGGCGGCATCCGGCTGGGACTGGACGGCTGCGTCTTCGTCGTGACCGACAGTCTGCGGCATCGGTTTCTGACCATGCAGCAGCGGGACGGCGTGTATTACATCCGACGTTCCTTTTTCATCCGACTGCGCAAACGGTATTTTGACAAAATGCCCCAGCGCATGATTTATATATTTTGAGGTATTTATGCTGCACTTCATCTATGGCCGCGCCGGAAGCGGCAAAACCCCCCTCGTCTGCCAGCGGGCCTCCGAAAGCCTTGCCGCCGGACGGCGCACCTTCCTGCTCGTTCCCGAACAGCAGGCGGTGGACGCCGAACAGCGTATGGCCGATCTGCTGGGCGACCGCCCTCAGCTCGGGCTGGAGGTGCTCAATTTCAAGCGGCTGTGCAACCGGCTTTTCCGTGAGTACGGCGGGCTTTCCTACAATTACATCACCAAAAGCGGTCGTTCGCTGCTCATGTGGCAGGCGCTGAACGAACTTGCCCCCATGCTTCGCCGCTGGACGCCGGGACAGCGGGATTTGTCCATGGTGCAGACCCTTCTCTCCGCCGTCAGCGAGTGCAAAGCGTACTGCGTCACCCCCCAGGCGCTGGAAGCGTCCATGAAGAAACTGGGCGGGAGCCAGCCCGCTCTGGCGGACAAGCTGTCCGACCTGTCGCTGATCTACGCCAACTACATAGCCCTCGTCCGCGAATCGCGGGACGACGCTTCCGACGACCTGACCAAAGCCGCCGCGCTCCTGCAAAATCACAGCTTCTTCGCCGGCTCGGACGTCTATCTCGATTCCTACAACGGCTTCACGCCCCAGGAATTCGCGCTGATCGGGCAGATTATGGCGCAGGCGGAGAATGTCACCATTGCCCTTTGCCACGACAACAGCTCCGACGAGCTGTTCGTCAACCTGCTGGACACCACCGCCCGCATCAAGCGAATCGCCGCCCGGATCGGTTGTCCGTTCGACGAAACGCTTCTGCGGGGCAATCATCGGGCGAAGCATGACGATCTTCGCTTTCTCGAGCAGAATCTCTGGTCGCTGAACCTCCGGCGGGAAGACGGCTTCAACGAAATTCCCGGGCATATTTCACTGATCGAATGCCCCAACCTGTTCGCCGAGTGCGAAGCTGTCGCCATCGACATCAGCCGCCGGGTGCGGGAAGGCGCGTCCTGGCGGGATTTCACCATCACAACCCGGGGATTGGAACGCTACGACGGCATCATCGACGTGATGCTGGAAAAATACGGCATCCCGCACTTCCTCTCCCGCCGCACGGACATCACCGCCAAGCCGCTGATCAAGCTGATTCTCGCCGCGCTGTCCATGCCAGCCAGCGGCATCCGCACCGCCGACATGATCTCTTACCTGAAGACCGGTCTGCTTCCGCTGGACGGGGACGAAATCCTCGCCGTGGAAAATTACGCCGAAGCCTGGAGTGTCCGCGGCGGAATGTGGTTTGTGGAATGGCGGATGAATCCGCTGGGCTTCACCGCCGAAATGACCGAAAAATCCGCCGCCGAGCTGACCCGGCTCAACGAAATCCGAGCCCGGATTGCCGCGCCGCTGCACAAGTTCCACGAGGCGTTGGCATCTGCGAAGACGGTGCGCAGCTTTTCGGAGGCGCTGTACGCCTTCCTGCTGGCGCTGGAGATTCCGGCGAAGCTGACCGCGCAGGCGGAAGCCCTCCGCCATGAGAATCCGGCGGAGGCGGACGAACTGGCGCAGCTCTGGTCTCTGCTCATCGACGCGCTGGACAAGCTTTGCGCCACGGTTCCGTCGCTGGAATGCGACGTCGAGCTGTACGTCAAGCTGCTGCACCTGCTTTTCGCCAACATCGACATCGGGCGCATCCCCTCCACCATCGACGAGGTGACGGTGGGCGATGCGTCGCTGCTGCGCGCCACCGGGCGTCATGTTTACGTCCTCGGCGTCAACGAGGGCATCTTCCCGCTGGCTCCCTCCGGCGACAGCATTTTCAGCGATGACGAACGCGCCGCGCTGGCTTCCGTGGGACTGGAGCTGGCGGGGGGCGGCGATTATCGTGCCGCCGACGAACGCTTCACCTTCTATCGGGCGCTAAGCTCCGCCACCGACTCGGTAACGCTGCTCTGGTCCCGCGCCGATCTGTCCGGGCATTCCATGAAGCCGTCGCTGGGCGTAACCCGGCTGCGCAGTCTCTTTCCGAAGCTGGCAACCCTCGATTTTGGGTCGCTGCCCGCCAGCGAGCGTCTGCATCCCGCCACGCTGATGGAATTGCTGGCAGAGACTTCCGGCACACCGCTGGGCGAAGCGCTTCGGCGATACGCGGCGGAGGATTCCAACCTGTCTGCCCGGCTGGCAAAGCTGGATATTCCGCTGACCCAAGGGGACGTTCAGCTGAACGCCGAAACCAGCCGTCTCATCGCGGGGGGCGATCTGGCGCTGACCCAATCGCGGCTGGACGCCTATGTTCTCTGTCATTTTTCCTATTTCTGCAAGTACGTCCTCAAGCTGAACGAAAACAAGCCCGCCCGTTTCGACGCCGCCGACATCGGCACCTTCGTCCACCATATTCTGGAGATGTTCGTCGCCCGCGCCGAGCCTGGCGAGCTGACCGACGAAGCCCTCGACCGAATGGTGGAGGAAATCGTTTCCAGCTACATGACCGACATCTGCCGCATCTCCCCCGAATTCACGGGCAGCCGCCTGAATCACCTGTTCGCCCGGCTGAAGCGTTCCTCCCGGCTTCTCTGCCGCAATCTGGCGGATGAATTCAGCCAGAGCAGCTTCACCCCCGCCTTTTTTGAGCTTCCCATCCGCTTCTCCGCGCCGGACGAAGCCGCCGTTGACCCGCTGGAAATTGATCTTCACGACGGTTCCTCCGCCTACATTTACGGCATCGCTGACCGAGTGGACACGCTGACCAAAGATGGAAAGTTTTACGTGCGCGTGGTGGACTACAAAACCGGAAGCAAGGATTTTTCCATGGAAGACATAGCGCTGGGGCTGGATTTGCAGATGCTGCTCTACCTCTTTTCGCTTTGGAAGAACGGCTCAAAGCCGGGCAGCGCCCTCCATGTGCCCGAAGGCAGCGAAATTCTGCCCGCCGGCGTGCTCTACTTCCCCGCCCATGTACCCACGGTAACGCTGGACGCTGAGGCTTCCCCCGACGAGGTGGAGCGGATGGTTTCGGACAAGTTGTCCCGGCGGGGGCTTCTGCTGGACGACGGCGACGTGCTGCGCGCCATGGAGCGGGAGCTGTCCGGGCGGTATCTGCCCATCAAAGTCAAGAAGGACGGCAGCTTTTCAAAATCAGATGCCCTGCGCTCGCTGGAGGATTTCGGCGGTCTGCTGCATTCCATCGAGGACACGGTGCGCGAAATCGGGCTGGAAATCAAGCGGGGCAACGCTTCCGCCAGACCCATGCGCACCAAAGCCCACGACGCCTGCAAATATTGTAAGATGAAACCCATATGTCGGAAATCCGACCGATAACAAGGAGTACGTATGTCAAGAAACTGGACAAAATCCCAGCTTGCCGCCATTACCGGGTCGGGGCGCGACCTGTTGGTGTCGGCGGGCGCAGGCTCGGGCAAAACCGCCGTCCTCACCGAGCGGATTATCCGCCGCCTGACCGACGACGCAAACCCCGGCGAAATCACCCGAATGCTGATCGTTACCTTCACCAAAGCGGCGGCGGCTGAATTGAAGGAGCGGATTTCCGCCGCGCTCACCGACGCGCTGGCCCTTGATCCATCCAACAAACGGCTGTCCCGCCAGCTTTTGCAGCTTGACCGGGCGAAAATCTGCACGATTCACAGCTTCTGCCTCGATCTGCTGCGTGCCAATCCCACCGAAGCCGGGCTGCCCGCCGATTTCCGCATCGCCGACGACGCGGAAATCAAGCTGCTGCGAAAGAGCCTGATGAACGAGCTGCTGGAGGATTATTTTAGCGGCGCCATCACCGACATCGAAGGCTTCGAAGACTTCGCCGACGGCTTTGTCGGCACAAAATCCGACGACGGGCTGGCGGACATTTTTCTGGATCTGGACGAAACCTTTTCCTCGTATCGGGAATCCATCGCGTTCCTGACGTCCTTCGCCGACGAATTGACCGAAGACGCCGACCGCGACTTCGCTGAAAGCCGCTGCGGCATGGAAATTCTCGAGCTGGTTCGCGGACAGCTCACCGAGCCGCTGGCGCTTTTCCGGGACATTCTGCCCGAGCTGATGTCCGACGCGAAGCTGACTAAAGCCTATCTGCCCGCCTTTCAGGCTGACATCGACTTCATCGAGGACGCCTGCCGTTTCTGCGACGCCCGGGATTACGCCGGGCTTTCCCGCCATGTCAGCGAGTACGCCCCCCCGCGTCTGGGCGTAATTCGAAACGCCGTGCTTTCCGAGGACGTCGAGGACGCCAAAACCGCGCGCTCTGCCTTCCACGAATCCCGCCGGAAGCTGTCCGCCCGCTTCTTCTCGCTGACGCCCGATCAGATTCGACGGAATCAGCTGGACACCGCCGCCGCCCTTCGAAAGCTGCACACGCTGCTCGCCGCCTTCAGAAGCCGCTTCACCGCCGAGAAGCGCCGCCGTTCGCTGGTGGACTTCAACGATCTGGAGCGCCTTGCCGCCGGGCTGCTCATCGGCGCGGACGGCTTGCCCACCGACATCGCGCGCACCACGGCGGCGCAGTTCGACGAAATCTGCATCGACGAGTATCAGGACGTGAACGAGCTTCAGGACGCGATTTTCGCGTCCATATCGAACGGGACGAACCGCTTTATGGTGGGCGACATCAAGCAGTCGATCTACGCCTTCCGGGGCGCGCAGCCCGCCATCTTCTCCCGCTATCGCTCGGAGTTCGGGCGGACGGACGATCCCGAGCTTCGTCCCGGTCAGGGCGCGACCATCTTTTTGTCTGACAATTTCCGCTGTGATTCGCCGGTTATTGATTTCACTAATCTGGTGTCCGCCTGCCTATTCACCCACAGCACCGGGGATATGCCCTTCTATGAGGAGGACAAGCTGGTGCATTCCAAGCTCGGCAAGGAATCGGGAGAACCGGTGCGGGTGGTGCTCATCCCGAAGGAAAGCGACGACGAAGACGAATCGGAGCACTCCTGCCCCGACGAGGCTTCGTGGGTTGCCGCGGAAATCAAACGCCTGCTGACCGAGGGAAAAAAGGACGACGGAAATCCCATCAAACCGTCGGATATCGCCATTCTGATGCGTTCCGCCAAGGGGATGGCCGCCGATTTTGAGGAAGCGCTGACCGGGGCGGACATTCCCTGCTACAACAACGTGGAAGGCGATTTCTTCGAGAACGCCGAGGTGCTGCTGGCTCTCTGCCTACTGGAAATTATCGACAATCCCACCCGGGACATCTATCTGGCGGGCGCGTTGAAAAGCCCGCTGTTCGGCTTTACGCTGGACGAGCTGATTGCCATCCGCCGGGTGCAGGCGGACGGCTGTCTCTACGACGCGCTGCGAACCTGCGCTTCGAAATCCGGCGAATTGTCAGACAAATGTCGTTCCTTCCTCGATAAGCTGGACGCTTACCGCCGCCGCGCCGAAGGGATGCCGGTGGATCAGCTGATCTGGTACCTTTACACCGACACCGACCTGCTCTCGCTGGTCTACGGCGGTTCTGACGGACGTGTCCGCCGCGGCAATTTGATGCTGCTCTACGAGTACGCCCGCCGGTTCGAAGGCTCGTCCTTCAAGGGGCTGTACAACTTCATCCGCTACCTCACCGACATTCTGGACGAAAAGGCCAAGCTGGAAAACGCCAAGGTCACGGACGAATCCAGCGACACGGTGAAGCTGATGACCATCCATCAATCCAAAGGACTGGAATTTCCGGTGGTATTTGTATGCGGCTGCGGTAATAAGTTCAACGACAGCGATCTGCGCGCCAACGTGGTCGTCGAGCGAAGTCTGGGCGCGGCGCTGAAGCTGTCCGATTCCACCGGGTTCGCCCGCTATGACACGCCGGTGCGGCAGGCCATCGTCCGCCGTCTCGCCGATCGTCAGCTTGAGGAGGAAATGCGCATTCTGTACGTCGCCATGTCCCGCGCCCGGGAACGGCTGTACATGACCGCCGCCGTCAGCGATCCCGACGAACTTCTGGAAGCCTGCCGCGCCGATGCGCAGCGCCTTTCCCGCCGGGTGATTCTGAAAAACAACGGCTATATGCGCTGGATTCTCACCGCCCTCGCCGCTCACGAGGGGGACGCCTGCCACACCATCGAAATCGCTGAACCGCAGTCGGACGTTCCCTCTGCCATACAGACGCCCGACCCCGAGCAAGATTTGCCCGGGCAATCCTTGCCCGTTTCGACGCCGGACGAGCTGGTGCGGGAGCGGTTCGCCTTCGTCTATCCCCGCGCCCACGCATCGAAGCTGCCCGCCAAGCTGTCGGTGTCTCAATTGAACCCCACCGTTCTTGACGAGGACGACGATTCGGCGCATCTGCCCGACCCGGACACGCCCGCCTTCTCCTTCGATGGGAAGCGCCCGCTCTTTTTGTCCGATACCGCCGACGAAGCCGCTTCTGCGGCGGAACGGGGCACCGCCACCCACCTGTTTATGCAGTTCTGCGACTTCGCCCGCTTCGCTCATCCGGAACGCACGCTGTCGGCGCTGGTGGCGGATGAGGCGGCGCGGCTGGGTGAACAGCACTATCTGACCCCGCGCGCCGCGTCGCTGGTCAATCGTAAGGCGCTGGAACGCTTCTTCGCAAGCCCGCTTTTCGCCGAAATCTGCGCGTCGCCCCATGTGTACCGCGAGCATCGCTTCAACGTGAAGCTGCCCGCCGCCGAATTTACCGCCGACCCATCCCTTGCGGCGGAGCTGGCGGGCGAGACGGTGTTGGTTCAAGGAGTAATCGACTGCTTCTTTGAGAACGCGGACGGCAGCATCACGCTGCTGGACTACAAAACCGACTTCATCCCCCGCGACCTTGACCGCGCCGCCGCCGAAGCCATGCTGCTCGACCGTCACCGCCGCCAGCTGGAATATTACCGCACAGCCTGTGAAAAAATCGCGGCGAAAAAAGTTGCCCGAACGCTAATCTGGTCGTTCGGGCTGGGAGACGCGGTGGAATTATAAGCTATTGCTGGCGCGGTATGCCAGCGGATAGACGCCGAACCGCTTTTTGAAGGCGGTTGAGAAAAAGCTCTGGTCGCAGAAGCCCAGAATCGACGCGATTTCGCCGATGGACAGCGTGGTCTCCGCCAGATAATGGGTGGCGGAAATCAGCCGCGCCTCGCTTCGGTAAGCGCCGGGCGTCTGATTGTATCGCTCCTTGAACAGGCGGATCATATGCCGCTTGGAGATGTGGAAGCGTTCGGCGATGTCGTCCAGCGTGTCCCGGTCGCCGATGTGGGTGTCGATGTGGGCGCGAATTTCCCCGGCAAGCCCGTCCTGACGGCTGCTTTCGGCGGCTGCCAGCCGCACAAAAAGCGACAGCACGCAGTGAAGCAGGCTCTCGTCCGTCATGCCGTCCAGCTTGGTCTGGGTGATGAGCTGCCGCAGCGCCGAAGCGTTCTCGCCGGTGGCGATGACCAGTTCCCGGCTGCCAAAAAAATCCGCCGCCATATCGTCGATCAGCCGGCCCTGCATTCCCATCCAGTATTTTTCGTAAGGGTCGTCCGGGTCGGCGTAATAGTAAACGTCCGCGCCCCGTCGAATGTAAATCAGGTCGCCCGCGCGCACACGCCGTGTCTCGCCCCGATATTCGATGAAGCCGCTCCCACGGACAACATAATCGATCATATGCCGCGGAAGGTTCACCTTGCGCCAGCGATAGCTTCCGTCGGTCAGCTCCCGGGCAAGCTGGGTGCAATAGCCCGGGCAGTCCCGCTCTGTCATATTCAGGTAATAGTATTCCGATTGGTTCATCTCGCCGCCCCCTTTTCTATAGGATAGCACATTTTCGTCCGGATGTCAATATTTCTAAAATAATTGTCACTCCTACTCATTGCAAAATCCGATGAAATCGTGTATACTTATGACAACGAATTCTATTGGAGGTAACTCACATGAAAAAAATCGTTATCATCGGCGCGGGCAGCTTTAACTTCACCCGCGGCATTTCAAGGGACATTCTCACCTTCCCGGCGCTGGCTGACTCGCGGATTGTGCTGGTCGATCTGCCCGAGGGCGAGAAGTACATGGAAGCATCCCGCAAAATCATCCAGAAGACCATCGATCAGGGTAAGTATCCCGCCACCGTCGAGGCAACCTTCGACCGCCGCGAAGCGTTGAAGGACGCGGACTGCGTGCTGATCACCATCCGCAACGACCTGACCATCGAGGCTTGGGAAAAAGACCTGTCCATCCCGAAGAAGTACGGCGTGGATGTGGTCATCGGCGACACCCGGGGTCCGTCGGGCATCTTCCGCTTCCTGCGCAGCGCGCCGGTTTTGAAGGCGATCTGCGACGACATCAAGGAGCTTTGTCCCGCCGCTCTGGTGCTTAACTACACCAACCCCATGTGTATGTGTACCAGCTTCATGCGCCATCACGGCGTGGAAGTCACCGGTCTCTGCCACAGCGTGCAGGGTACTTCCGCTATGCTCACAAAATGGATCGGCGCGGACATGAAGGACGTGACCTACAAGTGTGCGGGCGTGAACCATCAGGCGTTCTTCTACGAATTCAAGGTGAAGGGCGAGGACGCCTATCCCGCTATTTTCAAAGCCGTCGAGAACCCCGAAATCTACAAAAGCGAAGCCGTCCGCATCGAGATGATGAAGGGTCTGGGCTACTTTGTCACCGAATCCAGCGGACACAACTCGGAGTACAACGCATGGTTCCGCAAGCGTCAGGATTTGATCGATCAGTACATCCCTGGCTCCTACGCAAGCTCTGTGCGGATTATCACCGACCGCAACAACAAGCGCGACAAGGAGATGGAGGACATTCTGGCAAAAGACACCATTTCGCTGGCGCGGGGTCATGAATACGCCGCAGCGATCATTAACGCGGTCATGGGCGACGGGGAGCTGTTCGAGTTCAACGGCAACGTGCCCAACACCAGCCTGATTACCAACCTGCCCGAGGGCACCATCGTCGAAGTTCCGATGGTAGCGTCGAAGAATGGTCTGCTGCCGGTTCACGTGGGCAACCTGCCCCGCCAGATCGCGGCGCTGAACACCGTCACCGCCCAATGCGAGGAGCTGGCTGTGGAAGGCTGCCTTGCGGGCGATCGCGAGATGATTTATCATGCCATCATCAACGATCCGCTGACCGCCGCCGTTTGCAGTCTGGCTGAAATCCGCCGCATGACCGAGGAGATGTTCGAAGCGAACAAAGCCGATCTGCCGATGTTCAACTGAATAAGAATCACCGTTCCCCGGGAATTTCCCGCAGGAACGGTGATTTTGCATTATTTGTACATTTCCAGCGCGGTCTTCGCGGCTTCCTTTGCAAGCGGAACGCTCCACGCCTTCACGCCGTCGGGAACGAAGCTCACCCCGTCGATATTGCCGCCGCAGAGGCGTGCGAACCAAATCAGCGCGCCGATGTATTCGCCCAGCGCGTTGGCATGGGAGGGTCCGTCGGGGTTGCGGGTCAGGCAGCCCACGGTGTCGCCGGTCAGCTCCTGCATGATGCGCAGCGCGTCGCCTACGGGGAGGATGGGCGCCTTCAGCCGGGCGGCCATGGTGTTGTAGTTCTCCTGAATCAGGTGGAACATCTGCGCCTGAGAGATTTTGAATTCGTTCATCAGACGCTCGTTGTCGGTGCGGTACGCCCAGGTCTGATGCACGACAAGCTGCGCCTGGGGCGCGTGCTCCCGGACAAATGCCGTCAGCTTATCAAGGTAGGGCTGATACGTGCCAATCTTCCACGAATAGTGGCTGGCCTGCTGCATGGTGATGTACTCCCACTGCTCCGATTCCAGCACCTCGCACATGGTTTTGTCTCCCGCCCAGTCCGCGCCGTAGGTGGGAACGTTGCGGCTGGCGTTGTTCCAGTGCTGCTCCAGCGAGCATCCGCCCAGATTCGCACCGCCCAGCGTAAGCTCTATGCCCGCCTCCGCACAGATTTCCGGCAGATAATGGGTGGAATTCCTCGAAAAGCTATTGCCGATGGTTAAAATTTTCATTGGTATCACCTCATGAAATATAATTTTAATCATTATACCACGTTTTGGCCGGAATTGCAAGAGGGGAAACGTGCTTTTAGGACTTTGATTTGCAAGTCATAAAAATTATTTGAACCCTCTTGACAATCGCGTGATTGTGTGGTATAATGTTCTCACATTCTACAAAGAGAGGAATCCAATGAAAGCGAAAAAGAAATGCCCCCACTGCGGGGCGATTCAGGATGCTTCCCGGCAGGTCTGCATTGACTGCGGGCAGGTTCTGCCCGAGGCGAACGAAGCGTTTACGCGGGAGCAGGAACTGTTCGAACAGGGGCGCTATTTCGCCTATTCGCCCTTACTGCGGCGATTCTGCTGGGCGTCTGCCTCGCTTTTTGCCATCGACGCGCTGCTGATTGTTCTGTTCGGCGGTCAGCGGAATGTGAACAGCGCCGCAATTTCCGCTCTGCTCTGCCTGATTCCGGTCATCGCCTTTTTCTCGGAGGGGACGTTCCGCTTCTTCGGGTATCTGGTTCACCGCCGCCGCCATGAGCCGTGGGACTGCGACTCCTTCTGGAACACCGCTACGACGGCCGAAGGGCGCTTCTCCGTTGTTATACTGTTGATTCCGCTGGCGATGGCGGTGGTTTTCACGCTGCTGTTCTTCCTCGCGCCCGAGCTGTTTGCGTCCCGTCCCGAACCGAACTACGACGCCATGATTCAGGAGATCATCAATGGACAAAGATAAAATGAAAAAATGCCCCCACTGCGGCACGATTCAATCGGCTTCCCGGCAGACCTGCGTGGACTGCGGACGGGTGCTTCCCGAGGCCGATGAGGTTTTCGCGGACGAGCTGGACATGATGGCGTCAGGTTCCATTGACGGCAAGTATAACCATCCCTTCCCCCGCTGGGCGCGGCTGCTCGGCATATCGATGCTGGGGCTGATCGTGCTGAACATCGTGCTGATTTACCGCTGGAACTTCGATGACCGGGGGATTGGGCTGGCAGTATCCTGCGTATTTGCGGGGCTGAGCGCCCTCATCGCCATCTTTCCCTACCCCGCCGCGCATATTCTCCGCCCCAGCTGGCGCTATCGGCACTCCATCGACTACGACCCGGACGATCTGGACGTCTATGCCGACAGCGACACCCACCTCTGGCTGACCACATGGCTGGTAGTCTTCGCACTGACGGCTATCGGATTTGCATTATTCAGTATTTTTTACATATGAAAGGATTTATTGCCATGGAAAAACTCTGCGCACTCACCTTTGACGACGGTCCCAGCGATACCACGCTGGCGCTGCTTGAGCTGTTCAAAAAGTACGACTGCACCGCTTCCTTCTTTGTTATCGGCAATCGCGCCGTCAAGAATCCCGACATCATGCGCAAAGCCGTCGAAGCAGGCTGCACCATCGAAAATCACACCTGGGCGCACACCACGCTGACCAGCCAGACCCCCGATGAGATGCTGCAAGCCTTCCACGCCACCCAGGACGTGATTCGCGAGGCGGTGGGCGAGCTGCCGATGTTCTGCCGCGCGCCCGGCTGTCGGGTGGATGACACCGTTTACGAGACGATTCCACTCCCCTTCATGCGCGGTTCCTGCGGCTCGGCGGACTGGAATTCCAACCCCGACGATCCCGTCACCTCCGATCTGGAAACCCGCGTGGCGGGCATTCTGAAGGTTGCGCGAGACGGGCAGATTTACCTGCACCACGACTGCGCGGGCAATCACCTTACCCCCGACGCGCTGGCTATCGCCCTTCCCCAGCTTATCGATCAGGGCTATCGCTTCGTGAATCTGCGGGAACTGTTCCGCCGGCGCGGCGTGGTTCCGCAGGGACACGCGAAAATGCAGTGGGACTGCGTACTGTAAAAAACGCTCAAAAACAACCTGCCGCCCACCAGGGCAGCAGGTTGTTTTTGTTGGAGATACAATATGCATCTCATAGATGCGTATTGTATCTCCTATTCGCCAAGATAGGCTTTCTTCACGTCGTCGTTCTGCATGAGCTCCTTCGCGTCGCCCTCGAGGACGATGTTTCCGGTCTCAAGCACATAGGCGCGGTCGGCGATGGACAGCGCCTTTTTGGCGTTCTGCTCCACCAGAAGCACCGTTGTACCCATTTTGCTGATTTCGGCGATGATGTTGAAGATTTCGCTGACGTATAGCGGCGACAGACCCATGGAAGGTTCGTCCATCAGAATAATGCGGGGCTTGGACATCAGCGCCCGTCCCATGGCAAGTATCTGCTGCTCGCCGCCGGACAGCGTGCCCGCAATCTGATTCTTGCGCTCCAGCAGACGCGGGAAGTGCTGGTAAACCATCTCAATGGATGCAGCGATTTCCGCCTTATCCTTCCGCGTGAACGCGCCCAGCCGCAGGTTGTCGAACACCGACAGCTCCTGGAAAATCCGCCGTCCCTCGGGCACGTGCGCCATGCCCATGGCAACGATTTTGTGGGGCTGCACCTTGGTCAGCTCGGTTCCCTCGAACAGGATCGAACCTGCCTTCGCCGGGACAAGCCCGGTGATCGTGTGCAGAATCGTGGTCTTACCCGCACCGTTCGCGCCGATGAGCGCGATAACTTCGCCTTCATCCACATGGAAATCGATACCCTTGATGGCGCGGATCATGCCGTAATTGACCTGTAAACCTTTAATTTCAAGCATTGACATATTCGTCCACCTCCATCAGTCGCCAAGGTACGCTTTTACGACCGCGGGGTCGTTGAGCGCCTTCGATGTTTCGCCGCTGGCAAGCTCGGTGCCGAAGTTCAGCACCGTCACCCGCTCGCAAATGCCCATGACCAGCCGCATATCGTGCTCGATGAGCAGAATCGTCATGTCGAATTTTTCGCGGACGAAGCGGATGGTGTTCATCAGCTCGGCGGTTTCGTTGGGGTTCATACCGGCGGCAGGCTCGTCGAGGAGAAGCAGCCGGGGGCTGGTTGCCAGCGCCCGGGCGATTTCCAGCTTACGCTGTTTGCCGTAGGGGAGGTTGCTGGCCAGCGTGTCCCGCTCGTCGTAGAGGTCGAACACCGCCAGCAGCTCGTCGGCGCGCTTGCTGTAATCCCGCTCCTCCTTAAAGAAGCCGGGCAGACGCAGGAAGCTGGACGCCAGACCATATCTCATCTGATTGTTCAATCCCACCAGCACATTCTCCGCCACGGTCATGTTGCCGAACAGGCGGATGTTCTGGAAGGTGCGGGCGATTCCCTTGCGGTTGATTTCGATGGAACTGCGGCCGGTCAGCTCCTCGCCGTCCAACCAGAATTTTCCGGTAGTGGGCTTATAAACGCCGGTCAGCATATTGAAGACCGTGGTTTTGCCCGCGCCATTGGGGCCGATGAGTCCGTACAGCTCGTTCTTTTCAATTTCCAGATTCAGGTTTTCCACCGCGTGCAGACCGCCGAAGGTGATGCCAAGATTTTCAACTTTCAACATACTCATGACAAAACCTCCTTATTTCGCGCGCTTGCGGGTAAAACGGCTGCGAAAACCGTTGATCTTCCCGTCCAGCTTTTCCTTGAGCGCCCGGCATTTCGGGGACGCCTTGATCATCATCATTGCGATCAGCACGATGGCGTAAATCAGCATACGATATTCGTCCATGCCGCGCAGCAGTTCGGGAAGCAGCACGATGATCGCCGACGCGATGACCGTGCCCCGGATGCTGCCCATGCCGCCCAGAACGACCATAACCAACGCCTCGATGGAAACGTTGTAATCGAAATCACCGGGGGTAATGCTGGTTTTGTAGAAGCCGGAAACCACGCCCGCCAGACCGGCGATGAACGCGGAAATCGTGAAAACCAGCACCTTCGTGCGCTTGATATTGATGCCCACGGACTCGGCAGCAATGGCGTTGTCGCGGATGGCAGTGACGGTGCGTCCATGGCGGGAATGGGTGAAGTTGTAGATGGCAACAATCACCAGCACCAGCACGATGTAGGAAGCGGTAAAGCCGACCACGCGGCTGTCGAAGCTGGGAATGCCCAGCAGACCCTTCGTTCCGCCCAGACCGGGGATGATCTTGACAATGGAGCGGACGAATTCACCGAACGCCAGCGTGACGATGGCCAGATAGTCGCCCCGCAGCTTGAGGATGGCGCAGCTGATCAGGAATCCCACAATCGCCGCACAAATGCCGCCGACCAGCAGTCCGCCGATGAATTTCAGTGCCAGCGGCAGATTGGTATAAACCGCGAAGGCACAGCCGCTGTACGCGCCCACCGCGTAGAACGCGGCGTGACCCAGCGACAGGTCGCCCAGATATCCCACGACCAGATCGAGGGAAAGCGCCAGCGTGACATAATAGCAGATCTGAATCAGCAGAGACTGCATGGAACGGGAGAAAATGCCTGCCGCAATGAGCAGCGCCAGCACACCCCATATGGCTATTGCCGCCGCACCGCCGATAAAGACGCGGCTGGCAAAGATTTTTCGTAAATTACTTTTCATGTCCATCCTCCTTATACTTTCTCGACCTTTTTCTTGCCGAGCAGACCGGAGGGCTTGAGAATCAGCATCAGCACCAGCAGCGCATAAGCGATGCCGTCGGATACCGCGCTCAGCGATTCGGGCAGGAAGCCGATGGTCAGCGCTTCAATCAGACCCAGCGACAGCCCGCCGATCATCGCGCCGGGAATGCTGCCGATTCCGCCGAACACCGCCGCCGCGAAGGCTTTGATGCCGAACACCGAGCCGGTGTAGGGGTCCACGTTCTGATATTTTGCCGCGTAGAGGATGGCCGCCACGCCGGCCAGCGCGGAGCCGATGACGAAGGTGATGGAGATGGTGCGGTTCACGTTGACGCCCATAAGCTGTGCCGCGCCCTTGTCCTCGGAAACGGCGAGCATGGCGCGTCCCATGGATGTATATTTGATGAGAAGATTGAGCACAATCATGATAACCAGCGTAGTGCCCCAGATCACCAGCGAAATCACCGGAAGCTCAAAGGAGCCGATCTGTATGCTGCCCAGCTGGAGGAAGTTCTGCAAAAAGCGGCGCTCGGACTTGAAGAAAAGCAGCGCCAGATTCTGGAGCAGATAGGAAACGCCGATGGCTGTGATCAGCACCGACAGGGAGGGCGAGCCGCGCAAGGGCTTGTATGCCAGCTTCTCCACGGTGAAGCCCAGTACGGCGCAGACGGCCACGCAGATCAGCATCGTCACCGGCACCGGCAGTGAATTCATATTCAAACAGACAAAAATCGAGTAAATGCCCACCATAATCACATCGCCGTGAGCAAAGTTGAGCATCTTCGCGATACCGTAAACCATCGAATAGCCCAATGCAACCAGCGCGTAAACGCTGCCCAGATTCAGGCCGTCGATGAGAGTTGAGATCAGCATCTGCATGGAAAATGTATCCTTTCTTCGGAAATCCTGATAATTACAAATAACTCGTTTTCTCCGGCAGACGTGTCCGCCGGAGAAAACGATGGCATTCGGGATATACTCTTACTGTGCGACGTACTCGCCATTGATGATCTTGGCGACCTTGGCGTCCTTGTTAGGCTCGCCGCTTGCGTCGAAGGTCATCTTGCCGGTGAGACCGTCCAGCTCAATCTGAGTCATAGCGGCAACCACAGCGGCGTTATCCATGGCGGTGGGAGCGGTAATGCCCGCCTGCTCAATGGCCAGCTTTGCCAGATATACAGCGTCATAAGCGTCAGCCGCGAACTGGTCGGGAGTCATATCGTACTTTTCGATGAAAGTATTGGTGAAAGCCTGTACCTTGGGATCGGTATCGGTGGAAACGAAGGGGGTCAGGAAGATCAGATTCTCAGCCAGCTTCCCCAGATCGCCGGTCAGGTAGTTCATGATACCGTCCAGACCGTCGCCGCCGACGAAGGGCAGCTTAACACCCTTGGAATCCGCAGTGATCAGAATCTGTGCAGCCTTTTCTGCGTAGATGGGCAGATAGATGAAGTCAGCGCCGGAGGAAGCGACCTTGGTGATCTGTGCGTTGAAGTCAGAGGTATCCTTGCCGAAGGGAGCCTCGACGGCGATTTTGCCGCCCAGCTCGGTGAAGCGCTCCTTGAAAGCATCATACATACCGGTGCTGTAGGAGTCGTCCTGGTTGTAGCAGGCAGCAGCCTTTCTGTAACCAAGGGTATTGTAGACGTATTCAGCCATCTTCGTACCCTGAAGCGGGTCGGTGAAGCAGACGCGGAAGGAGTTGGGGTTGACAGCGGCTTCGATAGCCGACGCGGAGGGGGTAATCTGGAGAATGCCGTCTGCCTTGATCAGGTCATTGCAGGCGATGGAGGAATCGGAGGTAACGCAGCCGATGAAGACCTGCATACCGTTGTCCATCAGCTTTTCGTAAGCAGTCTTGGCTTTGTCAACAGTGGCTTCGTCGTCCTGATAGATGAGCTTGATTTTATAGCCGTTGATGCCGCCTGCCGCGTTGATTTTATCAACCGCGATCTGCGCGCCGTTGACGACGGCGTTGCCGTAGGTGGAAGCGGTACCGGTCATGGGACCGCTGATGCCGAGCACGAACACGTTGGAGTTGTCCGCCGCACCGCATCCCGCGAAGGACAGAACAACCATCAGTGTCGCGATCATCAAAGAGAGGAATCTTGCTGTCTTTTTCATGAGGAATAACCTCCAGTAAAAATTTTAGGTCGGTCAAAAAGACTTCCTAATAGGATTATTTTACACCGATATGGAGCAAATGTCAACACAATTTCCGCAAAAACTCCCTTTTGAACAGGAACTTTTTCATCTCGGGGACGCAATTCATTCATTATTACAAAATATATCGTCAATATTTGCATTTCACACGAATTATTTCGGCAATATTGAATAAACGCCGGAAATATTTCGGTTTTCAGGAGGAAAACCATGTTCATTCTGCTGATTGCGGCAGGACTGCTGATTCTGCTCATCGCGCTTTCGTTTTATTTTCTGCGCTTCGCCCTTGTCCGCAGCCGCCGCCCCGGTATGTGGAGCGAGCCACCCGAGTCCGCCGAACGCCACGCCCGCTTCACCGAGCGCGCCATGACCCTTCACCATGAGCGGCTGCGCATCACTTCCCACGACGGATTGCGGCTCTGTGGCTACTTCTTTCCCGCCGAACGCCCTACGGCAAAAACGGTGATCTGCATCCACGGCTACCGGGCGGACGGACTGCACGACCACGCGGTCAACCTGCTCTGGCACCATCACCGTGGGTACAACGTTCTGCTGCCCGACAATCGCGCCCACGGCGACAGCGAGGGGAAACTGATCGGCTTCGGCTGGCAGGATCGGCTGGACATCCGGGGCTGGTGCGGACTGCTGCGTGAACGGGGCTGCGGGGAAATTCTGCTTCACGGCGTATCCATGGGAAGTGCGGCGGCGCTTTGCGCGGCGGGCGGCGAAGGCATCGAAGGGCTTCGGGGCGTTATCGCCGACTGCCCATATACATCCGGCTTTGAGCAGTTCGCCCACGTGACAAAAACCATGCTCCATCTTCCCCGCTTTCCGCTGCTTTACACCACCACAGCGTTGGCGCGGCTGGTCTGCGGCTGGCACCTGCGCGACTGTTCGCCCATCGACGCCGCCCGGACGCTGACCGTCCCGCTGCTGCTGATTCACGGGGACAGCGACGATTTCGTGCCCACAGAGATGGCATATCGGCTGGACGAAGCCTGCAGGGAGGCGGGGGTGGACTGCACGCTGCTGATTGTGTCGGGCGCGCGCCATGCCGCCAGCGCGGAGGTGTCGCCGCAGGAATATTACGGCGCGGTGGAGCGGTTTCTGGAGAAGGTGAGGTTTTGAGCAAAAAAAACAACGTTCCATGCAAGCATGGAACGTTGTTTTTTCTGGGGTGAATGAAGGGGGTCGAACCCTCGACCTCCAGGGCCACAACCTGGCGCTCTAACCAACTGAGCTACATCCACCATAGCTGCCATATGCAGCAGCTTTTGTATTAACCGTCTCCCGCGCAGGTGCTGACTGTCGGGATGGCGTACCCAGAGGGACTCGAACCCCCGACCTACTGCTTAGAAGGCAGTTGCTCTATCCAGCTGAGCTATGGGTACACGAGATTTCGCTGGACGAAATTCCGCCGCCGTTTGATGGAATGCGGTTCACGGACATCGCTGCGAATTCTTTGTGTTTTGCTGCTATCGCTCAATCACGGGTTATATTATACCATATCCGAACACGTTTGTCAAGGGGTTTTTCAAAAGTTTTTTATTTTTTTGGAGATTTACCCCAGCCGCTCCACAACCCATGCGGCGATATCACCGCAAAGCTCCGTGAAGCCGTCGTATGCCGGATAAGCGTGCGTCAGCCCTTCGGGCAGAATCAGCTCCGCCTCCAGCCCAAATGACGTTACCTCGCGGCAAAAGCTCTCTGCGTGAACAGCGGAAACCACCGTGTCCGCCGTACCGTTCACCATCAGGAAGGAGCTGCCGCATTTTCGGCTCACCAGAGCGATGGGGCTGGCATCCAACATCACCGCAGAAGCAGGCTTTCCGCCGAAGATATAGTCGTAATAATACGCCAGCGCCGAGGAATAATAGGGGCTTTCCGGCGTTGTGGTGAACGACACCGGTCCCGCCATCGACACACAAACCTTTACGCTGTCCTCCGACTCAATGGCGGTCATCAACGCCAGATGCGCTCCCGCCGAATAGCCGATAACCCCCATGTTTTCCGTGTCAATATCGTATTCCGCCGCGTGCTCCAGCAGATACGCCAGCGCATCCTCGCAGTCGTCCAGACAATCCCGCCACGTGCGCCCATCCAGCGCAAATCGATAGGATACGCCCACCACCGTCACACCCTGCGCGCGAAGTCCGTCGCAAAGCGGCGCGAATTCCTCGTAAAACTCCGTCCTCGAGCCGGAAATCCAGCCGCCGCCATGGAAAACCAGCACCGTCGGATTTTTATCATGCCTGCGTCTGGTTGGATAGAGGATATCAAGTCCCAGCGCGCCGTCGTCGGTGGTTTTGTAAACAATCTCATTGCTTTCCGTATGTTCATACTGCACCGGCTCTGTTCCGCAGGAGAAAAGCCCCGCAAGCAGCACAAAAGCCAGCACGATTGCTATGATTTTTCGGCTCATGGTGCGTTCCTCCTTTTGGTGGTAGTTGGATTGTGGATATGTTCTGAATATCGTGCGGATGAAAGGGCGCGGTCGACAACGCGACCGTAGGTCGCATGGCAACAGGCCGCCGGGTAGTCGGATTATGGAAATTTCCAAGATGAAGTTTATACAAATGGGTACATTAGGCGGCGGAACGACAAAGCGACCATAGGTCGCATGGCGTCGTTCCCTACGGACGTGCGGATAAACAGACGCCGATAGCCAAAATCCAAACAAATCTGCACAGCCTAAGCCGACGTAATGGTGCGAGACCATGCGACCTACGGTCGCTTGGGAGTCGGCGCATCCCTGTAGCCCGAACGCTTCGCACAAATAAACGTTAGCACAAATAATATTAGTATCGCTATGTTCGCTGTCGCGAACATAAAAAATCCCATGTATAAAGCTTTTGCGGAGCCTTTTCTACGCCCTCGCAGAGCGAGGGCATGAAAAGCGACCGTAACCCCTTAACAAACAAGCCTGAATCTCTCCATCCGGAGAGACTCCCAAATCCAACTACCTTAAACCTTGATCCTCGCCCACTTCCCACTGGAAAATCTCCATGCCATTAGACCAAGACGGGTGTACTGGTCAATCAGAATGCTGCACCATGCGCCGATCAGACCGAAGCCGAGGGGATAGCAGAAGAGGAAGGAGAGGATGGGGCGGACGATGGCGACTGAGACGAGACTGGTGACGGCGGCGAACTTCGTGTCGCCGGCGCCGCGCACACAGCCGCTGTAGATGACCTGCGATATCTGCGCGGGGGTGACGGCTGCCAGAATCAACAGGAGGCGGACGCCGGTTTCGATGATTTCGGGGACGTTTTCATCGCCGGTCATGAACAGGTTCATCAGTGACTCGCCGCCGAAAATGAAGATCAGCATCAGTATGAGCGATACCACGACGCCAACGCGCTGACCGGTTTTGCCGTAAATGATCGACATATCGGGACGCTCCCGTCCCAGATTCTGTCCCACCATTGAAGACGCCGCCACACCCAAACCGTCGCCGAAGCAGAAGGAAAGATTCATGATATTCATACAGATTGTGTGCGTGGAAGTGGCGATGGTGCCAAGATTGTTGACAATCATCGCGAACACGAAAAAGCCGATGCGCAGGAAAACCTGCTCCACCGCCGCCGAACTTGCGATCCGCACGATCAGCGACAGATTCTCCCGGTCAAAGTGGAAAAGCATCTTCGGACGCAGGAAGAGGAAGCCGTCCTTCTTCGACACCGACACAATCGACATCACACAGGCGGTGATATTGCCCAGCAGCGTGGCGATGGCTGCACCGGCTACACCCAGCTTCGGGAAGAAAAGCATACCGTTGATCAGCAGCGCGTTGAAGATTACGTTCACAATGTTCGCCGTCAGGTTGGTGGTCATCGAAATCCGGGTGTTGCCCGCGCCGCGCTGGGCAGCGTTAATCGCCGTGCTCAGCGCTGTGAAAAACACGCCAACCATGATGATGCGGAAATATATCGTCGCCTCGTCGATGGTATCGTCCATCGCTCCCGCAAAGCGAAGCAGCGGCTCGGCAAATGCAATGGCGACGCTCACCAGAATAATGCCCAGAATCACGCAGATCGACACCGCCTGCGCCAGACACCGGTTGGCATCCTCCCGGCGTTCCTCGCCCTTACGCCGACTGACGATGGCGGTAACGCCGATGTTCAGCGCCAGAAAGACCGCGAAGAAAATCAAACGCGGCTGGGAGGTCAGTCCCACCGCCGCCACCGAACGATAGCCCAGCGTACTGACCATCACCGAGTCGATGAAGTTGACCAGTCCCACCAGCACCGACTCCACCATGGCAGGCCATGCCACCTTCATGAACGCGGCATAAATGTCGCGGGTCGGATAATGTTCCTGCCGTTTTTGTGCCGGTTTCAGCAAAAAATCGGGCGCGTACAGGCGTCGCAGCAAATTCATGATTATAATCCCTTCAATCTATATAATAATATTGCGCTCCTATTATTTTAACAGATTTTTCGCGGTAATGCAATAGATTTTACATATTATCCGATATTTATTCACAAAATTGGAACGAATGCGAAAGCGACAGCGAATACGATGGACGGCAGAAGATTGCCCACTTTAATATGCTTGTCGAACATCAGGTTCACGCCCACGCAAAAAATCAGCACCGAGCCGACCAGCGACAGATTGGACACGGCGGTTTCCGTCATCAGCGGCTGGATAAAGCCCGCCAGCAGCGTAATCGTCCCCTGAAAAAACAGCACCGGAATCGCCGAAAAAATACAGCCCGCCCCCATGGAGGCAGTCATGACCATGACAATAATCAAGTCGAGAATCGCCTTTGTCGTGAGAATCGAGATGTCCCCCGACAGCCCGTCGTTAATCGAGCCGATCACCGCCATGGCGCCCACGCATACGGTCAGCGACGCCGCTACAAAGCCGTCCACGAAGTGGGAATCGCCGCTTCCGGTACGCTTTTTCAGCCATTCGCCGAAGCGCTCGGTCTGCTTTTCAATGTTGATCAGCTCGCCGAGCAGTCCGCCCAACACCAGCGAAAAAAGCATCATCATCGACCCCTGCGTGCCAAACCCGTCCCCGTCGGTGGTGAGAATCTCCGCCAGCGCGCCCGACGCGCCGATGAAAATGACGCTGAGTCCGTTGATTGTCATCAGAATATCCCGGAAACGGGGCTTCAGCCCCTTCCCCGCCAGCAGGCCGAGGACGCCGCCCGCCAGAATTCCGGCGGCGTTGATGAGTGTTCCAAGTCCGATCATAGCTGTCATCCTTTAGCTTGATAATGTGATTTCATAACAGTATAGCATAAAAAAATCCCGCCGTCAAGCATTTCCCGGCGGAATTTCTTCATATGCTTGAATTATTCATAATTATATGGTATCATATTAATAATACCGTCAACAAAGGAGGTCTCTGCGTGCATTTACAGGAATCAGGCGAGATGTACCTGGAAACTATTTACGTTTTATCCAAAGATCATGCGATTGTGCGCTCCATCGATGTGGGGGAGCACATGGGCTATTCCAAGCCCAGCGTCAGCCGTGCGGTGGGACTGTTGAAGAACGGCGGTTTTCTCACCATGGACGCGGACGGCGCGCTGCACCTGACAGAAGCGGGTCTTGAAATCGCTCATAAAATTTACGAGCGCCACACGCTGCTGACCAGCTTTCTCATGCGGCTCGGCGTCAGCCGGGAAGTCGCCGCAGAGGATGCCTGCAAGATCGAGCACGACATCAGCGACGAATCCTTCGAAGCCATCAAGCGCCACGCTTCCACGGGAGGTCTGAAGGAATAGAAAAAACAGCCCGCCGGGCTGTTTTTTCAGCTGCCGGACAGCAGAAATTCCAGCACCGCCGCATGAAACGCGGCGGGATTTTTATTTGCGATAAAGTGATCGCCCTCCAGCAGCACCAGCCGCCCGTCCGGCAGACTGTCGGCAATCAGCCGGGTGTGCTCCTCCTTGATCATGTCCCGCGTCCCGGCGATAACCAGCACCGGCATGGTCAGCGAAGCCAGCGACGCCGGGGAAATTTTCGGCTCGTTGACCATCAGTCCCAGCAGCTCGTGGTTGGCGCGCGCTCCCCGGGAACGCCCCGCGAACAGACCGCTGATCCGATATCCCCACTCAATGGGACGCTGCACCGACCGCTTCACCCCCGACGGATCCAGATTCGCGCCGTTGAGCACCAACTTCCCTACCCGCTCGGGATGGCGCAGCGCAAAGGTCAGCGCAATATTTCCGCCGTCCGAAAAGCCCAGCAAATGGGCGCGTCCGATGGCGTGTTCGTCGAGGAAATCCAGCAGATCGTCGGCGAACTGGGAAATGGTGAAGGGCGCGCTTCCGCGAGGCGAATGTCCGTGACCCCGGGTATCGAGGGCGATGACCCGGTAATGGGCGGCGAAGGCGTCCATCTGATGGGCGAAATAATCCCCGCTTTCGCCGTTTCCATGGAGCAGGAGCAGCGGCTCACCGCTTCCTTTTTCGATATAGTGCAGACTGATGTCCATAATTTTCTTCCTTATATAATAAAATCACACGACAGGCTTGTAATTGTACCACCCCGAGCGAAAGGGGATGGGCGCTTCCAGCGGCGCTTTCCCGTTAAGCAGCCGGACGGCGGCTTCCACCGACGCATACGCCTGCGCGTAGATGTCCTGCTCGATGTATGCCCCCCGCATCCCCTCGTCAAAGAGGGTCATCACCGGTTTTGAGCGCTCATGCCCCAGCACGTACACATCCCGAAGCCGTCCCACCTTGCGAAGCGCGGCACAGGCTTGATAAAAGAAGCCGTCCGAGATATAGACGCAGTTGTAGCTGTCCTCCAGCCGTGCAAGCTGCCGGGCGAGAATGGATGGGCTGAGCGCGTTGGTGCCGCTCACCCCAAGCTCCGCCACCGGCAGGATGTCGGTGCAGCCCCGGCATCGGCGGTAAAAGCTGTCCAGCCGAAGCTGAGAATTGCAGCCGCCGTCATTCTGCGCGGTGAGAATCAGCAGCTTCTTCCGCTCCAGCGGAAAGGCGCGCACCAGTTCCACCGCACGCTCGCCCTCCCCCGCCGCGTCGCTGCAATAGGCGCAGGCGCAGCCCGCGAAATCGGCGGCGTTATCCAAAATCAGCACCTTACGCTCGGCTGCCAGACGTTCCAGCGCCGTCGACACCGCCTTCGCGTCCACCGGCACAAGAATCGCCGCCCGGCTTTGAAGCCGGCTCACGCAGCCGATGATGCGCAGGGTTTCCTCCGTATTCCGCCGCCCGGAGTAGCGCAGGAGCTTGACCCGCAGCTCCGGATGGGCGCGGCAGGCGTCCCGGACGCCTTCCATGGCGCGATTCCAGAAAAAGGACGGCACACTGGGGATGGCAGCCACGATGTCATAAGCCGTCCCGTCCGCCGTCAAATCGGCGTCCGGGCAGTTTTCCCCGATGTAGAGCAGCACAGCCTCCCGCTTCTCAGGGCTGACCGACTGGCTGTCCCGCAGCACCCGCATAACCGTGGCGCGGGAGATCGACAAGGCACGCGCGATATCGGTGGCGGTAAGCTCCTTCATGTGACCGCCTCCTTTCCCTGTTTTCTCCCCATTATACCACATCCCGCCCGGTCTTGCAATGTGCAGATTCAACAATTCATCGTCCGAAACTTTGTGCAGGCGGTACATTCCATGAGCGAACGATTTGTGCTATCATATTGTCAGAATCAAATTTTTCTCCCGGAAAGGAAGATAGCTATTATGGAAAAAATCCTGCGAATCGGCGTGTTCGGCACCTGGCGGGGCAACGCCTATCTGAAAATTCTCAACGAAATGCCCGACGTGAAGATTACCGCCATCTGCGACAAGCGCCCGGAGATGATCGAACAAGCGCTTCCCAACTGTCCGGCGGACGTGAAAACCTTCGCCGCCTTCGATTCGTTCATCGATTCTGGGCTGTTCGACGCGGTGCTGCTGGCGAATTACTTCAACGAGCACACCCCCTTCGCCGTCAAGGCGATGAAGCGGGGCATCCACGTGCTCAGCGAAACTACCGCCGCCGTCACGCCCGCCCAGTGCGTGGAACTGGTGCGCACCGTTGAAGAAACCGGCTGCAAGTATATGCTGGCGGAGAACTATCCCTTCATGTGCGCCTGTCAAGAGCTGAAGCGGGTCTACGAGGGCGGCACGCTGGGCAAGGTGCTCTTTGCCGAGGGAGAGTATGTCCACCCGATGAGCGCGCAGGAAGCGACCTATTACGCCCCTGAGAAATATCAGTGGCGGCGGTGGATTCCCTGCACCTTCTACCTGACCCACGCCCTCTCGCCGCTGATGCACATGACCGGCGCCATGCCCAAAAAGGTCAACGCCCGCGCCGCCTTCGATCCCGGCTACGGCATGGAGCGCACGCGTTATGTGGGCGACCGCGCGGGCATTATCCTCTGCGAGATGGACAACGACGCGATCTTCCGCGTGGGCGGCTCCTGCAACTTTGGTCCCCACGGCAACTGGTACCGCCTCGCCTGCGACAAGGGCGGCGTGGAGACGGTGCGCGGCAATCAGGCGGACGTCTGGCTGGCGTACAACGCCTGGCAAAAGCCGGAAGGCGCGGAAACCTCCCGCACCTATACGGCGCAGTGGCAGGAACAGGGTGAGCTTGCGTCCAAGGCGGGACACGGCGGCGGAGACTTCTGGGTCTGCTGGCACTTCGTGCGCTACATTCTAGACGATGTGAAGCCCTATTTCGACGTTTATCAGGCTGTTTCCATGGCGGCGGTGGGCATCTATGCGTGGCGTTCGATTCTGGCGGACGGCGCGACCTTCACCATCCCCGACTTCCGCTCGGAGGCGGCGCGCAAGGTCATCGAAAACGACACGCTCAACCCCATCCCGGACATCAATGGCAACGGACAGACCCTCGCCTGCTCCAGCCGCTCGTTCCCCTGCAATTACGAGGACTGATCAAACCAAAACCACCGGCTGACCGGTGGTTTTGGTTTGTGTATCTGCGAAGATTATTCAACGGAGGACAATTCCTCGATGAGACTTTCTAAGTCGGCAAGAGCGGCCGGCTCCGCCGAAGCATAGGCGGAGGAGAAAACATTTTCACCCTTGGAAGGAATCGTAGAGTTGAGAATCTCATCCAGGCCGCCCACACTGTAAATCATGCCGAAATCGTAGACGATACCGTCCATAATCATATCGATCAGAATCGGGCTGTTTTCATCATAGGTATACTTAGTTTTGCAGCTGGTCTCGTAATAGGCCGGAAGCGTGGTGGACTGGGATTCATACGACAGCGCTTCCAGCATAAAGCCGGAGAAATCCGGATCGGACACCGACACGGGAATGCCGAACATCAACGCCCAGCCGTCGGACATGGTGTAGTATTGTTCCTGTTCCTCGTCGTATTTCGGCATGGGCAGGATGCGGTAATCGAAATTGACGGCGGAGGACAGGGTTTGCAGCGTGGGAAGCATGGCGGCTCGGAACAGCGCCTGCTCCTGCTTGAAAAGCGTGGAGTGGGCTGTCCACATATCGCCGTCAACAATTCCCTGGAAATCGTTGCAGTACATGGATACCGAGCGATCCAGGAGCTGAAGAACCTTGTCAATCGAATTAATCATATGTTCGGAGTTCATGACGATGGAAAGCTCGCCGGAATCATCCTTGCTGATAATACGATTGCCCTGCGCCACCACATAACAGGCGAAATCGCCGTAGGATGCGCAGCCGACGCTGTATTTGTCGGACATATTCATGGAGCCGTTCTGATCCACGTCGCTGGCGAATATCCGACCGCACTCGTTCATTTTATCGATGGTCCACTTGCCCTCCAGCGCAAGCTGCGACAGATTTCCTATGTTGTAATCCTCCACGATGTTTGCGTTGTAAGCCAGCATATAAGCGCGGCTCTTGTCGCGCAGCGAAAAATCGCTGGTAGTAAAGTAAAGACTGCCGCCGATTTCCAGCGCCTCGTTCACATCGGCATTCCACCAGGATTTGTCAAAATCAATGTACGAAATCTGATTCAGATCATACAGGCAGCCGCTTGTCATGATGGAAGGCAGATCGCTTACGGCTTGGAAGGTCAGATCGTAGTTGTCCTCACCGGCGAAAACCGAACTGACCAGATCGGTTTTCGGACTCTCCGACAATATCTGCGTAATGGTCACATTGTACCGCTCCTCGATGGCGGTGTTTCGGTGATAGATAGCGTCGTTGACCACATCGCCGGTCTCCTCGTCCATATCAATTTCAAAGTTGCAGAAGTAGCTGCGGCTGTTCAGCATACCCAGCACGCGAAACTCCTGTTCTTCCCAGTCGGTATCGGGGAGCTCGCAGACTTCAACGGTCTCAGCGGAGACGGTTGTGTCAGCCGCTGTCGTGGTTGTAGTGTCCGCCGATGGTTCTGCGGTGTCGCCGCAGGCGGTGAACGATGCCAGCATTGCCATTGTCAGAATAGCCGTGAGTGTCCGTTTGGTTTGGATAGTCTTGCTCATAATTATACCTCTTTGGTTGAAATTTACAAAATCTACGAAACATTTTCGTAAATCTTGTATTACTGTGGATATATTATATCCTGTAATTTTGGGGATGTCAAGTATCCCCCTCCAATTTCGTATACATCGATAATCCCGTCTGGCGGACTTTTTTCATCCTGAACAAAACATTCGCGGAAATTTCGTGACTTGACAGTGAACGCCCATTGTGGTATAATGGAACCATCAATAACAAGGAGTATGAAGCAATGAAGCAGAAGGATCTGGCGCAGCTCTGCAGCTGTACGCCGGCAACGGTGTCCAAGGTTTTCCATAACGCGCGCGGCGTCAGTCCGGAACTGCGCGCCCGGATTCTGGCAGCGGCAAAAGAACACGGCATAACCATCGAAAAGGAACGTCTGACGGCGGGTCACACGGTGCTGGTTCTCACACCGGAATATTACAGCGAGATGTATACTGCCAAAATCGCCTGTCTGAATCACATTTTGTGGGAGCGGGGGATGGAGTCGATAACCATGTGCTGGGAGTTTGATCAGAATCATTTTATCGGGCTTATGCATACCATTCGCCTGATTCACAGGCTGTGCGGCATCATTGTGATGGCCACGGTGGACGATATATGTCTGAGCGCCCTTCAAAGCCTGAAGCTGCCGTTTGTCATTTACAGCCGACAGGAAAACGCGGACAGCATTCATGGAAATTTTTTCGTCACGCTGTGTACGGCAATCCAACACCTGCTCGATTCCGGGCGCAGGCGGATTGCATTTACGGGGGAACAGCTGACAATCAAACGGGAGCAATACTTCCGTCAGGCTATGGCGAAGCTGGGGCTGCCTGTGGATGAACGGCTGATTTACCGGTCGGATCTGCGTTATGTACAGGCGGGCGCGGACGGATTCGCGGCTCTGTTCGGACGGGACGAGCCGCCGGACGCGATAATCTGCGGCTACGATTATATCGCCTTCGGGATTCTGAACGCTGCCGAAGCGGCGGGAATTGCGGTTCCCCGGGAACTGGCAGTGATCGGCATCGACAACATCCGTGCTACCGGCATTTACCGGTTGGGACTGACCACCATCGGAATGAATTGCCAGCTGCTCTGTGAAACGCTGTTGGAGCTGCTGCTCTGGCGCATACGGGAACCGGATGCGCCAAAGCGTCATATTGATTTGAGTTATGAGCTGATTATACGCGAAACAGGCTAAATGAAGCAGGAGCTGATGCACTTGGTGCATCAGCTCCTCTTTTTGTCATTCCGTATGCTTTCGCAAAGCCATCCGCAGCGCCTTCTCACTGCCGAAGCCAGCCCGCATCGCCGCTTCGCCCAGCGGCAGCTCCGGGGATTCGGCAAGAATCCGCTTCGCCGCCGACAGCATCTGCTCCTGCCGGATTTGGTTCAGATTTTTTCCGTAAATCTGCTTGATCAACCGTGCGGTGTGCCGCTCGGAATAGCCCAGATTCCGGGCAATCGCCGCCAACGAGCAGGAGGGCGAATTGATCAGGCTCTCCAGCATCATGTGCAGCTCCTCCCGGCTCATCTGACGGCGGACGCCGGTCTGCCCGGCGTTGAAACCGTTGATCTGTTCGAACAGCCCCATGATGATCTCGTCCGCCGTCACCTTCAAAAGGCAGCGGTCGCGCAGACGGGTGCTGTCGAACAGACCGTGCAGCGCCGCGAAACGATGCAGCAATCCGGCGGGCAGCGTCAATGGACGGCAGGACGCCGCCGTCAGACTATCGCTGAAATAGCGGTAAAACCCGCTCTCGCCGTCCACGCGCTCCAGCGTCAGTCCCAGCACGATATCCTTCGAAGTGTCGCCCAACGGCTCGCAGGGATAATGCGCCGCCTGCGGCGCGATCATCAGAATCTCCCCGCAGGAAACCTCCACCGTCCTGCTGCCGATGAGAAACCGCGCCGCGCCGGAGATGATGATATGCAGCTCCCAGAAGCTGTGGGTATGACTAAGCCCGCCGGGTGTCCCGGTTTCCCCGGTTTTCGGGGTAGTAATGGTGATTCGGTAAAGGGTGAAGCGGGCGTCGCCGAACAGGGCTTCCGCGCCGCGGATGACGATGCTGTCGTTTGTAAGCATACACGCCTCATAATTGGATCAGCTCATACGCCTGCGTACCCACGCCGATCTTCTCGGCGTGCTCCAGCGTCACCCGCCAATTGGTAGTGGGGAAGGTGGCGTCAAAGCGGTCGCGCTCGGTGTGAATATGCCCGTGATGCGCCGTTTCGCCCGCGTGAATGAGATTCTCGCCCAGCACGGAATTCGCCATGGCGGGCTGAGCGTTGCAGGCGTCCGCGCAGGCCGCGTCCAGCGCCACCGGGTCGAAGGAAGCGAACATACCCACATCGGGAATGATGGGCGCGTCGTTTTCCGGATGGCAGTCGCAGTAGGGCGAAACCTGATTGACGATGTTAATGTGGAACTGAGGACGTCCATCCACCACCGCCTTGGAATACTCGGCGATCTTTTTGCACAGATCGTCGTTGGCGCTGTCGCCGGGCTGGCTGATGGCTTCAGCGCGGCAGGCGTGAATGCAGCGTCCGCAGCCCACGCATTTGCTCTGATCCACCGACGCCTTGCCGCTCTCAAAGGAAATCGCATCGTGAGCGCACTGCTTTGCGCAGAACTTGCAGCCCACGCACAGCTCAGCGTCCACCGCAGTTTTGCCGCCGTTATGCTGCTCCATCTTTCCCGCGCGGGAACCGCAGCCCATGCCGATGTTCTTCAGCGCGCCGCCGAAGCCGGTGCATTCGTGTCCCTTAAAGTGGTTCAGCGAGATGAACACATCCGCGTCCATGACGGCGCGTCCGATCTTGGCTTCCTTCACCAGCTCGCCGCCCTTCACCGGAACCCACACCTCGTCATTTCCCGTCAAGCCGTCGCCGATGAGAATCTGACAGCCTGTGGAAAAGGGCGTGAAGCCGTTCTCATAGGCGGCGTCCAAATGGTCGAGGGCGTTCTTGCGCCGACCCACATAGAGGGTGTTGCAGTCGGTCAGGAAGGGCTTTCCGCCCATTTCCTTCACCACGTCAGCCACCGCCTTGGCGAAGTTGGGGCGCAGGTAAGACAGGTTGCCCGGCTCGCCGAAATGAATCTTGATGGCCACGAATTTATCGTTCATGTCGATATTGCCGATGCCCGCGCGGCGGATCAGCTTCTGCAATTTCAGCAGCAGATTGCTGCCCATGCCCACGCGCATATCGGTGAAATAAACCTTGCTTTTCTCCATGGAATTCACCTCAGTCAAGCTCAACCGTCGCCATCAGCGGGTAGTGGTCGGACAGGTACAGCTCGCCGCGCTTGTCGGTAAGCACCTGCATATCCAGACATTTCGTCCCCGCGTCGGCGAAGATATAGTCGATTTTGCAGGTGGAATCGTTCCGCTTGCCGTAGGCGTGGAAGGTTTGTCCCGAAGCCTCGGTCAGATCGACCAGCGGGATTCCGGGGCAGGTTTTCATGGTCTTGATGGACATGGAGTCCGGGCGGTCGTTGAAGTCGCCGGTGACGAAGGTGGGCAGCTTCATAATGTTATTGTTCTCGCTGATCTTCTGAAGCACCTGATTGCAGGCCAGCACCCGGGCGTAATCGCCCACATGGTCGGTGTGTACGTTGTAGAAGCGGAAGGGCTTGCCGCCGTCAAGGGGCTTGAGCATGACCCATGTGCAGACGCGGGGACATCCGCTCTGATCGCCGCTGTAGCGGGAGCCGGGAACGCTGGGCGTGGGCGAGAGCCAGAAGGTCTCGCAGTTGTAGAGTGCGAAGCGATCCTTTCGGTAAGCGATGCAGACGGCTTCGTTATCGAAGTTCGCGCCCCGTCCGCCGCCGACCACATAGTAGTCGTCCATGGCAGACACCAGCCACGACATCATGATCGGCTGCATTTCCTGACAGCCGATCACATCGGGCTTCACCTCGTTCAGTTTGTCGGCGATGAAGTCCTTTCGGTTGAGAAACTGATTCTCGCCGTCGCTGGTGGTTTGGGTGCGCATATTGAAGGTCATCAGCTTTAGCTGTGCAGACATATGAAATTTCCTCCGAAATAATTGAAAAAACTCTTTACAAATGCGGTAAAATGTGATATACTGTATACAGAACGTTTGTTTGATCAGGAGCTGCAATATGAGTACATTACGCGAAAAAACCTGCTGCTTCACCGGACACCGCACCATCGCGCCCGCCCGTCTGGAGCCGCTGCTGGAAAATCTGAATATGGAAATTCTCTGGCTGATTTCCCATGGAATCACCAACTTCTGGGCAGGAGGCGCGCTGGGCTTTGACACGCTGGCGGCCCTCTCGGTGCTTCGCTTCCGGGCGGACGGTTCGCCCATCCGGCTGCACATGGCGCTTCCCTGCTGGGAGCAGACACGCTACTGGAAAAGCCGCGACATCGAGGTATACAACGATATCCTGATGCGCGCCGACAGCATCAAATATATCAGCGACCACTTTTACGGCGGCGTCATGCACCAGCGCAACCGCTTCATGGTCGATCAGAGCAGCTACTGCGTCTGCTTCTACGACCATGAACAGGCCAAAGCCACAAAGTCAGGCGGAAGCGGGACACTGTACACCGTAAACTATGCCCGCAAACACGGCCTGACTCTGATCAATCTCTGTGATGAGCCGCCGGATGACGGTCAGCTGGAGTTCGATTTTACAGTATAATATCGGAAAGGGAGCGCTTGGGCACGTAATGCACGTTGGTCTCGTCCCGGTAATACCGGGTCTGGTCATCGCGCACTTCGGTGATCCGGCGCTCCTCGTCCGGCTTGCCGATGCCGACGACCAGCAGCGGAACCACCGATTCCGGCAGTTTCAGCACGGACGCGAGGGCAGCCTTGTTGTAGCTGCCGATCATACAGCCCGCCAGCCCCATTTCACAGGCGCGCAGCTGAATAGCCAGCGCACAGATGCCCACATCCTTCAGAAACTTGTCCGCCGAACCGAACTTCGCCGTGTCCTGACAGATCACGATGAAGGCGCGGGGACGGTGCCCCTCGGGCGGCAGGTGAAGCTGAGGCAGAGCGCCTGCCCATTTGGTCAGCGGCTGAACGGCAGCAAGCTCCTCGTCGGTGTAAACCAAACGATAGCAGAGGGGCTGCAGATTCACGCTGGACGGCGTGAGACGGGCACAGTCCACCATGTCGCGCAGCTCATCCACCGTTACGGCGCGGCTCTCGTCAAAGGTGCGGCAGCTGCGGTTCTCGGTAAGTAAATCCTTCAGCATGGAGCGCTCCTTAAAGCAGATTCAGGCTGCGGAAGGCTTCCAGATAGTGACCGGCGATGAACTGCGCGCCCTTGGGGGTGGGATGCACGCCGTCGGCGGCAAAATCGGTGGCGGGCGCAGTCACGGCAGCGGCGGCGAACAGACCGTCCAGCGGAATGAACGCATCGGCGAACTCACGCGCCAGCTTGCGGGTAATCTGAATCTTCGGATCCAGGTCAACGTGGAAGAATTCCTTGTCCGCCACAGGCAGCAGGAACTGCTCCAGAATAATAATCTTCGCGCTGGTCTTTTCCTTGAGCTGCGTCAGGATATCGCGGTAGCACTCCTCAAAATATTCGTGGGGCATCCAGTTTTTTTCAGCAGCGCGATGCCAGGTGTCGTTGATGCCGATGAGGATGGAGATTACGTCGGGCTGAATGTCGATGGCGTCCTTCTGCCAGCGCTCGCGCAGGTTCTCGGCGCGGTTGCCGGAAATGCCCAGATCAACGAACTCGAAGTCGGTGTCCGGGAATGCCTCGCGGATGGCGGCGGCGGTATAGAGCGGATAGCCGTGACCCAGATTGTGAATGTCGTTTCTGTCGCGGCCTGCATCGGTGATGCTGTCGCCCTGGAATAAAATTTTCATGATAGTTTCCTCCGAAATAAAGAATTTGATGACTTTATCATTTTACAATATTTTGACGCGGATTGCAATAGTTTTGCGGAAATTTGCAGAAAATTTCGTTTGAACAAATTGTATTTTATTTGTAAAAGCGCTTGACAGCAAACAAGTTTCGCGGTATAATGTTATAAAAGTAAGTTGCAACACATTTTTTGTGAATTTGCGAGGTAATTCTGTGAACAATGATGTAAAACAACAAATACAGACTTCCCCGGAATTCAGCGTCAGACCGCTTTATAACTGCGAACCCGGCGAGGTTTTAATCAATACCCCAATCGAAGAAATGCTGTACGGCTCCACCTACACCCTGCCCGGCGGCGAAATCACACGGCTCCATTATCACAACACGCTGGAACTAGGCTACTGTGTCGCGGGGGACGGTGACTGCTATACAAGCGCCGGCATTACCCATTTCGGTGTGGGCGATGTGGAACTGTTCTTCCCCTTTCAGCCCCATCTCTCCAAAGGCAGCCGCGCACATTACTGTGTCTGGAAGTTTGTGCAGATCGATTGCTCCCGGCTGCTGTCCGGCTGCGGCTTCTCCAATCAGAGCATGATCAACGACCTGCTGGCAGGTCAGGTGCGAATCTCCGGCATTCTTGATCCCAAGCGGCACGCCGAGCTGATCTCACTGGTCGTCTCCATTGTGGATGAAATTCATAAAATAGACGAATGCGACTGCCTGCTTGTGCTGTCGCGTTTCATCGAGCTGTTGGTAGTAAACGCTCGTCAGAGCAAGGAGCTGCCTCCCTTTGAACGGGTGGTTGACCAGCGCTTTTACCGCATCATTCCCGCGCTGGATTATATAAATCGCAACTATATGAAGGATATCAGCACCGATCAGCTGGCCGAACTCTGCGGTCTGAGCCGGACGCGCACCAACGAGCTGTTCCGCCTTGTCACCGGCTACTCGCCCAAGGAATACCTGAATACCATCCGGGTTAATGTGGCTGAGATTAAGCTGATCAATTCCTCCCGGTCGATCATCGACATCGGTCTGGATATGGGCTTTGGCGACATTTCCAGCTTTTACCGGGCTTTTAAAGCAAAAAACGGCATATCGCCCAGCGAGTACCGCATTCACCGCACCCAGACGCCGCCGTCGTCCTATGCCGAGTGGAATCACGACGAAGCGCTTCCGCAGTCCATGCAGAAGCCGGAGGAAAGCTCATGAGCTCCCCGCATCCACCGGATGCTGCATCCGCCGGCTTCGCTTCCAAACCCATCTACGACCGCGAACCGGGCTGTCCGCTTGTGAACCCTCCGGCTGCCAGATCGCTGTACATTTCCACCTTCACTCTGCCTGCCTGGGACATCCCGCGGCTGCATTATCATAACACCCTGGAACTTGGACGCTGCATCGCGGGCGAAGGCGAATGCCGCACGCCGACGGGCACCGTCCCCTTCCGCGAGGGCGATGTGGAGCTGTTCTTCCCCTTTCAGCCACATTATTCCAGAGGCTTTACGGAAAATACCTGCGTATGGGAATTCGCGCAAATCGACTGCGCCCAGCTTCTGACCGGTTGCGGCTACTCCAATCATACCCTGATTAACGACCTAATTCAGAATCAGGTTCGGATTTCTGGCATCTTCAACGAAGCCTCCCAGCCCGTGCTGACACCACTGATTCACGACATGGTGGAGGAAATCTTGAAAATGGACAACTGCCGCCCCCTGCTGGTGCTCTCCCGCCTGATTGAGCTGCTGGTTCTGAACGCGGACATGAGCCAGGGACTGCCGCCCTTTGAACGGGTAGTTGACCAGCGCTTCTACAAAATCACACCGGCGCTGGAATTTCTGGAGCGCAACTATATGCAGGATATTTCCATGGATCAGATTGCGGAGATGTGCGGTTTGAGCCGAACACGCACCAGCGAGCTGTTCCGCCTCGTCACCGGACGGACGCCCAAGGACTACCTGAACAGCGTCCGGATCAATACGGCGGAGGTTTTGCTGGTCATCACCGATAAATCCATCATTGACATCGGCTATGAGCCAGGCTTTGGAGATTCCTCCAGCTTTTACCGTGCTTTCAAGGCCATGAACGGTATTTCGCCCAGCGAATACCGGAACCGCCGTTCCCGAATGCCGCACTCGCCGTGAACGAAGGAGATGCCGCCGTGAATTCTGCTATCAAAAAATCATCCGCCGCACCGGAGTTCCACGTCCGTCCCGTATACAACCGGAATCCCGGCGTGGTGCTGGTCAATATTCCCGCCCCGGACGCGCTGTACAGCTCCACTTACACCATGTTTCCCTTTGCGATCAGCGGTCTTCATTATCGCTTGGCGTCTGCATCGCGGGCGAGGGTGAATGCTGTACGCCTTCGGGCATCACCCGGTTCAAAAAAGGCGACGTAGAATGTTAGTACCAGATAAGAAAACATTGAAAAAGTCAGTAAAATCAATGTTTTTCAAGGTACAAACACAGTGCGAAGTCGAAAAAATCAAATACTGACAGGCATTAAGGGCGGTGATACGCAAATATCAGCGCCCTTTTCCTGTTCTTACGCCGTAGGTAAAAAATTCTATGGCTTTTTTTATGCCCTGTTTTCCTTGTGCCTTTGAAAAAATGTATGAATTAGGGTGGAAAAACCGCTGTTCTTTCCTCTGTATCCTTCGTTCCGTGATGGGCGTGGATATTTTCTTATGCGGAAGATAACGGAGGCATACAGACGGCGAAAACACCGAAAAGCAACACTTTCAAATTCCATAGGAAGGAGGTATCAGGTATGGCAGTTTTCAGAGTTGAGCGAAACACGGGCTACACCGTTATGAACAACCACCACTTATGAGGAGACGGCCATGCTGGAGGGCTTGACAGAGTGGTTCCGCAATTTGCGGTAAGCCCGGAAAGCATCATAACGCCACGGCACAGATCGGTTCCCCGGGAGGGCTTGTGCCCCCGACGGAGAGCATCTGTGCCGTGGCGCTGTTTTTGCCCGAACCGCGCAAGCAGTCCGTGGTGCCATTAATAATCCGTGTAAAGTCTGCCGTGGGCTTTCTCGCGTAAGGTCTCCCCGTCAAGCATGTTCTCCTGCCTGAACCAAACGCGGAGCGCCTTGTCGGCGGCGGTGCCCTCGGGTCTGTTGTCCCATAAATAATAAGGGATCAAGGTGAATTTGCCGCCGTCGGAGGTCCGACCCACTACGTTTTCGCCCGATACGGTCAGTTGGGGATCCTCGGCTATCTCAAAATCGACGGTCCCGCCGTTGTCCGCACCTTCGGCACAGTAGAGCCTGGGCCCCACCATGACGGCCACACAACCTCTGTCGGCCTCCACCTCAGGGTGAGCGAATACACGGCGGGCGAGCGTGTCAAAGGTGACGGTTAGCTCCTCGTCCCCGCTCCATACGCCCGAAAGCACGGCGTAGCCCTTTTCCACGGTGTATTCCGCGGGCGCTCCGTTCTGCGTCAGAGAAAAGCCGCGGGCATATTCGGGAATACGGAAATGCAGGCGCATCTCCTTGCCCCGCGTGTCAAAGAAAATTCTGCCGCCATCCTGCCTCAGGGTGAAGCGCTCGGTCTTAATCTCCGACCCCACGTACAGATTTACGTAAACGTCCCCGTCCGTGTAGGCGCAAACGTAGGTACCGAGGGAGGAGAAGATTTTCAAAAGCATAGGAGGACAGCAGGGGCAGTTGTGCCATGGGTGCCGCGTGAAATTGCCATCGGTTTCCAGGGGATTCTGGTAGGTGAAGCGGGTGCCGTCGGCGCTGACCGAGCCCAGAATGTTATTGTAAAGCGAGCGCTCGAAGAAATCCATGAACCTTGCATCGCCCTCAAGCAGCGCCATCTCCCCATTGAAGAAGGCCAGAGCGATCGCGGCGCAGGTCTCCAGATACGCGTTGTTGGGGAGGTTGTAGTCGGCGTCGAAGCCCTCAATATCGTGGCGCGTCCCCACACCGCCGCTTACGTGTAGCTTTTTCTCCGTAATGTTGGCCCAGATGGCATTGACCGCCCGACGGTAGTCCTCCCGACCCGTCTCGTAGGCCGCCGCGGCGGCACCCGTGTAGAAAAGTCCCGCGCGAACCGCGTGACCCTCCGCCGTGGTCTGCCGCGAGAGGGGCAGATGGTCCTGGTTGAAGTAGACCGAGAACTTGGGGCTGGTCTCTCTACCCTCGTAATTTCCTCTGTTGTCCAGCCAGAAAAGCGCCACGCGCAGATATTCGTCACGGTTTACGCCGTGCTCCGCCGCAAAGAGATCCAGCTCTCTGCGGTCGCGGAAAAGACGGTAAAATTTGATAAACGCCTCTTCGGGCAGGGAATGGCCCGTGATGACGTTGTGCTTGGGAGGCAGACCCACGTAATCGCAGATCAGGTTTGCGGACTTGACGGCGATCTCCAGAAGCGAGGTCTTTCCCGTGGCAAGATAGTGGCTGATCGCTGCCTCAACCAGCGCACCCTGATCGTAAAGATCGTGCTGGATGACGATGTCGCCGCCGTTTTCGCCCCAGCGCTTTTCGGGGTACATGCAGGTGGTGCGGGTGCAGACGTAGCCGTCGCCCGAGGCGTCCTGCGCCTCCTTTATCCAGGTAATGTACTTGTCCAGACGGGCGTCGAGCGCGTCGTCGTAGTGGACCGCCAGAAAATCGCAGGCGCCCCGCATGGTCTCATAAATGAGGCCGTCCGCAAAAGGATGGTGAGGATGCTGACCTGTAATGCCGTCCCTGACCTGGTGAAAGCCGTTGAAATAGCCGATTTCCTCGAATTTATCGAAAATGTAGGGCAGAAATTTCGTGCGCATCATTTCCAAATAAGGTGTCCAAAACCTATCTTTGATCTTCACGTCCCCAATGTAAGGACGAATTGGCTTTTTACTCATAAATTTTACCTCCGTAGGTTGACAAACCGCCATAAATCGTTTATAATGATGAAAAGGTGAAAACGTAACCTCCGTGCTTCATTATACCACACGTGGGGGGAGCAGTAAACCTCCGATTTCTGTAAAAAGGTGGATAAAACCGAGATGTTGTACCTGAACTTTGAGCCTGACGTGAATGTCCGCTTCGCGTCCTCGGGGCAGTTTGTGTCCCTGCGGAATACACCGCACCCGCGCCGTCGGCTGGATCACTACGTGCTCCTTCTTGGCACGGCGGGTCAATGTCCCATCGCGCGGGACGGCGGGGAATATCTGCTGACGGCGGGGACTTTTCTGTTGCTGTTGGCCAATCGCGAGCATTGGGGGACCGCGCCCGTCACCGACCGCCAGACGCATTTCTGGTGCCATTTCTATCTTTCGGGCGAAAGCGTCACGGATGACGTGAGTCGCGTGCCGCCGCGCTTTTGCACCGTCCCCGAGTTCGGCAGACTGAAGGAACCGCAGAAGCTCGGCATCCTTTGGCGCCAGCTGATCGATGCCGAATACGGCCAATATGCCGACCCAGCGGTGAGGCAGGCTGTCTGTGATGCCTACGTTTCCATCCTTTTGCACGAGATCGCCAACGAATACGCAAGCACTAAGGCTGTCGGCGTGCCCTCGACCGAAGAGGGGGACGCGGCAAATAAGCGCAAGCTCCTTGTATCCTCCGTTAAGGAATGGATCAAGCTCGGGCTTGACGGACCGCTGAGCCCCGCGGACGTCGCCCTCCATTTCGGCTATAGCGCGGATTATTTGACGAGTCTGTTCCGAAAGGAAACGGGAAGTACCCTCTGCGCCTATATAGGCCGCGCCCGCGTCGAAAAATCCAAAAAATACCTACTCGGTACGGATATGAAGATCGCGCAGATCGCCTCCGCCTCGGGCTTTGCCGACGAGAAGTATTTTCTGCGGCTTTTCCGTCGCTTTGAGGGCGTGACTCCGTCGGAATACCGACAGGCGTATTTCAATTTGCATCTCAATCACGAGTAGTTTTCTCTGGCCCGCGAAAAAAATCTCGGAAAAATAAAAATTTTTTCGCGAATTGCAACTTGCTATTGCAATTCGCGAACCGAATAAATTCCGAAACGTAAGGCGGTTGTGATTTTTTTGCAATTTACCCTTATATTGATATTGATCCCAGCCGAAAATATACGGCAACCTATCAACCCCCCGATCACCGATATCAGCTTCGAGGTAGGCTTTGGCGACAGCTCCAGCTTCTTTCGCGCGTTCAAGGCCAAAAACGGCATTTCGCCCAGCGAATACCGCGCCCGCCGTTTCCGGGAGCCGAACCGGTAGCGGCAGACAGCAAAATATCAATCCGGCGCACCCCGCATAAGGTGCGCCGGATTTCATTATGACAGCTTGTGCGTGTAGGTTTCCAGCTCCTCGCCCTTGCTGTTGTTGAAGTAAACAACATCGGCATCCGCCGCAAATTCTGCGCCCATACCCGCATAGGAGGGATTCTCGCCCTTCTTTGGCAGAGAGCCCACCGCCACGGTGCAGGGATGTCCCAGCCAGTCGGTTTCGTCTCCGGGCTGACCGATCTTCATCGTGTGCAAATGTCCGCAGAGCATCAGCTCGGGCTTCACGTGGGTTTTCAACAGCTCCAACCATTTGGTGTACAGTTCGGGCTCAATGTCGAACGGCTCGTGATGCACCCATGTGAAGGGATTATGTACCACCACGATGCGGTGCTTGACGCCGGGCGCTGCGTATTCCTCCTTTGCGTTGGCGATAACCTTCTCAAGGAAGCGGGTTTCGCGGAGACGGAAGGCATGGCAGCAGACGGTGTGACCGTATTCGGCGTGGTCGTCGCTCTTGTCTTCGCCGCAGTCGAGCACGATGCCCCAGACATCGCCCAGACGGAAGGTGAAGAAGGAGTTTCCGTTCTCGCAGGGAGTGTAATCGGCGATATTCTCGGCGTAAATGCCGCGGGTATCGTGGTTGCCGCGGGAAAAGACGGTGGGAATTTCGCCGTGGGTGATCTGCCCCACAATCTCGTAGATATTATCAAAGTTCTCCAGTCTTCCGCTGTGATCGGGCACGTCGCCGTTGAGAATCAGGAAGTCGATGGCACCATGCGCCTTCACGAATTCCTCTGCCGCCTGAACCGGCTCTTTGATCATATTGTGCGCGTCGGCAATCTGATAGCAGCGCGCGCCGCCCTCGGGAACGGGACGGAAGGTGTAAGCGTATTCGGTCACGTCCTCGGTTTCGGTGAAATAGGGCTTGCGCTCGATGATCGCGCGGACGCAGACGGTATAAGCCTTCGCCTCGTTCAGCGCCTCGCGGGGCAGGCTGACCCGGTGCATTCCCACCGCCGAGCGAAGGATGCCGTTGGAATCGTCGTAATAGCACTCGTCTCCCACCTTCACCCAGAAAAGCGACGGGCGGGTGGTGGCGGCCATAATCTGGTAATCGCCTCCCACCGCGAAGACGGCGGGATCGGTTTTGATGATGCGTTCCATATGTAAAAATCCTTTCGGTAAAATATTCATTCGGCACTTATTATACGCCACTTATTCCAAAATGTCAATAGGTTTCTGAAATCACAGCCGCAAAACTGCCAAAATAGGCATAATATATGCTAAAATTATTCTTGACTTGACCACTGCTTTGTGATATACTTCTATATAACATAATCCCCAAAAAGGAGAATTCAATCATGAGAGAAAATCAAACGCTGTTTGAATCCGGGCGCTTTTTCACCGGATGCAACTACTGGGCGTCCCACGCGGGCACCGATATGTGGCACAACTGGAACGCCGAGGTGGTCGAAAGCGACCTCGTCCGCCTGTCCGAAGCCAACATCAAGGTCATGCGTATGTTTCCCCGCTGGGATGACTTCCAGCCCCTGCGGATGCACCGGGGCGCTCAGGGTGAGGAGCGGGAGCTGCGTCTTGGCGAGGAGCCGCTGCCCTTCACCGAAGCGGGGCGCGCGGGCGTGGACATCGTCATGGCAGACCGTTTCGAGGTTTTCTGCGACCTTGCCCAGAAATACGGCATTAAGCTGATCGTCGGACTTGTCACCGGCTGGATGAGCGGACGGATGTATATGCCCGAAGCCTTCGCCGGACGTCCGCTGCTGTCCGATCCCATGGTCATGCGCTGGCAGATTCGCTTCGTGCGCTACATGGTGCGCCGCTTCAAAAATCACCCCGCCATCGCCGCGTGGGATTTGGGCAACGAATGCAACTGCATGGGCGGCATCGATTCGGCGGACGGCGCTTACGTCTGGGCAGCGGCCATCGCCGGCGCCATCAAGCGGGAAGACCCCGACCACCCCGTGGTTTCCGGTCTGCACAGCAACCTCCCCAACAAAATCTGGCGTCCGGAGGATTTAGGCGAAAACCTTGATATCCTCTGCACCCACCCTTACCCGATCTTCACCCCCCATTGCGAAACCGACCCCATCAACGAGATGAAGACCATCCTCCACGCCACCGCCGAAACCATCATGTACGAATCCCTCTCCGGCAAGCCCGCCTTTGTGGAGGAAGCCGGCACCCTGGGTCCGATGATCGCCGACGAGGATGTGGCCGCCGATTTCGTCCGCGCGGCATCCTTCTCCGCTTGGGCGCACAATCTGCGGGGCTACGTCTGGTGGTGCGCCAACGAGCAGTCCATGCTGGAAGCCACGCCCTACGACTGGAACACGGTGGAGCGGGAGCTTGGTCTGTTCCGCGCCGACGGTTCGAAGAAGCCTGTCATCGACGCGCTGACCGAAATCACCAGCTTTGTGGATAACTTCGAATACGGCGCTCTGCCTGAACGCATTACCGACGCGGTCTGCGTGCTGACCCACGGTCAGGACGTTTGGGCAGCGGCTTACGGCAGCTTTATTCTGGCAAAGCAGGCGGGGCTTGACATCACCTTCGCGTGGTGCGACGACGAAATCCCCCAGTCTCCCGCTTATCTGCTGCCTTCCCTCACCCAGGACAGCTCAATCTACCGCCATACCCTCTGCGACCTGCTGGCGCGGGTGGAAAAGGGCGCGACCCTCTATATGTCGCTGAACGACGCGCTGCTCTCCCCTTTCAGCGAAATCACCGGCGTTAAGGTGAAAACCCGCTCCCGCCGCGTCACCGACGACATTGTGAAGCTGGGACGGCAGGAATACCGTCTCTGGAACAGCTTCAAGGTGGTGTTGGAGAATATCCGCGCCGATATGATCGCCGCCGATCAGGACGGACATCCGGTATTCACCGCCGCCGATTACGGTAAGGGTAGAGTTTACTTTCTCGCCGCTCCCATCGAGCTGGACGCCTCCTGCAAAAACAGCGTCATCAGCGGCACGCGGGCGATCCCCTATTACCGCTTCTACGAGCAGCTGGATATGCGCAATCCCGAAAAGAGCGCGGTCAGCGATTCCCAGTATGTGTGCGTAACCGAGCATATCGTCAGCGAGAATGAACGTCTGCTCACGATCCTCAACTACACCCCTGAAAACCGAAAGGCGAACATCGCACTGGACGGATGGCGCTTCGACCGGCTGATTACCTATCACGGCGGTTCGGCGAAAGCGGATGAAGACGGCTTCACCGTGGCGCTCCCGGGCAACACCGGCGCTGTGGCGGTGATTAAAAAAGCATAAAAGTTTCGGAGGATGCCGTCAGGCATCCTCCGATTTTTTCCGTTTGAGCAGTCCCCGCAGTCCGATGGACAGGATGGGCAGGTAGAGTATATAGCCCGCCAGCGTGCCGTTCACGCCCAGCCATTTGCAAAGCGGCTCGATGCAGGCGGCGCCCGCCTCCGCCAGCCAGATGGGCAGCTTGAGAATCAGCTTCACGTTGTTCCACGCATATTCGTTGGGGAAGACGCCGGTAATCAGACCGACCAATATTCCCCAGACCGGGCGCACGATCATGTACATTCCCGCGCAGACGGTGGGAAAGAGCATGAGCGGGCGGCGCTTCTTCGCGGCGAGGGTAAAGAGGTAGAGGGCGACAAACCAGAACAGCCCCATCATGCTGTTTTCCAGCGCGTAGATGAGCGAATCCTGCACGCCGCCGATTTCGCCGCCGAACTGGCGCAGGCTCATCGCCGCCGTTTGTGCACCCGACATGGGAATGAGCATGGCGGCGCAGAACAGGATGTAGACGAGGATAGTGAGCAAAATCGTGCGGGGAGTGAGTTCTTTCATTTTATGTACGCTCCTCTCGATTGGAATTCCTTTGTTCCTAATTATAACACACAGAACCGCCCTTGTGCAAGGGCGGTTCTGTGGACATTATGTGAAACAATTATGACAAGCGAGGCAGAATTGTGTTCAAAATGTTTCGGTGGATTACTTCTTGTCGTTCGCACGAATCTCAACGCGGCGAATCTTGCCGGAGATGGTCTTGGGCAGCTCCTCCACGAACTCAACGATGCGGGGGTACTTGTAGGGCGCGGTGTGAGCCTTGACGTAGTTCTGAATTTCCTTCTTCAGCGCGTCATCGCCGGTCTTGCCCTTAACGAGCACGATGGTTGCCTTGACAACCTGACCGCGGATTTCATCGGGAGCGGCGGTGATGGCGCACTCCAGAACATAGGGCAGCTCCATAATGACCGACTCGATTTCGAACGGCCCGATGCGATAGCCGGAAGACTTGATCAGGTCATCCACCCGGCCCACATACCAGTAGAAGCCGTCCTCGTCCCGCCATGCGGTGTCGCCGGTATGATACATACCGTCATGCCACGAATCCTTCGTTTTCTCCTCGTCCCGGTAATAGCCGAGGAACAGACCGCAGGGGCTTCCCTTGTCGGTGCGGACAACGATTTCGCCGGTTTCGCCGACGGCAACGGGCTTGCCGTCCGGGTCAACGATGTCCACGTCGTAAAGCGGGCTGGGTTTGCCCATGGAACCGGGCTTGGGCGTCATGCCGACCAGATTTGCCAGAACCAGCGTGGTTTCGGTCTGACCAAAGCCCTCCATCAGCGGCACATTGGTAGCCTTCAGCCACTGATAGTAAACCTCGGGGTTCAACGCTTCGCCGGCGGTGTTGGCGTACTTCAGGCTGGACAGATCGTACTTGGACAGGTCTTCCTTGATGAAGAAGCGGTACATCGTAGGCGGTGCGCAGAAGGTGGTGATGTTGTATTTCGCAAACAGCGGCAGGATGTCGTGGGCGTCGAACTTGTTGAAGTCGTAGGTGAAGATCGCAGCCTCGCAGAGCCACTGACCGTACAGCTTGCCCCAAAGCGCCTTGCCCCAGCCGGTATCGGAAATGGTGAAGTGGATGCCGTCGGGATCCACATTGTGCCAGTATTTGGCGGTGATGAAGTGACCGAGAGCGTACTTGCCGCTATGCTCGGCAATCTTCGGGTAGCCGGTGGTGCCGGAGGTGAAGAACATCAGGATAGGATCGTCGCCGCAGGCAGTGTCGGGACGGCGCTCGTAAACATCGGAGCACTTCTCAAAGTCCTCGAACTTGAGCCAGCCCTCCAGCTCCTTGGTTTCATTGCCGCAGCAGAGAATCTTGGTGTGCAGAGTCTCGCAGCGGGGAGCGGCCAGATCAGCCTGATGCGCCACGTCGCCGTCGGCGGTACAGATAATGGCGGAAACGCCCGCCGCGTTGAAACGATATTCGAAGTCATGCTCTACCAGCAGATTGGTGGCGGGGATGATGATGGCGCCCATCTTGTGCAGAGCGGTGATAGTGACCCAGAACTGCCAGTGGCGTTTGAGCACGACCAGCACGCGGTCGCCCTTCTTGATACCCAGCGATTCGAAGTAGTTGGCAGCCTTTGCGGACAGCTTCGCCATATCGCCGAAGGTGAAGCGGCGTTCGGTTTTGTCGGCGGACAGGTGGAGCATAGCCAGCTTGCCGGGATTCTTGGCGGCGATGGCGTCCACGCAGTCAAAGCCGAAGTTGAAGGTGTCCTCGTTCTTGAATTTGATGCTGTTCAGCACGCCGTTTTCGTCCAGCGTGGTTTCGATGAACTTTTCCCAGACCGCGCCGGTAAGGGTGTCGTCCACGGCCTTGGGCTGTTTTTCCAGGGTGGGCGCGTGATATTCATAAGCCTTGCCCTGCGCGTCGATGACCACGGCAAGCAATTCGCAGTCGCCCTCATAGGCGATCATGCCGTGAGGCTCGCCGGAATTGTAGTAGATGGAATCGCCCTCGCCGAGAATTTCCACGTGATCTTCGATCTGAACCTTCAGCTTGCCCTTGAGGATATAGTCGAACTCCTGACCCTCGTGGGTACCCAGCTTGATGGGTTTGGTGGCTTCCTCGGGATTGTATCTTGCGTTGACCAGGAAAGGCTCGGCCACCTTGCCCTTGAACAAAGGAGCGAGATTGTTGTAGCGGAAGCCTTTGCGGCGGACGATGGGCAGACCCTCTCCTTCCTTGGTAATGGAGAAGGAAGACAGCGTAGGGCTGGAGCCTTTGAGAATGTCGGTGACATCCACACCGAAGCTCTGAGCACATTTGTAGATGAAGGTAAAGCTGAAATCAGACTTGCCTGCTTCCAGCGTTCTGTATTCGTCCACGGTGGTATCGGTGCGCTCTGCCATTTCCTCGGCGGTGAGACCGACGATTTCGCGCAGTGCGCGCACACGCTCTGCAATTTCTTTGATCTTGTTTTCCATAGTTCAATCCCCCAAATAAAATAAATTTGACAGCCGAGACTGATTTGCTCTCCGTGTATGGTGCAGGCGCCGCACAAACAAAAAACGCCTCAAAGCGGGTCATCACCCTTACTTTGAGACGGAATTTTATTCCGCGGTACCACTCAAATTGCGCGCATTCTCTCGATGCGACACCACCTTACGGACTCTACCAAGCCCTTTGCCTTTACGCGGCAGAACGTAGGAGCCTACTCGTTGCCTTTCGATCCTAAGCTCGGAAGTGATGGGTCGCTTGAATCTCGTTTCATCGGCTCACAGCATCCGCCGACTCTCTGGAAAAACGCAATTCCGACCGTCTTCGTCACAGCCTTTATGTAGTATTCTATCATACATTTGCGATTCTGTCAAGGGGTTTTACGAAAAAAATATGTCATTTTTCCGCTGACATCCCCCCAGCGCCATGATAAAATAATAATGCAGATATCAAGAATCCGCAGATTATCATCAAAAAATTAGAAGAAATAGCGCCGTGAAAATGGTATCATAACATCGATAGCAAACTTGAACCAACCCATCGCATTCAATCGAAAGGAACCATCACCATGCAAATCTACACTCTCGGCACAAGCCACGGACATCCCGAACCCGGACGCGCCTGCACCAGCATCCTGCTGCGTGTGGGAAGCGCCAATTATCTCATCGACTGCGGCGGAAACATGGAGCTTGCCATGACCAACCTCGGTCTGAAATTTGAGGAGCTGCGTGCCGTTTTCGTCACCCATATGCACGAGGATCACACCGCCGCCCTTTCCTCGGTTATCAAGCGCTTCACCGTCTATATGCGCGGCAGACACGTGGACATCTATCTGCCCGAACAGGCGGGCATCGACGGCATTCTCGCGTGGGTGAACGCACTGCACATTCCGCCGACGGACGAGCAGGCGTCCTTCACCGTTGTCGCCCCCGGCAAAATTTACAGGGACGACAACATCACCGTCACCGCCATCCCTACAAAACACATCGAGGAAGGCAGATTCCCCAGCTACGCCTATATCGTTGAAGCGGAGGGCAAGCGCGTCCTCTTTACCGGCGACCTGTGCGGCGATCTGCGGGACTATCGCGCCGCCGTCCATGAACGGGACTTCGACGCCATCGTCACCGAGATGACCCATTACCAGCTTGCCGATCAAGTGGACACCTTCATAAAGAGCCACACAAAAAAGCTGCTCTTTAGCCACCTGTCCCCCCGCAATGTCACCAAACTGCCGAATTTCATCGACCGCTTCCCCTTCCCCGTAATCATCGCCGAGGATGGTGGATGCTATGAGGTGTGACATACCGCTGGACATCAACGACTCGCTGATCACCGATTTCTATGAGGAAAATCAGTAATCTTATTATAAACAAGAACGCCACGCGAATGCGCGGCGTTCGTCTGTTTTACAACGTATAGGTGATCTGTTCCGGAGGCGTGTAGGGGTGGGTTTTGTTCTGGACGAAGGTGATCTTCTTCTCGGTTTTGAAATTGTGCCAGAGCACGATCTGACCGGAAGGCGGGCAGACATAGTCGCCCAGACCGCAGGTAATGTCCACCGGGCATTTAACCCGCTTCGCCTGAGAAACGGTGTCGTAATACCGCACGCCCAGTTCAAAGTTGGGACGCCAGCCCCGCATACGTCCGATTTCGATGCCGCCCAGATCGCAGAGCCACGGCACAGTGATGACCAGCTTCTTCGCATCGTCAATGTTCGCCGCCACGTTTGTCGCCTGCATGGCGCCCATGGAGCCGCCGCAGACCGTGATTCCCTGTCCGTCGTACATGGGCAGCGAGCGAAGAACGCGGGCTGCCTGCAAATCACGCAGAATCACGTTGCGGATGTAGCAGGTTTCGGGAGTCTCGTTGTTCTTGAAAGCGAAGCCCGCCAGCTCACCCTCGCGCAGATTGTCGTAATATCTTGCGTCCTTGCCGTTTTCGATGCCGTGGATGTTGATGTAGAGAATCACCGTGTCCTTTTCGGTGGTGATGGGCGCGGTGGTGACGCTGTAGCCCATGAAGCAGAGCTTTCCCTTGCAGGAGCCGGGAGCGGCGTTCTTCGGGTAGGAGAGATAGCCGGACGCCGGACGATTGCCGGGAGCGGCGATCTTCACGTCGTAGATTTCAAAATCGGGGTTGTCCTCCTGTACGCGAACCTTCTCCAGGAAGACAGGCTCCACCGTTTCAAGCAGTTCGCGCTGCTTTGCCCAGAACTCGTCGAAGTCCTCGGGATCGGCCACGCCCTGCTCGATCTTGTCGATATCAGCGCCCGCGCCGCCCTCGAATTTGTCGAAGCCTTCCAGCGGCTTGCCCTCGATGTCGCAGGCAGTAACGATGACACGCACAAAGCCGGGCTTGGAGATAGAGGTCTCCAGCGTGATTCTGCCGGTTTCGCCGGAAGCGGTGCCGGAGGATTTCGCGCCGTCGTCGCCGTAGATTTCCCACTTGAACAGCGGGCAGGTGATGAGGCTGCCGTCCTGCACCAGCTCCAGCTCAAAGCGCATGGTATCGCCGCACTTGTACAACACCGGATTTTCGGTGGTCGAGCCTCTGAAATAATTTGCCATGATATTGTTTCCTTTCTGCATATATGATAACATGATTTGTTTGCCAATCCATCTGTAGGGAGCGACGCCCTCGTCGCTCCGCCGCTCACGTCGGTTTGCGTCCCGGTTGTCCGTCTCACCCCATCAGCGCGATGGACATAATCACCGTCAGCACCAGCAGGAACGCGAAGTTCACCGCTAAAAACAACAGTATGTACGATTTGGTGCGCGCGGGGTAATTTTTCGTGTATTCGCGGAAGGTGATCAGGCTGGCCAGCGACGCGATGAGCGTGCCCACGCCGCCGATGTTGACGCCGACGAGCAGCGCCCGGTAATTATCAGTAAACTGGGACAGCAGAATCGCCGAGGGAACGTTGGAAATGAACTGGCAGGAGAGGATGGAGAAAATCAGCGTGTTTTTCTCCAGCAGCGCCGAGACGAAATCCCGCACCACGCCGATTCGCGCCATGTTGCCCGAAAAGACGAAGAATGCGGCAAATGTCGCCAACAGCGGATAGTCCACCATCGCCAGCGCGTGCCGGTCAACAAAGAACAGCACCACGGGAATAATGATCAGCCCCAGCCAATAAGGCACGCCCCGGAACACAATGGCAATCGCCAGCACGAACAGCAGCGAATAGACGACCGTCTTCCCCTTTGGCAGGGGCACAATGTCCTCCGCCGGGAACTCGATGGGGGTGGGCTTGATGAAGAAGCAGCAGAGGGTAATGATAAGGATGGACACTGCGAAGGGCAGCGCCATAATCGACATGAACTCGCCGGTGGGAATCTCGAATTTTGTGTAGAGATAGAGGTTCTGCGGGTTGCCGAAGGGGGTCAGCATACCGCCCAGGTTGGCGGCGATGTTCTGCAAAATAAAGGTGATGGCGGTGTATCGCTGGTTTCCGGTGCCGGTGAGAACGAAGTAGCCCAGCGGCAGGAAGGTAAGCAGCGCCATATCGTTGGCGATGAGCATGGAGCCGATGAAGGTGATGTAAATCACCGCCAGAATGCAGAGCCGGATGTTTTTGAATTTTCCGGCAATCGCGCGGGCGAGGATATAGAAGAAGTTGATGTCCTTGAACGCGCAGACCACCGCCAGCACACAGAACAGGCAGGTGAGGGTTTTGACGTCGAAATAGCCCAGATATTCAGCGTCCGGCGGGACGATGAACATGGTGATGATCGCCGCCGCCAGCGCGATAACGAGAACGGTGTTCTTTTTGATGAACGCGACGACCGGCGAAGGATGGGCCGGTGTTTCGGGATGCGGATGGCCGTGGAGATGCACGCGGTCATGGGAAAATGCGATGAATTTCATAAAGTGGGTTCAAGCTGTCCTTTCTTGTTTTGCCGCGGCTGCGCCGCAGCTTTTATTCTTCCCTTTCCAGCAGTTCCACTGCCTTGGCGCAGTCCTCCCGCGCCAGGGCGCGGAGGGCGTCGGCGCGTCCGGGAAGCGCGGCGCGGATGACGTCGGATTCGGCAAGCAGACTGTCGGCAAGCGATTCCAACTGACCAGGCATCAGCGTGCGGGTATCGCAGGCGAAGCGGCTCTGCCCGATATAATCAAGGAAAGCGTCAATCTTCGGGTCGTAGGAGATACCGATCATGGGAACACCCATGGAGGCAGCGAAAATCAGCGTGTGCAGGCGTGTGCCGATAACGAAGGCGCAGCGCCCCATCAAACCGCACAGCTCGGCGGCAGTCAGATCGCACAGCAGCCGTCCGCAGCCCACGGACGACGCCAGCGACTGGGTAATCGCCATGTCCCGTATCGGATGCATGGGCACAAACAACGGCTCCAGACCGTACTTTTCAGCGATGGCACGGATGTCCCCGGCAATGCGCAGCGGCAGATCGGAGCTGTTGTCCCGCCCGCCGAAATTGTTGCCGCTCCGCACCGACACGAGGAAGCACTTCTTCCCGAGCTTTTCCCGGGCGGCGATATACTTCACCCAGGGCGCTTCCGCAGGCTCCAGCAGGAACGCCGGGTCGGCGCTGACTTTCAGCTCCCGCTTCACCCCAAGCTCCCGCGCCAGCTTCAGCGAAGCCTTCTCGCGAAGGCTCACATAATCGGCGGCTTCGATGATTTCGGCGGCCATGCGGCGGCTGGATTTCCCGTTCAGCGGGCCGAGACCGTTGGCGTAGAGCATCAGCTTCATGCCGTGCTTCTTCGCCATGCGCATGATCGTTATATAATAGTAGAGACTTTTTTTGCTGGTTCCGTCCTGCATCAGGCTTCCGCCGCCGGAAATCAGCAGCTTCGCGTGCTTCATCTCCGCGTCCACGGCAGGAAGATAAAAGCGGTTGATGGCGCGCACGCCCTGCACGCGGGCGGTATGCGCCGGATTGTTTGAAAGCACGGTGATGCGCGTGTCCGGCGCGATGGCACGAATCCCCTGTATCATGGACGTGAGCAGCGAATCGTCGCCCACATTGTCCACGCCGTAGTAGCCGCTGATGATCACGTCGCCGTGGTCAAAGCTTCCGTAGGGGCGCACCCGCTCCCATGCGGCCACATAATCGTCGGTCATGCGGCGCACCGAATAATAGTCGAGAATAATCTGCCGGTTGTAGCGTCCCAGCGCGGCGCGCTGTTCGGCGGACATGGCATGGAGGGCACGGATATCGTCGGCCAGCGCGTCGCCGTCCGGCAGACGGAGACCGCGGAAGCAGAAGTTGGTATCCTCGGCGGCGGGGAATTTGCTCTCGTCGAAAATGCCCACGTAACCCTGTGCGCCCGCCATAATCACCGGCTTTTCCTCGCTCATCGCCTCCAGCGCCGCCCGGGATACGCCCACAAAGGCGTCGCCGACAGCTATCAGCGAAGCCACGTCGGTGCGGGGACCGGTAAGCTTGGCAATCTCCCGCCCGGCCTTTTTGTTGACCTCGGCGGCGCGGGCTTTCAGCTTATCGAAGACGTTGCCGCCGCCCACCAACAGCAGCTCCAGATCGGGCAGCTCGGCATACAGCTTCTCCGCCGCGTCAAGCAGGCAGAAGCCTGCCAGCGCGCACTCGCTGTCGATACGGCTGACATAGACCACGCGGAAGGCGTCGGGACGGAGGGAAAATTCCTCGTGCAGATTACCGGGAGAAACTGCGGCGGAAAACCGCTCGGTGTCGATGCCGTTGATGGTCACGGAAATGCGCTCGGCGGGCATATCGTAGTTGTCCAGCAGATATTGCTTCAGGTCGTAGCTGACGGCTATGGTATGCTCGCCCCAGTCGGTGACGGACGCCAGCAAACCGTTGACCTTGAAGCTGAAATGGGTGGAGGTGACAAAGGTGAAGCCCATTTTCTTCGCCAGCCTGCCGCAGATGGCGGCGGGAATGCGTGCGTGGGCGTGAACGATGTCGAATTTTTCTTCGGCGATCAGCGCTTTCAGCCCGCGATAGCTCGCCATCAGAGCGGCGGGCGATTTGCTGTGCAGCGGCAGCTTCACGTGACGGATGCCCGCTTCCTCCAGTTCAGCCACATAAACGCCGCCGTTGGAGGCCACGGTGATATCGTATCCGCGGCGCGCCAGCTCCTTAACCAGCTCGACCACATGGGTCTCCGCGCCGCCGATTTCCAGTCCCATCAGGGTCATGAGTATTTTCATCGGAATCTTTCCAATCTGTTGTTGATGTTCATATAGAATATTGTACCATAGTTTGGGCGGCAAGTCAATCGGATGGGCAAAATTTCAGAAGAAATTCATGCAGGAAAGTCAAAGATACGCCCGTCTCCGAAAAACCTCGAAAAACTGCGATTTCGTGAGCTTTCGCGAGATTTTCCCGGAAAATCCGCCCGCCGCCGTTTATATTTGACGTTCTTTGACTTTGACTTTCTCTGACGTTCGGTGTATAATAATATCACAAAGATCAGAGAACGTCAAAGGAGGCATACCGAATGCTGATATCCGATACCGTGGCGGCGCTCATCGAGCAGCTGCTGGACGAGGGCGACGGACAAACGGAAATCCGCCGCAGCGACCTCGCCAGCCGCGTAGGATGCGCGCCAAGCCAGATCAATTACGTCATTACCTCCCGCTTCACGCCCGAACGGGGCTACCTCATTGAATCCAGACGGGGCGGCGGCGGTTACATCCGCATCGTGCGCAAGGAGGTGTCGCGGGATCAATACCTGATGCACTGTCTCTACGCGGCGGGCAGCGAGCTGGACGAGGGAACCGCCCTTGCCATCCTGCGCAACCTTCACGAGCAAGGCATCATCCCGGCAGAGGCGGCGAACACCGCCGCAGCGTCCATGAGTCAGGCGGCTTTGCAGAATGTGCCCGCGCCGCTGAAAAAAGCTGTACGCGCCGACATATTTCGGCAGATCATTCTGTCCTTTATGAAGTAAAATATATATACCATAATTTTGAAATGGAGTTGATTGATATGTTATGTCAGAAATGCAGAAAAAATAACGCAACCCTTTATTATAAGGAAAACGTCAACGGTAAGGTAAACGAGTACGCCCTCTGCGCCGAATGCGCAAAGGAACTGGAGCAGAACGGTTCCATCAAGCTGTCAAGCCCCTTCGGCGGCTTTGGGGACGAGCTGTTTGGCATGGGTTCGCTTTTCTCGGGCTTCTTCGGGAACGGCGGTCTGCGCGCGGCAGGCGAGCCGAAGCGCTGCCCTCTCTGCGGCGCACGTTTCGATGAGCTGGCACGCTCGGGAAAGATTGGCTGCCCTCAGTGCTACGAAACCTTCACCGCCGAACTTGCGCCCACCATCAATCAGGTACACGGTTCCGCAAAGCCCGCCGGACGCTCCCCCCGCCGCTTCGGGGAAAAGCAGGAGCGCGCCCGCCGCATCGAGGCGCTGAAGGCCGAGCTTTCCGCCGCCGTTCAGGCACAGGAGTTTGAGAAAGCCGTCACTCTCCGCGACCAGATCCGCGAGCTGGAAGCCGCCGGTCTTCCTCCCGCAAACGAAAATCCCACCGACAGTGCCGCAAATTAAGCGGCAGAAAGGAAGTTGATACTTATGGCATGGTTTAATCAGACCGGCGCCGAGAGCGACGTCGTTATCAGTTCGCGCATTCGTTTCGCACGCAACATCGCGGGCATCCCCTTCCCGGGGCGCATGACCGACGCCCAGCGTTCGGAGGTCATCGAAAAGGTAACAAAGGCGCTGTCTCCCGCAAACCTTGAAACCATCGACATGGTGGCCAAAAGCCCGCTGGAAGCCCAGTCGCTGGTAGAGGAGCACTTCATCAGCCCCGCCTTTGCAAGGGAAAAAGCGCCGCATACGCTGCTGCTGTCCGCCGACCGCACCGCCGCCGTAATGATCGGCGAAGAAGATCACGTCCGCATCCAGACCATTCTGCCCGGTTTGTCGCTGGGCGAGGCTTACAAAGCCGCCTGCACGCTGGACGATCTGCTGGACGGCGGCGCGGAGATCGCCTACTCCGAGGATGTGGGCTATCTGACCCAGTGCCCCACCAATCTTGGTACGGCCATGCGGGCGTCGGTGATGCTTCATCTGCCCGCCATGACGCTGGCCGGACAGATCGGAAGCGTAGCGCGCAGCCTGTCCAAGCTGGGCATTACGGTGCGCGGTCTGTACGGCGAGGGCAGCGAAGCTGCCGGCGCGCTCTATCAGGTGTCCAACTCGATCACCATGGGGCTGACCGAACAGGAAATTCTCGACAAGCTGGAAAAGGTTGCCCGCCAGCTGGTCGAATCGGAACGGAAGCTGCGGGACACACTGAAAAGTGACAGCTTCGCCCGTCTCTGCGACCGTGTGATGCGCGCCTTCGGCGTGATGAAGAACGCCTATATGCTGTCCAGCGAGGAATTTCTCAAGCTGTGGAGCGACGTTAGACTTGGCGTATCGCTGGGCATGATCACCGACATCGATTACGCAAAGCTGGGCGGCATTCTGATCGCCGCGTTGCCCGCCACCCTGCTGCTTACCGCAGGTTCCCCCGAGGACACCCCCGCCGCCGAGCGCGATGTCCTCCGCGCCAAAGCCGTCCGCGAAGCGGCGGCGTAAGGCGCAAACAATCCAATTCAATCCGTTGTGCCATGCACACCCCAAAAGGAGGCCGCTTATGCCAAACCAATTCACCCAAAAAGCCACTAATGTCTTAAATAAATCCCTATATCTCGCCTCCGAGCTGGGGCATACCTACATCGGCAGCGAGCACATCCTGCTGTCGCTCACCTCCGAAAACGACAGCGTGGCCGCACGGCTACTGGACGCCCGGGGCGTCACCTTCGATAAAACCAAAGCCGCCATCGCCGAAAAGGTCGGCACCGGCGAACGCACCCGCGTTACACCGAGCGATATGACGCCCCGCACCAAGCGCATCATCGAGAATTCCGCCTATCAAGCCATGCGCTTCGGGCAGAATTATATCGGCACCGAGCATCTGCTTCTGGCGCTGACCGCCGAGAGCGACTGTGTGGCGGTGAACATTCTGACCGCGCTGGGCGTTTCGGCGGGCGATCTGGCAAACGATGTGGTGTCCTTCTTCGGCGGGCTGAACGGCGAGAGCGGCGAAGCTCCCGACAACGGCGTCTTCCGTGAGCCGAAATCCCCCCGTCCGAAGAACGCGGGCGTCAAGGACGCTCCCACCCTGAGCCAGTACGGGCGCGACCTGACCGCCATGGCGCGGGACGGCAAGCTCGACCCCATCATCGGACGCGCCGCCGAGACCGAGCGGGTCATTCAGATTCTCTCCAGGCGCACCAAGAACAATCCCTGCCTGATCGGCGAGCCGGGCGTAGGCAAAACCGCCGTCGTAGAAGGTCTGGCGCAGCGGATTGCCGAGGGCAGCGTTCCCGAAACGCTGACCGGCAAAACCATCGTCACGCTGGATATTTCCTCCATGATTGCGGGCGCAAAATACCGGGGCGAGTTCGAGGAACGGATGAAAGCCGTCATGAACGAAGTGATGAAAAATCCCGCCATCATTCTGTTCATCGACGAGATTCACACGATCATCGGCGCGGGCGCTGCCGAAGGCGCGGTGGACGCGGCGAACATCCTCAAGCCCGCATTGGCGCGCGGAGAATTGCAGGTTATCGGCGCCACCACCATCAGCGAATACCGCAAGCACATCGAGAAGGACGCGGCGTTGGAGCGTCGTTTCCAGTCGGTGATGGTGGGCGAACCCACCGCCGACGAAGCGGTGCTGATTCTGAAAGGTCTGCGCGACCGCTACGAATCCCACCACAAGGTAAAAATCCCGGACGAAGCCATCGAAGCCGCCGTCCGCCTGTCGGTGCGCTATATCAACGACCGCTACCTGCCCGACAAGGCCATCGATCTGATCGACGAGGCCGCGTCGAAAAAGCGGATTACCAGCTACACTTCCCCGCCCTCGCTGAAGGAGGCGGAGGATCGTGTGAAGGCACTGCGAGCCGATAAGGAGGAAGCCATCCGGGCGCAGGATTTCGAAAAGGCCGCCGCCCTCCGCGACGAGGAAAAGCAGCTTGCGGAGGACTGCGAACAGCGCAAGGCGCAATGGGAGAAGGAGCGTCAGACCGAGGGGCTTGCCATTAACGAGGACGATATCGCCGATATCGTTACCGCGTGGACGGGCATTCCGGTGAAGAAGCTGGCCACCGAGGAAGGCGAGCGTCTGCTCCATCTGGAAGATATTCTAAAGGGACGGGTCATCGGGCAGGACGAGGCAGTAGAAGCGGTGGCGCGCGCCATCCGCCGGGGACGCATCGGATTGAAGGATCCCCGCCGTCCCATGGGTTCGTTCATCTTCCTCGGTCCCACGGGCGTGGGCAAAACCGAGCTGACCAAAGTGCTGGCCGACGTGATGTTCGGCGACATGAACGCCATGATCCGCGTGGATATGTCCGAGTATATGGAAAAGCACAGCGTGTCCAAGCTGATCGGCTCCCCACCCGGCTATGTGGGCTACGACGAGGGCGGACAGCTCACCGAAAAGATTCGCCGCAAGCCCTATTCCGTGGTGCTCTTTGACGAGATCGAGAAGGCGCACCCCGACGTATTCAACATTCTTCTTCAGATTCTGGAGGACGGAATTCTGACCGACGCGCAGGGGCGGCGGGTGGACTTCAAGAACACGATCATCATTCTGACTTCCAACGTGGGCGCATCGGCGCTGGTGGAACAGAAGCGTTCGCTGGGCTTTGCGCCGACTGCTGCGGAGGTCAGCGGGAAGGAATCGGTAATGAGCAGCCTGAAGGAAACCTTCAAACCGGAGTTTCTGAACCGCATCGACGAGATCATCGTCTTCAACAAGCTGACCGACGAGGACATTAAAAAGATCGCCGCCGTCATGCTGGCGGAGGTGTCCGGGCGGATTGAGAAGCTGGGCGTGTCCATTGAATTCGACGATGAGGTGCTGACCATGCTGGCGAAGGAGGGCTTTGATCCGGTGTGGGGCGCGCGTCCTCTCCGCCGCGCAATCCAGCGCCGGGTGGAGGACAGCTTTGCCACCGCCATGCTGGCGGAGGGCGGCATCCGTTCCGGCGACCATGTGCGCGCCGTGCTTGGCGAGGATGGGGCGATCGTGTACCAGCGGGTGTGAGCTGCCCCCTCCTGCTGCCGATGTTACAGAAGAAAATTAACAATCAGGCAGTTGACGCGCGCAGCGGTATATGATATAATAAATTGTACCAAGTATAATTCATGATACGAAGCCGCTGCGCGCCGGTCATGAGGAGGGAAAGTATGAATCCAGCCGTCCTGACACCTGAAATGGTAGCCGAAATCCTGCGCCCTGTATTTGAACAGTACCACGTAAGAAAAGCAATTTTGTTCGGTTCGGTCGCAAAGGGTACCAATCACGAAAACAGCGATGTTGATCTGCTGGTGGACAGCGGTCTGAAAGGGCTGCAATTCTGCGGACTTGCCGGTGATGTGGAAGATTCGCTTGGATTCGATGTGGATATTTTCGACATTGCCCACATCATCCCCGATTCGAGGATTGACAAAGAAATTGCCGCTACAGGAGTTTGCATTTATGAAACGGACAAACCGTCAGGTCATCGAGCGGATGCCCCCGTCCTGTGCGAACAGCTGCATTCTATTCTTAACAACATATAACATAAAGGAAGGTATAACACCATGCCCCAGATCGGAACCAAACTGACCAAAACCGAGCTTGTCACCGAAAGCAACACCGCCGCGAAGCTGGGCAGCGGTATGCTCCCCGTCTACGCCACCCCCGCCATGATTCTGCTCATCGAATCCACCGCCGCCGAGAGCGTTGCCCCCCAGCTGGAGGAAGGCAGCACCACCGTCGGCACAAAGCTGGAGATTGAGCACGTTTCCGCTACCCCCACCGGTCTGGAGGTGCGCTGCGAAACCGAGCTTGTGGAGGTTGACCGCCGTCGTCTTGTTTTCGACGTGAAGGTGTACGACAAAGCCGGGCTGATCGGCTGCGGCAAACATGAGCGCTTCATCGTCGCCAGCGAGAAATTTATGGCAAAAGCTGAGTCCAAGCGCTAAAGTTACACAAAATTCAACGTTCCGTTACAAATTGTTTCAGAATCTTATTGGCAGGTTCATATAAAAAGATTAAAATATTATACATAGTATTTATTTAGGCACGTCGTGCTACTATCAGATAATATGGAGGTATTGTATCATGGCATTCAATTTCGATAAACTCAACAGCTTTCTGAACAAGGCAGCTGAGAATGTGAACGCAGCCGCCAAGACCGCAGCCAAGAAAACCGGCGAAGTGGCTGAGTCCGCAAAGCTCACCATTGCACTTAAGACCGAGCAGTCTAAGCTGGAAGGTCTTTACAATCAGCTGGGCAAGCTGTACTACGAAAAGGCTGAGGAAGCTCAGCTGGCAGCTCAGGTGCTGGAAATCGATGAGCAGAAGGTCGTCATCGAGCAGCTGAAAGCTGAAATCGCCGAGAACAGCGGCAAAGTCATCTGCCCCGGCTGCGGCAAGGAAATTTCCGTTGACGTGGCATTCTGTCCCGCGTGCGGCACCAAGCAGGAAGAAAAAAAAAAGTCAGTGACGACGGAACCTGCTCCGAAGACGGAGACTCCGAAGGAAGCGCCGAAGGAAGCTCCGAAGACGGAAGCGCCGAAGGCTGAGTCCAAGCCCCTCACCGCCGACGAGTTTGTTTCCTTCTTCAAGGCAACCGTTGCCAAGTATTACGCGAAATAATCGCACAAATCGAACGCGCACGCATGAAATCATGTGTGCGCGTTTTTCAGCGGAAAATTTCCTCAAAAAATTTTCAAAAAACTTTTGAAAACCTATTGACAAGCGGGTTTGGATATGATATAATATTATTCGTGATGAAGAGATGGCCGGGTAGTTCAGCTGGTTAGAACGCTAGCCTGTCACGCTAGAGGTCGTGGGTTCGAACCCCATCTCGGTCGCCATCACGCTGCTATGGCTCAGTCGGTAGAGCGCATCCTTGGTAAGGATGAGGTCATCAGTTCGATTCTGATTAGCAGCTCCAAAACAAGCCTGGGGATTCGTCCCCAGGTCTTTTTGATTTCCATATATAAAAGTTCCGACGGATTCCTCCGTCGGAACTTTTTCATCCAAACCGTCCGGCAATATAATCGGCAGTTCGCGGATCCCGGGGCGCATCGAAGATGCGCGCGGTGGCGTCAGTCTCCACAAGCTCGCCCAGCAGGAAAAACGCCGTCCTGTCGGATATCCGCGCCGCCTGCTGCATATTGTGCGTCACGATGACGATTGTGTAGCGCCCTTTCAGCTCCACAGCCAGTTCCTCGATGCGCGACGTGGAGATCGGATCCAACGCCGACGTCGGCTCGTCCATCAGCAGCACCTCCGGTTCCACAGCCAGCGCTCGGGCGATACAAAGCCGCTGCTGCTGTCCGCCGGACAGACCCAGCGCCGACTTTTTCAGCCGATCCTTCACCTCGTCCCAAATCGCCGCGCCCCGCAGGGAACGCTCGACGATTCCGTCCAGCTCCGCCTTTGCGCGAATACCGTGGGTGCGCGGTCCAAAGGCGATATTGTCGTAGATGCTCATCGGAAAGGGATTGGGCTTCTGGAAAACCATGCCCACCCGGCGGCGCAGCAGGTTCACGTCCATGCCGCCGTGGATGTCCTCCCCGTCCAGCCTGATCTGCCCCTCAATCCGACAGCCTTCCACCAAATCATTCATCCGGTTCATGCTCTTGAGCAGCGTGGATTTGCCGCAGCCCGACGGCCCAATGAGGGCGGTAATCTGCCCCGCAGGAATCGTCAGGCTCACGTCCTTCAACGCCTGCACATTGCCATACCACAGATTCATGTGTTCGACGGTCATCTTATCCATTGGCTTCCCCTCCCTCCGGTCAGGCAGCGCGCCGCCAGCCCGGACAGCCCATTGACAACCGCCGCCAGCACCAGCAGAACCACCGCCGTTGCATAAGCCTGCTCGATGTACAGTCCTTCGCCGGACAGCGTATACATATGAACCGCCAGCGTGCGGGTGGAGTCAAGCAGACTTCCCGCCGCCTCGGCTACGGTGCCCGCCGTGAAGATCAACGCCGCCGATTCGCCCATAATCCGTCCGACAGCCAAAATCACGCCGGACAGAATGCCGGGGATGGCTGCGGGCAGGATAATGCGGAAAACCGTGCGCACACGTCCCGCGCCAAGTCCGAAGCTGCCTTCCCGCCAGCTGTCCGGAACCGCCAGCAGCGCTTCCTCGGCGGTGCGCATGATCAGCGGCAGAATCATGATGGCCAGCGTCAGTCCGCCCGACAGCAGCGACAGCCCGAAGCCGCACGAGTCCACGAAGAACAGTGAGCCGAACAGACCATAGACGATGGACGGAATGCCCGACAGGGTTTCGGCAGTGACCCGCACCAGCTTAACCAGCTTACTGCCCCGCTTTGCGTATTCGGTCATGTACACCGCCGCGCCGATACCCACGGGAACGGAGATTCCCAGCGCCAGCAGAATCATGTACAGCGTATTGATCAGCGCGGGGGTCAGCGACACGTTGGTGGAGTTGTATGTCCATGCAAACAGCGAGGGCGTCAGATTCGGAATGCCCTTGATCAGGATATAGGCGATGAGAAAGCCTAAAGACGCCAGCGTCAGCATAGCCGCCGTCCAGACGGCTCCCCGCAGAAGGGGTGTTTGGATGTCGCGGCGCCGCCGTTCGGGTTTATGCAGGGGAAGCGCGATTGGTCTGGTTAAGGTACGATTCATAATAATTACCATGGCTTTCGCTCAGCGAAAGCTTCCTTATTGGGAATTTGTGGGCGGTTTTGCGCAGCAAAATCATTGCCGAGGGCAATGAAGAACACAAAAACCATGCGTGAAAAATCTATTTTTCACGTTAACCTCCGTCAGGATTTTTTCTGTTTAAGCAGCGAGAAGCTGACATTGATGATCAGCACGAAGACGAAAAGCACCACAGCCGTAGCGATCAGCGCTTCCCGGTGCAGGTCGGTGGAATAGCCCATCTCCAGCACGATGTTGGTGGTCAGCGTGCGCACACCGTCGGTCAGGCTGTCCGGGATGACCGGCTGATTGCCCGCCACCATCATGACCGCCATGGTTTCGCCGATGGCGCGTCCCACGCCCAGCACCACGCCCGCGAAAATACCGCTTTTCGCGGCGGGCAGCATGGCGTAGAAAACGCTGCGCTCGTGGGTGGCGCCCAACGCCAGCCCGCCCTCGTAATAGCTCTGCGGAACCGCGCGGATCGCCGATTCGGACACGTTGATGATCGTGGGCAGAATCATCAGCCCCAGCAGAAGGGACGCGGTCAGCACGCTCATGCCCCGTCCGCCGAACAGCTCCCGCACCAGCGGTACCAGCACCACCAGCCCGAAGAAGCCGTAAACCACCGACGGAATGCCCGCCATCAGGTTCACCGCGGGTTTCATCACCCGGTAGAGCCGCTTCGGACAGAAGCGCGCCAGGAACACCGCCGTCAGGATGCCCACCGGCACGCCAATCAGCAGCGCGCCGGCGGTGACATACAGGCTGCCGACAATCATCGGGAAGATGCCGTAGAGATCATTGGCCGGACGCCATTCGCTGCCCAGCAGAAAGTTGAACGGTCCGATCTCGGCGATGGCCGGGAACCCGCTGGCAAACAGGAACAGGCAGATCAGAAGCACCGCAGCCACCGATACGCAGGCCGTCAGAAGAAAGACGGCGTGCATCAGCTTTTCGCGCAGATTTTTCATGGCTGTGACAGCGGCTCTCAGCCGATAACGTCGCTCCAGACGGCGGCCTCGCCGGTGAAGATGGCGCAGACCTGCTCGCTGGTCAGACCGGATACGGTATTGCTGTGGTTGACGATGACCGCGATGCCGTCCATGGCGATGGTGGTGGAGGTCAGACCCTGCTCGGTTTCGGAGGACTTCAGCTCACGGGAAGCCATGCCGATGTCGCATATGCCCTTGATCGCGTCGCTGACGCCGGTGGAGGAGTCACTGGTCTGGATTTCGATGGTCACGCCGGGGTTCTTTGCGATGTAGGCTTCCTTGAGCTTCTCCATCACCGGCGAAACCGAGCTGGAGCCGGACACCACGATCTTGCCGGAATCCTCCGAACCGCTGTACGCGGCCGCGTCGGACACGGCGATATAACCGTTATCCTCGACAACCGCCTGACCGTCGGCGCTCATGATGAAGGCGATGAAATCGGCGGCGACGTCGCTGATTTCAGCCTTGGTTGCAATGTTGAAGGGGCGTGCTGCTTTATAAGTATCGTTCTTGATGTTCTCTACGCTGGCTTCCACGCCGTCGATGGGAAGCGCCTTCACGGTGTCGTTCAGCGAACCGAGGGAGATATAGCCGATGGCATGGGGATCGCCCGCCACGGTGGTCAGCATAACCGAGGTGGAGCTGGTAATGACGGCAGACTGTGTGGTGTAGTCAACCTTCTCGCCTGCGTCGTTCTTCTTTTCAATGCCGAACAGCTCGATGAACGCGCCACGGGTGCCCGAGCCTTCCTCTCGGGAAATCACGCCGATTTCGGCGGAGGGATCAAAGCTCTGCGAACCACAGGCGCTCAGCGATGCGGCTGCGAGAATAGCGGCGGCGATGAGGGATTTTGTTCTGTTTTTCATAATTCATAACTCCTTGCATGATTCAATTTTCTTTTTCCTTTGCACGATAACAGTATACCTCCCCTCTGTCATCGCCGTCGGCACGCTCCCGTAAATTGGTAGTAAACCTTTGTCACGCTTCTGTAGCGGCTGTCATGTTTTTGTAAAGTACGTAAAAAATACGCCATGCGGACATTAATCCGCATGGCGTTGGTTTATGCTGTCGATTCAAGCAGTTTGACGGCGCTTATCTGCATCCGCAGCCGCGTTCGCCGCTGCGTCCTTCACGATTCTCACGGTCGCCGCTGCGTCCCTCGCGGGAACCGCGGCTGTCGCAGTCATCGTCGTCCCGATCATGGTCACGATGGCAGCCGCAGCCGTTGTCGGTGTTGATGGCGGCGGTGCGTCCGGGCGCGAACTCCTCGGTGGGGAATGCCATGCGGCGGAAGGTGTCGCAGGGGCTGTCGTCCTCGTTGACCGGGCATTCCTTGTCGGGCACGCTGAATTCCACCGCGTTGATCAGATACTGCTCGGGGCGCTCCAGACGAATCACAGAGAAGAAGCCCAGCGATACCGCCAGCTGACGGGACGTGCTGTCCACGATGCCGCCGAACAGGTTGACCACCTGCTCGGGCATATCCTCGCAGGAGCAGCAGCAGGAGCAGCTGCATCCACTGGAAGGATCAATCACACGGGTACCGAGAATGACGGGATCCACCGCTTCCACCACCGCTACCGGCAGATTGGTGGTCATCTCGCCGCTGCACGGACGGGAGCAGAAGCTGTCCGATACCGCGTTCGAACGGAAAATGCGCACCGAACCTTCACCTCCGAACAGCACGACGGATTTCTCCACGGCTGCCACGCCGTTGAAGCACTGGGGTTTGCCAGGGCAGGTGCAGGCCTCCAGTTCCAGATGTACATAGAAGCGGACGGTTACGCGGTAGAAGCCGCGGCTGAGCTGCACCGGCTCCACGCTGATGGCGGACGAGCAGATTTCCGCCGATTTGGTGCGCACCTGCCCGGTGTGCTCGATGATGCACTGACCTGCCTCGTCCAGATAGACCCGGACGTCCTCAAAGCAGTCGCGGTCGCGGCAGCTGTCGAACACCTGATAGGTGTCGATCAGCACGCTGCCCGCACCGATGCCGGCGGCAGCACCGGCGGTGCTGGCGGCGGACGCACCGGAGGCAGTACCGTTTCCAGTGAAGGTGCTGCCATTCCCGTTGCTTCTGCATCCGCAGAAGCTGTTCCGATTTTCTGACATAATAATCCTCCTGTCATGGTGTCTCACAGGACGGCCTTATGCCGCCCTCGTTATCATGGTATGCAGACGGCGCGGGAATGTGTCAGCCCCGGCGCAAAAAGAAGTTTGATTTTTCATGTTCCTGTGTTGATTTTTAATATCAGACGACTATTTTTTGTGTTATAATAAATATGCAAAAGCCTCTTGATGAAATAAAATTCAAACAAAGAAGGAGAAAACAACATGAAAAAGCAAACCATTTCTGCGCTGCTGCTTCTGGCCATGCTGGCATCTGCCGTTTCATCCTGCGGTGGTTCCGCATCCTCGGGCGGCAATAATACCCCCTCCGACACTACCGTCCCCGCTGAAACCACCGACCCCACCCGCGACGCCAACGGCTTCCTGCTGGACGAAATCCCCGCCGGTACCAATTTCGGCGGCAAGGAGGTCAACATCCTGATTCGCGAAGCCGTCGCCAACACCGAATTCTTTGTAGATGAACAGACCGGCGACATCGTGGACGATGCACTCTGGAAGCGCAACCAGACGGTGGAGGATCGTCTGGGCGTCAAGCTGAACTTCATCGCTCAGCCCGGCGAATGGGCGGACAGAAAAACCTTCAACGGTCTGATCAAGCAAAGCGTCATGGCGGCAGACGGTGAGTATGATCTTTGCGCAGTGCTGTCCAATCAGCTGTCCACCCTGACGCTGGAGGGGCTGCTGACCAACCTGAACACCCTCGATTACCTTGACTTTGACAAGCCTTGGTGGGCTGCCGGTCTGCTGGATGAGTTGGCAGTGGACAACAAGCTCTACTTCGCCTCTGGCGACGCTTCGCTGGGACTGATCAACGGCATGATGTGCGTTTTCTACAACAAGAGCATCTGCGAGGACTTCAACATCCCCGACCTGTATGAAATCGTCAACAACGGCGAATGGACCATCGACAAGGTTGTGGAGCTGACAAAAAACGTCTATCAGGATTTAGACAGCGACGGCGCGAAATCCGACGCAGACCGCTTCGGCTTGGCTACGGGCAGCTATAATCAGCTCTACGGCTTCATCGATTCCTTCAATCTCCAGATTGTGGAACGTGATGCCGATGGCTATCCGTCCAAGCTGGTCTTCAACAACGAAAAGGTTGTCAGCGCTGTAGAAAAGCTGGTCTCGCTCTTCAAGGATAACGACGCCTTCATCACCTCGACCAAAGTTGATTACGTAACCGCGTTCTCCGAGGGCCGCGTACTCTTCTGCACCGGCGAATTCAAGGATACCAGCAGCTACCGCGACATCGACGCCTTCGACTACGGCGTCGTTCCCTTCCCCAAGTGGGACGAAGCGCAGGAAAACTACAGCACCACCGCCCGCGCTACCTACTCCAGCTTCTGCATTCCCTTGACCACCGTTGACCCCAATATGTCCGCCGCCGTTCTGGAGTGCTTCGCCTCCGAATCCTACCGCACCGTCTCCCCGGCTTATTTCGAGAACGCCCTCAAGGTCAAGTATTCGAGAGATGACGAAACGGCGCAGATGTTCGACCTGATCAAATCCTCGGTCACTTTCAGCTTTGCCACCTCCTATACCTCAACCATCGGCGATCCCCAGGGCGCTTTCAAGAATCAGATCGCCGCACTGACCGACAGCTGGATGTCCTGGCATGACGGCTGGGTAACTGCAGCACAGGAAAAATTAGACACAACCATCGCCACCCTTAAGGAACTTCAGTAATAATCCGACGCCGCGCATCCGCGCGGCGTCTTTTTTTCAATAGATAATTCGATTCTCGTACTCCGACAGATCAAAGGCCGGCGCTAGATTCAGGTGGGGGTAGAGTATGTCCCAGATGTCGGGAATGCTGTCCAGCTGGAGCCTGGTCCAGTCGTCGATGCGGCAGGCTTGGCAGATCATATCGGCGCGGCTTCCCTCCGGCGTCTGGCAGACACCGATCCGCCGGGGCAGATTCAGGTATTCCAGCCCGTCCACCCGGCGGTTGTTCCGGCGGAATTCCAGTGTCAGATAATCTCCCCGCCCCACGCCGCTGGAACCCTGAATGCCGATCTCCTGCCCGCTTACCACGAAATCGCCCTCCTTCACCAGACGGCAGGCCAGCCGTCCGTAGATGATGTGTACACCGTTGCTTCCGGCGATGCGAACATGGTTGCCCAGCCTTGACAGGCGGGAGCGGCGGTCGAGGCAGCATCCGGCGGACACCACGACGCCCCCCTCGATGGCCGTCACCTCCCTGCCCGAAGCCAGATAGGAGGGCAGCCCTTCAAACCAGAGCTGTCCGGCAGTCTGTTTCTTTCCGGCGGTGATGATGCCGGTCAGTGCGAAATGCTGAGATTTGTAGAGATTCATAACGTATACTCCTTTGAGTTTAGATTTTCTGAACTTCCTGCGTAAAAAAATAAGCGCAAACCGCCCGGTCGGGAATGCCCAGCAGCGCCGCCGCCCGGCGAATCTCCCGCTGAGTAAACTGCCCTTCCCCGGTAAGCAGCCGCTCGAGACGGCGCGGGGACATGGGCATAGCCGCCGCGAAATCATCACGGCCGTACATCCGCTCGATGCGGTCTGACAGCGCCCTGTAGTCGAACCGTATCTCTCCGATTCTCTGCATGATGCGGTGCTCCTTCTTCTCTCGTGAAGTTTAGATTTTCTGAACTTCATTATACCACCTTTTCATGCCGCTGTCAAGACAATTTTCAAAAAAAAATTCGTTTTTTCGATAACACTTGATTTTATGCGGCATTGCGGGTATAATAATATGTAGATAAACAACATACCAGCTGCATAAACTGTAGCCGTTATGTAAACATATACTGTACTGTCCCCCTCAAGAAAGGACTTATTTTATGGAAGAATTTCGCCGACGGCTCGTCGCCGTCATGGAGGAGCTGAACATCACACAGAGTGAGCTGTGCGCCCGCACCGGCATCCCCAAGTCGGCCATGAGCCAATATCTGTCCGGCAGCTTCAAACCCCGCCAAAACCGTACCTACCTGATCGCCCGCGCGCTCAATGTCAGCCCAGCCTGGCTCATGGGCTATGATGTCCTCAGGGACGCCGAACTTACAAGGGAGGACGCCCTCCCAAGGGAGAATCTTCTCCCAAGGGAAGTCGATGAGCATGACCTGTTCCCGCTCAGCGAGGCTGAGCAGCGGCTGATTGCCGCCTACCGCGCCAGTCCCGCTCTGCGAAGCGCCGTCGATTCACTGCTGGCGGAGGGCTTCGGGCATAAAAAAACACAGGTGTTCCGCGCCGCCCACTCTGGGGATGGCAGCGTTCCTCCCGCGTCCGTCAGCCTCCCCGAGGAACGGCTGAAGGCGCTGCGCGACGCGCCGGAAACCGATGAGGATTTCTGACGTTCGCCTGTCCGATGTATTCGTTTTACGGAATCTATTCCAGCTGCCGGGACGCTGCCTGGCGCACCCAGCTCGACTTCAATGTGAACGCACTGCCCGTTCAGGTCATCGGCATCGCCCGGATGGCGGGCATCCGCGTCCTGAAAAACGACGCGGTGTCCGAGCTGAAGCCGGGTGAGCTGGGCGTCAGCATCTACGATGGGAGCAGCTGGACGATCATATACGACGAGCGTCTGAGCGTTCCCGACGCCCGCATTACCGTGGCGCATGAACTGGGGCACATCTTTCTCGGTCACGCTTACAAATACGCCGGCTGCCGTTTCGATTCCGACCGCGGCGAGAATGGCAGCAAGCTCAAAATCGAGCGGGAAGCCGATATGTTCGCCCTTCGCCTGCTGACCCCCGCCTGCGTGCTGCACGAGCTGCATATCACCGACGCCCACGGAATCGCCGCTCTCTGCGGCATTCCGCTCGCCGCCGCACGTGACCGCGCCCGCCGAATGAAGGTGCTGGAAAACCGCTGCCGCTTTTATACCAGTCCACTGGAGCGGCAGGTTATCGGCTGCTTCGATGATTTTGTGCATACCTTCTATCAGTGATGGTAATCCTTCATCTTCTCGGTGTAATCCTCATAGGCGCGGCGGTAGTATATGTACTCCTTTTCCCGCAGCGCCCCCGCGTTGTGCAGCGCTTCGCAGCGCTCCCCCAGTCTGCGGCGTGCGTCGTGCGCCATGGATTTGTAGTTGTTCTGTAAATTGATATCGATCTGGGCGATGATCTCGTCCAGCTCTTTTTCTGCTTTTGATCGGAACAGCTTCATCGTTTCACCCTGCCTTTCCTCTGCTTTCATTATACCATAACCGCCCGTCCCTGTCAAGCCGAATGAATAAACCGGCGCCGCTCCGTCAATACTTTCTTCAAGAATATCACACGAGAGGTAAGATTATGGTAAAAGGCTGTCAGAAGAAAATTATCGTGGTCACGGATACCGGCAGCAGGTATTTCGATTCGGCGTACTTCATCCTGAAAAAAGAGCTTCCCCCCTGCTCCCAGAACGATATGATGAGCGAGGCCCGGCGGATGCTGGACGCATGCTCCATGGAACGTGCGCTGGAATTGAACGGCGGCAAAAAAAAGTTCGCCCGTCGTTCCGGCTCGGGAACAGCGGGCGGACTAGGCAGCGTTATCGCCTTTTTTTCAGGCGCGGCGGCGGTAGGGCTGCTGGCCGGGCTGATCGCGCTGGCGGCGAATTTTCTGCTTTAATCAGAGATCGTCCGCGTCCTGTACGGGGTCAACATCCGGCGGCACAAGCTCCGGCGCGCCGTTGGCAGGCGAACCGTTGTACGCCATCGGGCTATCCGCGCGCATCAGACCGTCGGCGGTCAGGTTGTGGGTGATGCCGGTATAGCTTCCCAGCATATCGGTCTGACCGCCGGTGGCGCGGTATGCGCGGACGGCGGCGTCGGCGCGGGGATGAAGCGGCTGATTGCCGGGGATTTCGGGGATGGGGCTTTTCTTGGGTTCCATAGGAATTCCTCCCTGATTTGTTTTGTCCGTTGATACGGCGTTTATAGTGTCCCCCGCCGGATGCGCCGCTATAATTAACAATATATTCATATTCCCTCGCTTATATCGGTCATAAAGTAGTGGTATAATAGTAAATGATATATGTTGTTCGTTGCCAGATCGGCGCGCATGGCGGAGGAACGTCTGATCCGCCTTTCTGCCGCTGACGCACCGGGATTTTCCGACAGGTAGACCGCCCTTTTACGCTGTCGGGCTTTTTGTCCCCCGCGATTCGCCGCAGAGCCGTTTGATTTCCATATTTTGTATGCTGCATGACAGCCTTTTTTTCGCGCGCTCATTTCGCAGCACGCGCCGCTCACAGCTGACATATAGTCTGAATGATATACTTAATACTTACCTGAAAGGATAGTGAATTGATTGGCAAGAGGAAAAACATCCAAACTGAAGGTCATTTCCCTCGGCGGTCTCGGCGAGATCGGCAAGAACATGACCGTCCTCGAATATGAAAACGATATCATCGTCGTTGACTGCGGTCTGGGCTTCCCGGACGACGATATGCTGGGCGTCGATCTGGTTATCCCCGACGTCACCTACCTGGAAAAGAACATCGACAAGGTGCGGGGCTTCGTGCTGACTCACGGACATGAGGATCACATCGGCGCACTGCCCTACGTGCTCAAAACGGTGAACGCCCCTGTTTACGGCACCCGCCTTACCGTTGGCATCGTGGCCAACAAGCTCTCCGAGCACACCTTCCGCGAAAAGCCGGTGCTCAACGCCGTCAAGGCAGGCGATGTGGTGAAGCTGGGCTGCTTCTCCGCGGAATTCGTCCGCGTCAACCATTCCATCGCCGACGCCTGCGCCATCGCCATTAAAACTCCCGTGGGCACGGTCTTCTTCTCGGGCGACTTCAAGCTCGACCTGACCCCCGTGGAGGGCAAGGTCATGGATTTGACCCGCATCGGCGAAATCGGCAAGGCAGGCGTCAAGCTGCTCTGCTGCGAGTCCACCAACGTGGAGCGCCCGGGCTACACGCCTTCCGAGAAAAAGGTGGGACGCTCGCTGGACGGCATTCTCTCCCGCTTCCCCGATAAGCGCGTCATTATCGCCACTTTCTCGTCAAACGTTCACCGTGTGCAGCAGATCATCAACGCCTCCGCCGCCCACGGACGCAAGGTCGCCGTCACCGGACGAAGCATGATCAACATCGTAAAAACCGCCATCGAACTGGAGTATATGAAGGTGCCCGACGGCACGCTCATCGACATCAGCGAAATTAAGCGCTACCGCGACAATCAGCTGACCATCATCACCACCGGCAGCCAGGGCGAGCCCATGTCCGCCCTCTACCGCATGGCGTTCAGCGACCACGACAAGGTGGTGCTGGGCCCCAACGACCTGGTGGTCATCAGCGCCAATCCCATCCCCGGCAACGAAAAGCTGGTGGGCAAGATTATCAACGAGCTGTTCCGCAAGGGCGTCACTGTCCTGTACGACGCGCTGGCCGACGTACACGTTTCCGGTCACGCCTGCCAGGAGGAGCTGAAGCTGATGCACGCGCTGGTACACCCCAAGTATTTCATGCCGGTTCACGGCGAACACCGCCATCTGATCACCCACAAGCGTTTGGCCGAGGAAATGGGCATGGAGGAAAATCACATCTTCGTGTCCGAAATCGGCAAGGTGCTGGAGATCGACAAGGACGGCGCACGCTTCTCGGGCATGGTTCCCGCCGGAAAGATTCTGGTGGACGGCTACGGCGTGGGCGATGTGGGCAACATCGTTCTGCGTGACCGCCGTCATCTGGCGCAGGACGGTCTGATTGTGGTGGTTGCCACGGTGGACATCGACACCCGCGAGCTGATTTCGGGACCGGACATTGTGTCCCGCGGCTTCGTGTACGTCCGCGAATCCGAGCAGCTGATGGATCAGGTGAAGTCCATCGCCAAGGACGCGCTGCTCAAATGTCTCGACCACAACATCACCGACTGGTCGGAGATGAAAGGAACGGTCAAGGACGATCTGTCCAAGTTCCTCTATCAGAAAACCAAGCGCAAGCCCATGATTCTTCCCGTGGTTATGAACGTATAAGAGAAAACCCCTCTCCCCCGGCATTGCCGGGGGAGAGGGGTTTCTCGCATTCTTGATTTTTCTGCAAAGCCGCACGAATATTCAGCATAACTTCCTCCCGCAGTCTTGCAATCCGCCCACCGGTATGTTATAATAAATGCAGTGCTCATTGCAGAATTTTCGTGTTTTGGGGAGACAGCCATGACCGACAAAAGCGATTACAGCTTCATCAGCAAAATACTCACCGATCTCGCCGCCAACTTCGAGCAGCTGGAACGGGACTACAACCTGTCCATCTCCTTCCATGCCACCAACCGTTTCTTTTCCCCTTTCCGCGTCCAGCTGGGCAAGTTCAACGACCACGCCATTCCCTTCTGCAAACTGATCAAATCCAGCCAGCCCCTCTGGGATAAGTGCATCCGCTGCCAGCGAATGGTGGTCGGAAGCCTTTCCCGGAATCCAACACCCCACTTCGGAACCTGCTGCTTCGGCGTGGAGGAATTTATCCTGCCCATCTTTTCGGAGGGCGTGGCGGTGGGCTTCATCAGCGTCACCGGCTACACCCGCGATAGGGAGGAGACCCGCCGCATCGCGCAGTACCGTCTCAATCAGGCGGGCGTGGAGCTTCCCGGGCTGGAAGACCCCCTCGCCTTGCTGAAAACCACCCTGCCCGACCCGGAACTGCTCCGCCGCCTTCTAACCCCCGCCGCCGATCTGGTGGGCTTCGTCTACATCCGAGCAAAATACCGCCCTCACCTGACCAGCTTCTCCTACAACGGCATCGTGTCCTTCATCAACGCCAATTATATGTCCCCGCTGTCCGTGCCGATCATCGCCGACTACGCCCATTACAGCGTCTCCTACATCAATCACATTTTCAAGAAAACCAGCGGCAGATCGGTCAGCGCCTACATCAACGAGGTGCGCGTCCGCCACGCAAAGGAACTGCTGACCACCACCGCCCTCCCCATCAAGGAAATCGCCGCCCGGGTCGGCTTTGACGACACCAACTACTTCGCCAGCATTTTCAAAAAGCTGACAGGCGTCACGCCCAGCGGATACCGCCACCTGCATATGAACGCATCTGCTGCGGAGAACAAAACATAGGCAATCCCATTCGCAGCGGTAAGATCAGCTTACACACGAGAAATCACGCGGAACCGGACGGTTCCGCGTGATTTCTTTATGTACGATTTCAGCGTACTTTTTTCTTCGTGATCACAGCGACGCCGCAGATCAGAGCAGCAGCGCAAACTCCAACATAGAGGATGGTGGAATCGCCGGTGGAGGGGGCGGTGCTTTCCTGAACGGCGTTGGGATCGTAGTTCAGCTGCGCGTCGGTCAGACCAATGCCCTTGAAGAACTTCATATCCTTCACGGTTGCGTCAACAACCTGATAGTAGGAGTAGAACATGACGCACAGGTAGTCCTGCTTTGCGGCGTCATTGGCCTCAGCCATGGTCTGCTCCTCGTCCAGCTGCCACTTGCCGTCTACCAGGCTGTAGGCGCGGAACTTCTTGTTGGGCGCGTCAAACTCCAGCTTGCAGGTGATGAAGCCGTCCGCATCGGGCGTAGCGGCGTCAATACCGGTGGTGTAGTCACCGTTGTACTTTTCTCGGGAAATGGACAAAGCTGCACGGTTCGCAGAGGTATCGCCCTCCGGGAACTGGGAGTTGTAGTTGCCATAGTTGTTGTAGAACTTATACTCATCGGGGGCATAATCGTCGATCAGCCAGCCGCCGACGCCGATGGAGTTGTTCTTACCGGCGGTGCCGTTCATCTTCACCTTGAAGGTGATGGTGGCGGTGCTGGTTTCGTCAACCTCCAGACCCTTGATGGGAGCGCCCCAGTAAGAGCCGGATTTGTCGCCCAGACCCTTGATGGTGATCGAGCGACCGTTGTCGCCAACGGTGTAGGTGTAGTTTTCAGCGGCCTTCGTATTGGGAGCGGGAGTGAAGGCGCCGCCGGTGCTTCCGAAATCAACGATATAGAGCAAATCGCCGTCCTTGGCAGAAGCCATGTCCTTGATCAGCTCCGCGTCAGCCGCCGAAACAGCCATGGATGCCGCACTGACAAGCATTGTCAGCATGAGAAACAGGGAAACGAGTTTTTTCATGGGAATTGTCCTTTCTTATAAAAATGTAATAATTTTTGTGAATGCGTTATGCACTTCACATATTTAATTTTAGCATAAGAATATGATTTTGTCAATTTGATATCATAAATTGTTATATAATGTTTTTTTGTCAAAGTATAAATATTTGTAATAATACTCCAATCCTTCATATTACAGAAAATCTCCCGGTTCCTATGAACCGGGAGATTCGCCGTTAATCCAAAATTTCCGCCTGCATCGACGGATGGCAGGTCAGCTTCCCGCCGTCGGTGTCAAGCACCAGCGTGGAGCCTGCGGGAATATCGCCGCGCAGAATCTCCTTCGCAATCAGCGTTTCAGCAGCGGATTGCAGATACCGCTTCAGCGGACGGGCGCCATACACCGGGTCGTAGCCGTGATCGATGATGAACTGCTTGGCAGCATCCGTAACCTCCAGCGACAGCGAACGGTCGGCAAGACGGGCGGCAAGGCTCTCCACCAGATTGTCGATAATGCCGGTCAGATTGTCCTTGGTCAGCGGGCGGAACATGATGATTTCGTCCAGACGGTTCAGGAACTCCGGTCGGAAGGAAGCGCGCAGCTCCGCCATGACCTTCGCTCTGGCATCCTCCGAAATCTCGCCCTCCGCTGTAATGCCGTCCAGCAGATAGGAGCTGCCCAGATTGGACGTGAGGATGATGATCGTATTCTTGAAGTCCACCGTCCGTCCCTGACTGTCGGTAACACGTCCGTCGTCGAGGATTTGCAGCAGGATGTTGAACACGTCGGGATGCGCCTTCTCCACCTCATCGAACAGGATCACGCTGTAAGGCTTGCGGCGGACGGCTTCGGTAAGCTGACCGCCCTCGTCGTAGCCCACATAGCCGGGAGGCGCTCCGATAAGCCGGGACACGCTGAATTTCTCCATGTACTCGGTCATATCGATACGCACCATGTTGTGCTCGTCGTCGAACAGACAGTCGGCCAGCGTCTTGGCAAGCTCGGTCTTGCCCACACCCGTGGGACCCAGGAAGAGGAAGCTGCCGATGGGGCGGTTCGGGTCGGCGATGCCCGCCCGGCTGCGCTGGATGGCCTCGGTGACAAGGCGCACCGCCTCGTCCTGACCGATGACCCGCTGGTGAATCACATCGTCCAGATGGAGCAGCTTTTCTCGCTCGCCCTCCACCAGCCGCGCCACCGGAATGCCCGTCCAGCGTGCGACAATGGACGCGATTTCTTCCTCGGTGACGGTATCGTGAACCAACGTATTGGCGGACTGGCGGGATTCGGCATTCCGCTCGGCTTCCTCCAGCTTCTGCTGGAGCGCGGGCAGATCGGAATATTTCAGGCGAGCCGCCTTCTCGTACTCCAGATGGAGCTGCGCCTGCTCGATCTCGCCGGTGAGCTGCTCAATCTGCTCCTTGATGTTCTTAACCGCGTCCACGCTGTTCTTTTCGTTTTCCCAGCGGGACTTCATCTCGTTGAATTTGTCCTTTTCCTCGGCAAGTTCGGCGGTCAGCTTGGCAAGCCGATCGCGGCTCAGCTGGTCGTCCTCCTTTTTCAGCGCCATTTCCTCGATCTCCAGCTGCATAATCCGGCGGCGGATATCGTCCAGCTCCGAGGGCATGGAATCGATCTCGGTGCGGATCATGGCGCAGGCTTCATCAACCAGATCGATGGCCTTGTCGGGCAGGAAACGGTCGGTGATATAGCGGTGGGAAAGGGTTGCGGCGGCAACCAGCGCGTTATCGTGGATGCGCACGCCGTGGAAGATTTCATACCGCTCCTTCAAACCACGCAGGATGGAGATGGTATCCTCCACCGTCGGCTCGTCCACCAGCACAGGCTGGAAGCGGCGCTCCAGCGCGGCATCCTTTTCGATGTACTTGCGGTACTCGTCCAGCGTGGTCGCGCCGATGCAGTGCAGCTCGCCGCGAGCCAGCATGGGCTTCAAAAGGTTGCCCGCGTCCATGGAGCCTTCGGTTTTGCCCGCGCCGACGATGGTGTGCAGCTCATCGATGAACAGAATGATTTTACCCTCTGAGGAACGAACCTCATTCAGAACGGCTTTCAAACGCTCCTCGAACTCACCACGGTATTTTGCACCTGCCACCAGTGCACCCATATCCAGGGAGAAGATGGTCTTATCCTGCAAGGACTTGGGTACATCCTTTTTCACAATTCGCTGGGCAAGTCCCTCGGCAATGGCGGTTTTGCCAACACCGGGTTCGCCAATCAGAACAGGATTGTTCTTGGTCTTTCGGGACAGAATCCGAACCACATT
>JAFUQU010000047.1 GCA_017472255.1 Clostridia bacterium | reverse complement strand
GCGAACGTTTATCGCCGCGATAATGATATCCCCTATTCTTGGGGTACCGCTGTCAATGTTCAGATGATGGCATTCGGTAACATGGGTGACGACTGTGGTACTGGCGTTGCCTTCACCCGCGATCCCGCAACCGGCGAGAAGAAGCTCATGGGCGAGTTCCTGATGAACGCACAGGGCGAGGACGTCGTTGCAGGCGTTCGTACTCCTATGAAGATTGAAAAGATGGCTGAGATCATGCCCGAAGTATTCGAGCAGTTCAAGGGCATCTGCGCTACCCTCGAGAACCACTACCGCGATATGCAGGATATGGAGTTCACCATCGAGGACAAGCACCTCTACATGCTCCAGACCCGTAACGGCAAGAGAACCGCTCAGGCTGCTCTCAAGATCGCCTGCGACCTGGTTGACGAGGGCATGATCGACGAGAAGCAGGCTGTTTCCATGATCGATCCCAGAAACCTCGACACCCTGCTCCACCCGCAGTTCGACGCCAAGGCTCTGAAGGCTGCTACTCCTATCGGTCGCGGTCTGGGTGCTTCCCCTGGAGCTGCCTGCGGTCAGGTTGTCTTCACCGCTGAAGACGCTGAGGCTTGGAAGGCACAGGGCAAGAAGGTCGTTCTGGTTCGTCTGGAGACCTCTCCCGAGGACATCACCGGTATGAAGGCATCTCAGGGTATTCTGACTGTCCGCGGCGGTATGACCTCTCACGCAGCCGTTGTTGCACGTGGTATGGGTACCTGCTGCGTATCCGGCTGCGGCGACATCGTTATGGACGAGGAGAACAAGAAGTTCACTCTCGGCGGCAAGACTTATGTTGAGGGCGACGTGATCTCCATCGACGGTTCCACCGGTAACATCTACGGCGAGGCTATTCCCACCGTTGACGCTACCATCGGCGGTGACTTCGGTCGCATCATGGCATGGGCTGACAAGTACCGCAAGCTGCAGGTTCGCACCAACGCCGACAACCCGAAGGACGCTGCCAAGGCTTACGAGCTGGGCGCACAGGGTATCGGTCTGTGCCGTACCGAGCATATGTTCTTCGAGGCTGACAGAATCGCCGCTATCCGTGAGATGATCTGCTCCGACACCGTTGAGGGTCGTGAGAAGGCTCTGGCTAAGATCCTCCCGATGCAGCAGGGCGACTTCGAGGCTATGTATGAGACCATGCAGGGCTGCCCGATCACCATCCGCTTCCTCGACCCGCCGCTCCACGAGTTCGTTCCCACCGAGGAAAAGGACATCGAGCTGCTGGCTGCTGACACCGGCAAGACCGTTGAAGAAGTCAAGGCTATTATCGCTTCCCTCCATGAGTTCAACCCGATGATGGGTCACCGCGGCTGCCGTCTGGCTGTCACCTACCCTGAAATCGCTGTTATGCAGACCAAGGCAGTTATCCGTGCAGCTCTGAACGTTCAGGCTAAGCACGCTGACTGGACCATCGTTCCTGAGATCATGATTCCGCTGGTTGGCGAGATCAAGGAGCTTAAGTACGTGAAGAATGTAGTCGTTGAGACCGCTGACGCCGAAATCAAGGCTGCTGGCTCCGATATGCACTACAAGGTTGGTACCATGATTGAGATTCCTCGTGCGGCTATCACCGCTGACGAGATCGCGAAGGAAGCTGAGTTCTTCTCCTTCGGTACCAACGACCTGACCCAGATGACCTTCGGCTTCTCCCGTGACGACGCCGGCAAGTTCCTGGGCGCATACTACGACAAGAAGATCTACGAGAACGATCCCTTTGCTAAGCTCGATCAGAACGGCGTCGGCAAGCTGGTTGCTCTCGCAGCTGATCTGGGTCGCAAGACCCGCCCCGACATCAAGCTGGGCATCTGCGGTGAGCACGGCGGCGACCCGTCCTCTGTGGAGTTCTGCCACAAGGTTGGTCTGACCTACGTTTCCTGCTCGCCTTTCCGCGTACCGATCGCACGCCTCGCTGCTGCTCAGGCTGCGATTAAGGACGCTCAGTAAGCGATTGTAAGCTGAACCGAGTTCGGTTTTCGTAAGTCCAAATAAAAACCATGCCATATCAGGCTTTCGCCTGATATGGCATGGTTTTTTGTCTCGAAAAAAAATAAGAAATACCATTTGAGTGCACACAAGTATAAAATGTTTTACAGATGATATTATCATCCCTAACCGTCACGCCTCGGCATGAGCCCGCAGCTTCGCAAGCGCCCTGTCGTCAGGCACAGCTTCTTTCCCGGGGGAGGTCGATTTCATTCCCACCGCGGAGGCTTTGGAGGAACCGTAAGGATGGAAGGGATTCAGCTCCACATGAGCAATTCCCAGCGAAGACGTCAAAGCCGTGAGCTGCTCAACCAATTCAGGCGAATCGTTCAACCCGGCGGCAATCACCATGCGGACGACGATTTTATCGGAACATCTCTCCGCCAGCCGGCGCAGATTCGCCAGAATGTCGGCATTGTCCCGACCGGTCAGACGGCGGTGAAGCGCCGGATCGGGCGTCTTGATGTCGAAGTAAATGCGGTCGCATAGCCCATCGTCCAGATTCTCAGCCCCTACGCCGCATATTTCCACGCACGTCGAAAGCCCTCGCTCCTTTGCCAGACCCAGCAGCGCATTGGTAAACGCCGGCTGCATCATCGGCTCGCCGCCTGAAACGGTCAAACCGCCAGTTTTCCCATAGAAGGCCCGGTCGCGCTCCACGATGGATATAACCTCCTCCGCCTCCATTTCCTTGCCGCACCACTCCAGCGCCAGAGCGCGGCAGGCGGCAATGCACTTCCCGCAGCGGACACAGCCGGTGCTATCATAAAGATGGCGGAAGGCGGTTTCGTCCACGTCAATGCGGTGGCAGCCCGCCGGGCAGACCGCCTCACACCCGCCGCAGCCGGTGCAGCGGGTGGCATTCAGCTGAATCTGCGGGGCGGTATGCCAGGTTTCGGGGTTGTGACACCATATGCAGCGCATGGGACAGCCTTTGAGAAAGACGGTGGTGCGGATGCCCGGTCCGTCGTGAGTGGAAAACCGCTGAATGTTCGTAATCCGTCCCAGCATTACACACCCGCCTGCTGGCTGCGTTCGATAATCATCCGCTGCCAGGTATCGTTCAGCGTGACGAACCGCGCCGACCAGCCCGAAATGCGCACTGCTAGGTTCTGGTAATCCTCGGGGTGCTTCTGCGCCTCCAGCAGAACGGCATTGTCCATCACGTCAAGCTGCATGAAAAAGCCGCCCAGCACCACGAAGCCGGAAATCAGCGACGCAATCGCTTCCAATCCTTCCTCGCCCTTCACCGAATTCGGCTCCAGCTTGATGTCCAGCGCCGTTCCGCAGGTCAGCTTGGAGAGGTTGATTTTGCAGTGAGAACGGATGACCGCAGTCGCGCCTTCCCGGTCGGTTCCGGGAGTGGGGCTTAGGTTGCTGGCAAGGATCTCTCCCCGGCGATAGCCGTGGGCATGGGGATAACGGACATCCTTCCAGTCAATCTGCCGTCCGAAGGTGCTGATTCCCGCCGGACGGAGCACGCCGGCACGGAACTTGATCTTGCGGGTCTCGTCCATGAAGGTGTCCATAATCTGTACGGCCAGATCGTCCGCCTCATCGTTGTCGTTGCCGTAATAGGTATAGCTGTCCCGGACATAGCGGCGCAGCTCCTCGTGACCTTCCCAGTCGGCGCGGAGGATGTCCATGAACGCCCCGAAGGTCAGCTTCTTTTCCTCAAAGACCAGCTTTTTGATGGCCAGCAGGGAGTTGACCGTGTCAGGTACGCCGCCCAGATGGGGAGAAAGCGCCGCATAGCGGGTGCCGCCGCAATAATAATCGGCAGCCTTTTCGATGCAGTCGTCCTCAAACAGCGCCACAACCGTACTGGGCTTTCCGCCCTTGCCGTGGCTGTCCGCTCTGTCGTGCCAGTCTGCCATAAACCGCGCAATCATGGACTTGGTCTCGCCAAGCAGGGCGTCGAAGCTGTCGTAATCCTTCTTCTCCCCTTCCATGCCCAGCACTTCCTTCTGGTACTGACCGTAGATATCGATGGCCTGATAACCGAACAGTGTCTTGCCGGGCACCTGAACCTCCCAGCAGCCGTCGTTGGCAAAGCGGCGGGCTTCCTCCACGGGATAACCGAATTCCACCATGCTGTCGATAATCAGCCGCTCGTTGTATACCGCAACCACGCCGCTGCCGTGACGCATTACGGCGGCGATTTTGTTCAGCAGAGCGGGGGCGGTGTCTTCATTCACCCGGACGGCGATGGGAAAATCGGGGATGGGGAATTCCTCTACAATATCCAGCACCAGCCATGTAACCTCGTTGGTGACATCCTTACCGTCCTCGCCGCAGCCCGACAGAACGATGTTCTGATAATGCTGCGCGTCACCCGTGCCGCGTTCGTCCAGACAGATCCACTCGCAGCCCTTAATCCAGAAATGGGCAAGCAGCTCCCGGGCTTCATCCAGGGCAATTTCGCCGGACGCCAAATCGGCTTTCAGCAGATCGCCCAGCATCACGTCGATGCGTCCGATGCCCGACCAGTTGCCGCAGAGCCGGGTGAAGGCAAACAGGAACCACAGCGCCTGCACGCCTTGACGGAAGGTCTTCGGCACGCCGAACGGAACGGGGGCGAGATTTTTGTACAGCGCATCGTAGTAGGCTCTTTCTGCTTCATCAGCCGCGCTGGCGCGCTTTTCTGCCAGCAGGTTCAGATAGCGTCCGTGCCAGATGCGAAGGCTCTCCACGGTGTTTTCCAGCGACCGCAGGAATTCTTCCTGAGCCGGGGTGCATTCCTTTGCCTGACGGGCGTGAATGCGGTCGAGGTAGGAATCCAGCCCCTCCCGCAGAACCCGGTCAAAGCCGCAGGTCAGGTGGGAAACGCTTTCCTGAAAGCACTTCCCGTTCAGATGGACCGGAATGGTGTGTTTGATGGCTTTGCCAAGTGTTGCGCTGCCGCAGACCAGTTCGTCGGGACAGAGGCGCAGGGGAGCCTTTTCAGCGATCAGGCGGATGGCGGCGTCATAGCGGGCATAAGGGCTCATCTCGGCAAAGCCGGGAATTTCATCCGACTCCAAGGCGAGAGTTTCGCTTGTCTGCCGTCCGTAGACAGCGTGGAGGGAGTCCCAGGCAAAGCGGCGGGTTTTCTCGGAGCAGCGTACAGGGCGGCTTCCAGGGAAGGCAGAATAGAACGTGTATTCGGACATGGCGGTGTCCTCCTTAATAAAAATTAGGGTACTCATATTATAGCAGATTGCTCTCTGTTTGTCAATCATATTATCGAGAAATAATTAATAATAAGGAAAGCTAAAATCCTGTACTTTTCAAACGGTAAAGGCGACCGCAACCTTAGGGGTTCCCCCATAGGGTTGCGGTCGCCCGAATTCACACAGCAGGAGCAAGTTCCTGCCCAACATCACCCGATTACGCGCTTCTCGCCGAAGCCTTCGCCGCCGCGCTGCATACGCAGCACGAGCGTCCCGTCTGCGGGAACGCATCCGGTGACGGTCACATCGCCGAAGCGCGGAACTTCCGCCGGAATCGCCAGCGATACGCCGTTCACCGAAAGCGTCACATTCTCCGGCAGCCACGCGGCTTCGCCCGTGTTGCCCACGCTCACCGTCAGCGCCAGCATATCGCCGACCGATGCCGCCTGCACGTCGTTGAACTCCGCGTTCAGCCAGCGAAGCTCGGCGTCCGCCGACGTGGAGCCGGTGCCCGGCGTGCGGATAATCACGCCCTTGCCCTCCGGATACGCCTGCTTCACCGCCGTCATGCCCGGACCGTCCACACGTCCGCCGGGAACAGCGCGCCCCTCGGATTCCAGCCGCTGGATGATCATCCGGTTATAGAAGCCGTCCCCGAAGACGATGGTTCCCCAGCCCGCCGCCGTCGTATCGGGATCGACGGTGATCGTAACCGCTTCCGACGGGCGCTCGTCCTTCCCCCAACCGGCGATGAGAACCTCGGCGGCGGGACGAAGGGTGCCGTTGGGATGGACATAGCCGCAGTCGCTGTGCTCGGTGCTGCGGAAGCCGCCCGCATAAAACCACGGCATACTGCCCGCGCAGCCGGTATAGGCGAACAGCCGGCAGAACTGAGCCTGATAATCCGCCTGCTCCTGCACTTTTTTGTCCAGCGGGCGGAGATTTTCCGCGTCCCACAGCACCGGCGTGCCGGTGGCGAGACCGCTCTGTCCCACAAGGCTGATGCCGTACTCCACCCACGTCACCGGCTTGCCGCCCGACAGATGGCTTGCCGCGCTCATCAGCGCCGCCGACGCCGCGAAGCCGGTCTCGTTCATTTCGATGGTATAGGCTTCCAGCCCGATGAAATCCAGATGCTTGCCCACGCCTTCCACCATCACGTTGGGGATATCCTCGTTGCTGGACGCCGCCCGGGTGGTGATCAGATGATGCGGGTCGAGGGTGCGAATGGCGCGGCAGGCTTTATTCCAGGTGCGGCTTGCCAGATCGTACATGAAATGGCGGTACGCGACGTATTTGGGAATACCGCTTCCCTTTTCGTGGCGGAAGCCGCTGCGGGCGGGAGCGGTCACATTGCCCGCAGCGTCCCGGTCGATGGGCGTGCCGAGGGCGGACTCCGCCGCTTCAATGCTGCCGTACTGCTCGACGAGCCAATCCGCCCAGCGGTCGTTAAACTGGCAGCGAAATACCTCGCCGAAGAACTGAGGTCCCACCTCCCACGCGATATCGTGGGCGAACATGGTGGGATTGCCAATCAGCCAGCAGTCCCGCAGGAAGCGTTCATACGCCTTCTGTTGGAAGAACAGCGGGTCGCTGGCGTTGCAGAAGCTGACCATAACCCGCAGGTCATGGCGGCGGCAGCGCTCCATAAAGTCGCGGACAGGCTGCGTCACCCGCGCCAGATCGTTGCCGTCCACTCGGATGGCAAGGCTGTTGAAGCCGCATTTTTCGAGGATGGTCAGGTCACGTTCCACGGCGGCGGGAATGTAGTTGCTCTTGTCAAAGGCGCCGATCCAATACTGGTTGTGCTCCAGCGACACGTGGTAAAGCGGCCAATAGTTGATGCCCCGCATCTCCCAATCCTCGCCGCCCAGCGTAAAGCGGCTGCCCGATGTGGACACGAAATCGGCGGGGTCGTCGGAGATGTTCGGCTGGGTAACGGTCAGCTCGCTGTCGATGCGGTCGATGACCTGACCGTCGTAAAGCAGCTCGGTGGTGACGGTATAGTCGCCCTCGGCTGGCGCGCTTCGGCGGACGGACGCGCGGGTGAAATTCTGCGGGGTCGCCAGCAGATCGAATGTGTCCTCCATCACGGCGTTATCGCCCTGACGGAGGGTGATTTTCACCGCCGCGTCGAGGAAATCCCGGGCGGTGGTCAGCAGCTTCGCGCCCAGCGTCAGCTCATCGCCGGGGCGGCAGACATAAGAATCCACGCCGCCCTCATAGAGGAAGATTCCCCGCACCAGCGCGCGGAGGATATCGCAGACCAGCGTTTCGCCGCCGCCCATGGTTTGCAGCGTCTGCCAGCTCATGCCGACCACGCCCGCCGCGCTTCCCCGGGTCACGCAGGAAACCGTGCCAGGGCGGGAGCCGTTGGTCATGGTCAGGTGTCCGGTGGTGTCGGACAGCAGGAGGAAGGCGGCGATTCCGCGAAGCTCGCCGTCCTTTCGAACCTCGGCGAGGGAAGCCATGCGGTTGATCCGCTCGTTGTCATAGCCCGCGCCGTCGGGACGGGCGGCGGGACAGATCACGGATACGGGCTGATCGGTGGTCAGAACGGCGTTGGTGATGGGCTGGGCGGGGGTAGCGAATCTGTCGCAGCCGTCCTCGCGGTAGATTTTGTAGGAGGGGGACACGCCCTCCAGCACCAGCCGGAAGGAGCCGTCGCTCACGTCGTTGGCGGTGCCGGACGCGGCGTCGCCGATGCCGAACAGCGGTCCGCCCAAAATCAGCAGACTGCCGTTCTGGGTCATATAGCGATGGACAGCGGCGGCGGTGTCGGCGGGGAGGGCGGCGCCGTCGGGGATAACGGTCACGGAGCCGATGCGCGCCGACTGCGCCCGGCAGAAGGTTTCCAGCGGGATTTTATAGGCATAGAATCCGGCGCGGCGGATGGCGGACAGCAGCGCATCGTCGCAGCCACAGTCCAGCACCGCCACGGTGCGGTCGAAGTATTGCAGCGATTCTGCAATGGCCTGGTTCTGAATTTCAGTCATGGTGGTTCACCTCGCGGTAAGATTTTTATAGATTATATCATAAACGGAAGCCGGCCGCAAGGGAAAATTTCGGATTGTTTTTGTAATATTTCGGATTCCTGCATAGAAACCGGACGAATGCGCCCTGCGGACAATATCTGCAATCTGTCCGTAGGGCGCGACGCCCTCGTCGCGCCGCCGCACGCATCGCACAATTTTACATCGCATCCATATCGTAATATTGTAATATGCGCGCAAAGACAGCATTTGTTCTATCCCATCAACAAGAGCAAATCCACGCCCTACAGCCCACGCAAAAGCAACGAGCCTGCCGCTTTCGCGGCAGGCTCGTTGCTTCCTTTTCTCTTTCCCGATTTACAGGTGTTTACGCGCGCTTCTTGGCTGCGACGATAACCGCAGCGGCGGCTGCGCAGGCAAGCGCTGCCAGTGCGGTTCCGTCGGCGGTGGCGGGAGCGGCTGCGGCTTCCGCCTTAATTTCGGCGTCCAGCTTCACCAGAATTTTGTCCAGATGGATGCTCTTGACCGTGCTGTCGTCGAAATCGTCGCCCAGATACAGCTCGATGGTGTGTTCGCCGGGCTTCAGCTCGACGGCGTTGTAACCGACCACATACTCAATGGTATTGTTGGCGGTGGAGTCAGTGCGCGCCACATAGAAGCTGCTGCTGCCGTCAACGACAACCTTGCCGTCGCGGTAGGAGCTGCCGGACTTGGTGCGCAGCGCAAAGGCGAAGGAATATTTGCCGTGCTTGTCCACAGAGAAGGTGTACTTCGCGACGGCGGGCTGATCGTTGCTCGAAGCCTTCAGATAAACGTACTTGATCTCGCTGCCGTCGGCAGCCTTCACGGTCTGTACGTTGTCGCCGTTGCCCTCGGTGTAGCTCTCGCCCTCGATGACGGCGGCAGTTTTGTCGAAGCCCTCGGGCAGCGTGGTGGAAACCTTGCCCTCGCCCATATCGGCGGCGGTCACGGTCAAAGCGGTTGCGGCGGTCAGCAGTGCGGCGCAGAGAATGGCGGCGGCGCGTTTGATTTTGTTGAACATGATGTTTTCGTCCTTTCAAAGTTTAAGATGGATTACGATTCCATTATATCAGTATGTGGGGACGAAAACAATACTAAAATTTTCGGTTTTCCCGGCAAATCGCTATTGACAAACCGGGGCTGTTCATGCTTATGTAAAATCTCGCGGCGTTATTTTGTCTATTCTGTACAATCCATGCCCAGCAGATTGTTCTCTGCGAACAGCTTCACCAGCGCCTGTCTTGAGTCGGCGTGGAACAGTTCAAGGATGGATTTGATGTGATAGTTCACTGCCGAAATGCTCATGTTCGCCAGTTCGGCGATCTGTTCGGTGGTGGTGCGCAGGAGCACCTGACGCAGGATGTCCAGGTCGGTGTCGTTCAGGCAGAAGAGCTTGTTCTCGATTTCGTAGCACAGGCAGGTGGCGAAATCATTCTTGCGCATCCAGCGCTGGGGCGTCAGCCGGTAGGAAGGCGTCCGCTCCAGCGATTGCCCGGGTGCAAAGCCCGCCGTGGAATCCCGGGGAATCAGCTCGTAATTCTGCTTTAAGTGAATCTGTCCCTGCATCTGGAGCGAGGAAAGCATCAGCATCAGCTGCACCGCCGACTCGCCCATGACAAAATAATCCAGCGCGCTGACCGTGGTAATGGACGGCGAAATGATGCCGGTGATGCGGGTGGCCTGGGTGGTCAGAACCCACAGCTCGCTAGGAATGCGGACGCCGTTTTCGTTTGCCCACATGACGAACACGGCGGCGTTGGTGCCGTTGTTGACGATCACCGTGTCGAAGCTGCCAGGGATGGAAGCGAAATCCTGATCGGGCGGCAGAAGGGTCAACTCCCCGACGCCGCCCATCGTCTCCTTAGCGTGGAACAGCGCCCGGACGCGCTCCTTATCCAGCGCGCCGTTCTTGAAGCCCAGCAGCGCGATTTTCCGTCGTCCGCCCGCGATGACATAGCGGTATATTTCCTCGCAGTAGCCGTCGATGTTTTCGCCGATGGTGTGATTGCGGGGGTCGGTGCAGCCGTAGGTGCAGGGCATCTGGATAACTTCACAGCCCCGTTTGTGCAACTCCGCCGACACGCTGTCCGCCCAAAGCTCCGTGGCGCACATGAGAATAACGCAGACGGGCAGCCTGTCCGGATAGCCCTCCGACGGGTCGAAGGGGGACAGAATGCGCAGCTGCACATCCTTCCGCGCCGCCATATCGCGGATTCCCCGCAGGCAGTAATCGCTGTAGATCAGCTTATCGTACCCCGGCTCCACCAGCACGGCGGCGTATTTTTTTGTTCGCGGCATATGGCTCACTCCCTTCAAACGTTCTGTCAATAGTATACACGATTATCGCACCAATGGCAACAAACAAATTGTAAATATGAAAAAATCGCCCGCGGCTCTTGACAAGCCGCGGGGACTGTGGTAGAATAAATCCACGCAGAGGAGGGATTATTTTGCAGCTTACCGTCAACGCCATCGAGGACGTGCTCCGCACCGGAAAAGCGGAAAACACGCCGCTTGCCGATCGTTTTATCGATGAGGTTCGCGAAAAATACGGCATTCACATCGCCGCGTGCTATTTTTTCAGCGGGGAGGTTCTGTCGCTGTACATCCATTCGCAAAAATCCCGCAGCCACGCCGATCAAGCCGGAATCAAGGAAGATATCTTCCACACGCTGATGGACGCCGCCCAGACAGAACCGGCTTCCCGGAAGAAGCACAGCGTTCACGTGGACTATATCGATCAGCTGGCGCTGTGGAATTATCTGACCGATTCCCTGCCGGCGCTGAACCGATGCGCGCTGATCCGGGAAGCGGGCGCGCGGGTTTTGTGCGGCTGGGACGCCTCGAGAAACGCGATGGCGTATTTCGTCATTGTCCCGTCAGCGGATTCCGTCGGCTCGCTGAAACAGGATTTTGCGGACTACGCCTTCCGCCTGATTAAGCCGAAGGATTTGTGGGACGCCGTCACGCTGCGGGCTGTCACGCCGGTTGTGACGGAATGGGCGGCTTTGACGCAGGAGCAGCGATTTGCGCTGTGCAGAGGATGAATCGCCCGCGCCGCATCCATCCGATGAAATCTCATAAAATATCGATGTGCTGCTTCACCTGAGTGAAGCAGCACGTTGTTTCTTATTCCTCAATAAACCCGAACACATCCCCGTTCGAATACTCGCTCACATAGTCAACGATCGACGGTGCGGTGTACGCCTGAGACTTCACATCGTTCATTCCCAGCAGACCGAAGGAATCCCCCGTTCGTCCGGCAAAGATGTTCCCCTCCAGCGTCGGCATACTGTCGCTGCCGTCCGGATTGTACAGGTCGGATTGAATCTGCACCATCGCGCCGTTCGTCTCCACAATCCGGTTATACCGAATCACAAACCCTGTGGCGCGATTCCGATTGATGCCGCTCCAGCCCTTGATGTGCGTCGCGCCGCCGTCCGGACGCTGCTCGCAGAAGCCATATCCCGCGTACCACATATCGTTGTCCTCGATGAGGAAGTTCTCAATGTGACTGGGATTCTCCGGCAGGCAGCCGTGAAGGAAATATTCGATGGAATAGTTGCAGTATTCAATCACGTTCCGGGCGTAGGTCACGTTCTTCTGATATTTCACAACGGACATCTTGTTTTGCAGATCAACCTGCTGGGTGATGGCGGCGTCGTAAACCTGATAGATGTAGTTGTCAGTGACGCTGAAATAGTTGCATCCGCCGTAGATTTCCACCGCGTTGCCGTAGCGGGTGCCGTAGTTCCGTCCGAACAGCCCCTCTCCCTGAATCGAACCGCCAATCCAGCCCATCTCGCAGTTCTGCACCGTCAGCCCGTCCACATTTCCGCCGCCGCTGACGCCGTGGGCGCCGCCGTATTTGATGCACAGGTTGTCAACGGTCACGTTCTTCTTGTCGGAGACAAAAATCACGTGCTTTCCGATGTTGAATTCGATGGACGAAAACCGCTCGCCCGGATTCTGCTCGCTGTAAAGGTAAATCTTCCCGTCGTTCAGATAATCGTGCCAGAAATGCAGGTCAGCGTTCAGATCAGCATAGCTGCTGAACGGGTCGCCGGTGGTATTGTTGAAGGTAGTGCCGCCCGCTTCCGTGCGGATAACGCATTTGATGGCATGGGCTTCTCCGTCGTTGAAAACCAGCGTTCCCACGTCCGTCGTCCAGCCCGAGTCAAACACCCAGATATTCTCCACGTCCGTTTTCTGCCACAGGGAAGCGTCCCCGCCGTTCATCGGAGAGGCGTAAAGCTTGGGCTTGTCCCCCTCGCCATACGCGGTGTAGGTAACGCCCGGCTGGGCAATCAGCTGCCCGCGCCACAATCCGCCCCGCTCGAAGCAGACATAGCTTCCCGACGGAATGGACGTCCCGCTGACCTTTTCCAGCGTCGCCCACGCCTGCTCCGGCGAACGTCCCGTATTGGTGTCGTCGCCGCTGTTCGACACGTAGTAAATGACCGCATCCTCCGGAATGACCATATTGGGGGACGCGAGAATTTCCGCAATCCGTCCGTCGGTTTCGGCGCGCCACTCATCCAGCTGCGCCTGCGTGATTGTCTGAATCTGTTCCATTTCAAATTCTTTCCTTTCGTTAATGGTAATATCGTCGCTCTGCCGCGTCTCAAGGCAGTCGATGAAAATGTCCACCACCGCTTCCAGCTCCAGCTCAGCCGCAGCGATGGTCAGCACGCTGTCCTCCTGCGTGATGGCGTATTCCAGCACGCCCAGCGTGTCGTCATGGGTAAGCACGATCCGCCCGCCGCTCGTGTCGGACGGAACGGAGCCGGTCATCAGCGCCAGCCTGCCGCGCAGATCATCCACCAGATCCTGACAGGTGGGATTGTTCATCACCGTGTACGCGGACAGCGGAATGCCGCCCAGCGTTACGTCAGCCAGCGGATAGTCGGCATAGTATGCGTATCCGTCGGACGGGATTTGAATTCCATCCGCGCTGACGCAGTTTTCGATGAACCAGTCCACCGCCTGTGCCAGCGCCTCGCCGCTTCCGCCGGAAATGTAAACCCGGCCGTCCGTATATCCAACGGCATAATCATAGTACGCAAGCCCCGCCGCCGATTCCGGGCGATTGGTCTCGCCGATGAGGATTTCCTTCGTTCCCACCGGAACTGATTCGCCCCGCTTCACCCAGTCGGTGCCCAGCGTCAGCGTCACCCCGGCGGCATCCTCAATGGCCGATTTCAGCTTTGACGCCGCGTCCAGCGTGCCGGAATCCGTCTCATCCGGACGAACGATGGTGTAGGACTGCCAGTCGGTCAGCTCCACCATAGCATCCGGCACATCCGGCGGGGGTGTATCCTCCGTCCCCTGGCAGGACACCGCCGTAAGCAGCAGCGCGCCGAGCAATATCGCAAACAGCTTTTTCATTGGATTTCCTCCGCATTATGAAAATGGATTTACAAATCGCCGGCTGTATGCTGTCATGAAGCAGCCCCGGCATCACGCTAACATTATATCACAGCCGACTTTTTTTGTAAATCGCGGTCGCAGACTTCTTCTGACGTTCATGTCCAAATAAATAAGATGACCGCTTTGAACACAAAAACGGATACGCCGCGCTCCCGCGCGGCGTATCCTATTTTTTTACAAAAAATTCTCTGGGCGAAATGCCGACCTGCGCCTTGAAGGTATGCGAAAAATAGCAGTAATCGCTGAAACCCACCGCCGTGGCAATGGCGCTGATCGGAAGCTCGCTTTCCCTGTAATCCACCGTAGCCCGGATGATGCGGTACCGGCGCAGATAGGATATGAAGCTGACCCCGAAGTTGTCGTGGAACATATGGCAGAAATGCGACATGGTATAGCCAAGGTTCCGGCAGACATCCTGCGTGGAAACGGGAAGCATATAATTTTCCGCAATCCAGTCTGTGACCCGGTCCACAAAATCCAGATCGCGCCGCGTCAGCATGGACTCCTGCGTCTGGAAGCATTTTCCGCTGTCCAGCAGAAGCCCGATCAGCTCATAGGCGCCCGCCATCATCATACAGGAGCTGTACACACTCCTGCCCAGCCGGAAGTAAGTGTAAATCCGATCAATCCGCTCTCTTATACTCCCGGTCAGTTCGGCATCGGCGGCATGATACTCGCAAAAACGGCGCTTTCCGCTGATCAGCTCGTTGAGCTGCGCCCCAATTCCGCAGGCCTCGTTGGGAATAAAATACCGGGGTGAAAACATCGCAATCTTGTATACCAGACGTTCCTCCGAGCAGTCGGTCAGTCCGGAATGGAGGGCATACGGGTTCATGGCAAGGATATCGCCCGCTTTCACTTTGTACTCATGCCCGTCAATCACCGCGTGGAGCGTCCCTTCCTCCACCGATAACAGCTCAATTTCCTCATGCCCGTGCTCCTCAAAGCACTGACCGAATTTCCCCATGGGAATATAGTCATACTCAAACTTTCCAGCGGCATGATCGTACACCAGCCGATTGGAATGAATGCGAACCTCTTCCTTGTAAATTTGCCGCTCACATCGTAACATACCACACCTCCCTGGCGTTATTATAGCGCTTTTTCCCCCCGCTGTCAAGCTTTCCGCCGGAAATTCTGCAAAATAGCGCAATAAGACAACAAAATCCATATTTCTTTTCCCATGCTGAAATGATATAATCATATCACAGGCCTGAACAATTTATTATATGATATAAGGAATTACCGCCATGAAAAAAACAATCCATTTTCTGCTGCTCGCGTCGCTTGCCGCGCAACTGCTGACCTCTTGCGGCTCGGAATCGCCCGGCGTAGATACAACCGCTGCCAGCACCACATCCGATAAAGCGGAAACCTCCGCCGCCGGGTACGATTATCCCGCGTATGACGGAAAAGGCGAGGTATTTACCATTTTTAATTCCTCTAACTCCTGGAGTTTTTATACGACCATGGATTTAGAGGAAACTACCGGCGATTCTCTGGATGACGCGGTCTACAACCGCAACCGAAACATCGAGGAACGTTTCAACATCGTTTTCGAAGTGGTTGAGGAGGATATGTGGGACGGCTGGGAAGCTTACCAGACCGGCATCCTGTCCGGGGATTATATTTATGATGTAGGCTTTATTCCGTCCACCTATCTGGGCACCTTCATCACGGAAGGATATCTGTATAACCTGCTGGATTACCCCGAATTCCGCTTGGACAGCGATTACTACGACCAGAGCGTCAATCAGGCTTCCCGAATCGGCTCCGAAAAGATACAGTATTTTGCTTCTGCGTACACCAGCCTTTCCTCCATTGACGGCGCGCTTGGTATTTTCTTCAACGAGGATATGCTGGAAGATCTCAGTCTGGACACCCCTTATCAGGCTGTGCGGGACGGCAAATGGACGCTGGATATGATGGGACAGTACATCAAGGCCGGCACCAATCTGAACGGCGACGACAGCTTTACATGGGACGAAGCCGGAAGCGCGCTCTATGGCCTGACTTCCCAGAAGTCCGGATACAGCGAGCTGATCACAGGCGGCGGCGTGCAGCTCATTACGATCAATAACGGAACCCCGGCTTTTTCCGTGGGCGAACGGTTTTACAATGTGCTCGATAAGCTGGATTCCATCTTCGCCGACGAGGGCGCCATGCTGACCCAGAATTCCTCCAACGCCAACAGCCATTACGAGACGATTTTCAAAAACGGACGGGCGCTGTTTGTGCTGGCCGAGCTGAAGGCATCGTCGAAATACCGCGACATGAACGACAACTACGGCGTTGTTCCCGCGCCCAAATACTACGAGGCGCAGGAGGATTATTACACATACCGCACACGCTATGAGCTGATGCTGACCGTTCCCGTGACCAATCCCGACCCCGAACGCGCCGGAATTATCATGGACGCAATGGCATATCAGAGCTACACGGATATTCTTCCGATTTATTACGATTACCGCGTGTCGCAGAAGCAGCTTCGCAACGAGGAATCCATCGAAATGCTCGATATCATCCGCAGAACAATGATCTTTGATATCGGATTCTCGTTCGGCTGGACGGCTGAGCTGACCGACAAAATCGGAGAGGCCATCGCCGAAAGAAGCGGCGGCTACGCCACCATCGCGGCCGAATATGAATCGTCAATCCGGCAGAAAATCACTTCCACGATGGAAGAACTCGCGAATGAATAAATTTTCGGCGGAGGTGCTGCACGCAGATGCAGCGCCTTCTTTTTCGCGCAGTCCAGCGCCGATGGCAAAAACGGATTGACAAATCGCCGATCGTATGCTATAATGAAAGCATCCAAATGCCGCGGCTTCCCAGCGGTGCATGCCAGCGATGCATGAAAGAAAATGCCATTTGAGAATAAATTTTCAGGAGAACCCTATGAACACCCAAACCTGGCTCGCCAATGAGCTTGCCTTTCACAGCAGCGTCACCTATGCGAACCCTTTCGAAGACGTCGATCTCGACGTTATCTTCACCTGCGGCGATACCTGCATGACCGTTCCCGCGTTCTGGGACGGCGGAAATCTCTGGCGGACACGCTTTTCCCTGCCAGCCCCCGGTCTATGGAGCTGGGAGGCTCGCTGCACCAATCCCGGGGATGCCGGACTTTGCGGCAGCGGCAGCATCCGCTGCACCGAATATGACGGCGAGCTTGCAATCTACCGCCGAGGCTTTATCAAAACCACACCCGGCGTCCGCTATTTCACCTACGCCGACGGCACGCCCTTCTTCTATCTGGGCGACACCCACTGGAACTTCGCCATGGAGGAATTCGACGAGCCGGGCGATCACGCGGGGGATATCGACTGCACCTCCCACTTCTGCCACATCGTGAACCGCCGCGCCGAACAGGGCTTCACCGTCTATCAGTCCGAACCCATCGGCGCGAAATACGACCTGAGCGAAGGACTGGACGAGAACGACATCGAAGGCTTCCGCGACCTCGACCGCCGCTTCGCCTGCATCGCGTCCAAGGGTCTGGTTCACGCCAACGCCCAGCTGGTTTTCCCCAGCACGCTGGTTCAATTCGCCCGCTACGACGATGCCGCTTACCTCCGCCGCCTTGGGCGCTATTGGGCGGCGCGCTATTCCGCCTACCCGGTGCTCTGGACGCTGGGGCAGGAGGTGGACAACGATTTCTATTACACCCGGGGCGACCAGAAGCGATTCACCGGCGGCACCAACCCCTATAAGCTCATCGCCGAAGGTCTGCATCAAAACGATCCCCACGCCCATCCGATGACCGCCCATATGGAATTCTGCTTCATGAATCCCCAGCCGGGTCCGGACGGCACCTGCGCCTCCACATCCTCCTTCCGGAACGTGGACGGACACACCTGGTACGGCTTCCAGTGGGGACGAAACCTGAACACGCCCATCAGCTATGATTTCGCCAAGGACGCCATGCTGAACGGTCAGGGCAAGGTCTGCATCCTCTACGAATCGAAATATGACTACCTCTGGACAAAGCATTTCGGCGCACGCTCCGAGGGCTGGCTGGGTCTGCTCAACGGCTTCTACGGCTATGGCTACGGCTGCATCGATATGTGGTATTACAAGAGCACCTACGACATCCATAGCACATCGTCCGACGGCGTTGACACCATCACGCCGGAGGATAAACAGGTGCCGTGGTCAAAGAGCCTTGAGTTTGAGACGGCATATCAGGTCAACTATATGCGCGAATTTCTTCAAAAGCTGGAATGGTGGAAGCTCATTCCCCGCTTTGACTCGCCGCTCTACTTCGTTCCCGACGGCGAAAGCTACCACGCCATCGCCACCGACGAACGGGAAACCATCGTGCTCTATTTCTGCAATCCCGACCACGCAACCGGGCGGCTGACCTGCCTTGACGACAGCGATTACCACTATCGCTGGTTCAATCCGAGGAGCGGCGAATACCTGCCCGAGCGCACCTTCCATCCCGACGCGCACCACAGCTGGAAAGCGGAATTAAAGCCCGACAAGGCAGACTGGGTTCTGCTGGTGCAGAAAATCGTTTGACGGCTGACACAATCCAAAGTTCAAAGGAGAAAAAAACATGTTCAAAACCAACTTAATGCAGGCAAGCAAAATTCACCACATCACGGAAACGGCTGGATGCTTCCAGCTGCTGGAGTATGACAGAGATATCTCCGTGTCCCCCGCTTCGGCGGCGACGGCGTATTTTGCGCAGGAGATGAACGTCCGCAAGCGGCAGGTCATCGCGTCGCTGGACGGAAAGACGGGCGTTACGATTCAGTCGGGCGCCATGCAGATGATGATCGGTCAGGTCGAAGCCGCCACCAACGTCAAGGGCGCGGGCGATCTGGTTAAAAAATTCGTGGGCAGCAAGGTCACGGGCGAGTCCGCCATCAAGCCCCAGTATGTGGGCGAAGGTCTGCTGATTCTGGAGCCGACCTACCGCTACGTGCTGTTTGAGGATTTAGCCCGCTGGAACGGAAATATGGTCATCGAAGACGGGCTGTTCCTCGCCTGCGAAAACAGCGTAAACCTGAGCGTGGTCGCACGCGCCAGCGTATCGTCGGCGGTGCTTGGCGGCGAAGGACTGTTCTCCACCGCGCTCACCGGAAGCGGCGTGGCGGTGCTGGAATCCCCCGTTCCCCGCGAGGAGCTGATCGAAGTGGAGCTTCAGGACGACACGCTGAAAATCGACGGCAGCATGGCCATCGTCTGGTCGGAATCGCTGAAGTTCACCGTGGAACGCACCACCAAAACGCTCATCGGTTCCGCCGCGTCCAAGGAAGGGCTGGTCAACGTCTACCGCGGCACCGGACGGGTGCTGATCGCTCCCGTGGCGGCTAACTTCGGAATCGCCACGCCGGAAAGCGTGTGATATGACATAAATGAGGCTGACGCGCTTTCGCGCGTCAGCCTCATTTATATCGTCAGCTTTTCCGCCCGTATCTGCTTTGGCGTTTTGCCGGTGGTTTTCATCAGCAGGCGGCGGAGGTATTCGGCGGTGGAGCAGCCGACCATTCCGGCGATGGTCTCCACCGTGTGATCGGTGGTGCAGAGCAGATTCACCGCCGTTCGGCAGCGCAGCAGATTCTTGTATTCCACCGGTGTGAAGCCGGTCTGCTCCCGGAACGCCGCGTAAAACGCCGATTCGCTCATGTGGCAGAGCCGGGCGAGATACGGAATGTCAAATCCACCCGCCGTGTGCTGTTCCATGCACTCCAGCGCGGGGGTGATGCTGACCCGGGTGCGGTACTGCGAACGCTCGGCAAGCCTTGTTAGCAGCACATCGTACAGCTCGTAGAACGCCGACAGCGCCAGCGGCTTATGCTCTTCCGAATTGTACCAGATGCTGTTCACAGCTTCCAGCATACGACCGTCCGAATCCGGCAGCTTCTGCGGCAGGAAGCGGGCGTTCTCGCCGAAAACACTGAAAATAAAGCCCACCGAGTAGAATTCGCAGGTCGGTTCGCAGTACCATTCGGAGGTGTAGATGCAGCTCTGGGGCAGGTAAAGCAGCTCGCCGGGGCGAATTTCGATGCAGCTTCCGCCGGTGCGGAAGCGGGCGTATCCGGACAGCATAACCGCCAGATAATTTTTCGGAGAACCAAGAAGAATATGATTGATCGTGCGGTCTTCCCGCTCGTAGCGGAAGACGTCAAAATGGGTAAGATAGCAGGTATCGAAGCCTCTCATAAATACCTCCGTGCAGAATCGTGACCTTTTCTGACAGTATAGCATATTTTTTCGCATTTGTCAATGTGATATAATGAATTCACCCTAAAACAAAGGAGAAAACACGATGAACAAACGCGCGACTACAATTCTGCTTCTCTGCGCCCTGCTGACGGGCTGCACATCCTGCGGCGGCGAATCCCCCGCCGAAACCACCACCGCCAATACCACCACCGCTCCCACCGAAACCACGTCCCCCTATGCGGACAATCTGCCCGACGATCTCAATTTCGGCGGCGAAACCGTCACCTTCCTTTACCGGGACGAAATCGCCGACGAATTCTTCACCGACGAATCCAACGGCGACATCGTCAACGATACGCTGTACGAGAGCATCCGCTCGGTGGAAGAACGGCTGAACGTGTACATCGAAACGGTGCGCCGGGAAGGTCATCTGACCAGCGTTCGCCAGGAGTACATGGATCATATCACCTCGTCCGTGCTGGCGGGGGACGATACCTACGACTGGGTTGACCTGATGATCGGCAACTCCACGGTCATGATGAGAAACGGCATCTTCCTCGACCTGACCCAGAACAAGTACATGGACTTCGACCAGCCCTGGTACCTCAAGGGTCTGACCGAAACCGTTACCGTGGACAATAAGCTCTTCTTCGCCTCGGGCGACGTCTCCATCGGCTATCTGAAAAATTCCTTCTGCATCTATTTCAACCACGACCTGGCCGAAACCTATCAGCTGGAGAATCTCTACACTCTGGTGGACAACGGGCAGTGGACGCTGGACAAGGTCATGGAACTTGCCGCCATCGCATCCCAGGATCTCAACGCCGACGGCAAATACGACTCGGCGGATAACATCGGCTTCATGATTCACGACTACACCCACCTGTACGGCTTCATGGGTTCCACGCAGATCAGTTTCTTCGAAAAGAATGAGTCCGGCGAATGGGAATATGTGCTGGGCAGCCAGCGGGATTCGGATATCTGCGACAAGCTGTATACCCTGCTCAACGAAAGCACCGGCATTTTCTACGATCCGGATATCACCAACGCCATTCCGGAGCGGATCGACAGCTACAACAGCCTGACCACCCAGTTCACATCCGGCAATGTGCTGATGATCACCGCCCAGATGGACGACGCCGTCAGCCTGCTGCGTAATATGAAGGATTCCTACGGCGTGCTGCCCTTCCCCAAGCTGGACGAGGATCAGGAGAACTATCAGTCCTCCAGCCGTTCCACCCATAACGCCTTCTCCATGCCCGTAACCTGCGGCGACCCGGATATGGCGGGCGCGGTCTATGAAGCGCTGGGCGCGTCCAACTACACCAAGCTGCTTCCCGCTTACTTCGAGGTAGCGATGAAGACCAAATATTCCAACGACGACGATTCCGCCCGGATGTTCGATATCATCCATGACAGCTTCGTCCTCGACTTCGGCTATATGTTCAACAACGCCCTGTCCGACCCGGTTCGTCCCTACTGGCAGGCATTGCATAGCGAGGGCAGCTTTGCTTCCACGCTGGCTTCCAAGCAGTCCGCCGTCAACGCCGCGCTGGAGGAATACATGGCAGACATCGCCGAAAACTGCCAGTAAAATCAAAATGGTTTGGAGAATTGTGACCTTCCCATGCAGAATCGTGACTTTTTCGGCTGTCCAAACCATGCTATAATAAAAATATCGCACAAACGCCATAACAAAGCCAAAAGCAAAGTAACCTCACCCGCCAAACAAGTCTGATGTGACCCGATTTGCCGTAAGGGGTGGGGGCCCCTGGAGACAAATCGCTCTCTGTCGCCAGCAGTGTGTTCGCACTGTCCTATCAGCTGCGCTGCACTCGCGAACAAATCTGAAAGCGTTCCTCCGTGGGTGAAGAGCATATCGGGACGGTAAACCGTCCCGAAGGAAAGCCAAGAAAAACCCTCTTCTAAAGCTTTTGCACAGCCTTTTCCACGACCTCGCGTCGCGAGGTCGTAAAAGCGCGTACCCCTTAAACGAAAGGATTGGATATCATGAACGTTCAACAGATTATTTTTCCGGAGGTCAATAAAGCTGCGCTGATTGAAAGGACGATTGGCGAGCCGGGAGCGGGACAGGTGCTGGTCAAAACCGCCGTCAGCACTGTCAGCCCGGGCACCGAGCGCGCCAACATCACCGGCGACGCCAACGTGGCGGGCGCCAACGCTCCCAGCGTTAAATTTCCCCGGGCGTCGGGCTACAGCTCGGCGGGTACAGTGGTGAAGACCGGCGCGGGCGTCACCCATGTGAAGGAAGGCGACCGGGTGGTGGTCTTCTGGGGCACCCACTCCAGCTATAACCTTGTTCCCGCTTCGCAGGCTGTGAAGATTGAGCAGGACGGCATCTCCTTCGACGAGGCCGCGTTCAGCTTCATCGCAACCTTCCCGCTGGCGGCTGTGCGCAAATGCCGGGTGGAGCTGGGCGAATCCGCCATGGTCATGGGTCTGGGTCTGCTGGGACAGCTGGCCGTTCGTCTGCTGCGTGCGGCGGGCGCCACGCCCATCATCGCCGCCGATCCCGTGGAATCCCGCCGCGCCGAGGCTTTGGCAGGAGGGGCGGACTACGCCCTCGACCCGCTGGCACCCGATTTTGCCCAGACGGTGAAGTCGCTGACGGGCGGCGGTGTGAACGCCGCCATTGAAGTGACCGGCGTTGGCGCAGGTCTTGACGAGACGCTGGACTGCATGGCGAAGTTCGGGCGCGTGGCGCTGCTTGGCTGCACCCGGGACAAGAATTTCACCATCGACTACTATCGCAAGGTACACTGCCCCGGCATTCAGCTCATCGGCGCGCACACCAACGCACGCCCCATGCAGGAATCCCACCCCGGCTATTTCACCCATCAGGACGACATCCGCGCGGTGCTCAAGCTCTGCGCCTCCGGACGGATGAAGCTGGCGGACATGGTTCGCGAGCAGCACACCCCCGACGAGTGTCAGGCGGTGTACGATCGGCTGATCAACGACCGCAATTTCCCCATCGTGACCCAGTTCAAGTGGGGCGAGTAAGTTGAATCAATGAAAAAATCTCCCTCGCGGGAGATTTTTTCGTGTTTTGGTGAAATCTTTTCTCCAGAATCCGGTTATTATAGGTGAGCGCTCAAAAAACCAAGGAGGTTCCCATGAACGACAACGACATACTGACGCTGCTGGAGCAGCGGTCGGAGGACGCCCTGCCCGCCCTCGCCGAGCAGTACGGGCGGCTGATTGCCGCCATCGCCCGCAATATCCTCCGCAGCGAGGAGGATACGGAGGAGTGCGTCAACGACACATGGCTCAAAATCTGGAACAGCATCCCGCCCGCCAAGCCAACGTCCCTCCGCTCCTATGCCGCCATGACCGCGCGTGGGCTGGCAATCAACCGCTGGCAGTCCGCCCACGCCGCCAAACGGGGGAAAGCCCTTCCGCTGGACGAACTGGGCGACTGCATGGCGGCGTCCGGCACGCCCTCCGAAGCCGTCGAGGCGAAGGAGCTGGCGGCGGCCATCAACGGCTTCCTCGGTACGCTGGACGCCGCCTCCCGGCAGCTATTCGTCCGCCGCTACTGGTACTGCGACAGCCCGGCGGCGCTGGCGGAACGCTTCGGCATCCGGGAAAGGGCGGTAAACCTGAAGCTGTTCCGCATCCGAAAAAAGCTGTGCGCCTATCTGGAAAGGAGAGATTTTTTATGAAATACGAACGATTGAACGAAGCCCTCGGCATGATCGATGAGCGATACCTTGACGAGCAGCCCCCGCGCCGAATTCGGGTAAAGCGCTTCCTACCCATCGCCGCCGCGCTGTTCGTGCTGCTGGCGGTGGGAACGGCGGCGCTGGGAATGCGCTATTTCGTCCCGGGCGTGGGCATTCTGGAGGACGGCTCGGTGACGATTTACACCTCATCGGAGGCGATGACGCTGGGCGATGTGGAGATTTCCGCCGTGCTGGTGCATGAAACCGACGCCGGACGGCAAGCGACCATCTGGATTTTCCGTCCCCGGGAAAGCGAGTTGGACGTCTCCGCCGACGGACGTGTGCCCGCCGACATGGAAAATCTGTACATCGTGGACGGCGATACGCTGCTTCCCTGCAAATTCGGCGGGGGCGCGACGGCGGGCTTCTCCTGCTACACCTACGAAGTTCCGGCGGGCAACACCCTGACCCTCCGCACCAACGACGGCAGCGAAGCCACGGTGACGCTCACCGACCTGTCGAAAACCCGCTGGGCGGGCATCAAAGGCATCCGCATCGGCGATATGACCTTCGCCTGCATTCCGGCGGAAAAGGGGGAGAATCTGCTGGCGGCGGAGCTTTACGACCCGCTGACCGTGAAGCTGGCGGCGCTGTCCAGCCGCGCATACGGCTACGTGAATCTGCACACCGTCCGCGATGACGGCGAGGCGGGCAGAGCGGGCGGCTATATGATTCTCAAGGGCGTGCGCGAGGATGGAAACGACGTCGTACACGTGATGCTGGACGATTACGGCAAGGGCGTTTCGTCGGTGAGCGTGTCGGACATCAGCATCAGCCACTTCTTCGACCGGGGCACCATGCCGGAGTTCGCCGTCACCATCCCCGAAAAGGGCGAGACCCTGCCGCTGGACATTACGCTGATGGACGAAGCCGGGCTGAAGCTGCGGGTCACGTCAGTGACCTACGGCGACAAGGGGCTGGAATTCGGCTATGAATCGGAGAACGGCACGGGCAACGATCTGCTGGTCATTGGCGACTTCACTGTGTACTGCTATATCTACGACGCGGTGAATATGTACGAGGGGGAAATGAACGTTCAGAACGATCACTGTCCCGTCCCCGTGACCTGGAAAAACGGCAGCGAGTGGGGCGTGTACACCTACGATTTCAACGACCCGGACTTCCCGCTGGTAGAGCTGCTCCCCGGCGAGGAGATCATGATCACGCTGGACTATCTCACCTACGGCTACCGCGCCGAGCCCTACGACTACTTCGACCCAGCCTGCGTCATCGGCAAGGCAATCGAATTCGACAGATAACGACAAAAGCCGCGCTCACGCGCGGCTTTTGCTTTACTTCATCTTTCCGATCAGTTCCCGACCGATCTTTGCCGTGTAAACCAGCGCGTCGGCGATCAGATTGTCGGGCAGCTTGTTCAGCGCGGCGAAAACCTCCATCGTCAGATCGCCCTCGTAGCCGATGTCGGACAGCGCCTTCATGATGGCGTTCCAGTCGTGATGCCCCTGATAGGGAATCCAGTGGCAGTCGTACATCCCGTCGTTATCCTGAATGTGCAGGGCACGCAGCAGGGATTTGTCCATCCCGGCGATGAAATCCTGGGGCGCGGTGCCGGTGATGGTGGCGTGTCCCACGTCCACGCAGGCGGTGAACCACTCGCTGCCCAAGCTGCGGATAAAGTCCGTGAGCAGCTCCGGCTTGTTCAGAACGCCCTGATAGCGGGGGGATGGCTTGCCCTCGAACAGGTTCTCCACGGCGATGTGAATGCGGTATTTCTCCGCGTAGGGCAGCAGGCTCAGGTAGAATGTGCGGAAATAGTCCAGCGGCTCAACGCCCTCCGGCTCCTTGACCCGGTGAACGATGGCGTTGTCCGCGCCGAGGATGGCCGACGCTTCCAGCGAGCGCACCAGCCGCACGAACTTCGGGTTGGTCAGGTCGAACGCCGACCCGGTGGGGACATCGAAGGGGGTGTGGGTCTGGCTGCAAACGATGCCCCGGGCGTCCAGATGGGCGCGGATTGCACGGGCGCGGTCGGCATAATCGTCGCCCAGCATATCCCGGGCGGGGCTTGCCCAGTAGAAGGAATAATCGACGGCGTCGAATCCGGCGTCGGCAATCATATCGATGGCGCGCTCGTCGCCGAAGCTCTCACGCATGACGTAGGTTTCAATGGAAAGCTTCATAAAAAATCAGACCTTTCTTTGATTTTGTATTGACAAAGCGGGAAATGTGTGGTATAATGTTCTACGATAAACGATTAGTTTTAGAACTTGGTTTTATTATAGCACAACCGACAGCGGTTGTCAAGAGAAAAATTGTATCCGCCCAAATTCTTCTGCCAAAGGAGCCATTATGTCCTGCTTATCCGCCATCGCCGCACATTATGATTCGCTGACCGCCGTTGAACGCAAAATCGCCGACTACATCCGCGCCAACGCCGTGGATGTGACCACCATGCCCATCGCTGAGCTGGCCGAGCGGGCGGGCGTACACAAATCGGCGGTCATCCGCTGTGCGAAGTCGCTGGGCTTCGACGGCTACCCCGCCCTGAAAATGGCGCTGGCCGTGGAGCTTTCCCGGAACAAGCAGCTCAATTACGCCCCCTACATCTCCCCCGACGACAATCCCGGCGGCATCCTCGACAAGATTTTCGCCGCCGACATCAAAACCCTGCATGACACCGCCGAGCGGGTTGACCGCGCCGTCTACGCTTCGCTGGTGGAGCGGCTTCACACCGCGCGGACGATTTACATCTTCGGCATTGGAACCTCCGCCGCCTTCGTGAAGGAGTTCGAATACCGGCTGATGCTGTTCGGCTACAGCGCCCACGCCTACACCGACGTGCCCTCCATGCGGATCTCCACGCTGAACATCCGCGAAGGCGACGCTGCGGTGGGCATCTCTCACTCCGGGCGAACGATTCCCACCATCGAGACGCTGCGGCTGGCGAAGGCTGCGGGCGCGCTTACCGCCTGCATCACCAGCTTTCCCGGCAGCCCCATCACCGCCGAATGCGATCTTCCCATCACCGTTTTCTCCGACGAAATCGCTTACCCCACCGAAGCCCTCAGCGCGCGCATCGCCCATCTCGCCATGATCGACGCCATCACGGTTTCCCTGTCCGCGAAGAATTACGAAAAGACGCTGGAGCGGCAGAAGCTGTCCCACGAGATTGTGGACACAGTGCGTTATGGCTGATGGGCGTGAAAGAAAAACAGACAAATCTGAAGCTCAACATCAGGAGGCACCATGAAAAAGAAACAAACATTTATCTTCCTTATTTTATATCTGGCATACACATCCATCTACATAGCGCGGCTCAATCTGTCCATCGCGTCGCATGACCTGACGGATACGATGGGGCTGATGACCACCGAGCAGTACGGCGTGCTGGGCGGCGCGTTTCTGGTGGTTTATGCGCTGGGGCGGCTGATCAACGGCGGGCTGAGCGATAAGATTGCGCCGTGGATTATGCTTTGCACGGGTCTTGGCGCGGCGGGCGCGGCGAATCTGCTCTTCTCGCTGTTTCCGCCTTTTGTCGGGATGCTGCTGCTCTGGTGCTGCAACGCATGGGCGCAGTCCATGCTTTGGAGCTCGGTGCTTTGCGCCATCGCCGCAAGCTGGGATGAGCAGAAGGCGCGTCGGGTGACGTCCTATGTGGTCACGTCGGTGGCGGCGGGCAATATCGTTGGCATTGTTGCCAACACTTGGATTATTACTCATCTTGGGCTGCGGTTCGCGTTCATTCTGCCTGGTGGATTGACGCTGCTCATGGGCGTGGGAGTATTCTTCGCGCTGCGGCATATCAAAGCGCCGGGCGCTTCCCGAGCAGGCGGAACAACGGCTCCCATGGGGGAATTGATCCGCCGCCGCGACCTTCAGCTCACCGTTCCCACCGCCTTCATGCACGGCATGATGAAGGACAACATCACCACGTGGATGACCAAATATTTCATCTTCACCTTTGCAATCGACCTGACGGAAGCCTCCTTTTTCTCGCTGTTCATCCCGCTGGTGGGGTTTGTAGGGCGGATGCTTTATCCGCTGCTTTACAAGTTCTGCGGCGAGCGGGAGCATCTGGTAAGCGTGATCGGCTTTGGCATCTGTGCGGCGGCGGCGATTCCGCTCTGTCTTGGCGCGGGAACACCGGTGGTGGCGATGATTTGTCTGGCGGCGATTTACGCGGCGGTATCGCTGATTAACACGTCGCTGCTGTCGATCTATCCCATCCAGTTCGTGCAATCCGGTCGGGTGGCGACAATCAGCGGTATCATGGACTTTGCAACCTATCTCGGCGCGGGCGTCAGCTCGATGATTTATGGCGTCGTGATCGTGCGCTTCGGCTATGTGCCGATGTATGTTTCGTGGGCGATTGTGGCGGTTCTGTCGCTGGCGATGACCGCGAAGCTGGTGAAAAAGAAATAAGCGAACTGCAAAAGGACGCGCGATGCGCGTCCTTTTGCAGTTCTTACTTCATTCCATTCCGTGTATCATAGCTCATCTCAAAAACAAATGCAGCAGCCCGCCGAAGCCTTGCTTATACGGCTGATACCGCATAGGAAGATCCATCCAAGTTTTCTTGTCCACAATGCTCTTGGTATGCGAGAACGCATCAAAGCCTTCCCTGCCGTGATACGCGCCCATGCCGCTCTCGCCCACGCCGCCGAAGCCCATCTCGCTTGTCGCAAGATGAATAACGGTATCATTGATGCAGCCGCCGCCGTAGGAGCACCGCTCGGTAACATCATGAATGTGCCGCCTGTCCTCGCTGAACAGATACAGCGCCAGCGGCTTCGGATGATCCGCCAAAAGATCGTATATATCATCGAATTTCTCAAACGTGAGAATCGGCATAACCGGTCCGAAAATTTCCTCCTGCATCACCGCGTCCTCCCACGTTACGTTATCCATAACGGTAGGCTCAATTTGCAGCGTGCCGCGGTTGGAACGACCGCCGAGAACCGTTTTGGCAGGATCGATCAACCCGCTGATGCGGTCGAAGTGCTTTTCGTTGATGATCTTGCCGTAATCGGGATTCTCCAGCGGATTTTCGCCGTATTGCAGCTTCACCTGCTTTTTGATCTCCTCAACCAGCCTATCCTTCACGGACGCTTCGCAGAGCACGTAATCGGGCGCGACGCAGGTCTGTCCGCAGTTGAGATATTTGCCGAACACAATCCGCTTCGCCGCGAGCTTCAGCTTCGCCGTGCTGTCCACAATGCAGGGACTTTTGCCGCCAAGCTCCAGCACCGCGGGAGTCAGATGTTCCGCCGTATGCCGCAGCACTTCCCTGCCCACGCTTTGGCTGCCGGTGAAAAAGACAAAATCGAACTTCTTCTCAAGCAGCGCCGCGTTTTCCTTCCGTCCGCCGGTAACAACGGCGACATAATGCGGCGGGAAGCATTCGGTAATGATCTTCTCGATGATGGCGCTGGTCGCGGGTGAATACGCGCTCGGCTTCACGATGGCCGTGTTTCCCGCTGCAATCGCGTCGGCAAGGGGATCGATGGTGAGCAGGAACGGATAGTTCCACGGGCTCATAATGAGCGTATTGCCGTAAGGCGACGGCTTTTTGTAGCTGTGCGACGCGAACTGCGCGAGAGGCGTATGTACCGTCTTTTCCGCCGCAAATTGGCTTGTATTGCGGATCATGTAGCTGATCTCCGATAAAACCAGCCCAACCTCGCACATGAACCCTTCGTAAGCCGATTTGCCAAGATCGGCTTTCAAAGCGTCCGAAATTTCGTTTTCATGGCTCTTTACCGCGCTGTACAGCTTCTTCAGCATTCTGATTCGGAACTCCACCGGAAGCGTCGCACCGCTGCGGAAATATTTCCGCTGATTGGCAAGGATGACGTCAATCTTGTCCATACCTTCCGCCGAAACAGGCTGGAATGCCGTCTCCGCTCCCCAGTCCGCGACTTTATAGTAGAACTGCTCCAGCTGCTTTGCGTTCATCAGAACGGGCACGGGATAGAGCGGGTTCGCTTCCCTGTCCGCGTGAGCCGCCATCATGGGGATATCTTCTTCTTTAATCCCGCTCAGCTTTTCGGGAATGTTCATGCGGCGGTTCAGCTCACGGATGGCGGCGATGAACTTCTTCGCCCCGGCTTCGTGGGAATCCTCCGTCACTGCGACGCCCGCCGCCACACCGAGACAATGCAGCTTCTTATACACCGCCGCACCGTAGGTTTCCAGCACAATGGGCATCAGCACCGAATTCGCCAGTCCGTGCGGGATGTTGTACTGCCCGCCCAGTGAATGGGCAACCGCGTGAATATAGCCCACGTAAGACTTCGAAAATGCCACGCCCGCCATGTATGCCGCTTTCAGCATATTGGCACGGGCGTTGTGATTGTGCCCGTCGTGGTAGGCGGTTTCGATGTTTTCAAAGATCAGCTTCGTCGCCATAAGCGCTTTCTGGCGGGTCTCCTTGCTGGTCGAACGTCCGATGAAGGCTTCAACCGCGTGGGTCAGCGCGTCCATGCCGGTGGTGGCGGTGAGATGCTGCGGAAGGGTGTAGGTCACTTTCGGATCGAGCACGGCGTAACGGGGAATCAGCGTAAAGTTGTTCATGGTGTATTTGTGCTTCTTCTCGCTGTCCGTAATAACCGCCGCGAGGGTTACTTCGCTGCCCGTGCCGGCTGTTGTGGGGATAGCAATCAGCGTAGGGATTTTCTTCAGCACGCGAAGGGTTCCCTTCAGCTGATCGAGCGTCTTGTGCGGGTAGGCAATCCGCGCGCCGACGGCTTTCGCGCAGTCCATCGGGGAACCGCCGCCGAACGCCAGCAGGCATTCGCAGCCGTTTTCGACGTACAGCTTCCGCGCCGCTTCCACGTTATGAACGGTGGGGTTAGCTGAGGTTTCATCGTACACGGCGCATTGGATGCCGTTTTTGGAAAGCATTTCTTCCAGCTCCGACGTGGCGCCGTTGGCGTGGAGGATTTTGTCGGTTACGAGCAGCACGGACTTCACGTTCAGCCGGGTAAGCAGCGGCTCAAGAGCAGCGATGCTCGCGAACACCTCCGGTTCGCGGTACGGCAGAAACGGCAGCGCCGCGTGAAATGCCGTCTGAAATATTCTGCAATACACTTTTTTAATTGGATTCATAGAGAACACCTTTCCATAAAATATTTTCGAGAATCAATATGTGGCATACACATTATATCATAACCACACCAAAATTTCAAGGCGAATCCGGTTGACAACGCCGCTTTTTGGGTGTATAATATTAACGTAATCCATTTTTTATACTGTGAGGTAATCCAATGAAGCATCATAAGCTGTTTGCCTGGCTGACAGTGCTGTTCTTCCTGCTGACCATCATCACCGGCTACGAAAAGAAATAAGCGGTTACATATCCCGGGAATAAGAGCCTTGCTCTGTTTTAACAGACGCAGGCTCTTTCTGTTTGCCCGAAGAAATGTTAATTGTTTTTGAAAAAAGCCCAAGCCCTCTTGACAAGTTCATGCGGATGAACTATAATAGTTAATGCTGATTAACCATCCTATTGGGAGGCGCTTTATGGACAAATACACAGAGGCAAACATCGTTTTTTCTAAATTCTGCAACAACTATGCGGGATTGAAAAAGGAGCTGCCCATCCGCCCCAGCGAAATGGGCGTGCTAAATATCATCGTGAAGCGGGAAGGTCATTTCACCCCTGTCATGATCGCGGAGCTGCTCGACGTATCCAAGCCTATGGTCACAGCCCATATCACCGTGCTGGAAAAGAAAGGCTACATCGTCAGGGAATATTCGAAAGATGACAGGCGCAGCTTTTACGTTATCCCCACGGATAAGGCAAGGGAGCTTGTAAAAACCACCTCGGAAACGATGAGCCGGTATTTACATCAGATTGAATCCGCGCTGGGTGAGGACGACTTCGAAACGCTTCTTCGCATTCTGAGCGATGCAAACAATATAATGTCAACGATGAGAAGAGATTGAATATCATGGATTTGAATGATAAAATCTGGAACCCATGGCACGGATGCCACAAATGCAGTGAGGGCTGTCAGAACTGTTACGCATACTTTCTGGATAAGCGGTACGGACGCGACACCAACGAGGTCGTGAAAAACAAATCGGACTTCAACCTGCCGGTCAAAAAGACCAAAGACGGTGAATATAAGCTGCCCGGCGGGTCCTTTGTGCGGGTCTGCATGGCGAGCGATTTCTTCGTGGAGGAAGCGGACGAATGGCGGGCAGAGGCATGGGACTTTATCCGCCGCCGTCCCGATGTGACCTTCTCCCTTCTGACCAAGAGGGCGCATAGAATCAAGGACTGTCTGCCCTCCGACTGGGGCGACGGCTGGGACAACGTTTCCTTCTCGGTTTCCTGCGAGAATCAGAAGCGGCTCGAAGAAAGAATGCCATACCTGCTCGATGTTCCCGCAAAGTACCGATGGGTGAGCTTGAAGCCCTTTATCGGCGAGATCGATATCGCCCCGTATCTCGCCGGCGGCGGAATCGAAACCGTGCTGGCAGGCGGTGAAAACTATCTCGGCTCCCGACCGCTTCACTATGAATGGGTGAAAAAGGTTCATGACGCCTGCGTTGCCAACAATGTGCAGCTGATCTTCGGTCAGACGGGCAATGTCTTCATCATGGACGGCAGGGAGTATAAAATCCGCAGCCGCACCGAGCAGATGGTGCAGGCGTTAAAGAGCGGTCTCCACTACCCGCCGGTGGACATTGAAAAGGAAGTCGAAGCGATCTACGCAAGGAAAGCCGCTATGAAAGAAGCGATGGAATCCAAAAAAGTGTCTTCGAACAGCCAAAAATTTCACTGCTGAGCATGGTTCGGGAATTCCGAGCACATACAATCCCGGGCATGACCGTTGATCACGCCCATTGCCTGTAGGAACGAATAGATGATGGTTGAGCCGACAAAAGTCATGCCCCGCTTTTTCAGATCGTTGGAAATCGCGTCGGACAGCGGCGAGGTGGTTCTTTCGGTAAATTCTTCCGCAACGACCCGGTTATCGGTGAACGACCAGATATACCGGTCAAAGGAGCCGTATTCCTGCTGGATTGCCTTGAACACGGCGCTGTTGCTGACGGCAGCCCGGATTTTCCGGCGATTGCGGATAATGCCGGGATTGTTCATCAGCTCCTGCTGCTTTTCCTCGCCGTAGGATGCCACCTTGTCGATATCGAAGTGGTCGAAGGCTGCCCGGAAATGCTCCCGCTTGTTCAGGACACATTCCCACGAAAGCCCCGCCTGAAAGCATTCCAGAATCAGCAGCTCGTACAGCTTCCGATCGTCATGCAGAGGGCGTCCCCATTCTTCGTCGTGGTATTTCACATAGGTTTCGTTGTTCAGGTTGACCCAGCTGCATCTGGTTAAGTTTTCCATAGTGATTGCCTCCATGCTTTATCGATGTTCTCTCCTCGGGGCAATCCGAAGCTGCACCGTGAACGTGCTGCCCACGCCCACTTCGCTGGTTACGGATATTTCGCCGCCGATGATGTCGATAATGCGCTTGACCAGCGCCAGCCCCAATCCGTTTCCCGCAGTGGCGCGGGAAGTATCGCCCTGATAGAATTTTTCAAAAATGTGCGCGCCGACTTCGGGAGACATCCCGCAGCCGGTATCGATCACCTTCACCACGGCGTAGTATTCGCCGGCGGACAGCGAAACCGTCACCCTGCCCCCCGCTCCGGTGAATTTGAAGGCGTTGGAGAACAGATTGTTCCACACCAGCGACAGCAGTTCCGGATCGGATTGAACCAGCACATCCTCCGCGATATCCGTATGGATTTCGATCTCCGACTTTTCCCAGACATTTTCGTAGGCCAGCAGGCACTCGCACAGCTGCTCGCCCAGGTCAAACTCCACCGCTTTGGGATAGATGCGCTGATTCTCCAGGCGATTCAGCTTGAGGATGTTTGTCATCAGATCCGCCAGTTTACGGGAGCCGTCGGTGACGGACTTCGCGTATTCCACGCGCTGCTCGTCGGGCAGATTGGGAGTTTGAAGGAGCGTGCCGTAATTCTGCATGACGGCGAGGGGGGTTTTCATTTCGTGGGACACGTTGGCGATGAAATCGGTGCGCAGGGTTTCCACGCCTGACAGTTCCTCGGCCATTTTATTAAAGCAGTCGATGATTTCGTTAAAGCGCGCCTCGGTGCCGAAGGGCTTGACCGGCTGAATGCGCACAGAAAAATCCCCCTGCATGAATCGTTCGGCGGCATCGGTGATATGCTTAACCGGGCGATCCACCGTCAGCTTCCGCCGCACGCTGTCGATGACGGTATAAACGAAGCTGAGCAGCAACACGTTGGCGAAGGTCAGCTTTGCGGCTTTATTGATGCTCTCGCTGGTCAGGGTGATATCCAGCGTTGCGGCAAGCGTGGACACGAACAGCATCATGCAGCAGGTGGTGACGAATGCGACCATCACGAAAAAGATGACATAATGCTGAAGTATGGTGAACAGCTGACTGACGATCCCATCCTGTTTGATTGTATGCTTCGTTTCTGGCATATGGCGATCCTCCGGTTTCATGTTGTCTGCTTTTATGATAGCATATAATTGTTAAGGAAATGTTTCTGCATGATAATTTCTTTTTTGAGTTTTTTCAAAATTCCTATTGACAAACGCGAAAGATTATGGTATAATATTATCGTTGTCTGAATGAGACAGCATCGGGGTGTGGCTCAGTTTGGTAGAGCGCTTGGTTCGGGACCAAGAGGTCGTGGGTTCGAATCCCGTCACTCCGACCATGCAGAGTGTTCTTACAGCATTTGAAATGTTGTAGAACACTCGCTTTCTTTATATTGCGATCTGGCAAGGTGCGTAGTTTACGACTACGCCCTTTCTTGTATTTACGGATACCTCGGGCACCGGCAGCGGGAACACTTCGGGAATGAAAATCGCCCCTACACAGTTATAATGAATGGTGAGGTGCTGTACCCATTCGCCGTTACGGTCTTACTGGGGGGGTTATCCATTTCAGCGCGGAGGGCTTTTATTCTTTCGGATATCTCCTTTTGCTCGTCCTCATAATGGCTTGCAAACTTTTTCAGCCGCTTGATCTCACCAAGCACCACCTGCTCCAAGAAATCCACACGGACATAATGTTTTCATCTCTGTTGCGTTCTCCATGTTTATATTCTCTCGGAGGTATCACACCGGTTTTGGCGTATTCCTCTCCTCTTGTGCAATTAGGATTATCTAAATAACAATGTCTGCCACAGCACGGGCACAAATGATCTAACATAATGTATTCCTCCCAACAATAAAGGTACCTTGATGTTATATCATATTTTGTAGACAATTGTCAAGCGCCTTTGGAAATCTGAGAAAAGTTTACATTTTTCTCCAATATTTATGAGGCAAGAGAAAAGTCCTCTTGCCTCATAACAAACGTATTTTGTTTTCCACTTTGCCAAGTCATTTTCACTCCGGTTAGACAAAAGATTTTCGATATTCGAGTGGAGTTTTTCCCATTTCTTTTTTGAAAGCGGAAGCGAATTTGCTTGGATTATCATATCCGACCATTCCGGCAATATCAATTATTTTGAGTGTTAGATTCGTTTTCAATAAAGTTGCGGCATAATTCATTTTGTATGTTTTCATACGCATCTAAATACCCTGCTCGGAGATCTGTGCAATAAAACTTTCCTTGAACAGCCAAATGGGAAGCGGAGAACCAATCATGCCAATAGAGAAGCACGCAAAAGAAAGCGTGTTGCCTATAAAGCTGTTATACTTTGTAAGGAAACGAACCAACTCTGCCAATCCGCAGCCAATAACGAAGGTAATCAAAATTACCATAGTGAACTGACCTGTTACAAAGTAGATCAGGCTGGTAATCAACCCCATCAAGAAGATTGCACCCGGTTTCTGTACCTTGACGGACAACAGCATATACGGGATACCTGTAAACAACGCAATCAACCCGGGCATAAGTATCCACATGATCGGAATAGCACCCATAAGCATGAATGCAAAGTTGATTACGAAATAAATCGCAGAAAAGATACCAATGGTGATTAAATCTTTTCCCTTCATTCGCATTGAGTTTTTTGAATTATTCATGTAATCCTCCTTTGGTTAGCATCGTCTAACCACTTGTTGAAAAATTAACGCCGTTTTTCGGGCGTCCTTGAATATTATATATTTTTCTTCAAGTTTTTTCTGCTCTAATTAGCCTTTTATGCTCCAAGCAGACATTTTTTTGTAAGCCCAAATACTCTCAGTATAGTTGGAATTCCTTCTTGGGCAGAAAGGAAACAGTCTAAAAAAACAATTATACTGCCACCATACTAATGGGGCAAGAGACAAAACTCTTGCCCCATCACAAACATAATAGTGTTACAGCTTCCAGCTTGCGGCGGCTTCTCTTGCGTTGACAAAACGCTTGTAGATGCCGTCCTGTTGCATTAACGCATCATGCTTACCTTGCTGAACGATACGACCTTGCTCGACCACAAGAATTTGATCGGCGCCCCGAACCGTTTTGAGGCGGTGGGCAATCATAATAATAGTTTTCTCACTCGTCAGCGCCTCGATAGCGGTGACAAGCTCCTTTTCGTTTTCGGGATCAACGTTGGCGGTTGCTTCGTCAAGGATAATAATGGGGGAATCCTTTATCATTGCTCTTGCTATGGAAATGCGTTGTTTTTCGCCTCCCGAAAGGCTTGCACCGCCCTCTCCGATGATCGTTTCATAACCGTCTGGCAAAGCCATAATGAAATCGTGACAGCAGGCTTTCTTGGCCGCCTCGATCACCTTTTCCATTGGCGCATCGGGCTGACCAAAGCGAATATTGTTGGCAACGGTGTCCCCGAACAGGTACACGTTTTGGAATACAAAACTGAAATTCTTCATTAAGCTGTCCATACTGTATTCCCGCACGTCCGTACCGCCGAGCTTCACCGAACCTTCATTTACATCCCAAAAGCGAGAGATCAAATTGCAAAGCGTAGTTTTGCCGCCTCCGCTTGGGCCGACGATCGCCGTGGTTGACTTCGCCGGAATATGTACGCTGATGCCGTCGATGATCTTGCGCTCATCATATGAAAATGCAATATTCTCTACGTCGATATCGAAGGTGGAAGGCTTTTTATCTTCGCCGTCGATATCCATCGGTTTCACATCAAGGATCGCCTGTGCCTTATCCACACTTGCATCCACAGTACGGAGAAGCGCAGAATAATTGCCTGCCGAGTCAAGACTGGCATAGATCATAAAGGCAGAGATCATCATGCCAATACAGACGATCAGCTCCATCGTGCCGTTCAGATAAAACCAAACGGACAGAAGCGCCATGACAACGCCCGTCATTTTTGTTACCAAGGACTGAACCGCCATATACGGTATAAAGGTCTTTTCAAGTGTGATATTGCAATCCACGTTTTCGTCGATGGCATCGTTTAATGCTTTTGAGGTAGAGCCTGTCAAATTGTAGGTTTTAACCTCCGTGATTCCTTGTATGTATTCAAGCAGTTTTTCTACCAGCGAGCTGTCAGCCGCCAGTTTTCTCGGAGATATTGCTTCGGATTTCTTCTGCATACGGCTGTTGACGAGGAAGAACGCACAAATACCGATCAGAACAACAAGTCCAATACGCCAATCATAGACCAGGAGCATACAAGCAATCAGCAAGGAGGTCAGAATACCCTGTGTTGTGAGCATTACCACTCTTGTCGCAATGTCGCCAAGCTGCTCCATGGTGTTGGTGGTGACAGAGGTAATATATCCAAGGCTGTTTTTATTGAAATAACCCATCGGAACATAACGCAGATGTTCTGCAATTTCAATACGTTTTCCTGCGGCAGTACCGTATCCAGCCTCACATTGAAGCATGGTTGAACGATATTTGACGATAAACGCACCGAGAACGCTGATAATACAGATACCCAGACTCGCCCAAATTACCACGGGCGTTACGCCTTTGCCGAGAACAGCTCCGAGCATCACGATAATGGCAGGAATTTTTAAGGCTTCAAACAGCGCCATGATCACGCCGTAAGCGATGGAGCGGTAAAACTTTCCCTTGTTTTCCTTGCCGCAAAAATTGAAGAATTTTTTTAAAATTTTAAGCATGAACGGCACCTCCTTCCACTGTATCCTTGACCGAGATATGCGCGTTCCACATATCTTTATACAAGCCACCGCTTTCGAGCAACTCCGTATGCGTTCCCGATTCGACCACATTACCGTTTTTGATCACGAAAATACGGTCTGCGTCCTGAATGGTTGACAAACGGTGTGCAATCACGATTAGCGTTTTGCCTTGAACGAGCTTTGCCACGGAGGCTTGAATAAGGGCTTCATTTTCGGGATCAGTATAGGCGGTAGCTTCGTCAAGGATCACGATAGGCGCGTCCTTCAGCATAGCACGGGCAATGGCGATTCGTTGCCGCTCTCCACCCGAAAGGTGTCCGCCGCTGCCACCGACAACGGTATCGTAGCCTTTATCAAGTCCCATAATAAATTCGTGACAGCCGCTTTTTCTCGCGACTTCCTCCACCTCCGCATTGGTCGCTCCCGCGCGCCCCATACGGATATTTTCACGGATGGTATCGTCAAAGAGATAGTTGTCCTGTGCAACGTAAGCGACCTTGCGGTTGTATTCCTCCAAAGAAAGCTCGCGGATATCCACACCGCCGATCTTGATACTGCCGCCATCTACATCCCAAAGCGAGGCGATCAGCTTGGCGATGGTAGATTTTCCGCTGCCGCTCGGGCCGACCAAAGCGCACACCTTGCCGCTCGGTATCTCCATATTGATGCCATGAAGAACTTCCTTGTCGTGATAACCGAAGGTCACCTCGGTAAGCACAATGGAGTTATCCGCAGGAGCTTCCTTGTCCTGTTCGGGACGCACCAATTCTTCCTGTGTCAGAATACTCGTGACCTCGCCCACAATCGTGCCGAGCTTTGCCATATCATCGGAATAACCCATCACAGTGATCAGCGGTTGAATGAGTCCGACCGACAGCAGAATGATCATAATAAAATCAATCGCCGCAAGACTGCCGTTCATCACGAACAGACCACCGAGGGGGAGCACCGTGATCATGGTACAAGGCGCTAAAACCATAGCAAGCGAGAACGGGATGTTGTTTTTCCGCATCCATTCTACATAGCATGATGCACCATCCTTTGCCGCCACCGCGAAACGCTCATAGGAAGCGCCGGCTTTGCCAAACGCCTTGATGACCTGAATACCGTTTATATACTCAACGGCTGTATCGTTAAGCGTTTTCGTCTTGTTGATGGCATTCTGATAGCTCTCCGCATAGCCGAACATCATGGTGCAGTAGCACAGAAGTCCGAGAACAAGCGGAATCAAGGTAATCAGAGCCATGCGCCAATCGATGGTCAGCATATAAACAAACACACAAAGAGGGGCGAGCAAATTGGAGGTAAACTCCGGCAGAATGTGTGCCAATGTGGTTTCGATGCTGTCAAGACGCTCCATCATAATATTTTTCAGCGTTCCCGATGGCGTATCCTTGACATAGCCGAGAGGAACACGGGAGAGTTTATCGCAAAGCTGCT
>JAFUQU010000046.1 GCA_017472255.1 Clostridia bacterium | reverse complement strand
CGAAAAAAGCCACCTGATGGTGGCTTTTCCCGTTGGTCTGAGTGACAAGACTTGAACTTGCGGCCTCTACCACCCCAAGGTAGCGCGCTACCAGCTGCGCCACACCCAGTTATCCAACGCATATTAGTATACCACATTCCGCCCCCTTTGTCAAGACCTTTTTCGAAATTTTCTTAATTTTTCCGCGCAAACCTCACTCGACTGTGCGGTAGACAATCTCGTCCACCACCGCCAGCAGCCGGATATGCTTCGCTCCATCGGCGGCGACCGCTTCATAAGCGTCCATCGTGAAGCCGCCTTCCTCCGTGACCTGCCCAATGTAGCACCAGCCGCTCACATCGTGCGGACAGTCCATGCACCGCTCATAGCTGCTGCCATCGCTCAGAATCAGCGTCCCCTCATCCGACAGCGTGCCAGCCTGACGGTTGTAGTTCACAAACCCAACGACGCAAATCGCCGCAACAACCACCGCAGCTCCCAGCGCCGTAATCCGAACGACCTTGCCTTTTTTCCACGCAAAGTCAGCGAGAACTGCGATCAGCATCCCGATAAACAGCGCGACAAAGGTGGCGGTAAAGGGAAGGCAGCCCCTTATATTTTTCGTGAAGGCGAAAACAATCTCCACCACAACCACGCCCGCCGCGCAAGCCGCCGGCACAAGCCAGCTGAGCCACGGACGGATGCGCTTACTGGCGATCCGGTACGCGAAAATGCAGAACAGCACCCCCAGCGGAAGAACAATAAGGATGATCGGAAATTCCATCACCCACCATAACAGCCATCTCAATACCGTATTAAACATCATCTGTAATATACCCCGTAATCAGTTCATGATCCGTCACGTCAAACGCCGGATTGAACGCTCCCGCACCCTCGGGCGCCAGCGGTTCCCGGAACCAAAGCCCGCCGATTTCCTCCGCGCCGCGCTCCTCAATCACGATATCCGCGCCCGTGGGCGTGTTCGCATCAAAGGTGGAGCGGGGAGCGGCGACGTAAAAGGGAACACCGTAATGCTTCGCCAGAATCGCCACGCCCGACGTGCCGATTTTATTGGCGGTGTCGCCGTTGGCGGCGATGCGGTCCGCGCCGACGATCACCGCGTCGATTTTGCCCTGCTTCATCAGAATCGACGCCATGTTGTCGCAGACCACCGTGGTCTCGATGCCGTGCGCCGACAGCTCAAAAGCGGACAGCCGCATTCCCTGAAGCAGCGGGCGGGTCTCGTCGCAGTAAACGTGGAATTTCAGCCCACGCTCATGCCCAAGGTGAATCGGCGCGAGGGCGGTGCCGTAACGGACGGCGGCAAGCTGTCCCGCGTTGCAGTGGGTCAGAATATTCCGCGCGCCGCCAAGCATCCGCAGCCCGTTTTCGCCGATGCGGCGGCAGGATGCGATGTCCTCGTCCCGGATGCGCAGGCACTCGTCGTGCAGCGTCCGCACAATTTCGTCCACGCCGCCGTCCGGAATGGCGTCCTCCATCCGATCCAGCGCCCAGAACAGATTCACCGCCGTGGGGCGGGAGGACGCCAAATACTCCTTCGCCGCCCGGAAGCGGGCAAGGAAGGTCTCCCGGTCGGAGGTTTCCGCCGCGATTTCCCGTGCCGCCAGATAGATGCCGATGGCTGCCGACACGCCGATGGCGGGCGCGCCACGGACACGCAGCTTCTGAATCGCTTCGAAAATCTGCGGCTGCGTGGTGAGCGACAGCATAACCAGCCGCCGGGGCAGCTCGGTTTGATCGATGATAACCAGCGCGTGCGCCCCGTCGTCCAGCGCCACGGTATCGGGTAAGGTTTTAATTTCGTTCATTAGGTATACCTCATTTTTGATTCTCACTTGCGTAAGTCGCCGCCCGGTTCTGCACCAGCGCGACGCATTCGTCCCGCGTTTTCACGCCTTCAAAATAATAGTCCAGCTCCTCCTCGATGATGTCCAGAACCGGCTGGCGGAATACCCGCGGCTGGTCGATGGATTCAAGGAACGCCGTGAACGACGCCAGACGTTCGTCGGACAGCGTAAAATACTCGTATTTCGCGATGTAATCGCCGATGTTCGTCACGTCCCGATGGAGGGTGATGCCGTTCGTAAAGAACAGATGCTCCTTCGCCAGCGCGCAATTTTCGTCGAATTTCTCCCGCAGGGAGGGGAAGCCGTACTGCATGGTGAGGGTTTGTGCCTCGCTGCCGACAACATATTCCTCCCGCAGCAGGAATTTCACGAATTCCCACGCGCCCTCCTTCACCGGAGATTTGCTGTAGATCGACACGCCGCCCACCGGATTCACATAGGACGTACCGCCGCCCTCGGATGGATAGCCGACGTAAACCACCTCGTCCCCGCCATAGGCGAACAGATGGGAAAACTGGGTGATATTGACCGTCTGAAACCGGGCTTCCACCGCCTTTTCCTCCTCGGATTTGCCGTCCGACCAGTGCCGTCCGTAGCCCTTCAGCCACTCGATCAGCCGCCCGAACCGTCCGTCGTCGAAGGAGGCGGTTCCGGCTTCCAGATCGATGTAATCGCCCATACCGTCGCCGAGAAAGCTGCCAATCAGCCAGTCGCGGTAGGTTTTGACCAGCGGACGTTCCCCGTCCAGGGACAGGAAGGTGTCCACATTCCACGGCTGGGGCGCGCTCTGGCGGGAAATCATCGTCGAAACGGTGAAGCGGGGCGCCATGACGCAGAGCTTTCCGTCGCTCTCCAGCGGCGAGGTCACACAGGCAAGCAGAGAATCCCGACCGAAGCTCCCGTCCGCGTCCATCAGCTCGTAGAAGTCGGCGAACGCCCCCGCTTCGGCGTAACGGTCGAAGGAACTGCCGTTATAGGTCAGGATGTCCGGCACATTCGTGTCGGTGATGATGTCCTGATCCAGCTGGCTCAGGGAAACAAAAGCGTCTTCGTCCGTGTTGAAGCGGGAATAATCGTCGATAACCACCCGATATTTCTCGCTCCGGCGGTTGAACAGCACCGCCGCGTTGTACTGATCCTGGCTCGTCCGATCGGTCTGCCAGCGGATCAGCTGTTTTGGCGTAACCTCATCCTCGGGGACGCGGGTCAGAATGGACAGCGTCTCGGAAAAGCCCCCGCCGAAAACCGTGCCGCGTGCGGCGATGGTGTCTCGGTCGATAACGGCGACGGCGGCGGTTTCGCACGCCAGCAGATCGGAGTTGGTAAAACTGCAAATCTCTGTCGGCTCACCGCCCGCCGTGTAAGCATAAACTCCCAGCGTATTGGCAAGGAACATATCGCATTCACCGTCGCCGGGGTAAACATCCCAGCTCTCGGTGTTCAGCTTCTGCGGCGATTGCAGCTTATCGCCCGGCTGGAGGGTTTCGGGGTCGATGATATAAAGCCGGGTGACGCCGCGTGACATATCGTAGGTCGAGTACATAACCCGCCCGTCCGCCAGCGTACAAAGCCCGTCAAGCCAGCCGGAATAGCTGACGCTGCCGAGGATTTTTCCCTCCGGGCTGACGACGCCGACTACGCCCTCTCCCGCCGCGTAGATGTCCCCGTTCCCAGCGACGGTCAAGCGGGTGTTGTAAGTCATGTCAAACGGCTCGTTCAGATCGAGGGTGAACAGAACCTGACCGTCCGCCGAAACGCGGTAAAGACGGCAGTCCGTCCAATTCGTGTCAAGGCAGACATAGCCATCCCCATACTCCGCCCAGCCGCTGATCATCCCGTCCTCGAGGATGCGGGGAACGACCTCCGACCGGGCCCCGCCGCTTCGGTCGATGGAAAAGAGCACCGTGTCGAAGGGTTCGTCCGCGCTGTAGCTGTCATGGCAGAGCAGACCCACCCGACCGTCGGACAGGAGGAGGATTTCACCCTGTCGGCTGTAATCCTCCGGAAGCGTCACGGTGACGGCGCGGAAGACGTTGTCCACCGGCGCGGTCTGCGGCGCATTTTCACCGCACGCGGTCAGCAAAGCCAGCGATGCCAGCAGAACAAACAGGAAGACACGGTACCGCATGATCACATACTCAGCGCGAAGTCCACGGCCTTGCCGATGACGTCCGCCATGCGCGCCATGCCTAGGTCGTTGGGATGGGTGCCGTCGGAGGTACATTCCTCCCGCAGTTCGCCGGCAAAGAGGCCGTAGCCGTCCACGAACAGCACCTTCTCGCCGCGCTGACGGGCGTTGTTGTAGGTGGTATAGATGATGTCGCGGCGGGCGGAATTATAGGAATAATGGAGCCAGAAGTTCGGCCGTGTCACGAAGACCACCGGCACGTCCGGATGGGCGGTGCGGATTTTCAGGTACAACTTTTCATGGGTCGCCGCCAGATGCGCTTCCGAGGGGGCGTTGTGGTCGTAATCGCAGACGAAGACCGAGTAATCGAGGGAAGCCATATACTCGGCGATGGCATCTTCACCCCGGCAGTTGCCTGCGAAGCCGAGATTGATGTAATTGGTGTCCAGCCGCCGGGAAATCAGCGCTTCGTAAATCATGCCGGGGCGGGAAGCGTGACCGCCCTGTGTGATGGACGAGCCGTAGTAAAGCACCGGCTTCTCATAAGTATAATCGGGATGGCGGGAGAGGGTGGCATTCTCATCCAGACCGATATACAGCTGGTAAACGTTGGCGTAAGGCGGGAAATTGATCGTCACCTCGTATTCGCCGTCCCCGTTCATATCGCCGGACAGCGGGCGCAGGGACACATAGCCGCCCTCGCCGTACTGGGTATCCGGGCGGAAGGTGACGCAGAAGGTTTCCCGCCCGGTGCGTTTGGTGTAAACGTCGAAGCCGGACGAGCCGGTGGTGCTCATGCCCGTTCCGCCGGAGCAGCCGCCGTTGACGCATTTGATGGCCACGTAGGGTGACGAGGTGCAGAAGCGTACCCGTCCGCCCGCCGTGTTGCGGTGCAGCCCGAGGACGCCAGGGCTGGTCGCCTTCGCCACCGATTCGGGGATGCGGCGGTAAATGTCGTCGTTGTAAACGTCGCAGAAGCCGTACAGACGGAACGGCTCGGACTTTGCGTCATAGAAGCGCAGGGAGGGGTGCTTGTCGATATCGGGATGGGAAACCGCAAGCTCGGCGGGGGTAAAACCTTTGATTGTGATCATTCTTTGCACCTTACATCGACAGCGCGAAATCCACGGCTTTGCCGATGACGTCCGCCATGCGCGCCATGCCGAGGTCGTTGGGATGGCAGCCGTCCACGGTGCATTCCTCACGCATTTCGCCCTCGAACAGGCTGTAGCCGTCCACGAACAGCACCTTCTCGCCGCGCTGACGAGCGTTGTTGTAGGTGGTGTAGATGATATCCCGGCGCTGCATACAGTCGGGGGTGGTCAGCCAGAAATCGGGCTTGGTAACAAAGACCACGGGCACGTCCGGATGGGCGGCGCGGATTGCCTTGTACAGCTTTTCGTGGGTGTTCTGAAGATGCTCGGCGTTGGGCGCGTTGTGGTCGTAATCGCTGACGAAGACCGAATAATCCAGGGACGCCAGATATTCGATCATCGCGTCCTCCGCCTTCGCGCTGCCGGAAAAGCCGAGGTTGACATAGTTCCCGTCAAGGCGGCGGGCGATGATGGATTCATAGGCCATGCCCGGACGGGAAGCGCAGCCGCCCTGTGTAATGGACGAGCCGTAATAAACCACCGGCTTTTCGTATTTGTAGTCGGGATGGCGGGAGAGGGTGGCATTCTCGTCCAGACCGATGTAAAGCTCCACGCAGCCGGAATAAAGCGGGAAGTTGATGGTAATCTCCCGCTCGCCCTTTTGGGGATTGTTGAGGATCGGACGGATGGCGGCGTAGCCCTCCTTGTAGTCGTAGGTAGGCGTGAAGATGCCAGCAAAGGTCTCGCGACCGTTGCGCTTTGTGTACATATCGAAGCCGGAGGAGCCGATCAGGCACATATTGGTCATCTTCGCGGAGCTGGTGGTCACGCACTTGATGGCCACGTAAGAGGACGAGGTGACGAAGCGGACACGTCCACCGGCGGTGCAATTGTTCAGCCCCTTAACGTTGTCGCTGGTTGCGGCGGCCACAGACTGCGGAATACGGATGTAGTGATCCTGATTGTGGATGTCGTACAGACCGTAGACGCGGAACGGCTCCTCCTTCACGTTGTAGAAGCGGATTTCGGGGTGGGCGGTGATTTCGGCGTTGGTGATGCCAAGCTCTTCGGCGGTTAAACCTTTGTACTGAATCATGGTGAGATTCCTTTCTATATTAAAGTATTGACAACAGTATACCACCAATTGCGTGAAAATGCAAGGGGTTCCACAAAATTCGCAAAAAAATCCCCCGGTCATTTCTGACCGAGGGATTTGCCCCATGCCTCCGTCAGCCGTTCCAGAGACACCGCCGCGTTGGCGGGGCTGGTGGAAGGCATACAGAGGGCGTCAATTCCGGTGAGGGAAAGCTGATGGCGGCGGTAAAGGCTGTCCGCCGTTTTTCCGTTGGTGAGAACCAACGAGATTTTCGCCGCCTTAAGAATGGGGGAGAGGTCGTTGGGAACGACCTCGGTGATGGACGAATCCGCCGAGCCGGTGATTTCGCAGGAAGCGCAGACATCCCACAGGGCGATGTGATTTGCCAGCAGGAGCGAACGTTTTTCGTCGATGGTTTCGGGGACGTGCGCGTCGAAAATGCCCGCCAGCATGGGCCAGAACCGGTTGCGCGGATGACCGTAGTAGAAGCCCTCCGCCCGGGAACGCACCGACGGAAAGCTGCCGAGGATGAGCGTGGTGCAGGCGGCGTCATAAACGGGCGGGAAGGTGTGAAGCTGTCTCATTTTCTTCGTATCAGCTTGTACACCTCGTGTACCGCCAGCACCAGCACGCAAATCGCCGCCACGGCGATGCCGTCGGCAAGGCGCAGCGTGGAGCAGCCGAAGGCTGCCGCCGCCTGCGGAATCGCCAGAATCGCCGCCAACAATCCCACAACACCGATCACATAGCAGACCGACACAAGGCTCAGCCGCAGATTCGCGCTGAACAGGCTTCGGTCGCTGGCAAGCTCCGCCAGCGTGATCAGCTGGCAGATGGTGAACGCCACAAAGGCAATGGTCGAAAACCGCCCCGCGTTCACCTCCCAGCCGCACAGCTCCATCACCTTGGGCGCGGCCATGGTGATCGCCGCTTGAAAGAGGGCGAACAGCATGGGGCGCAGGCTGGTGACAAAGGGATGCGCCAACGCCTGCTGGGCATCGTCCCGCATGGTCAGCGCGTCGTGGGGCGGGCGGGAAAACGCCGTAACGATAATCGCCGTGAAATCGAGAATCAGTCCGCCGAACAAAATCTGCACCGGAGTCAGCGCCCGCATTCCCGTAACAATCGCGCCCAGCACCAAAAACAGCCGCGCGAACTGCGCCGTCGCCAGATAGCGAACCATCCGCGCCAGATTCCGGTAAATCGTCCGGGCGTATTCCAGCGCCGACACCACCGCGCCGAAGCCTCCGTGACCGTTCGCGTCCGCATCGGAAACCACCACGTCGGAGATGAACTTCAGCGCTTCGGAGTCGAAGGTTTTCCCGGCGGCTCCCGCGATGCGGCTGTATGCCGGGGTCGAGCGGGTTCGGATGTCGATGCCCGTCTTCTTCGCCTTGGGCGAGATCGTCACCGCCTGTGCAAAGCCCACGTCCGCCTTTTTTAATAAAAGCGCGCCGCTCATGCCCCCCGCCAGCAGTCCGACCCGCGCGCCGTCCTCCCGCAGCATACCGACGATATCCTCCAGCCGGGCAGGGGACAGCCCGCAGTACATCGAATACAGCGGCAGATTCACCCGAAGCAGCTCCCTGGGCTGGGACATCGCCTTTTCCTCGGTCAGGATGTCCGCCGCGCCTTCAATCAATCCCACCGACACGGCGAGATATTTGTCGCTTTCGGTGTAGCGGTCGGTGGTCATGATGACCTTGATGCCCGCCGCCTTGCAGCGCTGAATGGTCTGCGCCACGCGGGGCTGGAGGGGTTCGCGGATAGCGATGAAGCCTTCAAAGGTCAGATCGCTCTGAATCGCGCCGATCCGCTGGAGATTGTTGTATCCGGTGACGCCGGACGCCACAGCTACCACCTTATAGGAATTCTTGGTCAGGCTTGCCGCCGCGCCGCTGAATTCCAGCCGGTCGTCCGCGCTCATGCGGAAAATCCGCCCGTTCTGGGTGTAATATTCGCAGGAATTCAGAATCGCGTCCGCCTCGCCCCGGCAGACCGCCATGAAATGGTGGTCAGAATCCAGCGTCAGCGTGGTTTCGAATTTGGACGCGCCGCCCTCGGGCTTGTGCTCGATGATCGGATGCGCCCGGTCGATGGAGGAATTGTACAGCCCCAGCGACTGCGCCAGATCGATCAGCGCCTCCTCCTCGGGGGAAATCCGCCGAGTGCTACCCGACAGGGAAGCCAGCCCCTGCCCGTAGATGCCGGTGGAAATCACCGCGCCCGTGACTACGGCGCGCAGGCTGTCCACCCGATCCCGGTCGGAGGCGGTGAGCAGGCGGCGGGGGATGTAAATTTTCTCGGCGACGGCGTTCTGCTGGGTGATCATTCCATCTTTGGGAATGATCAGATGGGTCAGCCCGCGCAGATCCTCCAGCTTCTCGGCGTTTTTAATCAGCGCGCCCACGTTCACGTCATGCCGCCGCTTCATGGCCGCGAAAATGCCGCAGCCCACGATAATGTATCCGAACGCCACGTACAGCTCCGCCATGGCGGCCGCCGCCAGCGACAGCCCGGTCAGAAAAACGTCGTAAATCCCCTGTCCCGAATAGCTCACAAACAGGTCGGCGGCGGTAACGACGAAAATCACCGCCAGCATAGCAAGGCTCCATGTGGAACAGCAGCCGCGCAGGGTTTTGAGGATTTTCAGGTTTTCGTGGGTGACGACCGGCTTGGTTTTGCCAAGCTGCACCGCCTGGGTGTCCGACCCGGTGGCGACCACCATGCAGCGTCCGCTTCCCGCCGTAACGATGGTGGTGGCAAAGGCCATGTTCGCCTGTTCCGACAGCGGAAGCCCCGGCTTGAAGACGGCGAAATTCGCGTCCTTCTTCACCGAATTCTGCATTCCGGTCAAAGTTCCTTCATTAATATATAGCCCGTCCGACTGGAAGATGCGGCAATCGGCAGGGACAATGTCGCCTGCCGACAGGAATATGATGTCGCCCGGCACCAACGAACGCATATCCACCAGCGAAAGCCTTCCGCCGCGCATGACCTTGGCGGTGGGCAGCGAATAGGCGGTCATGCCCTCCAGCACCTTTTGCGCCTTCACGAAGGTGAAGACGGCGGCGGCATAGTTGACCGCCAGCATGGCGATGATGGCGCCGGCGGCCACCGGCAGCTCGAAAACCATCCCCAGCAGCGCCGCGCCCAGCAGAAGCAGGGAAGCATAGTCGGTGGGAATCTGCTTTCTGTAGCCGAAAAAGGCGCGCGCCGGGGTGGTGTAAACGTTGTTCGCGCCGAATGTGCGGCGGTTCTTCGCGATGTCGCCCGGGGACAGCCCCGCGCCGCGCTCGGAAGAGAAGCGGCGTTCCAGCTGCTCGGGCGATTTGTCGTAGAAGGTTTCGTTCATATTAAATATAATTGAACGTCAGCGCCTCGCCGTCCGAATCGATAGCGACGGCTGCCAGCGGATTTTCGTAACGGGAGATGATTTCGGCGGCGATTTTGTCCTCCACCTCGGTCTGGATGAAGCGGCGGAGGTTGCGCGCGCCGTATTTGCGGGAGAACGCCTTCTTGGCGATCAGCGCCAGCGCCGCGTCGGTACACTTGACGACGATGGACTTTTCGGCAAGCGCACCTTTCAGCTCGCCGATCATGATGCGGGCGATTTCGATGAAGTCCGCTTCCTCCAGCGAACGGAAGGTGATGATTTCGTCGATGCGGTTGATGAACTCGGGGCGAAGGAACTCGGAGAGCGCCTTCTCGGTTTTGTTCTCGGCCTGGGAGGTCTGGGTGCCGCCGAAGCCCGCGGTGGACGAGCCGCCGGAGGAGCCAGCGTTGGTGGTCATGACCAGAATCGTGTTCTCGAAGTTGACCACCTTGCCGTGGGAATCGGTGATCTTGCCGTCGTCCAGAATCTGGAGCAGGATGTTCATCACGTCGGGGTGCGCCTTCTCGATTTCGTCGAAAAGAACGACGGAGTAGGGATGGCGGCGGATTTTCTCGGTAAGCTGTCCGGCCTCGTCGTAGCCCACGTAACCGGGAGGGGAGCCGATAATCTTAGACACCGCGTGCTTTTCCATGTACTCGGACATATCGAGGCGGATGAGCGCGTCGGGGGAATTGAACAGGTCGGAGGCGATGGTCTTGACAAGCTCGGTCTTGCCCACGCCGGTGGGGCCGGCGAAGATGAAGGACACAGGCTTGCGCTTGCTCGATACGCCCGCACGGCCGCGCTTAATGGCGCGGACGACGGCGGAAACCGCCTGATCCTGACCGATGATATGCCCCTTGATGCGGCTTTCCAGCTTGTCAAGGCGGAGGAATTCGTTCTCGCTGATGGTGGTGGCGGGAACGCCTGTCCAGATTTCGATGACGTTCGCCAGATCGTCCAGCGTGACGGCCAGGGATTTCTTCTCGCTTTCCAGCGCGGCCATCCGATCGCCCAGCTGCAATTCCGTGGTGCGAAGGTCGGCCAGCTTCTGGTAGCGCTCCACGTCGCTTCCATCGTCGGTGGACTGCTCCAGCAGCTCCCGTTCCCGCTGCGCTTCGGCAAGCTGCGCGTGCGCCGCGTTGTAATCCCGCAGAACCTGCGCGTGGAGCGAAACATGGGCGGCGGCTTCGTCGATCAGGTCGATGGCCTTGTCGGGCAGGAAGCGGTCGGTGATGTAGCGCTCGGACAGGGTAACGGCGCGGCGGGCGATTTCGTCGGGAATGGCGACCTCGTGGTATTCCTCGTAATAATGCTTGATGCCCAGCAGAATGTTCACGCTGTCCTCGATGGAGGGTTCGTCCACCATAACCGGCTGGAAGCGTCGCTCAAGGGCGGAATCCTTCTCGATGTGCTTGCGGTATTCGTTAAGGGTGGTGGCGCCGATGACCTGAATCTCGCCCCGGGACAGAGCGGGCTTCAAGATGTTCGCGGCGTTCATGGAGCCTTCCGCGTCGCCCGCGCCAACGATATTGTGTACCTCGTCGATGACCAGAATCACGTTGCCCTGATCCTTGACCTCGTTGATCAGACCGAGGATGCGGGATTCGAACTGTCCGCGGAACTGGGTTCCCGCCACGAGGGCGGTCAGATCGACCAGATAAATCTGCTTGCCCTTCAGCTTATCCGGCACATCGTCGGCGACGATCTTCTGCGCCAGCGCTTCGGCGATGGCGGTTTTGCCCACGCCCGGCTCGCCGATCAGGCAGGGGTTGTTCTTCTGACGGCGGGAGAGAATCTGAATGACCCGCTCCAGCTCACGTCCCCGTCCGACGATGGCGTCCAGCTTACCCGCTGCCGCCTTTTCGTTGAGGTTCTGGCAGTAGGTGGGCAGATATTTTAATTTGGAAGGCTTAGGCTGGGTGCGGCTCTTGTCGGGAGCATCGGACTTCTCATTTTTCTGCGCGCCGAAGCCGCCCATGGTATTGCCGGGGCGGGGCGGGGTCTTGGGACCGATGCCGAAATTCTGGAACAGCTTGCCGATGTCGATGGCGGGAGCGCCGCCGTTTTCGGGATTCTCGGGATTTTCGGGAGTATCCTCGGTCATGTTCATCAGCTGGGTGGAGGCTTCGTCGATGTTCTCGGTCAGCTCCTCGATATCATCGGGAGCGACGCCCATCTTTTCGAGGATGTCGTTCACCGGCTTGATGCCAAGCTCCTTGGCGCATTTGAGACAGATTCCCTCAGTCACCGTCTCGCCGTTTTCGATTTTTGTGACGTATACCACAGCGACACGCTTGTGGCATCTTGCACACATTTCCATAGATTGGTTCTCCTTAGTGTATAGCAGGTTATTTGAATAAAATCAGGCTGTTGTTGTAAAAGAAGCGGAGGACGATCGAATTTTCGATCACCGACTGGTTGAACATCGCCGCGTCGATGGCGTTCAACGCGGACAGCGCGCCCACCGCCAGATTGGAAATCACCCACGCCAGCACCACCGCCGAGCCGATGCCGAACAGAAGTCCCAGCAGGGTGTTCAGCGTGTCGAGGATGGGCAGCCGGCAGATCATGTCAAAGATGAAGGTGATCAGCTTGAGCACCAGCAGCGCGGCGAGGAATACGCCGATTGCCGCCGCCACCGTGCTGATAGCCTCGGCCGTGGGATCGGCGATATGCTTTGACAGCTCGGACAGCGCCTCGCCGTCCATCATGCCGGACAGGGATTCGCCGTAATATTCGTCGATGTCGTCCAGCGTGTAGCCGAACTGCCCGGCGATGGATTCCAGCGCTTCGGGGCGGTCGGCAAGGAGCTTGGAAAGATCGAGCTGCTCGGTTCCGGCGGAAACGATGCCGGTCAGCGATTCGTCCACGATGCCGCTGACCCAGTCCCCCACCAGCTTTTCGTTAATCCAGCCGGACACCGGCCCGGTGAAGATGTACGCCGCCACGATGGCCAGCAGCAGGGAAATGAAGCCCATGACCGATTTGACAAAGCCCCGGATGATGCCCAGGTAAACCGCCGCCACAGCGGTCAGAATGATGATGATGTCAATGATAAAGCTCATGATACCTCCGTAGTTTCAGACGTATTTCGGTCGTAATATTCTTCGTTCCAGTCCTCTGGGGTGTAGGTCAGCGCGTAGTTCTGGGTGGCAAGCAGGAAGGAGTCCGCCGACTGGGGCAGGACGTCGAAGCCGCTGCTCTCCAGCGCCGTCGAACCGATTTTTTTATTGTACAGATTCACCCGCCACAGGGTCTGCCCCATGAGGATGAAGATATAATCGCCGCTCTCGTCGTGGGAAACGGCGGCCAGCTTGCCGTCGAACTCGCCCTGATAAACCGTTTTGCCGCGCTGTGCCGAACCGCTTACGTCGTAGATAACGGCGGTGTAGCTGTTGCCCACCACGCCGCTTTTGAAGATGCAGGTCAGGTATTTGCCCGCGCAGTCGGCCATCGCCAGCGAGGAATCCAGCTCCGCCGCCCCGCGAAGGGTCAGCTCCTCATCGAGGAAGCAGATTCGCTCGTCGGTGATCACCGCGAAGCCGCCGTCGGTATAGAACAGCGAGTAGCCCAGACCGTCCAGCTCGCAGACCTTCCGGGCGGTTTCTTCGCCGGGCGTTACCAGATCGATGGTGGTGTAATACGCGCCGTCCTTGGTAGAAATGGTCATGATCGCCACCTCGGAACCGTCCGCCTTGCACTGCACGTCCATCAGGTACTTGTCCTTGAGCACCCGGCTGACGGGCTTGAAATCGGAATCGTAGAGCGTGACCTGGGTGCGGTACTGGCGGGAGGAGGACGCCACAGCGAAGCTGCCGTCGTCGGCGATATCCGCGTCCCAGACCGGATACTCGGTGGTTTCGGAATAGAGCTTTGAATAGGTGTTGAAGATGCTGAACGAGTAGCCGCCCATATCATAGCAAAGGGTGAATTTCTCGGAAATGTGCAGCTCGGGGGAAGCATATTTGATGGATTCGGTCATGATGGTGTTGCCGCGGGAATCGTAAAGCCAGTAGCCCTGGGGCGACAGATAGCAAAGGTCGCCGATAAACAGACCGAGGGAGGTATCATCGCTGGACGAATAGGTGATGCGGGGGGCGGTGATGGAAGTCTCCGTGTTGGTGAAGGAGATAAACTTCATCATATATTGCAGGTTCTCGATGGTAATCTCGCTGCGGTTGAAGGTGAAGGAAGCCAGCAGGAACAGGATAAGCACGAGAAGCGTGAAATGTTTTGCGTGCCGGAAATGGCGGGCGACCCGTTCATAATAAGGGTTGGTATCGGGCGCGGGACGCTGGGGGCGTCGGGGCGCGACGCTGCCGCCCCTTCGTTCAGGAGCGACGGGAGTCTGTGCCATGGCTTCACCTGCTTTCTGTAGAAAATCATCATACAAATATATAACTGTATTATTATATCATGAAATTATGAAAAGATAAGGATGTTCTTTGTGTCTATGATATGAACGTTATGTTAATATATTCCCCAAAAAGAAAAAGTAACATTTTAGTGCAGACAGAACGCCTGTTTTGTGGTATAATAGTGGTATAATATAAGTATCAAATACAATCAGGAGAACCACTATGAAAACCATCCTCTGCGTTGACGGAAACAGCATCCTCAACCGCGCATTCTACGGCATCCGCCCGCTGACCAACTCGTCGGGACTTTTTACCCACGCGGTCTACGGCATGGCCACCATCCTGCAAAAGAATCTGGACGCGGTGAAGCCCGACGCCTTCGCCGTGGCCTTCGACCTGAAAGCCCCCACCTTCCGCCATAAGAAATTCGACGGCTACAAGGCGAACCGCAAGGGTATGCCCGAGGAGCTGGCGGTGCAGCTGCCTTACGCCAAGCGGCTCTGCGAGTGCATGGGCGCCCGGGTGCTTACGCTGGAAGGCTGGGAAGCGGACGATATCCTCGGCACGCTGGCGCATATGGCGGACACCGACGGCGAATGGCAGGCGCGCATTCTCACCGGCGACCGGGATTCGCTCCAGCTTATCTCCGACGAAACGGCGGTTCTGCTGGCCACCAACGCGGAGACGCTGCTTTTCGACCGGGCGAAATTCGCCGAAACCTACGGCGTGGATCCCTCCCAGTTCGTGGACGTGAAGGCGCTGATGGGCGACAGCTCGGACAACATTCCCGGCGTCCCCGGCGTGGGCGAAAAGACCGCCATCAAGCTGATTTCCGCCCACAAATCCCTTGACGGCATTTACGCCGAGCTGGACAGCCCGGACATCGCAAAGGGCGTCCGCGCCAAGCTGGAAGGGAACCGCGACCTCGCCTATCTGTCCCAGGAGCTGGCGCGCATCGACGTGAACGCGCCGCTGGGCGTGACGCTGAATGAGCTGGTCACGAACGGTTATCACCGCGCCGATCTGCGGGCGCTGTTCACGGAGCTGGAGTTCAGCGCGCTGATCAAGCGCTTTGGGCTGGAGGACGCCGGCATCGCCGAAGCCGCTTCTCCCGATGAAGCGGAGGAATCCGCCGAAACGCTGGCGGACATCGACGCGCTCTTTCAAAAGCTGGACGGCGTGAAATCGGCGGCAATCCTCCATGACGACGGCATACTTTCGCTGAGCACGGACGGAAACCACGTCTGGAACGTTCCCGCCGACGCGGACGGCGCGGCGGCAGTCTTCCTGCGCTGCGATTCGCTGGGCGTGCGCACGATTGTGTACGATTCCAAGCAGCTTTACAGTGACCTCCCGCTGCCCGGCGATTGCACCTTCGGCGTGGACGTGCTGCTGGCCGCCTACGTCCTCGACCCGTCCGAAGGCTCCTACACCCCCGAACGCCTGCACATCCGTTACCTGGGCATCGCGCCCGACGGAGGTGCGGACAAGGTAAGCGCCGCGCGGCTCTATCGGCTGGCAGAGGTACTGGAACGCCTCATCGCCGAGCGGGGGCAGGAGCGTCTGCTGTACGAAATCGAACAGCCGCTGGCCGGGGTTCTGGTGCGCATGGAGAAGGTGGGCTTCAAGGTTGACACCGCCGGGCTGACCGAGTTTTCGAAGCAGCTTGCCCTTTCCGCCGACGCCATCCGGGAGCGGATTTATATGTACGCGGGCTGCGAGTTCAACGTGAACTCCCCCAAGCAGCTTGGCGAAGTGCTGTTCGAGCGGCTGAACCTTCCCCACGGCAAGAAAACCAAGTCGGGCTATTCCACCAGCGCCGACATTCTGGAAAAGCTCGCCCCCTATTATCCCATCGTGGGCGATATCCTCGACTGGCGCCAGCTGACCAAGCTGAAATCCACCTACGGCGACGGTCTGGTTAAGGCCGCCGACGAAGCCGGGCGGATTCATTCCAGCTTTAACCAGACCATCACCGCCACCGGACGTCTGTCCTCCACCGAGCCAAACCTGCAAAACATCCCCGTCCGCACCGAGCTTGGGCGGGAAATGCGCCGCTTCTTCCTGCCGGACGAGGAGGGCAGGGTGCTGATCGACGCCGATTACAGCCAGATCGAGCTTCGGATTCTCGCCGCTATCTCCGGCGACGAGACCATGATCGAAGCCTTCAAAAGCGGCACGGACATTCACACGGTGACGGCGTCCCAGGCCTTCGGCGTGCCGATCGAAGCGGTGACGGGCGAGATGCGCAAGCGGGCAAAGGCGGTGAACTTCGGCATCGTCTACGGCATCAGCGATTTCTCGCTGGCGCAGGACATCGGCGTCACGAAGAAGGAAGCGGCGGATTACATCGCCGCCTATCTGGCGCGCTATCCGAAGGTGGCGACCTATCTGCACGACATCGTGAAGCAGGCGTATGACGACGGCTACGTGACCACGCTGTTCGGACGCCGCCGCTACATTCCCGAGCTGTCGTCGGGCAAGAAGATGCTGAAAGCCTTCGGCGAGCGTGTGGCGATGAACAGCCCGATTCAGGGCACGGCAGCGGACATCATCAAGATTGCGATGATCAACGCAGACAAAGCCCTTCGCGAGAGCGGGCTTGACGCGAAGCTGATTTTGCAGGTACACGACGAGCTGATTGTGGAATCCTCCCGCGCCGACGCCGAAGCTGCCTGCGCGCTGCTTGTACAGGCGATGGAATCGGCGGTGACGCTGGATGTGCCGCTGACGGTGTCCGCAAACATCGGGGGCAGCTGGTACGAATGCAAGGATTGACGATTCCCCCGCGCACAATCTTCCAATTCCCCCGCCAAACCGATTGACAAACCCGCGCGAATATGCTATAATATTATATTATTTAACATAATGGAAGGGATTTCATGATAATCATCGGCATCGACCCCGGAATCGCCATCGTGGGCTACGGCGTGATCGAATTCAAAAACTCCCGTTTCACCACGCTGGCGCACGGCTCGATTCTCACCCCCGCCCATACCGACGTGGAAAAGCGGCTGGAAATGATCTACGACGAGCTGGACAGCCTTATCAAAATGTACCACCCCACCGAAATGGCCGTGGAGGAGCTGTTCTTCAATACCAACCAGAAAACCATGGTTCCCGTGGCGGAAGCCCGGGGGGTCATCCTCCTCTGCGCGCGCCAAAACGGGCTGAACGTGGCGGAATATACGCCGCTCCAGGTTAAGCAGTCGGTGGTCGGCTACGGACGCGCCGTCAAAAAGCAGGTCATGCACATGATTACCCTCCTGCTCAAGCTGGAGCAGACGCCTAAGTTAGACGATACCTGCGACGCCCTCGCCATCGCCGTCTGCCACGCCAACTGCTCCGGCTCCCGGATGCAGGGTTATTATAATATAAGGAAGTGACGCTATGTATTACCATGTGAAGGGTGAGCTTTGCCTCACCGAGGCGCACACCGCCGTGGTGGACTGCGGCGGCGTCGGTTATAAGCTGACCGTCAGCAATACCACGCTGGCGGCGATTTCCCATAAGCTGGGCGAGACCGTCAAGCTCTACACCTACCTCGCCGTCCGCGAGGATGCCATGGAGCTGTACGGCTTCCACTCCATGCAGGAGCATTCCGCCTTCTGTATGCTGATCACTGTCTCGGGCGTGGGTCCGAAGGCGGCCATGTCCATCCTATCCACCCTGACCCCCGAACAGTTCGCCGCCGCAGTCTGCTCGTCGGACACCAAGGCGCTGGGACGCGCCAGCGGCATCGGCGCAAAAACCGCTGCCCGCATCGTCCTCGAGCTGAAGGATAAGCTGGCCAAGGAATACGGCGCGGACGCCGTTTCCACCCCCGTCACCCCCGGCATCACCGCCACGGGCAAGCTGTCCGACGCGGTGAACGCCCTTCTTGTGCTGGGCTATTCCCGCCAGGAAGCCAACGAAGCGCTGTCCGGCATTGACAGCAGCTCGCTGACGCTGGAAGCGCTGATCACCGCCGCCCTCCGCCGCCTTGCCAAATAAAGGAATAAGTCTGAAAAATATATTTTTCAGACAGTGTTTTGGTGCTTACATTGCCGGGACGGCAATGTTTCGCTACGCGAACCAGCCCCAACTCCACAGATAAGGAAACTTTTGCTACGCAAAAGTCATGGTCATAATATTATGGATAAGAAAAAAGACGAGAGCATCGACGAAAGCATTGTGGAAGATCTCAACATCGAGCTTGACCACCTTTACACCGATCTGAAGGATTACATCGACCATTCGCCCACGGAGGAAACGACCTCTCTGCCAAACAGGCTGGACAAGCTTTTCCATGAATTGGATGGAAAGGATAGACCGCTCCGGGGCTTTGAGCGTCTCTGGGATCAGCCCGAAGCCGTTCATGACGTGAATGCGTTTATTGACAGCCTTTCCGCCGATTCGCCCATCCCGCCCATTCTGGTAACAAGCCCCAACATCGCCCTTGCTGAGGATTTCGCCCGGGGCATCGCCGAGGAAATGGGATGCAGCTTCGACGAAGCCGGGCGGTCGGACGACGAGTACCTCTGCCCCTGTCTCCAGCTCAATCCCGGTCATTTCGACGCCGAAAGCGAATATTTCGACGTGACCACGGCGCTGGAGCGCTGCCAGGTGCTGCTGGTCAAACGCTTCGACGAGTTGACCCCCGAAGATCAGCGCCAGGTGCTCCAGATGGGGCATCGGGAGCCGATTCTCACCCCCGGCGCGGAGGAACCGCGCATCGTCACCGAGGGCACTCTCATCGCCGTGGCGTCCAACCCGGATTCGCTGCCGGAGGATGTGCGCGCACGTTTCGCGCTGGTGGTTTCGCCCGTCATCCGGGGCAGCGGCGAGCCTTTGCCGCCGATTTATCAGAAGAATGACACGGATGATTGGGAAGATGAGATGAACCGGCTGCTGATGGACGCCTTCGACTTCACGCCGAAATCCGGGAAAAAGCAGGAAGTGTACGGACTTTCCCGCTACGACGGGGAAGAATATCAGCCCATCGCCGACGCCGTAACCCGTGCCCGGGTGCTGGCAGCCGCCGCCCATCAGCGAAGCGAGAACGCCGAGCCGATTTTACTCTGCGGCGGCGATCCGGAGGAACTGCTGACCTTCGCCGAAGCCATCGCCGAGGAAATGGGTGTGCGCTTCAACGACAGCCGGACGGAATCGGTGAGCGCCTGCGATTATATGCTGCTGAACGAGGATGACGTGGCGGTCATCGCCCAGAAGAATCAGCTGCCCCTGCGAGCGTCCAACGTTAACGTGCTGGTGGTTGAGTGCTTTGACCGGCTGCCGGAACCCTTCCAGCGCCAGCTTCTGGAAGCCGGAAACCTGAGCGCTCCCACGGAAGATTTGCTTCCGATCACGCTGGCGGCGATCTGCGAATCCGCCGATTCGCTGCCCAACGATATCCGCCGGGAATTCGCCCTGCGCCTGACGCTGACGCCCTCGGTGGACAATCCCATCGCCCGGGGGCTGCTGCGCCAGGCGAAGGAGCTTGATCTGCATCTGGACGTGGACGCGGCCTGCCTGCTGGCGTCCTGCGGCGACGAAAAGTCCGCACGCCGCCTGCTCCGACGGGCGCGCGATCTGTCCCAGCTGCGCGAAACCGACCGCGTCACGCTGCCTCTTGCCGAGCAGACGCTGGAGCTGTTCGCGGAGAACGACGCCGACACAGCCGACACAGGAGATAAGTCTGAAAAATAAAAAATTTTTCAGACAGGGTAGCAGATATGCTGTGCATATCTGCTGTGGCTATACATTGCCGTCCCGGCAATGTTTTGCTACGCAAACCAGCCCCAATTCCCCAGAAAGGAAGCTTTCGCTACGCGAAAGCCATGATCATAAAAATGAACGATTTTGACGAGCTTGACCTGGAAAACCGATACGGCGACGACCGCCTGATGAGCACCGCCCACATTCCCGAGGACGCCGAAAGCGACAACGCCCTCCGCCCGACGATGCTCACCGACTACATCGGTCAGGCGAAGGCCAAGGACAACCTGAAAATCTATATCGACGCCGCGAAAATGCGTGGCGACGCCCTCGACCACGTGCTGCTTTACGGCCCGCCCGGTCTTGGCAAAACCACGCTTTCCAACATCGTCGCCCACGAGCTGGGCGTAAACATCCGCTCCACCAGCGGCCCGGCCATCGAAAAAACCGGCGATCTGGTGGCAATCCTGACCAACCTACAGGACAGGGACGTGCTGTTCATCGACGAAATCCACCGCCTTTCCCGGCAGGTGGAGGAAATTCTCTACCCGGCGATGGAGGATTTCTTCGTGGACATCATCATCGGCAAGGGACCGTCCGCCCAGAGCGTGCGGCTTCCGGTGCCGCACTTTACGCTGGTGGGCGCCACCACCCGCGCCGGTCAGCTTACCACCCCGCTGCGCGACCGCTTCGGCGTCCTGCTGCGGCTGGAGCTTTACACCCCCGAGGAGCTGTCCACCATCGTCCGCCGTTCGGCGGGGATTTTAGGCATCGCCATCGACGGGGAAAGCGCGCTGGAGCTGGCGTCCCGCTCCAGAGGAACGCCGCGTATCGCCAACCGCCTCTTAAAGCGGGTACGCGATTACGCGCAGGTGAAGGGAAGCGGCGTGATTGACCTTGCCACTTGCAAGGCGGCGCTGGATATGCAGGAAATCGACGAGCTGGGGCTGGACAACATCGACCGAAAGATGCTGGAAACGATTATCAGCTTCTACGGCGGCGGTCCGGTGGGTCTGGAAACCCTCGCCGCCACCATCGGCGAGGAAGCGATCACGCTGGAGGACGTTTACGAGCCGTATCTGATGCAGATTGGCTTCCTGTCCCGCACCCCGCGTGGACGCTGTGTGACCCGGCTGGCTTACGAATACCTGAACCTGCCCATGCCCAAAGCCGAGAAAACCAAGCCCGACGCCGCGCAGATGGACATCTTCTCGCAGGCGCTGGAAAACGAATGATTGTCAGATAATACTGGAGATAGAACCTATGTGGAAAGCCGATCAATGGCGTGAATATGAGCTGCTCGACACCTCCGACGGCGAGCGGCTGGAGCGGTGGGGGAAGTACATACTGGTGCGCCCCGACCCGCAGATTATCTGGAAGGACGCCCGCCGCGACAGCCGCTGGAAGCGTCCCGACGCCGCCTACCGCCGCTCCTCGGGAGGAGGCGGCGCCTGGCGGGAAAATAAGCTCCCCGAAAGCTGGGAGCTGCCTTATGAATCCCTGGGGCTGCATTTTGTCATCAAGCCCATGGGCTTCAAGCACACCGGCCTGTTCCCGGAACAGGCGGTGAACTGGGAGTGGTTTTCCCGGCTGATTGCCGAGGAAGCCGCCCATCGCGACGCCGAGCATCCGGTGAAGGTGCTGAACCTGTTCGGCTACACCGGTGGCGCGACGGTTGCCGCAGCCAAGGCGGGAGCCGCCGTCTGCCATGTGGACGCAGCGAAGGGCATGGTGCAGCAGTGCAAGGACAACGCCCGTCTTTGCGGGCTTGCCGACGCGCCCATCCGCTACATCGTGGACGACTGCAAGAAGTTTGTTGAGCGTGAAATCCGCCGTGGGAACCGTTACGACGCGGTGATCATGGATCCCCCCTCCTACGGACGCGGTCCCTCGGGCGAAGTCTGGAAGCTGGAGGAAAACATTGACGGTCTGCTGTCCCTGACCACGCAGGTATTGTCAGACAATCCGTTATTCTTCCTTGTGAACTCGTACACCACGGGATTGTCCCCGTCGGCGATGGGGTACCTGCTGCACCTGTACATGACGCCCAAATACGGCGGCGTCGTGACTTCGGACGAAATCGGCATTCCGGTGACGGCCAGCGGCGCGGTGCTCCCCTGCGGCTCATCCTCCAGATGGAGCAGAAAATAGTATATCCTACCAATAACATACAACGAAAGGCAACCAAAATGATCAAAGATCTCTCCGAATGCCGGCGCGAAATCGACGCCATCGACGCCCAGCTGCTCAAGCTGCTGGAGCAGCGCATCCGCGTCGCCGAAAGCGTGGCGCGCTACAAAATCGCCAACAACATGAAGGTTTTCGACGAAACCCGCGAGAAGGCTGTCCTCGACAAAATCGGCGGACTCTGTCCGGAGGATGTGCGCGCCGAGCTTGTGGGCACCTACGACGGCATCATGAATATGTCCAAGCTGCACCAGTACTGTCTGAAAAGCGAGTTCGCGCCCATGCGTCCCTTCTACGCGGCGGCGCTGAGCGGCGACAAGCTGCCCGAACGCTTCGAAGGCGTTAAAGTGGGCGTGCAGGGTGTGAGCGGCGCTTACTCCGAAAAGGCAGCGAAGGAAATTTATCCCGGTGCCAAAATTCATTATTACAAGGATTGGTCGTCAGTTTTCGCGGCGCTGAAGGCGGGCGAAATCGAATACGGCGTGCTGCCGGTGGAAAATTCCACCTACGGTTCGGTGACGGACGTTTACCGCCTGATCATCGACAACGACGCCTACATCGTCGGTTCCCACCGGCTGCCGGTGGAGCACTGTCTGCTGGCGCGTCCCGGCGTGAAGCGGGAGGATGTGCGGGAGATTCTGTCCCATCCGCAGGCGATCGGGCAGTGCGCGGGCTATCTGTCCGCCCACGGCATCAAGGCGACTCAAGCGTCCAACACCGCCGTTGCCGCCGAAGCGGTAGCATCCACCGAACGCACCGATCTGGCGGCCATCGCCTCCACCGACTGCGCGGAGCTGTACGGGCTGGAGATTTTAGAGCGGGGCATTCAGGACGAGAAGCACAACACCACCCGTTTTGCCGCCATTTCCCGCACCCTGCGCATCGCGCCGGGCGCGGACAAGATCAGCATTAAATTCTCGCTGGCGCACCGTGAGGGCACGCTGTCCCGCGTTCTGGGCTATTTCTCGGCGCTGGGGCTGAACCTGACGAAGATCGAGAGCCATCCGATTCCGTCCCGCCCGTTTGAATATCGGTTCTACGTGGATTTCATGGGTTCGATGGCGGACGCGAAGACCTTCGATCTGCTCTGCGCTCTGTCCGAGGACCTGGCGGAATTCCGGTTTATTGGAAATTATCACGAGGATTAACATGGACACCCCATTTATCAAAATCGAACACTGCACCTTCGCGTACACCGACGACGAGGGCGTGGAAAATGTCGTCCTGCGCGATCTGAATCTGGAAATTGAGCGAGGCTCGCTGGTGGCGATTCTCGGGCACAACGGCTCGGGAAAATCCACGCTGGCGAAACTGCTGAACCTGATTCTGACGCCCCAGAGCGGCAGAATCGTCGTGGACGGGCTGGAGCTGACCGACCCCGACCTGACCGAGGATCAGCTCTTTGAGAACCGCCGCAGCGTTGGCATGGTCTTCCAGAACCCGGACAATCAGCTGGTCGCCACCATCGTGGAGGAGGACATCGCCTTCGGGCCGGAGAATCTGGGCATCGAGCCTGCCGAAATCCGCCGCCGGGTGGACGAAGCGCTGGCCACCGTGGGCATGACCGAATTCCGCCGCCACTCGCCCCATCAGCTTTCGGGCGGACAAAAGCAGCGGGTCGCCATCGCGGGCATCATCGCCATGATGCCCAAATGCATCATCTTCGACGAATCCACGGCGATGCTTGACCCGGCGGGACGGCGTGAGGTCATGGACACCATCCTCCGCCTGAACCGGGAGCTGGGCATCACAATCCTGCACATCACCCACTACATGAACGAAGCCGCCCTCTGCGACCGTGTGGTGGTCATCAACGAGGGCGAAATCGAGCTGGATGGCAAGCCCGGCGAGGTTTTCACCCATGTGGCGCAGCTGGAGCGCATCGGTCTGGACGTTCCGCAGACCGCCGAGCTTCTGCACGAGCTGAGCCTGTCCGGCGTGAAGACCCGGGAAGGGAAGCCGCTTCCCCTTGACCGCCTGAGCGTGGACGAATGCGCCGATGAAATCATGAAGTTATTCGGAGAGAACCATGACGGAGATTGAACTAAAAAACGTATCCTATGTATACAGCCCGGACACGCCCTTCTGCAAGACGGCGCTGGACGACGTGTCGCTGACCATTCACGGCGGCGTGATCACCGGTCTGATGGGGCATACCGGCTCGGGCAAATCCACGCTGGTGCAGCTGCTGAACGGATTGAACAAGCCCACCTCCGGGCAGGTTCTGGTGGGCGGCGAGGACATCTGGGCGGATCCAAAGGAAATTCGGAAGTTCCGCTTTAAGGTAGGGCTGGTGTTCCAGTACCCGGAGTACCAGCTTTTTGAAGAAACGGTGCGCCGCGACATCGCCTACGGTCCGACGAACATGGGGCTGGACGAAGCGGAAATCGACCGCCGCGTGTCCGAATCGGCGAAGTTTTGCGGACTTTCGCCCGCGCTGTTGGAAAAATCGCCCTTCGATCTGTCCGGCGGACAGAAGCGCCGGGTGGCAATTGCTGGCATTATGGCGATGGAGCCGGAAGTGCTGGTTCTGGACGAGCCTGCCGCCGGGCTTGACCCGCAGGGACGGGAAGAGATTCTGGGCGGCATCCGAAGCTATCAGCGCCAGCGGGGCACGACGGTAATTATCGTCAGCCACAGCATGGAGGACATGGCGCGCTATTCGGATGAAATTATCGTGATGAGCCACGCGAAGCTGTATATGCAGGGCACGACGGCGGAGGTCTTCGACCGGGCGGAGGAGCTGACCAATGTGGGACTGAGCGTGCCGCAGATCACCGAACTGATGAATACGCTTCGTGAGCGCGGACTGCCCGTTCCGCACGGCATTTACACAGTCGAAGACGCGCGGCGTGAGCTGCTGCGGCTTCTGAAAGGGGGGAAGAACGCATGATACGCGACATCACGCTGGGACAGTTTTTCCCGGGCGACACAGTCATCCACCGTCTCGACCCCCGTGCGAAAATTATTCTGACGATTCTTTACATTGTGGCGATTTTTCTGGCGAAGAACATCTGGGCGTTCGCAGCCGTAATCGCCAGCGCCATAATTCTCGTGGCGATCTCCGGCATCTCGTCGAAGACGATCATGAAAAGCATGAAGCCGTTGATTTTCGTGCTGGCGTTCACCACCTTCTTTAATCTTTTCTGGACGGAGGGCGAAGTGCTCCTCGTCAGCTTCTGGAAGGTTAAAATCTACCTGGAGGGCGTAGTTTACTCGATCATGATGATTCTGCGCATCACCGCGCTCCTGATCGGCACGACGATCCTGCTGACCTACTCCACCTCTCCAATCATGTTGACCGACGGCTTGGAGCGCCTCCTCGCGCCCCTTCGCAAGCTCCATCTCCCCGTCCACGAATTCTCCATGATGATGACCATCGCCCTGCGCTTCATCCCAACCTTAATCGAGGAAACGGACAAAATCATGTCCGCCCAAAAAGCCCGCGGCGCCGACTTCTCCACCGGCTCCCTGACCCAGCGCGCCAAAGCCCTCATCCCCATCCTCATCCCCCTCTTTATCTCCGCCTTCCGCCGCGCCGACGAACTCGCCACCGCCATGGAATGCCGCTGCTACCGCGGCGGCGACAACCGCACCCGCATGACCGAGCTTCATTATGCGCCAAGGGACATTTTGGCTTTGGTAATTGTAGTTTTATTTGGGGCGGGGTTGGTGGTCTTGAATTTGATTCCGGTGGGGATTTCGCGTTAGGGGGTACGGGGGTACGCGCTTTCATGCCCTCGCCCTGCGAGGGCGTAGAAAAGGCTGTGCAAAAGCTTTAAACATGGGGGAATATGGACTTACCCACGATACACAGGCTGGACTTGTTCCAGCCTGCTTCCTTCTACGACGCTTACGGGACATATTGCAGACGCCATGTTCTTAGGCAAGACTTCTATCTTCACGTTATAATGTCGCGTAAACACCCTTGGGATGTACAGCGAACCTATGCGCCGCGACTTACGCGCTGTCTCTGTTTTCTTTTCGGCGCCATGCTGGCGCCGCTTGCGGATGTTGTAGGGATATGAACGAAATATGTCACACGAAGGGATTGTATATTCGAAGGGATTGTGCTGTTCCGTCGTAGGGAACGACACCATGCGACCTACGGTCGCTTTGTCGTTCCGCTCCAATATCAATTGTACGAAACAAAATCTCTATCAT
>JAFUQU010000045.1 GCA_017472255.1 Clostridia bacterium | reverse complement strand
TGTGGTATAATTGGTATTGTCCATAGTGACGATCCTTTCGGAATTGTAGTGTAGCAACCCAATTCTACCACACAATCGTTACTATGGATATTCTTTTTTTGAAAATTGTCTATTGCAACTTCATTTTACAACGCGCGGAAAAAATAAATACTAAATTAACTGTGAATGAGTTCGGTACTGTACCGGACTCATTCCTTTTTATTTTATTGGATGAAAGCGGTAGCATACAGAGTACCCGAAATATATTTCCGGAAATCTATGTAATTTCAAAATGCGTTTCATTCACAAATCCGTGAAAATATGCTACAATATTTATGAAACGAGGTACTTGCAATGGATATGCCTGACGAGCAAGTGTATGTTTGATTGGGAGTTCGTTTACACAAAATTTTATGGGGTGCCTCTGAAATTGACTCTGACAATCAAAGAAGCTGCCGAATACAGCAATATCGGCATCAACAAAATTGACAGTATGCTTCGGACACCTAATTGTCCATTTGTACTCTACGTAGACAATAAAAAGTTCGTCAAGCGAAAGGAATTCGAGCAATACATCAGTCATGAGCTGACAATATAAAAATAATGGAAGTAAAATCTCAATTACTCTTGAAAATAGTAAGCCAATATGATATAATATATATTGTTGTATTGGCTTTTTTCTCGCTGTGAGAAAGGAGTCTGGGAAAATAAAAAATCTCAAAGGAAAAGAATGCGGCAAAGGTATCTGCCAGAGAAAGCATGGCAGATATTTTGCAAGGTATGTGGACAGCTTGGGCAAGCATCATGAGAAATACGGCGAAACGCTGAAAGAAGTACGCGAATGGATAGAGGATGCGAAATTCGCTGATAAGCATGGAAATGTGCTGCTGCCCTCTGATATGACTGTCGATACATGGTTTGAGTTCTTATACATATGCAACGCGTGCGATCGAAGGCGGAATGCAGCCGAAGGTATTGCAGAAGCTGCTGGGGCATGCCAGCATTAAAACGACAATGGATCGCTATGTCCATGTGACGGAGGAATCCCTTGCAGGAGCCGTCCGTCAGTTCGAAAATTATTCACTCGTGCAAAATGGTGTCAAAATGGTGTCAAATGCACCTTCATGATGCCGAAAAATACAGGTATTATAAGGAGTTTTGGAAAAAGATGAAACTTGGTATCGTGGGTCTGCCGAACGTCGGCAAATCGACCCTGTTCAACGCAATCACCAACGCCGGCGCAGAGTCGGCTAACTATCCCTTCTGTACCATCGACCCTAACGTGGGCGTGGTGGCCGTCCCCGACAGCCGTCTGGACGTGCTGGCTGAGATGTACAACCCCGAAAAATACACCCCCGCCGTTATCGAATTCGTGGACATCGCCGGTCTGGTTAAGGGCGCGTCCAAGGGCGAGGGTCTGGGCAACAAATTCCTGTCCCACATTCGCGAGTGCGACGCTATCATCCACGTGGTGCGCTGCTTCGAAGATTCCAACATCATCCATGTGGACGGAAGCATCGACCCCATGCGCGATTTGGAAACCATCAACATGGAGCTGATTTTCGCCGACATGGAGACCCTCGACCGCCGCATCGACCGGGTTCGCAAGGCGATGAAGGGCGACAAGTCCCTGGGCGAGGAGCTGGCGCTGCTGGAACGTGTAGCCGCCGGTCTGGCTGACGGCAAGAACGCCCGCAGTTTAGAGTACACCGAGGACGAGCTTACCATCATGAACGACTGCCAGCTGCTGTCCATGAAGCCGGTCATCTACGCCGCAAACATCGCCGAGGACGAGATCGGCAGCGATATGTCCGACAACGAGGGCTACCAGAAGCTGGCCGCCTATGCCGAAAGCGAGCACGCGCAGATTATGCCGATCTGCGCCGGCATTGAAGCCGAAATCGCCCAGCTGGAAGGCGACGAGAAAGCAGAATTCCTCGCCGATCTTGGCATTCAGGAAAGCGGCCTCGACCGTCTGATCAAGGCAAGCTATTCCCTGCTGGGACTGATCAGCTACCTGACCGCCGGTCCCAAGGAGGTTCGCGCGTGGACGATTACCAAGGGCACGAAGGCTCCCCAGGCCGCCGGTAAGATTCACTCCGACTTTGAGCGGGGCTTCATCCGCGCGGAGGTCATCGGCTTTGACGAGCTGATCGCCTGCGGCACGATGAACGCCGCCAAGGAGAAGGGCTTAATCCGCAGCGAGGGCAAGGAGTACGTTATCCGCGACGGCGATATTGTGCTGTTCCGGTTCAACGTGTGATTTTACGGATTGATATTCCATATGGGTACGCCGATTTTTTCGGCGTACTTTTTTGTTTTCCACGAACCGGAGGATTGGTGCGTCACGTGGCAGAGCAGCAGCGACGCGCGCTCGACCATCCAACGGTTGCGCTGCGGGATTGCCTGTTTGTAGAATATATCGCCGAGGTCGGGGATGGTAATTTCGTCGTAGGTATGCTCCAGCCATTCGCGCTCGTTGTTGATGCGCTTCATGTTGTACGGCGCGATCCAGCAGAGCCGCAGGTTTTCCTTCGCCCGCCGCCGGATGATGATGCCCTCGCAGAGCCGGTCGAATTCGCCCATATTGCCCGTGTAGAAGGTGCGGATGCCTTCCTCGTGGATGATTCGGTCGATAGCTTCCTCCACGGGCTGTTGGATATTGCCAATTCGCCGATGCCCGCAGAATACGCAGATTTTTTCTTTCATAATATGCCTCCAATCGGGTTTGTTATATATATTATAACATATTGTTGTTAATAATACAATGGTTAAGAATAAATAATATAACAAAATATTATATAATACCCATGAGGTGATTTTTACAATGTTAAGAATACGCGAGTTGAGAGAAGCGCGCAACATCAATCAGTTGAAATTATCCATGGAATTGAACGTTACACAAGCGGCGATCAGTAAATACGAGCTTGGAAAAAGTGAGCCTGACCTTGCCATGCTGTGCAAGATTGCAGATTATTTTCATGTGTCAGTAGATTATCTGCTTGGGCGAGATGACAACGAGAAATATTTAATGACATCGGAAGAACAGGAATTATTGAACGATTATCGTCGGCTTGACCATATTCAGAAGTCCCAATTGCGTGGGTATGTGGATGGGTTGTTGGACAGATAAAGGCGTAAGAGGGAATAAAACCATCCATATGTGCAAACGGGTAAGGAATGTGCAGACGGGTATGGACGGAGCGACGAGAGCGTCGCTCCCTACGGACACGGGGGTTCGCGATCCATCCGTTCGTAGGGAACGACGCCCCCGTCGTTCCGCCCCCCTTACCGCCCCAACGAACGGATTATGCTGCTGCGCCTTCCGCCCCAACGAACGATTATAATGCCGCCGCGCCCTTCCGCCGCCTCAATATGTTCCCGATGGGAACATATTTTTTTATTTCCTCTTGCAATTCGCACCCCAATGCGGTATAATAATAATGTAAAGAAAAATCGCAGGAAAGGATTTCCGATGTTCAAAAGCGTATTTACGAAATATATCACGGCGTTCATGCTGATAATCGCCATCAGCTTCCTGATTCTGGCGCTGATTCTCTGCCAGATGGTCAATACCTACTCCATCGACGCCAAGGCGCAGATGGTCGAACGTACCGCCGATACCCTGTCCGAGGTCATCCACGAGCAGTACAACGACTACGAAACCTCCGATTTCAACCAATACATCTACTTCCATCGCAGCGAGCTGGATACCTTAACCTCCGCCCTCGCCGATTACAACGAGGATATTATCATCCTCATCGCCGATTCCGGCGGCGCAATCCTGCTTACCGACAATCAGGTGCAGTCCGATTACCTGCAAAGCAACGTCTCCCGGGAAGTCATGTCCCGGGTGTCGCAGGAAGGCGAACAGACCTTCAACAGCGATCTGGGCGGCGTCTTCACGTCGGGACATATGGTTCACGCCGTTCCCGTGGACGACCCGGACGGCAATCTGGTGGGCGCGATCTTCGTCTGCTCGCCCTCCAAGGGCGTGGCGCAGCTGATCGAAACCATGGTGAAATCCATCATCATGACCTGCCTTTGGGTGATGTTCGCCGCGCTCATCGCTGTCTACTTCATCAGTGAAAAGATTATCGACCCCTTAAAGCAGATGTCCAAGGCCGCCAAAGCCTTCGCCGCCGGTAAAATTCGACGTGCGTGTCCCCGTCACCGGACGGGACGAGGTGGCGGAGCTTGCCACCGCCTTCAACAACATGGCCGCGTCGCTGGCAGGGCTTGAGGATATGCGCCGCACCTTCCTTTCCAGCGTCTCCCACGACCTGCGCACTCCCATGACCTCCATCTCCGGCTTTATCGACGGCATCCTCGACGGCACCATCCCGCCCGAACAGCACGAACATTACCTTGACGTCATCCGCACCGAAATTCGCCGCCTGTCCCGGCTGGTCATCAGCCTGCTGGACATTACCCGCATTCAGGCGGGCGAGCGGAAGTTCACCAAAACCGCCTTCGATATCTGCGAGATGGGGCGGCTGATTCTCATCGGCTTCGAGCAGAAGATCGACGCGAAAAAGCTGGACGTGGAATTCGAGTGCAAGAAGGACAAAATGTTCGTCTATGCCGACCGGGACGCAATCTATCAGATTTTCTACAACATCTGCGACAACGCGGTGAAGTTCTCCAAGGAGGGCGGAAAATACCGCATCAGCATTCTGGAAAAGGAGCGGAAGGTCTACATCTCCGTGTTCAACGAGGGCATCGGCATTCCCGCCGAGGAGCTTCCCTTCGTCTTCGAGCGCTTCTACAAGAGCGACAAGAGCCGCGGGCTGGACAAAACCGGCGTTGGGCTGGGCTTGTACATCGCCAAGACGATCATCGACGCCCACGAGGAGGAAATCTGGGTCAAGAGCAAATACGGCGAAAACTGCGAGTTCGTGTTCACGCTTCCCTATATGCCCGAGGGCGAAGTCGTTGTGAAAGATTGACGCAAAAACGTCTGCCGCGCCTAGGCGCGGCAGACGTTTTGTCATGGTGTTTGGCGGGTGTGCCCCTTCCCGCATTTCTTTTGACCCCCGCATACGCGGTGGTGCGTAGCAGCACATTCTCTACTTCAAAACACCAATCAGATTGTATAATTATTATATCACAATTATTCGCGTTTGTAAAGAGTTTTCGATTTATTTTCTAATTTTTTCAGGTTCTTGTCGCGAATCCGGTAAAACGTCATAACCGAGTTTTTTCGTCCAACGGCGTCTGTTTCCAGTGCCACACGAATAACAATATTCAGGTTGCTGCCATCCAATGATTTGACAAAGAAGACGGTTCCCGCATTCTTACTATCTAAAAGCACTATATCTGGTGATAATATAATACTTTTACTATATGTAAAAAATAAGTCATAATCTTCCGGATGCCGCTCTTGAATATGATGCAATCTTTCATTCGTAATAATAACTTCATCCGTTTGGAGCTTTCCAAATTCAATTTCTAAATAGGAAAAATTAATACGCCCTAAGAATGTATAATCTGTCAAAGCATCACTTCCTGAATACTAATATTTAGTCTAAATTTTCAGATTTTTACACAACCTCCACACCTTTGTAATGTAAAGCCGCGTAAAAGCGAGTTTCTCCTTACCCTTCAAACCCCACGCATTCGTGCAGCCACTTCACGGAAGCGTCCGTCCAGCCGATGGCGTGATGGGCGGCGGCGGGAACGTCGCTGCCAAATTCGTCGGAACGGCAGGATGCCAGTCCGTGATACCCCTCGGGGTAAATGTGCAGCTCGTAGGAGACCTTCGCCTTCGTCAGAGCGTCGGCGAGCGCCAGTGCGCCGCGTACAGGCACAAGCTGGTCGGTGACCGTATGCCAGATGAACATCGGGCAAGTTTTGTCGCTCACCTGCTTCTCCACCGAGTAGAAATCCAGCTTCTCCTTCGGCGCATCGGCGCCCAGCAGGTTTCGGAAGCTGCCGCCGTGGGAAAGCTCCGGATCGGCGGAAATCACCGCGTAGGACATGATCGCGGCGGCGATGCGGTTCTCCTCACCGGAGACACCCGCCTCACGCTGAATGCAGTCGTAATGCCACATGGTTGCCAGCGTGCCCACCAGATGTCCGCCCGCCGAAAAACCGACGGCAGCAATCTGATCGGGATTGACCCAATAACGCTCGGCGTTGCGCTTAATATGCGCCACCGCCTTGGACGCCACAATCAGCGGCAGCGATTCGCCGCCCTCGCTGACGCAGTTCGGCGCCACAGGATAATGCAGCACAAAGGCGTTGTACCCCTCCGCCAGATAGAGCAGCGCAATCGGCTCGCCCTCCCGGTCGGAGCAGACCGTACCGTAGCCGCCGCCAGGGATAACCAGCATGGCGGGGCGCTTCTTTCCCATATGCTGCGGGCGGGCGTAGACCTCAAGATAGGCGTCCTCGCGGCCTTCAATCAGGGTGATTTTTTCGTTAAGCATCATACTATTGTTCTCCTTTACGGATAAATTTATCAATCAATCAGCAGCCGTTCCAGCGACTGCACATCTTCGGCGATGGCGATGGCGCCATTCTCCGACAGCTCTTCCCGGCTGCCATAGCCCCACAGCACGCCGATACAGGGCAGACCGCATTTCGCCGCTCCAAGCACGTCATGCTCCCGGTCGCCGATCATGACGGCGCGCGCCGGGTCAAAGGGGTAATTCTCCTGCGCCCAGCGAATCACTTCGTCCTTTTTCATGCGGCGTCCATCCAGCTCGCAGCCCGCCAGATGGTCGAAATACCCCGCCAGCTCGAACTTATCGAGAATCTTCTTTGCGAACACCTCCGGCTTGGAGGTGGCGAGAATCAGCTTGCAGCCTGCCTTTTTCAGGTTGGCGAGCAGCTCGGGAATGCCGTCGTAAACCCGGTTTTCGAAGATGCCTCGGACAGCGTAATATTCCCGGTAGCGGGACACCATCTCCACCGCCTGTTCCTCGGAAACGGCAAATTCCCGGCGGAAGGCGTCGGTCAGCGGCGGACCGATGAAATAGCGCAGCTGCTCCTGTTCCCGCTCAATGCCCCAGTATCGCAAGGCGTGCTGCACCGAGCGGGTGATGCCCTCGTAGGAATCGGTCAGCGTGCCGTCCAAATCAAACAGAATATAGTCGTATTTTCTCATGTTTCCAGCCCTTCGTTCAGATTATGTATCAGCCCGTTGGCAATGCCCAGCGCCATGGACTGCTTCCAGTCCTCGTCCAGCATGGACGCCGCTTCCTCCGGATTGGACAGGAAGCCGATTTCCACCAGCAGACCGGGCGCTTCGGACACGCGGATGACGTAGTAAGTGTCATTCTCGTTCATAGGCATAATCCGGGGCGTGCTGCCTTCCAGCTCGGCGGCAATGGCGTCGGCGGTTTGGGAAGCCAGCGAATCCGCGTCCCGCCCGCGCACATAGTAGATTCGGACGCCGCTCACCGACGTGTCCGCCGGGTAGGAATCGCAGTGAATCGACACAAACCGATCCGCGCCGAAGCTGTTGGCGATATTCATGCGCGTCTCCAAATCGATGGTGTAGCTGCTTTCCTCTCCGTCCGGCGGCGTATTGGTGTCGTGGGTCATAGATACGGTGACGCCCACGCTCTCCAGCAGGTCGCGCAGACGCAGCGCCACGTCCAGATTCACCTCGCGCTCCACCACGCCGTCCACAACCTGACTGCGCGCTCCCTCGTCGCCATAGCCATGACCGGGGTCGATACAGACGGTGAAATCGCCCAGCGGCGTGATCAAACCTTCCGCGGCGGTTTCATCGGGAGGCTGGGTATCGGCAGCGGCGGGAACGTCCCGTCTGCTCGCGATAACCACGGCGATGACGCCGATCATCATCACCACCGCCGTAACGGCGAAAACGAGCATGGTCATGCGTCTTTGCCGTTCCGCCTTCGCGCGGCGTTCGGCGGCAAGGCGCTCGCGGGCGATTCGGCGGCGTTCGAGCATCTGCTCGTCGGCGGCCAAACGCTGCTGTTCGGGCGTTTTCGGGGGCTGCGGATTCATGGGGAACACTTCCTTTGCAATGCAATTACAAATATTATAGCATAATCGGGCGCATAAGTCCACATAAAACACAATTATTTTACATTTTACCCGGACGCGGTTGACAGGGGCGGGCAGAATATGGTATAATATTTTCATCTATAAAATAAAGCGAGGTATTCCTATGTCTGAAACGATTTTCGAGCCGGGGCGGGAGCTGCCGGTATCCAGCGAATGCGACGTGCTGGTCTGCGGAGGCGGCGTAGCCGGAATCGCGGCGGCGCTGTCTGCGGCGAGAAACGGCGCCCGGGTTACGCTCCTGGAACGCGAATTCATGCTGGGCGGTCTGGGCACGCTGGGGCTTGTGACCATCTATCTCCCCCTCTGCGACGGCAAAGGGCATCAGGTCAGCTTCGGCATCGCCGAGGAGCTGTTCCGCCTGTCCATCGAACGGGGCGTGGTGGAAGGACGCTATCCCAAAGCATGGCTGGAGAGCGGCACGCTTGAGGAAAAGATTGCCAACCGTTTTCAAGTGCAGTACAACCCGCACATCTTCGCTGTGGATGCCGAGCGGGTTCTGCTGGCGGAGGGCGTACACATCCTCTACGGCACCATCGCCGCGCAGACGGTCGTAGAAGACGGCAAAATCACCGCCGTCATCGTGGAGAACAAATCGGGACGCTCGGCCATCCGGGTAAAAAGCGTGGTGGACGCCACCGGCGACGCGGACGTCTGCGCGCTTTCGGGCGCGGACTGCGCCGTCCATGGGCTGGGAAATGTGCTGGCAGCGTGGTATTACCGCTACACGAAGGAAAAGGGCGTTCAGCTGAAAATGTTGGGCTGCTCGGATATTCCGGAGGAATATCACACGGGCAAAGAGCAATACCTGACCGATCGCCGTTTCGGTGGCATCGACGCACAGGAGATCTCCGAAATGGTACAGCAAGCGCACCAGATTTCGCTGGCAGACGCCATGAAGCTGCGGGAGACCGATCCTACCGCCGTTCCCGTAATCTATCCCACCATTCCGCAGCTGCGCATGACCCGCCGCATCGCCGGCATCGCCACGCCGGACGATAAGCCCACGCACGTTTATGTGCCGGATTCCATCGGTATGATCGGCGACTGGCGGAAGCGCGGCCCGGTCTACGAGCTGCCCTTCGCGTGCCTGTACGGCGGTAAGGTGAAGAATCTGATCACCGCCGGACGCTGCATTTCTGTAACCGACTCCATGTGGGACATCACCCGCGTTATTCCGGTCTGCGCCGTCACCGGCGAGGCTGCGGGCGCGGCCGCCGCCATGAGCGACGACTTCGCGTCGCTGAACGTGGCTTCGCTTCAGGAGCGGCTGGTTCGCGGCGGCGTGAAGCTGCACTGCGCCGACGTTGGACTGTGACAAAAAATGGTATCGCTTACGCGATACCATTTTTTCATCAAAACGTATCATCCACCGGCACGCCGGGACGCAGCTGTCCGCCCTCATCCCCGGGCGGCGGCGCGCTGGGCGCGATGCCCGGATCAAACTGCACCCTGGGAGCGCCGTCGAAATCAAACACCGCCCTGCCCTCCGCCAGCTTGAGCCGCGCGGAAAACCGGCTGCCCTTCTTCGATACAAAGCCGTCGATTACATCGGTGTGCCCATCGGTCAGCAGCTGCCGGACGGCGGACAGCGGAATCGTCACGCCCAGAATCCGTCCGTTCACCGAAAATTTGCAGCCATCCCGCCATTTGGAACAGCCGTAGCCGAACTTCGTGCGAACCACTTCGCCGCCGCAAAGAGGACAGGCTCCCGCCCTGTCGCCAACAAAGCCATCGTCCCCGGCGCTTCCCGCCTGAGCGAAAACGGCGGCGATCTCATTTTCCGCCACCCGCGTGGAATCGGCGACGGTGATTTCGCCCCGATAGACCCGCTTCAACGCGCGTCCAAGCTCGGCGGTCTTGTATTTGTCCATGCCGATTTTCATCCGCGACAGGGATTCCACCAAAAACTCGCCCTCGGGCAGAATGGTGTACACATCCTTTTTCAGCTGGATATAGCCGCTTTCCCGGGCGTTGTCGATGATCTGCGTCCGGGTCGCTTCGGTGCCAAGCTCCAAACCCTCGAAGATGGCGCGGTAATCTTCCTCGTCCGAGCCTTCCTCCTCCCCTTCCTCGGGCTTCTTCGCAAGCTCCTCGCGGAAGGGGTTTTTCAGGTAGTTGTTCAGCGTTTCGATGGTGTAATGCTTGGGCGGCGAAGTCTCCTTCTCCACCGGCTTGAAGTCGATGTTCACCACGTCGCCCTTGGTCAGCGGAGGGAGCACCTTGTCCCGACCGCTGTAATCGTCGTACTTCGTCCAGCCCGGCTCGCGGATGACCGTCCCTTTGAGCACAAACGCTTCCCCGTTTTCCGGCGGATTGCCGTTTTCCGGGTTTCCCACGTGGATGCGGATCTCGGTCTTGTCGGCGACACATTCCTCGGCGCAGAATACTGCCACAAACCGCCGCAGAATCGCGCCGTAAACCTTCGCCTCGTCGGGAGTCAGTTTTGTTTTGTCGGGAATTTTCGTCGTGGGGGTCAGCGCCGAGTGGGACTCGATCTTGCTGTCGTCGAAGATGTTCTTCCCGTCCTTGAACTTCACCGGATAGCCCACCCCCGCCACCGCGTTCAGCACGCCCTTCACCTTATCCTTCTCGGCGGTGGCGAGATATTCGGAGTTGGTGCGGGGATAGGTGACGAAGCCCTTTTCATACAGCCCCTGCACCAGCTCAAGGCTCTGCTGCATGGACATTTTATACTTTTTTCCCAGATGGTTCTGCAATTTCGTCAGCGAATAGAGCTTGCCCGGGGACAGCTTTTCTCGCTTTTTCTTCACGTCCGCCACCACAGCGCCCATGGCGTTGTAAGCGGCGCACACCTTTTCGGCGTCGGCGAGAGAATTTTTGTCGAATTTCAGCTTGGAGGTCAGCTCCACCACCTCGCCCTTCGTCTTCTCTTTGGACGCGATGGCGTAGTATTTCTCCGGCACGAAATTGCGGATGGCCATGTCCCGGTCGTAAATCGCCTTGACAATCGGCACGATTACCCGCCCCACACGAAGCAGCCGCCCGGATTTGAGCGTGGCAAACCGGGTCAGGTTCACGCCGTACAGCCAGTCGATGAAGGTTCGCGCAAAACCTTCCCGCGCCAGATTGTCGAACTCCTTCTCCTCCCGGGGGGCGGACAGGGCTTCGCGGATGGTCTCCGGGGTCTGATCAGGCAGCCACAGGCGGCAGAGCCGCTTGCTTCCGTCACGGAAGATGTTCCCCTCGAAGGAATGCTGGATGCAAAGCCGGACGATGATTTCGCCCTCCCGGTCGGAGTCGCCCGCGTTGACGATGGTGTCCACGTCCGGACGCTGGCAGAGGGAGCGAATGACGGCGAACTGCCTTTCGATGGCGTCATCCTTCCCCTTCCGCAGCTCGTAGTGGAAGCTCTTTGGAAAGCAAGGCAGCTTCTCCATCGTCCAGCGGGGCTTGGAAACAGAGGTATCGATCCCCTGATAATACTCGATGTCGGCCAGCGCAAACAGGTGTCCGAAAGCCCAAGTCACAAGGCAGCTTCCCGCCTCTATGTATCCGTTTCGCTTCACCGTGGTCTGCGAGATTGCGCCGGCGATGGTGCGCGCCAGACTGGGCTTTTCGGCGATGATCAGAATCATATCAGCCCGGTCTGTTTGAGCAGGAAGATGCCCGCAAACAGTGTGAACACGCTCATCAGCGTGGAAATCAGCAGAATCTGCGACGCCAGCTCATGATCGCTTTTCATCTGCTTTGCCATGATGTAGCTGGAAACCGCCGCCGGACCGCCGAACAGGATGAACACCACGCCCAGCTGCACGCCCCGGAAGCCCATCAGAATCGCCGCGCCCACGGTCAGCGCGGGCACGACGATGGTCTTGCAGGCGCTGGACGCAATCGCCAGTCCCAGCCGTCCGCGCAGAGATTCGAAGGTGAAGTTAGCGCCCAGACTGATCAGCGCCAGCGGCATGGTCAGATCGGAGAGATAGGAAAGGCTGCGGTCAACCACCATCGGCAGGGACAGACCGGTCAGCCGCCAGAGCATAGCCAGCACGATGCCGATAATCAGCGGATTGGTGACGATGGTCATGATAATCCGCCGGAAAAGCGCCTTGGGGGAGAGCTTCGTGTCGGCAGGAGCGAAAAAGCTGAGCAGAATCACGGCGAACACGTTGAACATCGTCACCGTGAAGGGCAGCACCGTCGCCAGCACCGACGCGCCCGTGTCGCCGAACATACTGGACGCCATGGTAACGCCCAGAATCGCGGAGTTGGAGCGATAAACGCCCTGAATAAACGCGCCGCGCTTGCCGTTGTCCTTGACGAAAATCGGCACAATCAGGCAGGGCAGCAGGAAAGACACCGCCACGGCGATGACGCAGAACAAAATCAGCTTCAGGTCAGCGCCCTCCGAGGAGTCGGCGGTGACGATATCCTGAAAGAGCAGACAGGGCAGACAGATTTTGAAGACCAGCTTGTCGCAGACCGACAGGAAGCCTTCCTTGAAAAATCCGTATTTTTTGAGAATTGCGCCCAGCACCACAATGATGAAGATGGGACCGATGATATTGAGACTGTAGATAAAACTATCGAGCATGATTCATGCCTTCTTTACTTCATAAATTCCGGCAGGAACCGGGGGTCGATGACCCCTTTGACCAGCTGGTTGATATAATCGAGGGAAAAGCGCTTTTCGGTGCCCCAGTAAACCGTACCGTGGGCAGCGGCAAGCTCGGCAGTGTAGTCCTCATACATATAGACCTGCAGGCCGAGGCGGTTTTTGTCGTAATGGGTGATCACCGGGTTGTAGATCGGGTTCTCGATGGTAACGCCGTCCTTGTCCTTCACGATGTCGAAGGTCATAATGCCGCCCACCATGTTATAGTTGTTGTACATCGTGGAAATCAGGTTGCCCAGCGAATAGATGCAGAGGGTACGGGAGCCGTCGGCGTTGTCAATCCACTCCACCGGCTGCACTGTGTGGGAATGCATACCCAAAATCACGTCCGCGCCCGCCTTGGAAATGGCAGAAGCCAGCGTTTTCTGCTCATTAGAAACGGTGAATTTGTTTTCGTCGCCCCAATGCATGACCACGATTACGCAGTCTGCCAGCGTCTCCGCTTTGTTGACCATGTTCACGATCTCCGCCTGATCGATCAGCGGGATGTAGATTTCGCTGCCCTTGTTGGTGGTCATGCCGTTCAGACCGTAGGTGTAGGACAGGAAGGCAATCTTCACGCCCTTGCATTCCACCACGCGGATGTTCTGGTAGTCTTCCTTGTTTTTGTGACCGCCCAGCAGCGTCACCGGCTTGCTTTCGAAGAAATCGATGGTGCCCAGCAATCCGGCGTCCTTTTTGTCCAGCATATGGTTGGTGGCGATGTTGACGATGTCGAAGCCCAGCTGGACGATGGCTTCACCCGCCGCCTGGGGCGAGTTGAAGTTGGGATAGCCGGAAATGCCCAGCTCGTCGCCGCCCATCATGGTTTCCTGATTGATAAAGGCCAGATCCGCCGCCTTCACCCAGTCGGCGATGCCGTCGTACATATCGATAAAGTTGTACTTCTCGTCCCCGGACGCTCTGTTTTTTGCGTCGGTGTAGACATTTTCGTGAATGATGTTGTCCCCCGCCGCGAGAAAGGAGATGCGGGTTTCGGTGGACGCGGGCGCGGTGGTTTCGGCGGGCTTGGTTGTGACAGCCGCTGTACCGCCGGAGGTTGTTGTCGTATCGTCGCTCGTGTCCAGATTGGGCGCTTCAATGCGGGTGGCGTTGGGATCGATGGCCAGCGGATCGGTGGTTTCCTCCGATACGTTGGCGGGCGCGCCGCAGCCGGTCAGCGTGAAGGTCAGCGCCAGCGCCATCACGCGAAGAATGTGACGCTTCATTTGGCACCACCGCCATGAGCATGCCCATCATGATGGGCATGCTTGCAGGGCGAGTCGAAAAAGCCCTCCAGATTCACATACCAGCGCCCCTCGTCGTTCTTGTGGAAGCCCAGATACAGGATGAAGCTTTCCTCGCCCTCGCCGTCGAAGGTGGCGGCGTGAACGCCGTGAAGATCGATGAAATTCATCGTCTGGCGTCCCATGATGAACATAGCGTCCCAGTCGTCGGTTCCCAGCACCGGACGCAGGTCGCGGATGGACGCCGTCTCGCCCATGCGGAACTGACAGATGCCCACAGGCTTGCCGTCCACCTCCGCGAAATACGCAAGACAGTCGGGATCATAGCTCACGCCGCAGTCGGCGCAAAGCTGCTCCTGATAGGATTTATCCTGAATCGGTCGGATAATCAGCATTATGTAACCCTTTAACCTTTCTTCAGATATTCCACCTGACTTTTGGTCAGGTGACGCCAGTCGCCCGGCTTCAGATTGCCTAAATTCAGATTGCCGATGGCGACCCGGGTCAGCTTGGTAACCTCCAGCCCGCACTGCTCGCACATCTTGCGGATCTGGCGGTTACGCCCCTCGTACAGCTCCATGCGCAGCACGGTGCGCTCGCCGCCCCGATTGCCGGGGACATCCCGCTGCATGGTCAGGATGTCGGTTTTCACCGGCTGAATCTCGTAGCCGTCGATGGTCATGGGCGCGGACAGCTTCTTCACAATCTCGCGGGTAACGCTGCCCTTCACTTCCACGTTGTAAATTTTGGGAATTTCGTGGCGGGGATGGGTCAGCCTGTTGGTCAGGTCGCCGTCGTTGGTCAACAGCAGCAGACCGTCCGAATCCATATCCAGCCGTCCCACCGGATAAACCCGCGCGCCCACATCAGCCACCAGATCGATGACCGTCTTTCGCCCCTTTTCGTCGGACGCGGTGGTCACATAACCCCGAGGCTTGTTGAGCATGATATAGATGTATTTTTTGAAGGCCGGCTTCACAGCTCTGCCTCCATAGACGATTTCGTCCGTGTCCGGGTCAACCTTCTGCCCGATGATTGCCGGTATGCCGTTGACGAGAACGGCGCCGCGCGCGATTTCGCGCTCGGCCGCCCGTCTCGACAGCAGTCCCATGTCGGCAAGATATTTCTGTAGTCTCAGTTCTGCCATAATGTCCTTTTATTTTCCAAAAATTTGTTCCAATATTCCCTGCTTGTAGGTCACGCGCTCCACCGTTTCGGCGGCGTACAGCCCGACCCGTCCCAGCTCGGTCTGACCGTCGTAAAAGACGATCTCTCCCACCTCGTCGCCCTCACGCACCGGCGCCCAGAAATAACGCGGCATATTGATCACCCGGCGGATGTCATGGGTTCCCTTCGGCAGAATCACCGTCAGCCCTTCGCCGCTTTGTATGGTCACTTCCCCGTTTGTACTTCCGATGCAGGGTGAGATAAAAACCGACTCCTGATCGGCAATCAGCTGCACCGGCTCCAAACTGTCGAAGCCCGCGTTAAGCATGGCGGTGTGATCGTTCCAGTCGTCGGGGGCGTTCAGCGTCACCGCAACCAGCGTCATGCCGTCCCGCTCGGCAGCCGACACCAAACAGCGTCCGCTGCGGCGTGTATAGCCGGTTTTAACGCCGATCGCGCCGTCGTAGAGCTTGAGCATTTTGTTATGGTTGAGCAGATGCCGCGTCTCGTCGCCCATGGGAATCGTGTAGCGATAGGTGGACACGATGCGTCGGAAAGTTTCGTTTTGCAGCGCGTGGGCAGCAAGGGTCGCCAGATCGCGGGCAGTGGTGTAGTGCTCCTCGCTGTCCAATCCATGAGGATTGGTGAAGTGGGTGTTGGTCAGTCCAAGCTCCGCCGCCTTCGCGTTCATCAGCTCGGCGAAACCTTCCACCGAGCCTGCCACGTCGATGGCAATGGCCGCGGCGGCGTCATTGGCGCTCTCCAGCAGCAGGGCATAGACGAGGTCTTCCATTTTCAGCTTGTCGCCCGTCTCAAGGTAGACCGACGAGCCTTCCACGCCCACCGCTTCTCCCGCCACCGAAACCTCCCGCGCCAGATCGGTCTGCTCCAACGCCACCAGCGCGGTCATAATCTTGGTCGTGCTCGCCATGGGACGTCGGGTGTCCGCGTCCTTTTCGTAGACAACCCGACCGGTGGACGCTTCGATCACAATGGCTGATTCGGCGGAAACGCTGATGTCGACCATGCCGACGTCTGCGGCGTTCGCCGTAGCCGCAAGGAGCGAAGCGGCGCATAAAATCGCCGCTGTCAATTTAATTTTTCGCATATTCGTACCTCCGTATTTATCACCCCTGTGTATCACACGTGTGTATCACACATGGGTGGGTCACCATCAGTTTGCCACGCACGGGGACGAATATGTTATGATTTGATTGGCTGCTCTGTTATCCGATGTGCGGATCGGTATCCTCTTCCGGAGTTTCCTCGACCTTTTCGGCGGGCTTGTCATTCTTTGAGAAGATATCCTTAATTTTGCTGACAATATCCGGCGTTTTCTCAATCAGATTGCTGATCGAATCGATCTTGTCGCCGCTGCCGGCACTGCCCGCGCCCACGTTGAGCAGCTGCACATCGCCGTTAGGCGAAATCACGAGGAAGCCCACGGGCTGAACGGTTACGCCCGTTCCGCCGCCGCCTCCGAAGTTGGTCTGAAGCGCCGGCTTGGTCTGCGCGCTGTCCGCCACCTTCTTCATGTTCTTGCCCAGATAGTCCACGCCGCCCGACGCGAAGCCGACCATCACCTTGGACACGGGAATGACCGTGGTGCCGTTGGGCGTATTGATGGGGGTGCCGATGATGGTGTTGGCGTCCACCACCTGCTTAATCTGCTCGAGGGAAGCCTCGATAATTTCCGTCAGTTTGTTTTCTGCCATAATTTTTTACCAAACCTTTCATTATATATAATGTGTATTTATTCGTTCGACTTCAAAAAAGCGGTCAGCGCCCGAATGCCCAGATCGAAGAAATTCCAAATTCGAAAGGAGAAGGAGATGTCGATATCGGCGGTCAGCTTCTCCGAGGTGAAGTCCGGCTCCACGCGGATTTCGGTTTTGTTCGTGGTTTTGACGCGATCGTGCTCATAAAGCGCGGTCAGCAGGCACTGCACCGCGCCCACGATGGCGCCGTACTGCACCGCCGTCGTCGCCGCGTCGGGGGATGCCACGATAATGACCAGCTTCCCCAGATCGAAGCGCAGATGATGTCCGAAGCGGGCGATGGCAACCTTCGCCACCCGGGTGATCTTCCCGATCAGCCCGAGAATGTCCCGCTCCGGCTTTTCCTCCGGCGGAATGGTCTGGGCTTTGGTGGATTTTACCTGTTTGTCATGTTTTTTCGCCGCCTTTTTTTCCTCGGCGGCGGCTTTTTTTGCGGCTTCACGCGCCTCGGCCTTCCGCAGCTTTTCGATGGTGTAGTCCGAGAGCTTCAGCCGCTTCTCCTTCGCAGGAAGGATGGGTATGCGCAGAAAGCCGATGATCAGCTTCACAATCGGTTCGCCCGACGCCGTGTTGACCTGAATCCGCGCGCCCACGCGCAGCGTCAGAATCAGCGTCAAAATGAACGCGATGATGATCAGCGCCTTCATGTGCATACCCCCTTTCAGTATTGCCTGTTTTTTGCAGTTTAATTAATTTTGTCCGCTTCCGCTTCCTTTGAATCAGGCGCGGGCAGATTCTCCGGCGTGCCGAACAGCTCCACCGGCGGCAGCATGGCAAGCGACGTCAGCCCGAACACCCGTAGAAAATCGTCGGTCGTCCGATAGAGCGCCGGACGTCCGGGTGCGTCCAGACGCCCCGCCACCTCGATCAGGTGCTTTTCGCAGAGATTGTTCACCGCGTAGGCGGAATCGATGCCGCGGATGGAATCGATGTAGCTCCTTGTCACCGGCTGGTGGTACGCCACAATCGCCAGCGCCTCCATGGAGCTTTTGGACAGATTGCCGCCCCGCTTCACGCCCAGCACCTGCCGGATTTTGTCGATATGCGCTTCCTTGGTGCAAAGCTGGCAGGCTTCGTCGTAGAGCATCAGATGGATGCCCCGCCCCGCGTCCTCATAATCGGCGCCCAGCGAAGAAGCAAGCTCCCGCGCCTCGTCGGGCGTGCATTCCAGCGCCTCCGCCAGCTTGTCGAAGGACACCGGGTATCCGGCGGCGAAAAGCACCGCCTCAAGTATAGCTTTCGCTTGTGTTTTGTCCATTTTTATAACCGTGGCTTTCGCGTAGCGAAAGCTTCCTTATTTGTGGAATTGTGGCTGGTTCGCGTAGCGAAACCTTTCACGGAGTGAAAGGTAGGCCACAAAACACAGTCTGAAAAATTATTATTTTTTAGACTTTTCTCCTGTCAGATGTCCGGTATTCAGCGTCACCGCGAAATCCTCCGGACCGGTTTCAAAGCTGTAATCGCCCACCGGACGCAGGGTGACGCGGTTCTTCTTGATCAGCTCCAGCACAGCCAGGAAGGTGGCAATCAATTCGCTGCGGGTGTTCGCCGTCAGCAGAATCGACGTGTAGAGCGCCTCGCCGTTCTTCACAAGATACCGGATTACGCCGAAGATTTTGCCGCTCACCGGCACAATCGGCGCCCGCAGAATCCGCTCGAAGGGCTGTTCGGCGCGCTCCCGATTGGCCTGTTCCACCGCCGATTTGTCCATGGCGCGCATCATGGCAAGCATGGCGCGGCGGAGGGCGTCGGCGTCCTGAGGCTCAAGGCGTCCGTCCTCGGGCTTCACCTCGTCGGTGTCCTTGGTGACACGCCCGGAGAAGGTCGAGAACTGTTCGTTCAGATAATCGGCGGCCTGCTTCATGCGGGCGTATTCCGCCAGCGCCGCCGCCAGCTTGGCGCGGGGATCCTCGGCTTCGGTCTCCTCCCGGGGAAGGAGCATCCGGCTTTTGATGAGCATCAGCTCGCTGGCCATGACGATGAACTCCCCCGCCACCTCCATATCCATCCGCTGCATTTGATCGAGGGTTTCCATGTACTGTTCGAAAATCAGCGCGATGGGAATATCGGCGATGGAGACCTTGTTGCGCTCGATGAGCCTGAGCAGCAGATCGAGGGGACCTTCGAAGGCGTCCAGCTTATAGGTCATGCTTTCCATGGGCTAAAACCAGGGCAGCAGCTGCCAGAGCCAGAGCATTCCCCCGGAAATTTTTGAGGAAAGCCATGCCAGCGGGCTGTTGAACACATCCAGCACCAGAAGGAACAGGATGACAATGGAAATCACCCGCTCATACTTCATCACGCCGAAATACCAGCGGTCGGGCAACACCGCATAAAGCACGCGGGAGCCGTCCAGCGGCGGCACCGGAAAGAGGTTGAACAGCGCCAGCGTAATGTTGGAATAATGGAAAGCGGACACGAAATCGATGATGCCGTAGACCAGATTTACGCCAAACTGGGAGCCGATGACGATTACGCCGTTATCCAGCAGCGCCGCCATAATTTCCAGCGGCAGCAGAATCATGAACGCCAGCAGCAGATTGGCGACGGGGCCTGCCAGCGCGGTCAACGCCATGCCCAGCTTGGGATTTTTGAACTTGCGCGCGTCCACCGGCACCGGATTCGCCCAGCCGAAGCCAAACAGCAGCATACAGATGAAGCCGATGGGGTCGAGATGCTTGCGCGGGTCGAGGGACAGCCGCCCCCGGTCGCGGGCGGTAGTATCGCCCAAACGGTTTGCCATCCAGCCATGCGCCGTCTCGTGGAAGGTGAGGGCGATGAGCACGATGATCAGCTGCTGAAGCAGAATCATCACGCTCTGCCCGATATTGGAAACGTCAAAGTTGCTTAACATCAGATTCCCACCATTTTCAGAATTTCCTTCATGCACTCGTCCTTCCCTTCGCCGCTCAGCGCGGAGAACGGGATAATCGCCGCCTTCGGGTCAATCAGCGGGTGCAGGCGAAGCTCGTCCAGGGCGGCGGCGCGGTCGGTTTTGTTCAGCTTATCCGCCTTGGTGGCGATGACGAAATAGGGGATGCCGTTCTGATTCAGAAAATCCAGCATCATTTCGTCGTCCGCCGTCGCGCCCACCTTCAGATCGATGAGCTGCGCCACGGCGGTCATTGTGCCCGACGTGAAATAGGAATCGGTCAGCGCCGACCACTTCGCCTTGTCGGCGGGCGCGCGCTTTGCGAAGCCGTAGCCGGGGAGATCGACGATGTACAGCTTTTTGTCCACCCGATAGAAATTGATCGTGATGGTCTTGCCCGGCGAACCGGACACCCGGGCAAGGCTTTTGCGCCCTACCAGCTTGTTCAGCAGCGAGCTTTTGCCCACGTTGGAGCGTCCCGACAGCGCCAGCTGGGGCAGCCTGTCCTTCGGGAACTGGCTGGCGAGACCGGCGGTCATGACAAGCTCGGTCTGGTTTACGTTAATTGGCATAGCTTCCTCCGATTTGTGTGGAAATGGGCGCTGCCACAGCGGGCGCTGTAACCATCAGTTCGCTGACCTCGGGGCGAACCAGCGCGTGATTCAGCACGTCGTCCGCCGTTTTGCAGGGAATAAACGTCAGCGCTTCCCGAACCACCGGGTCGATTTCTTCCAAATCGGGCAGATTGGGTTCGGGGATAAGAACGGTGGTCACGCCCGCACTGTAGGCGGCCATGGTCTTTTCCCGTAGCCCTCCGATGGCAAGCACACGTCCGCGCAGGGTCACTTCGCCGGTCATGGCGATATCCCGCCGCACCGGAAGTCCGGACAGCGCCGACGCGATGGCCGTCACCATGGTAACGCCCGCCGAGGGACCGTCCTTGGGAATTGCGCCTTCGGGCACGTGGATATGTAAATCCTTCGTTTTGTAGAAGTCCGGGTCGATGCCAAGGCTCACGGCGCGGGAACGGACAAAGCTGACGGCGATATGCGCCGATTCCTTCATCACGTCGCCCAGGGAACCGGTCAGCTCCAGCTTGCCGTTACCCTCCAGCACGGCAACCTCCACCTTGAGCATATCGCCGCCCACCTGCGTGAAGGCAAGCCCGTTGACCACGCCCACCTCGTTTTCGTCGGCAATGGCGTCGGGCAGACGCTTGCGCGCGCCCAGGTATTCCTTCACATCGGCAGCATCCACGCGAAGGGTGCGCAGCTCAGGATTCTCCACGAACTTCCGCGCCGCCTTCCGGCAGACCGACGCGATCTGGCGCTCCAGATTGCGCACGCCCGCCTCATGGGTGTAATAATCGACGATTTCAAGGATAGCGCCGTCGGTGAAGCGCAGATTTTTGCGCTCGGCGGCACTGCCCTTGTTCAGACCGCAGGCCTTCGACTGTTTGAGAATCAGGTGATGCTTGGCGATGGACAGCTTCTCGTGGCGGGTGTAGGTCTTCATTTCGATGACCTCCATGCGGTCGATCAGCGGACGGGGCACGGTGTCCAGCGTGTTGGCGGTGGCAATGAACATCACCTCGGACAGGTCGAGGGGAAGCTCCAGATAATGGTCGCGGAACGCCTTGTTCTGCTCGGGGTCAAGCACCTCCAACAGCGCCGAAGCCGGGTCGCCGTTATAGCTCTGCCCCAGCTTGTCGATCTCGTCCAGCAGAATCACCGGATTGCGCGTTCCCGCCTGGGACAGCGCGGCGGTAATCCGTCCGGGCATGGCGCCGATGTAGGTCTTGCGATGACCGCGGATATCCGATTCGTCCCGAACGCCGCCCAGGGATACCCGCACGTATTTGCGTCTCAGCGCCCGGGCGATGGACGCGCCGATGGAGGTCTTACCCACGCCGGGAGGACCGTAGAGACAGAGAATCTGAGTTTTGATGTCGGGGGTCAGCGCTCTGACCGCCAGATATTCAAGAACCCGCTCCTTAACCTTTTCCAGCCCGTCGTGGTCTTCGTCCAGAATCTTCGCCGCCCGGCGGATGTCCAGACGGTCGCGGGACAGCTTCGACCAGGGCAGCTCAAGGCAGGTGTCCAGATAATTGCGGTAAACCGAGCCTTCCGCCGAGTTGAAGGGGGTCTTTTCCAGACGCTTCAGCTCTTTGTTCAGCTTGGCTTCCACCTCTTCGGGCAGCTTGGCGTCGGCGATTTTCTGGCGATATTCGTCAATCTCCGATTCGTCGTCCCCCAGCTCGTCCCGTATGGTGCGCAAATGCTCCCGCAGAATGGCTTCCCGCTGCTGCTCGCCCATCCGCTTCTGCACCTTCTGGCGAATCTCCGCCTCCACGGAAAGCAGCTGCTCCTCCTTGTAAAGCAGGAGCGTCACGGTCTGAATGCGCTTGACAGGGTCGAAATCCTCCAGCACCGTCTGCTTGTCTTCGGGCTTTGTCAGCACGTGGCACGCGATGAAATCCGCCAGACGGGAGATGGATGTAATGGATTTGACGGCGGTGGTCAGTTCGCTGGTAACTTTTGGCGCAAAGCGGATAACCCGCTCGTAGGCTTCCACAGCCTCCCGCATGAAGGCTTCGCCGCGCAGACTGCCGTTATCGCCCGAGTGGGTGAATTTGATCAGCAGATCGGCGGTGATCAGGGAATCCCGGATGGTGTAGTCGTTTGCGGAAGCGCGGTTCAGACCATCCACAATGACCCGGCGGACATTGCCGCCCACCTTAACCGCCTGCTTGATTTTGCCGACGGTGCCCACGGTGCAGAGGGAATCCGCGCCGGGGTTGTCCTCAAAATCCTTCTGCATGACAAAAAATGCCATGCCATCATATTTCGCCGCCGCGTCCAGCGCAGACTGAGCCGCCGAGCCGGTCAGCTCCAGACTGGTGGTGAAGGTGGGAAACAACACCACACCCCGCAGCGGAACCACAGGCAGCGTTTTTCGTTCTATTTTTTCAATATAATTGGTCATAAAAGCTCCATGTAATTACTACGTATATTATTTAATGATAGGTCAACTATCATTATATCACAGATGTGCGCTTATTTCCACTGAATCGGCACATTTTTTAAGATTTTTTAATACTTTGTCAACATTTGCCCGACGTAAAAATAAGGAAAAGTGCCCTGCGCGTTGATATCATGAGCTTGATATTCCGCAGTGACACTTTTCACCATTCACTAAGTATACAATTGCTGCGCGACAGGTCCTCTCACATATCTTTGTATGTGCTGTCGGGTCAGCCTTAATATTATACTCGATTTGGCGCGATTTGTAAATATGTATAACGCCGATTTTTCGACATTATTTTTGTGCGCTTTTGTGGTGTTGCGCAGGCAGCCGCTCCTTGAAAAAGGCCGTCCCGAACGGATTTTCGGACGTTCCCTGAAGCGGTCTTCTCCGCGCCGGAATCGGGGCTGCCATCCCTTCCGGCGGCTGATCAAGCGGATAGCGCGGATAATTCTCGTCCTGTGGGTTGGAATGTTCGCACATGGCATATTGTCCTTTCCTGTGGGATCATTTACAGTATATGGTTTATGTCAATGAAAGGTTCCAATTCCCCAGCGAACATTCGTCCGGCGGCTGATTATTCGCCCTTGAGCAGCCCGGTGAAGCGCATGATCTGGCGGTTGTTGTCAACCATGCGGCAGACAACCTGGGGCTGTCCCACCAGAATCACCATTCGCTGGGCACGGGTGACGGCGGTGTAAAGCAGATTGCGGGACAGCAGCTGCGGCGGGCAGGAGCTGTACATGGGCATGATGACGATGGGATATTCGCTGCCCTGACTTTTGTGAACCGTGATGGCGTAGGCGTGATCCAGCTCCTCCAGCTTGGCAAATTCATAGGTGGCCAGCCGGTCGTCGAAGCGGATAATCATCTGCTCGGCGGCGTTGTTGATGGTCTCGATGACGCCGATGTCCCCGTTGAAGATGCCGGTGCCCTCCTTGCCGTCCCGCTCCCACGGCAGATCGTAGTCGTTCTTAATCTGCATAACCCGGTCGCCCTCGCGATAGACCGTCTCTCGGAATTTCTTCTCCTTTTTGCGGGGTTCGGGAGGATTCAGCGCCCCCTGAAGCATCAGGTTCAGCGTCTCGGTGCCCGCCACGCCCCGCCGGGACGGCGAAATCACCTGAATGCCCTCCGCCGCTTCCTTGCCATAGCTTTTGGGCAGGCGGTTCAGGCAGAGATCGACGATGGTGGCGGAAACATCTCTGTCGAAGTCCCGTTTGAGGAAGAAAAAGTCGTTGTCCGCCGCGTTCAGCACCGGATAGGTTCCGTCGTTGATGCGGTGGGCGTTGGTGATAATCAGGCTCTCCTGCGCCTGCCGGAAAATCTCCGTCAGCCGAACGGTGGTGAACCGCCCCGACGCGATGATGTCGTTAAGCACATTCCCCGCGCCCACGCTGGGAAGCTGATCCGAGTCGCCGATGAGCATAAGCCGGGCGCCGGGCTTGACGGCTTTGAGCAGCGAATTCATCAGGTACATATCGATCATGGACGCCTCGTCGATGATGATCACGTCCTCGTCCAGCAGATCGTGCTCGTTGCGCTTGAAGGAACCGTGTCCGCCCTCCCCTTCCTCGCCGCTGAACTCCATTTCCAGCAGACGGTGGATGGTTTTCGCTTCGCACTGGGTGGCTTCGCTCATCCGCTTGGCGGCGCGTCCCGTAGGAGCGGCCAGCGCGATTTTCAGATCCAGGCTACCGAAGATGCGAAGCACCGCCCGGATGACCGTGGTTTTACCGGTTCCGGGACCGCCGGTCAGAACCATGACGCCGCTGTTCACCGCGTCGGTGATGGCCTGCCGCTGGAGGGCGGCGTATTTCTTGTCCTCCTCCAGCTCGATGCGGGTGATGAAGCGTTCCACGTCCCCGGCGTCAAGATGAGGGCAAAGCCTGTCCAGCAGGTCGAGCTTCTCCTCGATGGCTCGCTCGCAGCGATAGGCGTTTCCGTCGTAAACCGCGTCCAGCCCTTGAACCTTCACCCGCACCAGCTTCTTTTCCTCCAGCAGCTGAACCGCCGCCTCGTTCACCAGCTCGGCGCTTACCGACAGCGTGGACGCCGCCGCGCCGATCAGCTTGTCCCAGGGCAGGAAGGCGTGTCCGTGGGAACGGGCGCTGTCATTCAGCACGTAGCGGATGCCGCTCATAACGCGGAAGCGGGAATCCGGCTCCACGCCGATGGCACGCGCCAGTATGTCCGCCCGCTCGAAGCCGATGCCCTCCACCTCCTCGCAGAGACGGTAGGGGTTATTTTTAATGATGTCCACCGACGCGCTGCCCCACTTTTTGTAAATCTTCATCGACAGCGCCGCCGACAGATACTCCCGGCAGAACATCATCAGCGAACGCACGCCGAACTGCTCCCGAAAATCCTCGGAAATCTCCTGCGCCTTGGCGGCGGTGATGCCGGGAATTTTCGCCAGCCACTCGGGATGGTTCTCGATGACGTCGAAGGTGTCCTCGCCGTACTGTGCCACCAGCTTTTCGGCGGTTTTGGGACCGATTCCCTTCACCGCCCGGCTGGACAGATAGCGCAGAATCTCGTTTTCGGTGGCGGGCAGATGCTTCTCGTAGTAGGCAACGTGAAACTGCCGCCCGTAGCTTTGGTGAAGCGTCCATTCGCCGGACACCTTTAATTTTTCTCCCGCCGCCGTTCCCGGAAGAATGCCGTAGGCGGTGATAATCTCCTCCTTCGGCAAGGAGGCGCCGTCGGGCGCCTCCTCCACCGACAGGTCGATGACCGTGTAACCGTTCTCCTCATTCTGATAAATCACACCCTCCACCGTTCCGATGTAGGTGATCAGTTCCTTCTCGCTCGCCATCTTCCTGAAAATCTCCGCACTTTCTGTAATAATAGACCTCGCTTGCGCCGCATTTCAATTCCGCTGCTGCGCGCAGGGCATCTTCTTCCATTATATCATCTTTTCGCAGAATAATCAACTGTTCCGGCGAAATTTTCGTCTGAAGCCGCAGATACCTCGCGTACTGCGCGCATAACGCCAGCGTCTCGTCATCCAGATTTTCAGCTTCCACCGCGCAGCGAAGCCGCTGCCTCAGTTTCTTCGGATAGAGCAGCCGCTCCTTCAGCGGCGTGAGGATGCTCCAAAGTCCGTACACCGCCAGAACGGCAAGCATAATCTCGAGAATCTCCATATGTACCACCCCATTATCATTCTATGCGGCGGCATGAAAAATGTTCGCAGCGGCTGTATATGTTGTCAAAATCGAGGGAATAATGAATTGCGTTAAAGTCTGTTTTGTGTGAATGGGAGAAAATCCGGTAAAAATCTTTTTGTTCGTTGAAACACTTGACATTTTTCAAAAAGCGTGCTATAATTTATGATGTCTGATTATGTTGCGGCATCAACCCCGCGGCATATAGACGATAAACAAATTTTATTATTTCTTAAAGGAGGTGCAGTATGCCAACTTTTAACCAGCTCGTTAAGCAGGGTCGTGAAAAGTCTACCTACAAGTCGAAGTCCCCTGTGCTCCAGCACGGCTTCAACACGCTGACTGACTCGGCCACCGACGCAAGCTCTCCTCAGAAGAGAGGCGTATGCACAAAGGTTACTACGACTACCCCGAAAAAGCCTAACTCGGCGCTCCGTAAGATCGCCCGTGTCAGACTGACCAACGGTCTTGAGGCTACGGTTTACATTCCGGGTATCGGCCATAACCTGCAGGAGCACTCTGTCGTTCTTATTCGCGGCGGACGTGTCCGTGACCTGCCTGGTGTGCGTTACCACATTATCCGCGGCACTCTGGATACCCAGGGCGTTGCAAACCGCAACCAGAGCCGTTCCAAGTACGGCGCAAAGAGACCGAAGAAGTAATTCTCCGAGCCTCGTGAGTCGTCCCCTGCTCTCTCAGGGAACAAACTACAGGGTATAGAACAAAATCCCATCGCTTCCGAATGAAATAATCGAAATTTGTTTATCAATTTCCGGTGACTTTCTCTCGGACAAGCCTAACGGGAGTAATCTTTCGAGTACCTATGATATCATTTATATGAAGGAGGGAAGTACAGTGCCGAGAAGAGGTCAGATTTCCAAAAGAGACGTTTTACAGGATCCGTTGTACAATTCTAAGCTCGTAACAAAGCTGATCAACAACATTATGTATGATGGCAAGAAGGGTGTCGCTCAGAAGATCGTTTACGATGCGTTCGCTATCGTTGAGCAGAAGCTGGGTCGCAACCCCCTCGAGGCTTTCAATGAAGCTCTCGAGAACGTAATGCCTGTGCTTGAAGTTAAGGCCCGCCGTGTCGGCGGTTCCACTTATCAGGTTCCTATGGAGGTCAGAGCTGAAAGACGTCAGACTCTGGGTCTTCGTTGGATCACCACCTATTCAAGAACCCGTGGCGAGAGAACCATGGCTGAGAAGCTGGCAAACGAGATCGTTGACGCCATTAACTCTGCGGGCGGCGCCTTCAAGAAGAAGGAAGAAACCCACAGAATGGCAGAAGCAAACAAGGCGTTTGCACACTACAGATATTGATTTTCTCACACCCACCCGTTACTTGAAAGGAGTAATATTCAATGCCAAGAGAATACCCGCTTGAAAGAACCCGTAATATAGGCATCATGGCGCACATCGACGCTGGTAAAACCACCACCACTGAGCGCATCCTGTTCTATACGGGCGTAAACTACAAGATGGGCGAGACTCATGACGGCGGCGCGACCATGGACTGGATGGCTCAGGAGCAGGAGCGCGGTATCACCATTACCTCCGCTGCTACCACCTGCCACTGGAACAACACCCGTATCAATATCATTGATACCCCTGGTCACGTTGACTTTACCGTTGAGGTAGAGCGTTCTCTGCGCGTTCTGGACGGTTCCGTAACCGTGCTGTGTGCAAAGGGCGGCGTTGAGCCTCAGTCCGAAACCGTTTGGCGTCAGGCTGACAAGTACCACGTTCCGCGTATGTGCTATGTCAACAAGATGGACATCATGGGCGCCAACTTCTACCGCGTCGTTCAGATGCTGAAAGATCGCCTGAAGGCGAACGCTGTGCCGATTCAGCTTCCTATCGGAGCTGAGGATACCTTCCGCGGCATCGTTGACCTGATGGAGATGAAGGCTGACGTTTACTACGACGAGCTTGGTAAGGATATGCGCGTGGAAGACATTCCCGCGGATATGGTAGAAAAGGCCGAAGAATACCGCACCGCTATGATCGAGTCGATCTGTGAGACCGACGAGGAGCTGTTCATGCGCTACTGCGACGGAGAAGAAATCTCCGTTGACGAGCTGAAGAAGGCTCTGCGTCAGGCTACTATCGATAACAAGATTGTTCCCGTGGTCTGCGGCACTTCCTATAAGAACAAGGGCGTTCAGAAGCTGCTCGACGCTATCGTCGATTTCATGCCTTCTCCCCTTGACGTTCCCGCAATTAAGGGTGTCATCCCCGGCACCGAGGAAGAGGATGAGCGTCCTTCTGATGATAACGCTCCCTTCTCCGCTCTCGCATTCAAGATCATGACCGACCCGTTCGTCGGTAAGCTCTGCTACTTCCGCGTGTACTCCGGTACGGTTGAGGCAGGTACCACTGTTTACAACTCCACCAAGGATTCTAAGGAGCGCTTCGGACGTATCCTGCAGATGCATTCCAACGAGCGTAAGGATATTGATAAATGCTACTCCGGCGATATCGCGGCTGTTATCGGCGTGAAGAACACCACCACCGGTGATACCTTCTGCGACGAAGATCACCCGATCATCCTCGAGTCCATGGAATTCCCCGAGCCTGTTATCCGCGTCGCCATCGAGCCTAAGACCAAAGCCGGTCAGGAGAAGATGGGCATCGCGCTGGCTAAGCTGGCTGAGGAAGACCCCACCTTCCGCACCTACACCGACGATGAAACCGGTCAGACCATTATCGCTGGTATGGGCGAGCTGCATCTGGAAATCATCGTTGACAGACTGCTGCGCGAATTCAAGGTGGAAGCTAACGTAGGTAAGCCTCAGGTTGCCTACAAGGAGACCATTCGCAAGAAGGTCGATCACGAGCACAAATACGCACGTCAGTCCGGTGGTAAGGGTCAGTATGGTCACTGTAAGATCATCATCGAGCCCAACGAGCCGGGTGCAGGCTATCTGTTCGAAAACAAGGTTGTCGGCGGTGCTATTCCGAAGGAATACATCGAGCCTGTCAACCAGGGTATCCAGGCTGCTATGCAGACCGGTGTCCTGGCCGGCTACAACGTTGTGGACGTTAAGGTTACGCTGTATGATGGTTCGTATCACGAAGTCGACTCTTCGGAAATGGCGTTCAAGATCGCAGGCTCCATGTGCTTCAAGGAAGCTATGAAGCTGGCTGATCCGGTCATTACCGAACCTATGATGAAGGTTGTCGTTATCACGCCCGACGATTATCTGGGCGATGTTATCGGTGACATCAACTCCCGCCGCGGTCAGATTCAGTCCATGGATCCTGACAACGGTGCTACCCAGATTACCTGCTCCGTTCCGCTGGGCGAAATGTTCGGTTACGCTACCGATCTCCGCTCCAGAACCCAGGGTCGCGGTATGTACTCCATGGAGCCCAGCCACTTCGCAGAGGTTCCGAAGTCCATTCAGGAAAAGATCATCGCCGAGCGCGGCAAGAAGGCGTAAGTAAACGCTTTAAGCGGCTGCTTCCAGCTGCTTGATTACAGGTTTTTAACCATACGGGGACGGTTCCCCGCCCCCGTATGGTTTTCAACACAAATATTCAAAATAGTTAATTTCAAGGAGGAAATTACAATGGCAAAGGCTAAATTCGAAAGAACGAAACCCCACGTAAACATTGGTACCATCGGTCACGTTGACCATGGTAAGACCACTCTGACCGCTGCTATCACCAAGGTTCTGTCCATCGGCAACGGTAAGAACGAGTTCCTGGCTTACGACCAGATCGACAACGCGCCCGAAGAGAAGGCACGTGGTATCACAATCAACACCCGTCACGTTGAGTACGAGACTGAAAATCGTCACTACGCTCACGTTGACTGCCCCGGTCATGCTGACTACGTTAAGAACATGATCACCGGTGCAGCTCAGATGGACGGCGCTATCCTCGTCGTTGCAGGTACCGATGGTCCTCTGCAGCAGACCCGTGAGCACGTTCTGCTTGCCCGTCAGGTTGGCGTTCCCGCTATCGTTGTTTACATGAACAAGTGCGACATCGTTGACGACGAAGAGCTGCTTGACCTGGTTGACATGGAGATCCGTGACCTGCTGAACGAGTACGACTTCCCGGGCGATGACACTCCTATCATCCGTGGTTCCGCTCGTGAGGCTCTGCTCTCCTCCTCCACCGATGTGAACGCTCCTGAGTATGCTTCCATCCTCGAGCTGATGAAGACCGTTGACGAGTACATTCCTACTCCTGAGCGCAACGATGCTCTGCCTTTCCTGATGCCTGTTGAGGACGTCTTCTCCATCTCCGGTCGTGGTACTGTTGCTACCGGTCGTGTTGAGCGCGGCGTTATCAAGATGAACGAGGAAGTTGAGATCATCGGTCTGACCGACGAGCGCAAGAAGACCGTCGTTACCTGGATCGAAATGTTCCACAAGCTCCTCGACTCCGCTGAGGCTGGTGACAACATCGGTGCTCTGCTCCGTGGTATCCAGAAGAACGAGATCGAGCGCGGTCAGGTTCTCTGCAAGCCCGGTTCTGTAAACCCCCACACCAAGTTCGTGGCTCAGGTTTACGTTCTGACTGAGAAGGAAGGCGGCCGTCAGAAGCCCTTCTTCTCTGGCTATCGTCCTCAGTTCTACTTCAGAACCACCGACGTTACCGGCGTTATCAAGCTGCCCGATGGCGTTGAAATGTGCAAGCCTGGCGACAACGTTGATATGACCGTTGAACTGATCACTCCTATCGCTATCGAGAAGGGTCTCCGTCTCGCTATCCGTGAGGGTGGTCGTACCGTTGGTTCCGGCGTCGTTTCCGAGATCATCGAATAATTTCAGCTTATGCTGCGTCATATGGGGAATGGTTTCCATTCCCCATATGGTATATTTTATACTTTTCCGTATATTTTCTTCAGGGATAGGTGAAAATCCTTACCGGCGGTAAAGTCCGCGACCCGATTATACATCGGCTGAGCAGGTGGAATTCCTGCACCGACGGTACGCAGTGTCCCGCCGCCATAAGCGGCGCGCCACTACACAGTCCGGATGAGAGAAGAAAGACTATTCGTTCTGCACAATTCATGCTGTATAATCTATAGTCCCACTTCTCCTGATATTTGAATTCAAGGAGAATTTTTTTATGACAAATAAACAATCCGCGCCCGCCAAATCCCGGGTCGCACTTCACACCATCACGAAAGTTGCCGTTCTCACCGCGATTTCCGCCATCGTCATGCTGTTCGAGTTCCCGCTGTGGTTCGCGCCGGGATTTTACAAGCTGGATCTTTCCGAGGCTGTCATCCTGATGGGCGGTTTCGCCATGGGTCCCATCGCCGCAGCCGTCATGGAGCTGCTGAAAAACCTGATCAACATCCTGCTGAACGGCACTTCCACCGCATACATAGGCGAATTTGCCAATTTTGTCACCAGCTGCGCCTTCGTCGTTCCGGCATCGCTTATCTACAAATTCTGCAAAGACCGCAAGGGCGCGCTGATTGCGCTGATTGCCGGCACCGTTTCACTGGCAACCGTCGGAAGTTTGCTTAACTATTTTGTATTAATTCCTGCATTTTCCGATTTCTATCACCTTCCAATTGACAAAATCATCGAAATGGGCAGCGCTGTGAACCCGCTGGTCGGCGATTTACGGACACTGGTCGTTTTCGCCGTAGCACCGTTCAATCTTGTCAAAGGCGTACTCTGCTCCGTGATCAATCTTATCCTTTATAAGAGATTATCTCGGGTGCTTCATATATAATGTAAAAGAGGTAAATTGTGAGCGTTTTACTAAAATATATCATTGTATTTTTCGTTTCCATGGTGCCGTTGATCGAGCTGCGCGGTGCAGTGCCGATCGGTACCGGCATGGGTCTGCCATGGCACTGGACGCTGATCGTATCGATTATCGGCAACTGCGTGCCGATTCCGATCATCCTGCTGTTCGTGAAGGCTGTGCTCAAGTGGATGCGCGGATGCAGCGTTGCGCTGTTTTCCAAAATTTCCAACTGGCTCTACGAAAAAGCCGAGAAAAACCGCCCGAAAATTGAAAAATACGCGGCTTGGGGGCTGTTCGTCTTCGTGGCTATTCCCCTCCCCGGTACGGGCGCGTGGACGGGCGCGCTGGTGGCGTCGGTCTTCGACATGGACAAAAAGAAGGCCATGCTGTCGATCTTCGCAGGCGTGGCGGCAGCTGGGCTGATTATGACATTTGGCTCACAATTGGTGAAATTTATTGTAGAATTGTTCTAATTGACTATTGACATTTCAACAAATCTATGCTATACTATTTATGCAACAATTCTATAGCAATTCTTAATCAAAATATTCTTATCAAGAGCGGCGGAGGGACTGGCCCTGTGAAGCCCGGCAACCTGCATATTGTTTGCATAAAACGTGTGTAAGGTGCCAAATCCTGAGAGATGAGAGCGCATAGAGCTTTTAGCCCCTCGGGATTTTCCGGGGGGTTTTTTTCACCGCAAGCCAGGAGGTACATAAAATGGCAAAATATTTCTTCACATCCGAATCAGTAACCGAAGGTCATCCCGATAAAATATGCGACCAGGTGTCCGACGCGATCCTGGATGCTCTGCTGGAGCAGGATCCCCTGTCCCGCGTAGCCTGCGAGACCACCACAACCACCGGCATTATCAGCGTCATGGGCGAAATTACCACGACCGCGCAGATTGATTTCCAGAAGGTTATCCGCGAAACCGTCCGCGAGATCGGTTACGACGACGACAAAAAGGGCTTCAACTGCGACACCTGCGCCGTAATCAACCAGATTCACGGTCAGTCCCCCGACATCGCGCTGGGCGTTGACAAGTCCCTCGAGGCAAAAGATGGAGAAATTACCGATAACTTTGATACCGGCGCCGGCGACCAGGGTCTGATGTTCGGCTACGCCTGCGACGAAACCCCCGAGCTGATGCCTCTGCCCATTTCACTGGCACACCGTCTGGCAAAGCAGCTCACCGCCGTCCGCAAAAACGGCACCCTGCCCTATCTCCGCCCCGACGGAAAGACTCAGGTCACCATCGAATACGTGGACGGTCAGCCCCAGCGCGTGGACACCATCGTCGTTTCCAGCCAGCATGGGGCCGAGGTGGAGCTGGATCAGATTCGCGCCGACATCATCGCCAAGGTAATCACTCCCATCATCCCCGCTGAACTGATTGACAACGACACCAAGATTTTCGTCAACCCCACCGGACGCTTTGTGGTTGGCGGTCCTCACGGCGACAGCGGTCTGACCGGACGCAAAATCATCGTTGACACCTACGGCGGCTACAGCCGTCACGGCGGCGGCGCGTTCTCCGGCAAGGACCCGACCAAGGTTGACCGTTCCGCTTCCTACGCCGCTCGCTACATCGCAAAGAACATCGTGGCTGCCGAGCTGGCCTCCAAGTGCGAGGTTCAGATCGCTTACGCCATCGGTGTGGCCAAGCCCGTCTCGGTGATGATCGAAACCTTCGGCACCGCCAAGGTGGACGAGGAAGCCATCTCAGCCAAGGTTGCTGAGCTGGTCGATCTCCGTCCCGCCGCCATCATCGACCGCTTCAAACTTCGCCGCCCGATCTATCGCAAGCTGGCCGCTTACGGTCACATGGGTCGCGAAGATCTGAAGGCTCCGTGGGAGAATCTGGATCTGGTTGAGGCGCTTGCTGAACTGAAAAAGTAAAAAAAAATCGCTGGATGAAAATCCAGCGATTTTTTTGCGAAAATTACCGTGTGTAGGTGATTTCCTCCACCGGGCGGTAGGGATGCGTCATGTTCTGCACGAAGGTAATGCTCTTTTCGGTCGGAATATTCTTCCACAGCACCACCTCGCCGGAGGGCGGGCAGACGTAATCGCCAAGCCCCACGGTGATTTTAACCGGACAGGTGATCCGCTTCGCGTTGTTCACCGTGTCGAAGAAAAGCACGCCCCGGTCGGGATCGGGACGCCAGCCCCGCATCTTCCCTTTCGTGATACCGCCCAAGTCGCACAGCCACGGCACGCCCAGTTCCATCGCCACCACGTCGTGATCGTTCGCCGCCACCGCCATGGAACGCATCGCACCCATGGAGCCACTCTTGATGTAGAAGCTGTGCCCATCGTATTCGGGCAGCGTCTTCGCCCACTTCACCGTCGCCAGATCGCGCAGGCTGAGAGCGGCAAAATAGCAGGTTTCGGGAGACTGATTCTTGTCCTTCTCGAAGCCGAAGGAACCCAGCTGCTTCTTCATTTCCGCGTAATATGCCGGCTCCCGTCCGTTTTCGATACTGTGGGAAATGGTGGTCAGGCGGATGATGCCCTTCTCACACTCGATGGGCGTGCTGTCCACGCCGTAGCCGATGAAGTGGATGGTCAGCGGCAGACTGCCCGGCTCGGCGCCCTTGGGGATGGCAAGATAGCCGGAAGCGGGCGTGTTGGGCGTGGAAATTTTCACATCGTAGATGTCGAAATCGGGATCGTCCTCCCGAACGCGCACCTTTTCCAGCAGCTCGGGGACGAAAGCATCCGCGATGGCGCGCTGGGACGCCCAGAATTCGTCGAAGCCTTCCGGCTCGGGAAGTCCCTGCTCCAGCTTTTCAATCTCCGCACCCGCGCCGCCTTCGAACTTGTCAAAGCCGTCCAGCGGCGTTCCGTCGATGGCGCAGGCATAAACGATGACCCGGACGAAGCCGGGGGAATCCAGCGTCGTCTCCAGCACAATCCTCCCGGTTTCGCCCGAAGCGAAGCCCTCCGAATGCTTGCCGTCGTCCCCGTCCATCGACCACTTGAACAGCGGACAGGTGATCGGTTCGCCGTCCTGCACCAGCCGCAGTTCAAACCGAATCGTCTCGCCGCAGACATAGCCGACGGCATCAACGCCGCCGCCATCAACAGACGTTGTTGATCCCTGGAAATAAATTCTCATACCATTTCCCCCATATTTTATTCAAAAGCCATGATTCATAAAAAAACAAACAATTCAGCACAAACCAAGCCGACGTAATGGTGCGAGGCCATGCGACCTACGGTCGCTTGGGAGTCGGCGCATCTCTGTAGACCGAGCGGTTAGCACAGTCAAGCGTTCGCACAAACTAAATTAGTGCGTGCTATGTTCGCTGTCGCGAACATAAAAATCCCATGTATAAAGCTTTTGCGGAGCCTTTCCAACGCCCTCGCTGGGCGAGGGCATGAAAAGCGACCGTACCCCTTTACGCGAGCAAGTCTGAATCTCTTCCCCTTACTCGTACAACTTGTCCCAATCAGCAGGCGCGTCACCGAAGTCAGGGATGTCCATGGGCATACCGTCTTTCAGAGCGGATTCGTGGGCAATGAGACCAGGAATCATGTAGCGCGCAGAATCCCATGCGTGGTTGGGGGGCAGCTTGCCGGACAGAACCGCGCGGACGAAATCGTCCACGAGGAAGGGATGGGAGTTGTAATGCACCGTGTCGGGAATCTGCTGGAGCGGAAGGGGCAGGCGGGCGATATCGTGAACAGGTGAGAAGCCCTTGTGTCCGCGCTCGGAGATCGGCTCCTCGTGGGGATTGAAATCGGCGGCTTTGCTGCGTTCGGTCAGATACATGGTGTTGACCAGATCGCTCACGTCTTCCAGGTGGGTGCCGTTCGGGTCAGCCACGCCGTTGATCAGCATATGCTTGTTGGTGGTGCATTCGTAAGCGCCGGTGGTGCCGTACATACAGGTGATGTAGGACGAGGGCTTGTGCGCGATGCCCACCCGGCGGAATTCGTTGACGCGGGCAATGCCGCCGCCGGACATGGTGAGAAGCGCCGTCTGGTTGGAAAACGGGTTGTCCCAGTTGTTTTTGCCGACGCCGAACACCTCGTCCGGGTCGTGGTCGCGGTAGCCGCAGCAGGAAACCTTGGTGGCGTGCTGACCGATGACCGAGACAATCATCGACACAGAGTGGGTGGAATAATACATGGGAGGAATGCCCGCCACCCGCTTCCACGAATCGCCGCCCGAGCGTGCAAACGCGCTGTAGAAGGTTTTCATGTCGTGGTAATACTGGGATTCGCCGTAAACAAACTCGCCGAACTTGCCCTTTTTGTAGGCGTCGCGGCAGAAAATGGCGCAGGGAAAATAATAGCAGGTTTCGCCGGTCATGTAAATCTGGCGGGTTTCCTTGACGATATCAATGATCTTGCCGCATTCCTCCACGCTGATTGCCATGGGAACGGCGGAGAAAACGTGCTTACCGGCTTTGAGGGCGTCGATGACCATGGGACCGTGAAGATGACGCTGGGTGAACAACGCGATGCTGTCCACATCCTTGCCGTTTTTCAGCACGTCCTCCAGCGACGAGAAGGTGCGCTTGATGCCGTGCTTGAGGGCGGCGGCCGTGACACGCTCGGGGATAACATCGGCGATGGAGACCTCCTCCACGTCGGGATGATCGCGGAACAGCGGGATGAAAAAGTCCGAAAACTCGCCCATACCGATGATACAGACTTTGATTTTGTTCATGACTGAACTCCTTTCAAATTTTGACTGTATATAGTATAGCACACTTCCCTGCGTTTGGGAATAGATAAAATGATATTTTTTTTGCACAAAATGACATGAGGACGGGTGAAACCCGTCCTCATGTCATTTTCATGGATTGTTGACAACGCCTGCGAAAAGCACCGCGCCATCCGTTCCGGTGACGGCGAACAGGAAGGGGCGGTCGAATACGATCTCCACCCGCTCGTCCGGCGGTTCTGCCGCGCCAGCCATCATCATCGCCGTGTACGCAGCGGCTTGAATGCCCTCCTCGTCGATAATGACCCGGGCGGCGTGCTCCACATCCGAAATCCACGCGGGCTGATCGGCGTCAAGCAGCGGCGTAAAGTCTGCGGAGGCATCGTCGAAAATGTCGGTGACGCCCAGCGATTCTAACGTCTCGCGCAGCTTGAGCTTGGACGAAACGTCAAACTTGGGGATTTTCAGATCGATAATCAACCGCTTGCTGTTCTCCCAGCTCTCGCCGTTCAGAATGGCACAGATTCCTTCGTCCTTCAGCATCTCGTCCACGCTGACGCCCTCGTCCGGCAGGAAGAACCACATCCGCCCCGCATTTTCGATGCTCTGGGTAATGGCGGCGAAGGTGTCGCCCCAGTAATAGCTTCCCTCGCTGCTCTTGCACATGAAGGTGGTTTCCACATCGCCGGTTGGCGTGTGGAACGGCAGCGTTTCGTTCTTCTCTTCCCGGAACTCGTTGTCCCACTTTGCCTGATAGTAAATCGTGGACAGCAGCGTGACAATCGTCTTGGGGTCAACTTCGATTTCGCCCACCGCGTCACGAAGCAGACCGCCTGTCTGCTCGTTCAGCCAGCGCTTCATGGCGGAGGTGTAGGCAGAATCCGCCATGTCGCCCTGATAGGAGGACGCGAAATAATTCGCCGCCAGCCGTTTCAGCGGCTCCTCGCTGTAGGAAATGCCGTCGTCCAGCCAGATTGAGTTGGCAAGAATCAGCGTGGTCGCGCCGTCGTCGCTGTAATTGTACTTCCACAGCGCTTCGGCGCGCTGACGCTGAGTGTCCGCGTCCGGGGCGTGCAGAAGCTCAAGCAGCTGGGCGCGGCTGTTTCCGTCGGTCAGCTCGGTGAGCATGGACAGCGCCATGTAAACGTTCAGCGGCGATGCGACCCGGTTCACGTTCCCCGCCCCGGACAGAAGCGCGGGCAGCGCTTCCTTTGTGAAAGCCTTCAAGCCCTCGTCGTAGCCGTCGAAACGGGATTCCCGCAGCGCCATCCGATCGGCGCGCCAGGCGTTGTAGTCCGATTCGAAGGTCAGCGCCCATTCGCTGGGATAGTGCGCCATGTCCGGATATTTTGCCTCGGCGATGGCGTAGGACGGCGTGCGTCCCAGCGCTACGCCCACGCCCACCACGACCACGGCGGCGGCACAGATTCCGGCAATGATTTTCTTTTTCATGATGATACCTCCTTACGGATTGTTGACCACGCCCGCGAACAGCGGAATACTGTTGCGTTCGGTGATGACAAACAGAAACGGTCGGTCGAAGACGATCTCCACCCGTTCGTCCGGCGGCGGAGCGGCACCATACATCGTCATCTCCACGTAGGATGCGGCGGTGATGCCTTCCTCATCGATGGCAACCCGTTCGGCATGGGTCGCACCGGAGAGATAGGCGTTCTGATCGCCCGCCACAAGGGGCGTGAAATCGGCGGCGAACCGATCAAACACGTCGGTGATGCCCAGCCCGGTCATGATTTCGCTCAGGTCAAGGCTGGAGGATACGTCGAACTTCGGGATGGATTTATTCACAATCAAGCGCTTGTAGTTCTTGTAGGACGCACCGCTCAGCATATCCAGCAGTCCCTCGTCCGCCAGCAGCTCATCGAAATCCATGCCCTCGTCCGGCAGGACGAACCACATATAGCCGCCCTCATCGATGGTATGTCTGACGGCGGCGAAGGTGTCGCCCCAGTAATAAACCTCGTCGGTCTCATAGTGCATGAACTCCGCGTCCACATCCCCCGACGCCCCGTGGAACACGCCGTCGGTGGTCTCATCGGGGTCGAACTCGCTGTACCACTTGGTCTTGTAGTAAACGGTGGACAGCAGGGTCAGGATGGTGTTGGCGTCCGGCTGGATGTCTTCCACATAGTCGGACAGCAGACCGCCGGTCTGCTCGTTCAGCCAGCTTTTCATCGCCTTCGTGTAGCCGTCGCTGCCGAAGTCGCCCTGATAGGAGGATGCATAGTAGGAGGAAGCCAGCACGTCCAGCGGCTCCTGATTCCATTTCACACCCTCCCGCAGCCAGATGGAGTTGGCGGGAATGCAGGTGCGCGCGCCGTCGTTGGCGTACTGATTGCGCCAGAGGGCGTTTGCCAGCGTGCGCAGCTCCTCGCCGGATACGCCCAGCAGAGCTTCAATCTGCGCCCGGCTCTCCCCGCCGGTCAGTTCTGCCAGCATGGACAGCGCCATGTAGACGTTCAGCGGCGACGTAACCAGATTTTCGCCGTCGTTTCCCGCCAGCAGGACAGGCAGCATTTTTTTCGTAAAATTGACGAGAATCTCTTTCTGCTCGTCGTCCAGGCGGACGGAAAGCTCGTCCCTAGAGTCCGCCCACGCTTCATAGGAGGCGTTCACCTCCTCGCTGCTGCCCTCCATGTTGGGGTACGGAGCCATGTAGGGATATTCCACCTCCACGATGGCATAGGACGGCGTGCGTCCCAGCGCTACGCCCACGCCCACCACGACCACGGCGGCAGCGCAGATTCCCGCCCCCCAGCGGATAGCGGCTTTGCGGAGGGCACGCTTCCCTCTCGTCTGATCGGCTTCATTCACATGGCGGTCGTCGATGCCGCCTACAGCGTCCAGCAGCTGTTCGTTCTTTTTCACAGCAAATCCTCCCTTTCCAGATACTCTCTGAGCGATAATCTCGCCCGATGGAGCGCACTTTTTACCTTGGCTTCGGAAGCCCCCAGATCGGCAGCAATCTCCCGCAGCGGGTCAAAGTAATAATACCGCCGCACAAAAATCTGCCGCGTCCCGACGGACAGACTGTCAAGCCAAAGGTTCAGCGCCTCTGCCAGACGTTTGTTCTCCAGCGTGTCTTCGGGCGTATCACCGTCGCCGACGCATTCCGCCAGTTCCTCCAGCGAGACCGCGTAAACCGACGCAGCCCGGCGGACGCTGTTCATGGCGCGGATGCGGTCGATAGCCAGCGCCCGGGTAATGCGTCCGAGAAAGGTGCGCAGAAACTGGGGCATATGGGGCGGCATGGCGTTCCACGCCCGGAGGTAGGTGTCGTTGACGCATTCCCGGCTGTCCTCGCTGTCCAGCAGATTGCGCGCTACGCCGAACAGGTAACGTCCGTACTTGCTCTCGGTCTCGCGGATCGCCGATTCGTCCCGGCTGTGGTAAAGGCTGACGATTTCGCGGTCGGTCATGGGTGGTGGCTCCTTTCCTGTGTGTCTATTTATTAGACCGTAAAAAGAGCGGAAAAGTTTCGCGGTTCGGGAAAATTTTTTATAATTCTTGAAAGATAAGACAACGAGGGCGCGGAATGCGGCGGGCGCGGAGCGACGAGGGCGTCGCTCCCTACAGATGAAAAACGGAATTCCGTTCGTCCGTAGGGAGCGACGCCCTCGTCGCTCCGCCGCATCGATTTTACACCTTCTTGGTTTCACACCGCTCGGCTTCGCACCGCTCGGCTTTGCCAAAATGGCGCTTTGAACAATATTTTATTCATCAAATCCCACGAATTCCTCGTAGAACCCGCACTGCTTCATGTAACCGATGTACTCGTCGTAATCGATATCCCGGATGTTGCTCACATAATGGTTGCAGCCCTTCACCAGCTGACCATCCTTCTCATACTCCCACTCGATGAAGTAGAAGTGCTTCTCGCCCTTGGTCATCTGCTTGTACCAGACAAGGCGGGACGTGTTGGCAATGCCCACGCATTCGCTCTCGATGAGCTTTTCGCCGGTGGTCAGGTCGGTGACGGTGTACTTCACGTTCACGTCGGTCTGATGGTCGCTGACCACGTGCAGCGGGAGCTGATCGTTCTTCGGCTCGTCAAAGATCATGCAGAGCTGCTGCTGGGAACGCTTGATGTAATGGTAAGCCAGCTTCTTCGAGCCATAGTAATCCACCACCGCGTCGGAAATCTGAGGCCAGCCGTCGATCAGGTTCCACCAGATAATGCCGGTGCGGCGCCACTTGGTCACGCGGAAACGCTCGATGAAGTATTTCTTCGCCTCGGCCTGGGAAATCTGGCTGGCACGGGCGAATTTGTCCAGACCCATCGCCGCCTCGTCCTCGCGGAACGCCGGGAACAGGGTCTTGACCTGATTGCTCATCAGCCCAATGCGGTAGACGTTGCCGTCGCTGCCGTCGGTGGCTGCGCAGGCCGCGTGGGCACACCAGTCGGGCTTGGGCAGGTTGTTGTCCGGCGCGGTCTTCCAGTGCCAGAGCTGATCGGGGTGGATGAATTTCTTCATGGATGCCGGCGACGGACAGCCGTGATAGCCGGTCTCCGAAGCAAAGTGGCAAACCGATTTGCCGTAAAATTCGCCCTTGAAGTAATCGCGGGGACCCCAGAGATGCTCCTCGGAGGAATTCATGCCGGTGGCGAACTTCTTCTCGTCGTAGTAAGGAGAGCTGGGCAGGTAGGGACGGGTGAAGTCCTGCACCTCCAGCACGCTGGGAATGACCTTGCGGGTCAAGCGGTTCTTGTTGGGATCAAGATGCAGCGCGGGCCAGCTCCACTGATAGCAGGCGTCCACCTCGTTGTCGCCCGCCCAGAGAATGATAGATGTACGGTTGCGCAGGCGCTTGACGATCTTCTCCACCTCGGCATAGAAGCGAGCGCAGTATTCGTCATCCTGCGGATTGACGGCGCAGGCGTGGGCGAAGTCCTGCCAAACCATGATGCCGTTGCGGTCGCAGAAATCAAAGAAAATGTCGTCCTCGTAGACGTTGCCGCCCCAGCACCGCACGCAGTTGCAGTTCAGGTCGGTAAGCATGGGCAGAATTTCGGGCAGACGCTCGGCGTCGCGGGAGTGGAACGCATCCACCGGCACCCAGTTCGTGCCGTGCCAGAAGATTTTCTTCCCGTTGATGTAGAAGCAGAACTCGCCGCTTCCGGCTTCGTCGGTGGTGGAAGTGCGATCCAGACGGATGGTGCGGATGCCCTCGGACATCTTGTATTCATAGACCGGTTCGCCCTTATAGCACAGGGTGGCGGTAATGTCGTACAGGTTCGGCTCGCCGTAATTGCGCGGCCACCAGAATTTCGCGTTGTTCACGTTGGCGATCATCCGACCAAACGGATCCCACAGCTTGCCGCCGCAGCGGAAGCTGCTGTCGCCGCAGGAACCTTCGATGGTCAGCGTATAATCGAAGGCTTCATCCTCGCTCATGGTCACGTTGTAAACAAAGCCCACCTGCGCGAAGTTTTTCGCCACATCCTGGGAATGGACGTAGAAATAGATATCGTCGATGCGGTCGGGCCGCTTCTGCTCGATATAGCAGGGACGCCAGATTCCGCCGGTGATAATGCGGGGCAGGATATCCCAGCCGATCATGTGCGGCGCCTTGCGGATGGCCAGCAGCGTGCCGCCTGCCACGCTGGAGGGCGCCATCGGATACTGGCGCGCCGCGATGCGGGCGGGCGTGATGTGGATGACGATTTCGTTCATGCCCTTATGCAGGTTGGCGTTGGTGAAATCGAAGGGAACGAGCATATTGTCGGTCTGACCGATCAGCCTGCCGTTGACGTAGATATCGGCGATGGTGTCGATGCCGTCGAAGTGGAGGATGGTGTTTTCGTCCGGCTCATAATCCAGCTCAAAGGAGCGGGAGTAGATCAGGTGCAGATACTCAAACTTATAGTTGTCGATAAAATTGGTGCCGTAGTAGGGGTCGCCGATCAGTCCGGCGCGCTGGAAATCCAGCTCAAAGTTGCCGGGGACGACCGCGTCCACAGACTTCCAGCCGGTGGATTTCACGGCGGCAATGGTGGAGACATCCTTCGCCTCGGTTTTGTAGCGCTTGTTCTCGACGTAGTGGAGCGTCCACGCGCCGTCGAGGGAGATGCGGGTATTGGTTAGCATTGTTATACCTCCTTGGAGTGTAGAGTTCTATTTTATTGTACAATAGATTTATGCAGAAATCTTGCTGTTTTTTATGGGATTTGTCGCGTTTTTACGGATTATGAACCGGAAGACTGCGCTCACGCGCAGTCTTCCGAATTTATATCACTCCTCGCACGCAAACCCCAGCGCCTCTGCCTGCGAGCCAGCTCGCAGGCGGAAGTCGCGTGCGTCCGCATCCACGAACAGCGGGTCGGCGACGATCGCGCCGGCAAACAGCCCACCCGCCTTCATTTCGGCGGGGGTGCGGCGATTCGCCTCGGGGAAGGTGTAGGTGCGGGTGTAGACGTCGTAGTTCATGCTGCCCGAAAGCGACTCGCCGTCGTAGTTCCACACCAGATTCATGCAGTCGGTGATGTTCATCTCCTCGGCGGGCTTGGCGTAAATCGCCGTTCCCTTCGACACGAGAATGTTCCGCTCCAGAATCACGCTCAGGTGCTCTTCCTTGCGGCTGACGATGAATGCGCCGCCCTCTCCGAAGGCGAAGATGTTGCGGCGAAGCAGATTGTTCGCGCCGTAATGCTGGTGGAAGGGCTGGGCGGACAGATCGTAGCAGACATTCTCCTCAACCAGAATATCCGACGAACCTTCGTCCAGATATACGCCCCAGCCGCCGTAGCTGTCCATCTGGATGTCGTGAATCCGGTTGCCCCGGATGACCGTTCCCTCCTGATGCCCCAGCGTGTAGATGCCGCCCATATCGGACAGCAGCGTCTTGCCGATGTTATAGATATGGTTGCGCTGGATGCGGATGTAATTGGTGGCGTGGGCGGCATAGCCCCAGACCCAGCCCACGGAAATTCCCGTGTAATAGCCGTCGTGAATTTCGTTGTCCGAAAGCTCGCAGTCGTAGGCGTAGCGCAGCAGGATACCGCAGGCGTTGAAATAAACCCGCCCGTAATCGGCGATGGTGCAGTTTGTCACGTTGATGTGATGCTGGATATCCTCCGGCACGCTGTTGCGGAAGTGACCGCCCGGATAGGTGGTAATCCATTCCTCCTGCTTCAGATTGCGCCCTTTGATATGTACTGGGTTGCCGCCGATGCCCACCAGCGCACAGCGATCGATGGTGACATGGTTCGAACCGTGATCGATGCCGATGCAGGACAACCCGATATCGGTAAAGCGGCAGTCGGTGAAGCGGACGCCGGTGCAGTGTTCAATGTTCACCGCGCAGACCACGTCCACCGCCGCTTGGGAAAAGGTGCGCTTCGCGTTCAGCTTGTCGCGGTCGGAGCCTTTGAACTCGATGCCCTCGAAGGTGATAGACGCGCAGTTTTCCAGCGTCATAATCTCCTCGCAGGTGGACAGGCGGAGAGCGAAGCCTTCGACCCGCTCACCGGCTTCGGGGACGTAGTAAACGGTGCGGCAGTCGGGGGTGATAAAGTATTCGCCCGGCGAATTCAGCGCTTCGAACACGTTGTCCAGATACCAGCGGGCACCGTCGGTCTTGCTGTTCTCCCGGCGCATGGCAAAGTTGGGCGGCGTGACGAAGGTGAAGATGCGGTTGTCGTAATCCACGTCGGCAATGCGCAGCTGCTCATCCGTCCACCAGTGGAAAGCGCGGATCTCGACCACCTCGGGGTAAGCCATCACCGGCACCTCCCCCTCGCCGTATATCATCCGTCGCTGCTCGGTCCACTGCCCTGCGGAAATCAGATCAAAGTCGGGACAGCCCTTGACAGTATAGAAGCCCTCCTTAGGCAGTCTCGGACGGCGAAGCATCCGCCCGTCGTCGGCGAAAGCGGCGTAAGGGTGCTGGGACACAAGATAATCGGGCAGCTTCGCTTCAAAGACGCGGACGCCGTTGACCGTCGTCTCGGCAAAGCCCGTAACCCGCTGCATGAAGTCCAGCGCCGCGCCGTTCTGTCCGACGAACGCGATATTCTCCCTGTCGCGCAGCTTAATCGGCGACGTCATGCTGACCCGTCCGTCGATGACGAAGCGGTCGCCCGACATGACCAGCGCCAGAGCGGTCTCCAGCTCGCCTGCGGTTTTGATGATATGTTCCATATGAAATTACCATGGCTTTCGCGTAGCGAAAGCTTCCTTATTGGGAATTTGTGGGTGGTTTTGCGTAGCAAAATCGCTGCTGCAAAGCAGCGAAACACACAAAAACCATGCGTGAAAAATCTATTTTTCACGCTACCTCCGTTCAAATAAAATCTGCTGCTGTTATGATATCACAACAGCAGCAGATTGTCAAGAGAATTTCGAAGACTGAATCGAAAACTGCATCATTTTCACAATTTTTTACCGAATCACTGATTGTTCAGCCAGCTCACCAGCGCAGACCAGATTGTCACCGCCAGCTGATTCTGGTAATCCTCACCGGACAGCTTCGCGCACTCCTCGGGATTGGACAGAAAGCCGCACTCCACCAGCACCGCCGGGGTTTGAATGCGGTCGAGAACATAGATGGCGGAGGTGGCCGCTTTGATGGAGCGGTTGTTGAAGGGATCGAGGAAGGTGTGCGCGTAGGTTTGGATGTAGGTGGCAAGCTGCTCGCTTTCGGGCGTATTCTTCGAATACCAGACCTGGAGTCCGCTATAGGCGCTCTTTGAGAAATTGTTCATATGGATGCTGACAAACACCGGTTCGTCGTATTCGCCGGCCAGCGCCACACGATTTTTCAAATCGTGCATCTTGCGGTGGGTCTTCACGTCCTCGTCCACCAGCATACGGTCGTCCTCCCGGGTCAGTACGCATTCGTAGCCGCTGTATCGCAGAAGCGCCGCCAGCTTCTTTGCCACCGACAGGTTAATCTCCTTCTCCAGCGTGCCGTCAACGCCCACCGCGCCGCCGTCCATGCCGCCATGCCCCGGGTCAATAATAATCATCGGCGGCGATTTTTCGGCGTCCGCGATAACATCAGCGGCGAAGGGGCTGCGGGCGAAGAACTGCGCCAGCATGACGGTCAGCGCACAAACCGCCGCCAGCAGCAGGCAGATTCCGCCGAAGGCGAGAGCGGTGAGGGTTGGAGAGCGTTTGGTGGACATAGGCGAATCCTTTCATGTTTGGGAGTAGTAAATGTATACGCCTGTCCACGAGTAATTATGCTCTCATTCAATGAAACCGCCGCCGGAGAATCGAGCGGACGGTCAGCATCAGCGTCAGCGCAGCGGCAAAAACGGCGGTCTGCTGCCAGGCCTCCAGCCATATCCCGCTGATCAGCGCACACAGCCCCGCCGGCGCGCACCAGATCGCCACCCAGTTTTCAAACGCCGCCTCGCAGAAAATCGCCGCCAGCACAATCGACAGCCAGAGCACCGGCAGCAGCGTGGTCATGGTCATAATCTTGTCCTCCGTGAGTATCATAGTATTATATAGTATGCCCAGCCTGGGGAAAATTAACCGACCGCTGACTGAAACCTGTCCCCGATGGCAAGAATTGCTTTGTAAATTTTCGCAAATTTCAAACTTTTCCTCTTGCAAAACCTGTCGAATTTTGTTATAATGTAGATAAACGATTCATTCTGCCCTCAAGGAGGAACCATGAACCCAAACGATTCCGAAAACATACAATCCGCATCCGGCGACCTGCTGTCCGCCGACGGCACGCTGCTGGCACGCGCGCCCAAGGTTCGCCGCTCCCGCCAAAAACGCTGGCTGAAACCGCTGCTGGCGGCGCTTTGCCTGTTTATGGCAGCTGCCGTGGGATTCAGCGCCGCCGTGATTCTGCTGCCGCTGCTCAGATCCCAGCCCGGGCAGAGCGGTCTGTCATCCGGACAGATTTCGTCCGGCAATCCATCCGCGCCCTCGGCAGAAAGTGCGGTCAGCAGCCCCATCCTGAACCCGGACAGCGAGGTTCGGGGCGTCTGGATTGCCACCGTCACCAACATCAACTTCCCGTCGAAAAAGGGACTTTCGGTCAAGGAGCTGAAAGCCGAGCTGGACGACATCATCGCCACCTGTGAGGCAGCCAACCTGAACGCCATCTATTTTCAGGTGCGCCCCTCCTCCGACGCGCTCTATGACTCGGATATTTTCCCGGTCAGCGAATATCTGACCGGCACACAGGGTTCTTCCCTGCCCGACGGCTTCGACCCGCTGGCTTACCTGCTGGAACAGGCCCACGCGAAGAATATCCGCGTCCACGCCTGGGTCAATCCGCTGCGGGTCACGGTCGGCTCCCAATCCTCGCCAAAGACCGACGTTACTGCGCTTTCGAAAAATCACCCCGCCCGGCTGAATCCCGACTGGACGATAGCCTACGCCGACGGACGGCTCTACTATGACTGCGGTCTGCCCGAGGTTCGGGAGCTGGTGGCCGACGGCGTGCGCGAAATCGTGGAGAAATACGATGTGGACGGCATTATTTTCGACGATTATTTCTACCCCTACCCGGTCTACACCACGGTGAACGGCAAGAACGTGCTGGCTTCCTTCAACGACGACGCCAGCTACAAAAAGTACGGCGGCAAGCTCGACCGGGACGACTGGCGGCGAGCCAACGTCAACGCCATGATCGAAGCTTGCTACAACGCTATTAAGGAAGTTGACAGCGATTGCCAGTTCGGCGTGGCGCCCTTCGGCATCTGGCAGAACGACGACGGTACGAACGGCGGCTCGGACACCTCCGGGCTGGAGTCCTACTCGTCCATCTACTGCGATCCCACCGCGTGGGTGGAGGGCGGCTATGTGGACTACATCTCGCCCCAGCTTTACTGGCGGTTTACCACCACGGCGGCGCGCTACGACGTGCTGGTTCGCTGGTGGAACACGCTGCTGGACGGGACGGGCGTTGATCTGATCGTCAGCCACGGCGTCTACAATTACGACAGCTGGACAAACCCGGAGAACGAACTGCGCGAGCAGGTGGAATATGCCCGCGCGGAGCTGACCTACAAAGGTTCGATTCTCTACGGCTACGCGGCGCTGAAAGCCAACTCTCACGGGCTTCTGGACGAGACGAAGGAGGTCTTCTCTCAGGAGATTATTTATACCGACATAACCTCAAACGGCCGGGATCTGGTGCTAAGCATTCCCTATTCCGGCTCCTACATCGACGGCGAAGGCTCCTTCCTCATCGGCACCTCCGACCCAGCCCAACCGCTGACCATCGACGGTCAGAAGGTGGGACGGACGAAGAGCGGCTATTTCTCGCTCTACCTCGACCTGAAAAAGGGAAAAAACACCTTCACCCTTGAGCACAAGGGCAAAACCACCGAGTACGTGCTGAATCGCGGCACACAGCCGACTACCTCCACAAGCACCTCTTACACAAAGATGGAGAAATACGAGATTACGTCGGTCACGCCCTCCTATCGCTGGGCAGGCAGCACGTCAACGCTGGCGGTCAGCGTCACTGCGCCTTCCGGGTCATCGGTGGTGGCGGAGTTGGCGGGAACAAAGGTTACGTTGAAGCCGACCATCAATCCACCGGCAAACTCCACCTATATGCGCGAGGTTTACACCGGCAGCATCCCCCTTCCCTCCGCAAAAGCGGGCGAGGTGAAGGAGCTTGGCACGATCAAATTCACCGCCAAGCGGGGTACGCACACCGCCACCGCTGAAAGCGCGGACATCCGGGTTCTGGGCAGCGGTGCGGTCATTCCGGTGGAGATTACGGCAAACGACACAGAAATGAAGGTGCAGCCGAACAGCTGGTATTACGACGATTACACGCCCCAATCAGCGGGAATGCGGGACAACGCGGTCTCGCTGTCCAGCGGGCAGTACAAGCTGCGCTGCGGCGGCTATGTGAGCGAGCAGTACGTGCAGGAGCTGGAGGGCGATGCCATCGGCATCGCGAAGCTGTCGGCGGCGAAGGTTTCGTCCGACACGGCGGCGACGTATATCCGGTTCACGGTTGACGAAAACATCCCGCTGAACTGTTATGTGGAGAACGGCGAATTCTGCGTGACGCTGTACAATATGGACACCTCGGCAGCGCCTGAGATGCAGCTTGCGGACACGCCGCTGTTCACGTCGGTGCGCGGCGAAAAGAGCGCGAAGGCGAACGCCTACAAGTATTTCTTCCAGCTGGTGGACATTGAGAATTTCTACGGCTTCGACTATTACTACGAGGACGGGCAGCTGGTTGTGGAGCTGATCAATCCCCAGCCCCTGTCGGACGAGCGTCTGGCTTCGGACACGCCGCTGTTAGGCAAAACAATTATTCTGGACGCCGGACACGGCGGACCAAATCCGGGCGCGCTGGGACCGCTTGGTTCAGCGGAGGGCGCGATGAACGAGTCTGATTTCAATCTGGAGATCGTCATGGCAGCCTGCGACAAGCTGACGGCGCTGGGCGCCCAGGTTGTGCTAACCCGCGACCGTGAGACGGAGATCGACGTTCCGGTGCTGGATCGGGTAGCGCAGCTCATCGAGGTTGACCCGGATTTGTGCATTTCGGTGCATCAGAATTCCATGCCCTACACAACGGACATCACGAAGATACGCGGGCTTGTGGGCTTGTACTGGTCGGATTCTGGGTATATGCTCACATCGGTGATGGGCGAGACTATGTCCGCCGCGCTGAACAAGCTGGATCGTTCGCCGACGCAGCAGCGTCTGGCGATGGTGCGCAATCCGAAGTTCCCGTCCACGCTGGTTGAGGTCTGCTTCATCACGAGCGTGGAGGAATACGAGCGCATGATGCAGCCCGACGCCATTGAGACGATCGCCCAGTCTCTGGCAGACGGCGTGCTGAATTACTACGAAGCGCAGAGAAAATACGTGCAATAGCGCAATCTATTGTAAACTGCCGCGCCTGAGCGCGGCAGTTTACGCTTTTTTGCAGAAAATTGAAAAAAGGTATTGACAACCGCCTCGTTTTGTGATATAATAGGTAAGTACCTGATTGAAGGTATGAGCCACTAGCTCAGTTGGCAGAGCATTTGACTTTTAATCAAAGGGTCTGGAGTTCGAATCTCCAGTGGCTCACCACGCAACGCCCGCACCGATGGTGCGGGCGTTGCTTATGAAGTATTCTTTGCCTCCTTTGGGGCGGCAAAGAATACTTCGCACTTCTCCTATCGTTCGGTAAAAGTTAGTTGGATTATGAAAAAGAGTATCGCTTGTCAGCGATACTCTTTTGTTTCATTTAACCCTTGTACCGGTCAACATGGGACTGGATGAGGGCGGCGTCGGAGAAGTAGTTGATCTTCATGGCAGCCTTCACGTCGTCCAGCGTCTTCGCGGCGGTTTCGCGGGCAAGCTCACTGCCCTTTTTCAGAATGTCGTAGACGCCAGCAATGTCCTTCTGATATTCGGCGCGGCGGGCACGGATGGGGGCAAGGGTGTCCTCCAGAACCGCCAGCAGGAACTTTTTCACCTTCACATCGCCAAGACCGCCCCGCTTATAGTGCGCTTTCAGCTCGTCCAGGTTGGCATAATCCGGCAGGAACTCCGCGAAATGCTCGGGCTTCGAGAAGGCGTCCAGATAGGTGAACACGGTGTTGCCCTCAATTTTGCCGGGGTCGGTGATTTTGATGTGGTCGGGGTCGGTAAACATACTCATGACCTTCGTCTTCACGTCGGCGGGCGTATCAGACAGGTAGATGCAGTTGCCCAGAGACTTGGACATCTTCGCACCGCCATCGGTACCGGGAAGGCGGCGTGCGGCGCTCTCGGTGGGAAGCAGCGCGTCCGGCTCAACCAAAACGCCCTCGCCCCCTCCGTAGACGTCGTTGAACTTGCGGACGATTTCGCGGGTCTGCTCAATCATCGGAAGCTGATCCTCGCCCACCGGTACAGTGGTCGCTTTGAAAGCGGTGATGTCCGCTGCCTGGCTGATAGGATAGGTGAAGAACCCAACGGGAATGCTGGTTTCGAAGTTGCGCATCTGGATTTCCGCCTTGACGGTGGGATTGCGCTGGAGCCGGGAGACAGTGACCAGATTCATATAATAGAAAGAAAGTTCGGTCAGCTCAGGAATACAGGACTGGATGAGAATGGTGGATTTGGCGGGATCGAGACCGGCGGACAGGTAATCCAGCGCCACCTCAATGATGTTCTGGCGGATTTTCTCGGGGTTGTCCGCGTTGTCGGTAAGCGCCTGCGCGTCGGCGATCATGATGAAGATTTTCTCGAATTCGCCCGAATTCTGCAATGCGACGCGGCGGCGCAGCGAGCCGACATAATGACCGATATGCAGCTTGCCGGTTGGACGGTCGCCGGTGAGGATGATTTTTGACATGGTTTATCGATTCCTTTCGGATTATAGTTATAAAACAAAAGCGCGCTCGTCAAGACGAACGCGCCTGGTGCGAGAAACGGGACTTGAACCCGTACGGTGAAAATCCACACGCCCCTCAAACGTGCGCGTCTGCCAGTTCCGCCACTCTCGCGTAGCCGTCACAGAAAACGCTTCGAACGATTCCCTGCAACGGATATTATTATACACTATTTTGGCGATTTTGTCAAGAGGGTTTTTGAAATTTCTTCGGAAAAGTTTATATTTTCGGTTTGCGTCAGAAGCTCCGGCTGCATCAGGCTGATGTAGGTTCCGTTAATGCTGCGCATCATTTTGCGGTAATTGCTGGGAGATTTACCGTGAACCTTTCGGAAGCGCTTGGAAAACTGAAACTGATCCTCATACCCTACCGTGGCGGCGATCATATAAATCGGATAATCGGTCTGCGCCAGCAGCTCAGCCGCACAATTCATCCGATAGCGGATAATATAATCGATCACCGTCATCCCGCGCAGTTCCATAAAGATATTGCGCAGGTAGGCACGGGACAGATTCAGCTGTTCAGCCAGCTCGGACGGCGTAATCTTACCGCTCTTGCTGCGAATCAGATCAATGGCGTCCGCCAGATGGCGCTCGGGACTGCTCATCTGCACATAGCGGTTCCGCTCGCCGAGCAGCTCCATCAGAGCAATGAAAATTCCGCCCAGATAGCCCTGATTGGGATGATTCGCCGACAGCTTCAGCAGCTTCTCAACCTGCTCGGTCATGGTAAAATCCATCACGTTCACCTTGTCCAGCCCGCATCCGGCGAACAGCTCGTCCGCCATGGCGCCGCTGCTGTTGATCCAATAATAGTCCCAGGGATCCTTTGGGTCGGGCGAGTAGTTCACGTACTGCCGGCGACGGCAGAGAAAAATCTGTCCCGCGTGAAGCTCCTGCCCGTTAAAGGTTCCCCGTCCGCTCACAACAAAGTGCAGCATATTGTAAACGCTGATCTGCCGCACCGCTTCCTTATCCGGCATACAATGTTCATGTCCGATCTGATAAACGGTCAATTCCTTCATTTTCATCCCTCCTATCATACGATTATACCATACTTCCGTACCAAAAAGCAATGGTTTCGCGAAAATTTTTGTGTTATAATAAAAACACCAAATATCACCGCCACATAACGGTGATAGACAGAAAGGATGATTTATATGAAACGCAAAGCTCTGACTTCCCTACTGGTTCTCGCCATGCTGCTGACCACTTCCTGCGGCGGAACCGCCACGCCGTCTGACACCACTGTCAGCCAGGACACCTCCGCCGACACGACGGCCGCTCCTGCCGAGGAAGTGTATCCCTACGACATTTCCGATCTGCAGAAGTACGAATTTACCATCCTCAACTGTGAGGACAAGCTCTGGGATGGAACCTACCATGTGATTGACTACGATGATCTGACCGGTGAAAATGTCTCCGACGCCCTTTACGAGCGTGCCCGCAAGGCAGAGAGCGATCTGAACATAAAGCTCGCCTATGTCAAGAAAGCTTACTTTGATATTTACGGTGAAATGTCCAAAACTGTGCTGGCAGACGAAGACGTATACGACGCGGTTTATACCCCGCTGAAAGCCCGCGATTCCATGCCGTTGAGCGGCGCATATGGACTGAATCTCTACGACATCGACACCCTACATCTGAACGACGAATGGTGGAATCAGTCCTTCATTGACGCCGCTACGCTGATGGGCGATAAGCTCTACACCTCCATCGACTATGTGAACCTGATGGGCTACGCCTACAGCAACGTTCTCTACGTCAACAAGGATATGCTGGAGGATCACAAGTTGGACACGCCCTATGACACCATCCGCAGCGGCAAATGGACCTACGACGAGATGAACAAATACATCACCGCCGTGGTCAACCTGAACGGCGACGACAGCTATGAAGCCAAGCCCGAGGGTAACTGCACCTACGGCTTCGCGGTTCAGCATGAGGAGGGCACCATGTCCATGCTGAACGGCAGCGGCGAATTCTTCATCAGCCTCGACAAGGACGGCGTCCCCCAGCTTTCC
>JAFUQU010000044.1 GCA_017472255.1 Clostridia bacterium | reverse complement strand
TCCTTCCGTGAGCCAACTCTATTCTTCTACCTTTTGTTACGTTTTTGAAAACTATTGCAACTTGCTATTGCAATTTGCGCTTCTATTTTTTATAAAAATATAATTTTAGTATTGACAGACAATAAAATGTATGATATGATTGATTGGGTGAAAAGTGTCTGACAAATCACCGAATACAACATCAAGAAAGGAAACAGCATATGAAACGAGCAATTGCATTGATCCTCCTGGCATCGCTGCTTGCGGCATCGATTTCCTGCGGCGAAGCCAAACCCTCTGAAAGAACACCAACCACCTCCGATACGGCGGAAACCACACCGGCTGAGACCGAAATGAGCTATGACCCCGGACTGCCCGCCGCCGACTTTAAGGGCGAGACCTTCACCTTCCTGACCCGCGGCGAGGAAGGGACAAGCAACAACTGGTATCACGCGGACATCGTCAGCGAGAGCGAGAACGGCGAGTACCTGAACGATGCTGTTTGGCGCCGTACCTCCTATATCGAGGACACCTACAACGTGAAAATTGAGCAGCTGTATGGCGGCAATACCTCCACTGCTTTGACTGGCAGCGAGATGTCCAGGTTTGTAAACAGTTCGATTATGAGCGGGGACAACGCCTTCGACGCCATTTTATCGTCCGCTTACGACACCATCGGCTATGCGGTCAACGATTATCTGCTCGACCTGAACGAGTTGGAGTATCTCGATCTGACCAAGCCCTGGTGGGATCAGAACGCTGCCGCCGACCTGGCCTTCGGCGACCGGATTTACTTCACCGTGGGCGAGCTGACCTATGTGGACAATCTGGCAGCGCAGTGCATGATATTCAGCAAGAATGTGGCGGATACGCTGAAAATCGCCGACCCTTACCAGACGGTGCGGGACGGGGATTGGACGCTTGATACGCTGATTGCCAACTCCAAGCTGGCTTTCCGCGACATCAACGGCGACAACGAAATGGACGAATCCGACTGCTTCGGCTTCACCTATTGGCAGGACACCTGCTTCTCCTTCGTGATCAGTACCGGCAATACGATTGGCTCCATCGATAAAAACGGCGAGCCTCAGTTCACCTTTTACAGTGAGCGGATGGTCAATACATGGGAAAAGATGATCGCCTTCTTAGAGGACGAATCCACGCTGAGCCTGTTCAATGAGCGCAAGCTTTACACCGGCGAACCCTACGGCGGTACTGTGGTGAAGATGCTGGACAGCGATTCCATGCTGTACAACTGGGTGACTATGTGCGACCTGAGCGCCCTACGCAACAGCACCAATGATTTCGGCATCCTGCCGATTCCCAAGTATGACGCCGATCAGGAGAATTACATCACGCCGGTGGGCGGCTACGGCTGCGCCATGCTGTCGGTACCGGTGACGACTGGCGATCCTGACCGCACCGGCTTCATTCTCGAAGCCTTCTGCGCCAAGAGCATGGAGCTTGTGACCCCCGCGTTCTACGACAAAACCCTGTCCTCTAAATACACCCGGGATGTGGAGAGTGAGGAGATGCTCGACCTGATTTACTCCACCCGCCGTTACGACATCGGCTATTTCTCCCTGTGGGGTGATATCACCAACCAGCTGATGAGTATGTGGAACAAGAAGGACGCCAACTTGACCTCCATGTATGAGAGTGTCAAGGAGAAGGCGCTGTCCGATCTTGCCGCCACGGCGGAAGCTTTCAGCAAATAAAAAAGAAAGGGATGACGCGCCGCGTCATCCCCTTTTTTAATACCGATATTTCTTTCGCATCCCCACGAGGAAGCAGACCGTAATCGCAGCGGCCATCAGCTCGGCGGCGACGATGGAAAGCCAAATGCCGTCGATTCCCCAGATCAGCGGGAAGATCAGCACCGCCGCTGCCTGAAAGAGCAGGGTTCGCAGGAAGGAGATCAGTGCCGACACCAGACCGTTGTTCAGCGCGGTGAAAAACGCCGACCCGAATATCGCCAGCCCCGAGAACAGGAAGGACAGCGAATAAATCGTAAATCCCCGGACGGTCAGCGCCATCAGTTCCGGTTCGCTGCCCACAAAAAGCGCCGCCAGCGGGCGCGCCAGAACTTCCGCCAGCACGACCATTGCTGCCGAACAGACAGCGATAATTTTCAAACTTTTTTTGCGAAGGCTTTTCAGCTCGTTCGTGTTGTCCGCGCCGTAATGATAGCCCACCACCGGCGCGATTCCGGTGGAATAGCCGATGAACACGGCGATGAAAATCATGTTCACGTACATCAGCACGCCGTAAGCCGATACGCCGTCTTCCCCGGCGTATTTCAACAGCTGCACGTTGTAGAGCATACCCACCAGCGACATGGAGATGTTGCTCATCAGCTCCGACGAGCCGTTGGTGCAGGTGCGAAGGAGTGCGTTCCCGTCAAAGGCGGTTCTGCCGAGCTTCAGCAGGCTGTCGTTGGGACGGGCGAAATAAAGCAGCGGAAGGATGCCGCCGATGGTTTGGCTGATGGCGGTTGCCAGCGCCGCACCTGTCACGCCCCAGCGGAATACCGCCATGAACAGCGCGTCCAGCACCATATTGGAAACGCCCGCGATGATCGTTACATACAGTCCCAGATGGGGCTTTTCGGCGGTGATGAAGAAGCTCTGGAACTCATACTGGAGCATAAACAGCGGCAGAGCGGCGATGAAGATGCGTCCGTAGGTGACGCAGTAATCCAGCATCTCGCCTTCGGCGCCCAGCGCCGACGCGATGGGACGCAGCAGGAAGAAGCTCGCCAGCGCGATCACCGCGCCGCTGGCAATGGTGATGTAAACCAGCAGGGAAAAGGTGCGGTTGGCTTTATCGCGGTCGCCCTCGCCTAATGTTTTGGAAATGAGCGCGCTTCCGCCCGCGCCGAACATGGCGCCGATGGCGCCTAAAATCATCAGAAAGGGCATGATGAAATTGACGGCGGCGAAGGGCGTGACGCCCACGAAGTTGGATACAAAAAAGCCGTCCACCACGCCGTAAATCGAGGTGAAAATCATCATGATCACCGATGGCAGCGTAAAGCGGAGCAGGCGGCTGTAATCAAAATGGTCGGACAGCTGAATGGGGGACATAAAACGCTCCTTGGTTGGATTTATGCCGAATGGCACACAGGTATGCCGAATGGCACACAGGTATGCCGAATGGCACACCGGATTATTATAATATGGATTGGTCTGAATGTCAAGGAAATGCGGGAATTTTCACAATATTGTTACAAATTAAAAGGAAGCGCGGTGCGCAATGTCATTAAGTTAAGCCATTGAAAAAAATCCGCACCCCTTGACGAATCCGCGTACATCTGATATAATAAGTCCGGAAAATCTTACCACATCTCTACGGCAGATTTTCCGGATTCGCAAAATTTTGGACGTATAAAAACGGAAGTAAACATCCATACGAGAAAAGCCGCGGCTTGCAAAAACTGCAAACCGACTTTTCTCGTTTTGTTTTCCCAAAAATACGGACGAAATGAGGAAAAAGCAATGTTACAAACTACATCATCCGCCGCGCCGATGACAACGCCGGATGCGATCAAATCTGCATTATTTGCCGCAATCGACATGGTAAACGCGCGGTATTACCCTGTCAAGCGCACGAAAAAGAACACAAAGCGCGGCGTTCAGACCGTCGTTTCCCAGCGCAAGCGTACGCTTGATTTCGACACGCTCACCAAGCTCATGCTGACGATGGACGGCGACCGTATCGGCAAGGAGCTGCACGCGGCGAGGCTTTCGGTCAGTCCAGCGCCGCCAAAAGCCCCGCCGTGCGCCAATGTCATTAAGTTAAGCCGCGCCCATTAAGTTAAGTATCTCACCAATATCTCTCATGATCAGAATAAGAATCTGCTTGTATTTTCAATAATATCAAAGGAGCAATCACACGTTTGCTCCTTTTTCTTATGCAATGATCATATTATGTTAATCTGTTAATTTGATTTCAAACCGCAGATACCTCATGCAATTCACTCTTTCAATGTCCCTGTCATCTCCTTGATTTGCCCAATCATCTCCCCCGGCGTTTCGCCGTAGAATTTCCGGAACGCCATGATAAAGTGCGACTCCGTCGAATATCCGCACGCCATCGACGTGTGCAGGATACTCTTCCCCTCCAGCAGCAGCTCGTGGGCGCGCTTCATGCGGATGGCGGTCAGATACCGGTGCCACGGCATGCCGGTCACCGCTTTGAAATCCCGCTGCAGCTTCGAGCGACCCACGCCGACGCGGCGGCAGACGTCGTCGATGGTGGGCGGCGCTTCCATGCGCTCCGCCAGCTCGCGCAGGACGCTGCTGATGTATGGATGCGGCATCTTCACGATCTCGCCGCGCCCCGCATCCACCTCGGAAAGCAGAATCTGCATGAAGATCGGCAGAAGCAGCGCCGCGCTGTTGTTGTCGTTTCCCGGGAGCAGCTCAAACTGCTGCATCAGCAGCTTCAGCCGCTGCAGCGCCTCGGGGCAGGGCTTCGCCCAGACGAGGTTCGCACCGGCCAGCCGCTCGAAATCCACGATCTGCGGCGTGAAGCGTTCCATCAGCTCCGGCTTGGCATAGAGGACGTAACGCCGGTATTCTGTGTCCTCCCATGCGTGATCGCTGTGGGGCATGAATGGCATAAGCAGCATCGCAGTCGGTACATCGCTGTAAATTGAAAAGCTCCCGTGGGAAAAATCAATCCGCCCTGAAAGCATCAATGTTGCAGAATAGCTGGCATGATAATGCAACGCGTTGACCCGACCGGCAGAGACATATTGGATGCAGCTGTAAAGCCCCTGTACCGGCCGCTCAGACAGTTCGCCATTCTGTTCAAGATAGCTGTATTTCGGAACCATTTGAACATTCTCCTTTCGTATTTGGAACCATTTTTGATATACAATCCACTATGTAATGTGCTATAATTATTATAGCACAGCTTCAAACAAATGTAAATATACAAAAAGGAGAAAACCTATGAATTCACAAAAAATCGCAATCATATTCCTTGCGCTGGTGCTTACAGCAAATCTTACAGCCTGCGGCGGAAGCGAATCCGGCGGGAACAATATTGATACAAATCCTGTATCCGGTGACACAAATTCGACAAAGACGACCGACGATGGCCTTGCACACGACGACCTCGGCGATATCCGCTTCGACGGCGAAACCTTCAATATGTGGCTCCCTTACAGCGAGATTCCCGGCTATGTCATGGAGGAAAACACAGGCGACATATTCGACGATGCGATTTATGCCCGGAATATGGCAGTGGAGGAACGTCTCGGTGTGGATATTGTTTACACCTTCTCCGGGCATCCGTATACAGGAGTCGGTTATGGACTCGGATTTGCTGATATCCGAAATTATGTAATGTCGGGCGATGATTCCTTTGATGTATTTGAGCACGTTCAGAACGGTCTTGCCGGCGGTTGTATTGATGATGGATTGTTTGTTGACTGGAACGACGTGCCCAACGTGGATCTGACTAAGGAATACTGGTACAAAAACGCCATCGACAATATCAACTATGGTTCGAAGCTCTACCGCGTGGTCGGCTATTACGAAAACTCCATCCTCTCTGCGACAAACTGCATCTTTTTTAACAAACGCATTTTCGATGAAAATAAAGTCGAATATCCCTATGCCCAAGTGCTGGCAGGAACCTGGACGATCGATAGTCTGATGGAGATCATCACAAAAACCACTGCTGACCTTGACGGTGACACTAAGCTCGATCGTACAGTTGACCAGTTTGGCTACCTCGGCAGAAGCTACAACACACCGCCCGCCCTGTTCATTGCGCTTGGCGGCGACTGCATCGTCCGCAATGAGAACAACATGCCGCAGGATGTGATCATGACAGAGCGGAATTCCGATATCATTGATCGTCTGCTGGCATTGCATAATCCGGTTGAGGGTACGGAGATCATCGGCGACACTGCAGAGATGCGCCAATTGTTTATTGATGCTCATACCGCGACGGTTCATGGCGAGCTTGGCTACGCAAATGATTATTTCCGCGAAATGAAAGACAACTTCGGCTTCGTACCCTATCCCAAGATGGATGTAAAGCAGGAGAATTACAACTCCTACATCCGCGGAAGTGCGCCGCTGACCTACATTCCTGTCACCAATACCGGTAAAAATCTTGAGATGACCGGTGCTGTGCTGGAAATCATGGCCTGCGAATCATTCAATCGCGTCGTTCCTGCATATGTAGATGTGGTACTTACCACCAAGGTGACCCGCGACACCGAATCCGAGCAGATGATTCCGATCATTCTCGACAGTGCGTCCTTCTACGACCATGTGCTGGTGGATTTTGATGTGGTGAACTGCTATTTCAACAACACGACACTGACAGTGGAATACGCAAAGCACGAGAATTATGTGAAGTCTGTCATCGAAGCGTTAACCAAAACCTACACCTGATAAAAGAAGGAGCAGCAAATGAAGTTATCAACATCAACCGGAGATTTCAAAGGATATGTCGACTCTATCTCCGACATGGTGCGTACTATCGGCACAACTAAGTTCCGGTATGTTAACTTGGAGCAGACAACCGTCTTGCCGCAGTTTTACGAGGACAGCGACGACGGCTGGAAGCGGCTGGCCCACGATTGGGGCGAAGCCGCTGCAGCGGCGGGCATCACCTATGTGCAGTCGCACTCGCCCATCGTCAACGCCTTCTCGCCCGACCGCGCGGACAGCTACGAGCGCGCGCTGCGGGCGGCATACCGCTCCATCGAAATCTGCCGCCTCCTCGGCATCGATCGCACGGTGGTGCATGCAAGCTACCGCCCGGATTTCACGCCGGAGCAGCTTCAGACGGAAAACGTGCGGTTCTACCGCGATCTTCTGGCGATGACGGACCACAGCGACGTCATGATTCTGACGGAAAATGTGGACAACAGCTGCGGAGCGCTGCCCGTCGCCACCGGCGCGGAGCTGCGCCAGCTTGCGGAGATGGTGGACCATCCGCGCTTCGGCGTATGCTGGGACACCGCCCACGGCAATCTGCACGCCAGCGCCCGCGAGATCGGGCAGTATGACAACATAATTGCGCTTGGCGATCAGCTGAAGGCGCTGCACATCTCCGACAATTTCGGCGACGGCGCGCACCATCACAGCTGGCCTTTTGCGGGGATTATCAATTTTGATGCGGTGATGCAGGGTCTGCTGGACGTGGGGTTTGATGGGGCGTTCAACTTTGAGGCGTCGTATACGCTGCTGAATCATACGAATATGCCGTATCACCGCAAGGCGTGGCAGCATGGCGGCGAGACGGTCACCAAGCTGCTGGATCCGCCGATCGGTCTGAAGGTACAGGCGGTGAATCTGCTGTATGACATCGGAAAGCATATTCTGGATACATACAACTGCTTTGAGGAGTGAGAATGGCAATAGATACCATCTCATCGCATGAACGCATAGAGCGGGAGATTTCTCCCGCTCTATATCAATTATCCGTCATATACGCGGCGGAGCGTCCGCTGTTTCATTACGAATCGTACAAAGGAGAGAGCAATTTGAAATATGTATTAGTATTGCTTTTAGCGATATTATCAACGGTGAAAGTAGGATTTCAAAGCGAATTCAGCAAGAAAACCGTCAAAAATACAGCAGATGTTTTGATGTTCAACTTTTTTGTTTTCCTGTTTTCCGGTATCATATTTTCATACGGGCTTATTGGCGCTGATAAAGCAGTGTTGATTTACGCAGCGATCGGTGCACTTTTCACGGCATTGTTTCAGCTGTCCTATACCGAAGCGCTTTCAGAGAAAAAGTGGCTGTTTTTTGCCGTTAGCGCTATGCTTGCGACAACAGCGGCATCCAGTGTACAGCAAATTTTCAGCAAGTCTCCCTATGCAGCACAAAACCGGGCATATGTGCCTTGTGTTTATCTGATCGGTTCGCTGCTCATTTTTCTTATGTATGTGCTTCTAAAGCGGCAGGGAAAGGGGAAAACCTTTCAGATCAACAAGCGCGTCATTTTACTGGCAATGGCTTCCGGTATATGCTTGGGACTGTATAAATTTGTTTCTACATATTCAATGAGCGTAGTTGACGGAACCTTTTTTCCGGCAAGAGCGGGCGGTATCATTCTTTTTTCAACTTTGTCCGGCGTGTTGATTTTCAAAGACAAGCTCATAGATTTCAATGCCGATTTGCCGGAGTACCATACAGACGCGCATAATATCGATTTTTATAAAGAAATCCGGGCATATGCCGCTGACAGGGGGATTGTGTTTGCACAGACACACGCACCGGTTGCCACGAGCTTTACGGATGAAGCCAGAACTAATAAGCGGTTCGATGAAATCGTGAAAAGCCTGTAGCATTCATCCTGGCTGGGCGCAGAGATGTCCGTGGTGCATCCTTGCAGCCATATAAGCTGTAAGGATGCAAGCAACCGTGCACTGATGTTTGAGTATAATTTGTATTTTTACAGAAGGCTCCTCCCATATGCAGAAGCCTATGGGATCAGAATTGCGATTGAAAATGGCAGCGATCTCATTATTAAACTATGAATCCGGAAAATTTGTCATCAACACACCAGTCGCTCTGCGTGCTGAAAGTACCCGTTATATGGCAGAAGTGGGACGCTATCTGATAGAACGCTTACATTATTATAGAAGAGCTGAGCAGCTTCGGAGGATACATCGCCATCTTCCGGTTTACAGCGGTGAACGGCGTTCGCGCGTTTCCATGACCGCCTGCCCCGCAATCCGCGCGCAGAAGTTCGACAGAATCATGGACGCATAAATTTCCTGCATCGCGAATTCCATCGACTTCCCGTGAAGATTCACAAGCCCTACGCCATATTTCAGTTCACGAAACGCTGTTTCGATGCCCCAGCGGGCATGAAACAATTCGCGCAAATCGTCGAGCGAAAACACCTCACGCGGCAGACTGGTCGCAAGCGTTTCGTAAATGCCACTTTTCAGCTTGAAGCGGACAACACGGAACCGCATCACATACGGCGATGCGAAGTCCCACCGTCCCGCGCGGGTATTGTCACTGTGGTTGATGTTTTCGTCCGGATGGCGGGCGCATGTCATGCCCTCGCAGTCCTGGGACTGGGCGAACTGGTAGAGGATTTTTCTAAGAATCCGCATGTCGCCGGAAATATAGGCGTTGAAGCGGGCTTGGCATCGGCGGTTTCGAACACGGAAAGCCGCTCATGCGGGGTGAGCAGAAATGCCGCCATTTTTTTACATTTCCACGAATCGTCGGTGTGGATGGCAATGCCGTCGATCTCGCCGTCTACGAACAGCGCGGGAATGCGGTTCATGGAGTGACCGGTGCCGTAGTAGAGCACCAGCACGGCGATGATATTTTCGCCGGCGGCAAGGTAGGGCACAAGGTCTGGCGTGTCGTAATACTGGAAGGAGGGATCGCTTCTTGCCGGGCCGCGGGTGACGGGGAAGCTGTTGACATAGAGAAGATGACTCGAATCGGCGAATATGCGGAAGGTGGACGCGGCGGGCTTTTCGTCAAGCGAAAAGCGCTTGTGGAAGCATATGTAGGAGTCGCGGGGCTTGTCGTAGTAGATCTCGCGTTCGGCGGGATGCCAGATGAGCTTGGCGCTTGTGGTGAGATAGCCCACCGAGTCAATGGAATCGCGGACAAAACGGCGGGTGTTCATAGGTGTGCTCCTTCTGTTTCCTTCATTATTATACAGCTGTGTGTGGGATTACTCTTAATTACCTTGTAGGTGGTCAGCGCCGTGCCGAAGGAGAAGTTGGGCATCATCGCAAAGCCGTCCACCCGGATGATGCTGGAGAGGATGTTGTAATACGCCATGCCGGCGATGCTGATAAGGGAGATCATCAGGTAATCGCGGCACCAGCCGATGAGCATGGGAAGGGTGAATAAAAGAAAAATTCACGTGCCTAACTAAAAAAACTGTGCAATATAATAAAAATGGAAAGCCCTTGCTAAAAAGACTTGACACACTTTAACGGATGTGTTACAATTATACTGACGCTTTGTGCAAACAAGGCAAAAATTGCGCCGGTTCGAGCAAGCCGCGCGTCAGATACAGGAGGATTTTATGAAAGAGACAAGACTTCTCAGTTTTTTGCTCGCATGTATCATGCTAATCTGCCAGCTGCCCGTCACCGTAGCAGCGGCTTCCGGAGGGGAGGTGGATTGGGATACGATTTCAGAGGCACCTTCGAGTGATTTTAAGTTTACTGCCGTTAATGACGATACGGGGTACAAGATTACCGGGTATACAGGTTCTGCTGCCTACATAAAAATACCAAAAGAGCTTACCAAAGAAAATCTGACACTTCCGGTAGTTGAAGTGGATGGTTTGAACGGTAAGCGTCCTACTATCGCAGTTTATATTCCTGAGGGAGTTACAACACTCAGCAGTAGCTCATTCAACAATAATAAAAATCTCACTACGATTGTTCTGCCGTCAACTCTGACAACGATTGGAGGAAGTGCGTTTTCGCAGTGTACGAAGCTTGCTAACATCAACCTTGGCAAGGTCAAGGTGTTTGGCAGTAGTGCATTCCAAGGCTGTGCAGCATTAACTACTGCAGATCTTTCGAGTGCAACGCAGATTGACACAATGGCATTTTATGGCTGTACTGCACTGACCACGGTTACGCTGCCAAGTACGTTAACAACAATACAAGGCAACGTATTCAATGGCTGTACGTCGCTTGAAACCATTAATCTTGGAAACATCACATCGATCGGTGTGCAGGCATTTCAAAACTGTACTGCGCTCAGAAGTGTTGATCTTTCTAAGGTTGAGACGATCCAGATGAAGGCATTTATGGGTTCAGGTCTGACGTCAGTTGCACTGCCGAGCAGCTTTAATTCCAACATTGTCGGCAATTATATTTTCGCAAACTGCACCTCGCTGACTACAGTTGCTTTGCCGTCAAACATGACGCTTATTCCGCAGGAAATGTTCAGTGGATGTACCAACCTTTCGAGCATCAATATGCCGGAGAGTCTGATCTATATTCAGACTAACGCCTTTAATGGCTGCACAAATCTCACGAGTGTCACGCTGCCGACGGGCTTGAAGCAGATTTTCCACGGTGCATTCATGAATACTGGTCTGACTTCGATTGTTCTTCCGGCAGGCTTAGAGACTCTTGGCGGAAGTGGTAATACCAAGGGTGTATTTGAGGGATGCACGAATCTTGTTTCCGTAACCCTGCCGATTGGTACAAACAGCCACACCATTCATAAGGAAACCTTTAAAGGCTGTACCTCGCTGGCTACGGTAACCTTCCCGGAAGGATACACGAAGGCTCATTCTTTCTGGACGATTGATGTCAGTGCATTTGAAGGCTGTACCAGCCTTACGGGCATTACGCTGCCGACGACGATCACGACAATTAATAAGGCGGCGTTTATGAACTCCGGTCTGACTTCGATTGTGATTCCGGATTCTGTAACAACGCTGGGATGCCCAAGCTATGCTGACACTAAAGGCGGTATTTTTGAGGGATGTACTGCACTTACATCTGTAACGCTTCCGTCGAATATATCTATTTCGCAGGTGCAGCTCAGAATGTTCTATGGCTGTACGGCTCTGGAATCTATTACGATTCCGGATAACTATACCGACATTCGCTCAAGAGCATTTGAAGGCTGTACAAACCTTGAAACAGTGAATTGGTCGAATAAACTCAAGACGATCAATTCATATGCTTTTAAAGACTGTACAAGCCTGCAGTCTCTTGATTTGCCGGCAACGGTTGGTACATTGGCTGACCAGGCATTTAAAGGCTGTACTGGTCTTGAAAGTGTCGATCTGTCGGCTTGTTCGGAGCTGAATCAACTGGGCACCGAACTGTTCTACGAATGTTCCTCTCTTGCAGAAATCATACTCCCGGATAACTTAAAAAATATTTACTCATCCGCTTTTGCTAAAACCGGTATTACGGAGATCGTGATTCCTGCAAATGTGCAATCGTTATATGGAAATGTTTTCCTGAATTGCACAAGTCTCGAAAGCGTCACTATCAATGGTAAACTCAATTTGCTGTTCAGCTCGGCGTTTGGGGGCTGTACCGCGCTTAAGTATGTGGATTTCACAGCGGGGTTCCCGACTTCTACATATGTCCGATCCTTCACATCCGCATCTGCAGATTTCACGATGTATTACAATCGCGCATATGCAGCGGATGCTCCGGAGAATTATAAGAATGATAACAGAGATTATCCTATCATTCCTTACGGCGATTCAACTGGCGAACTGAATGTCATTGAGGTTTCCTCACCGAAAGCGCCCAATCCCATCGCTTACACCGAGAAAGCGGAGGATATTGTAGCAGCGCTGCCGAAATCCACAAAGATCACGCTGGCGTACCTCACCGCAGCTGATACGATTGTTACGATGGACGTAGAGACCGAGAGCTTCCCGATTGTCTGGGATGCAATCACCTACACGCCGAATCCCGATGGCCAGCGGGTCACGGTTACGGGTAAAGTCTCGCTGCCCGGAACCTACACCTATGGCGGCGTCGAGTACAAAGTCGTGCACAACGCGTACAAAAATAAAAACGGCAAGCTCATTACTCCCGCATCGCTGGAGGTGAGCACTACCATCAAGGTAGGCGCGAAGCCGTATACCTATGACGAAACCTACAAATTTGTTGACAACACGACTCCCGTTGTTAACAACGGCAAGAAGATTACGGCCGACATTCTGCCGACAACGGTTGAAATCGGTGTTGACCGCGATGTTACAAAACCGATTACGGCGGAGATTGTGTGGGATGAAGTTTCCTTCAATTATGTAAATAAAAAAGAAGGCTTAACTCATACTGTTTACGGAAAAGTTGAACTTCCGGGCAATGTGTTGATTGAAGGTTCCGATGACCGAGAAATCTGGGTCGAAATCGAAGTCACCGTTCGCCCTGCAGGTCCCATTGTGCTACAGGAAATCATCTGGCCGAGCCAGAAGGATCTTACCTTCCATGCTGCAACTTCTCTCGATGACCTCAAGACGGGAATTAATAAAGCGCAGGCAACACTCGTTTTTGCCGATGGAACAACACGCCCTGTTTTAGTTACATACGCAGGGCTTGACGATGCGCTTAAAAATTATGACCCGCAGAAGGTAGCAAAGCAGTCGGGTTATCTGTACAACACGTCTGTTCCGCTGCCTGCTGATGTTACGAATCCGAACGGCGTAAAACTGCAGCCTTCAAAGAACCTCGTTTGGGTAGTTGAGGCGAATCCTGTAGTCGGCATCATTGGACCTGACTCTCCGAAAGAAAAGTATGAATACGGAACGACGGTTCATGATGTATTGAAAGATGTCGGTACGGTTTGCAAGCTCAGATTCCAATACCCGGTTGACAAAGAGTATACCGGCACCATTTTATGGAACACCCGAGATAATGATCTCGTAGGCTATGATCCCGATTCGTTGGCTGAACAGACGATCACTGTTTATGGTTCTCTTAACAAGGTAGAGGACATGAATATTGATTGGACAGACTTCCGAGTGAGCGATGAAAATAAGGTTTCCATCACATACACGAAGAAGGAAAAGTTCCGTCCTAACCTGACGGGCATCGAGCTGTATGACAAAGATACAGGTAATGCTGTGTCTGAGCTGGAATTCGACACCTTTGAAGGCAGCAATCTTACAGAGGGTCAGATTCAGAATGCTGTATATGCTCTCGGTGTTCGTCTGCTGGTTGACTCCGGAGAGCCGATTGAGACGAATGTTGACTGGGGCAATCTCGCAGCGACCATTGCGCAGAATATTGCTTCTCTCAAGTTGAACGGCGGTACTTTGAGTCTCAACGGTAAAGTATCTATTCCCAAAAAGGAAGTTATTAATAAAGATAAGCTTTCAGATTCTATTCCGCTGGAAGTTGAAGTTATCCCCAAGCACTACACCGAAATCGCCGAGCCCGCCGATATCGTCGCTAAGAACGGCACCGCACTTTCTGTCATCGAAGCCGCAGTCCGTGCGATTACGTCGACCACGATCAAGCTGGTCGGTTGTGCGGAAGACACTGCGACCGTTCAGATTGATTGGGGCGAAGAGCTTGTCTACAAGGCGCTTCCGGTTGCGACCTTCAGCATGCTCCGCAGCGCTCCTGTCAGCAATGAATTTTACAACCCCGCAAATTCCACCGCGCAGAGTTTCCTCGTTGAGGGCACCATCTCCGGTGGTATCCCGGACGGCGTTGTGGACTATTACAAAGTTGGTAAGACGGTCTATGTAACAGTCATCGTTTCCGCCAAGGTCTGGCCGACTCTGCCGACCACAATCCCCACGTTCGGCTTTGGCGGCTTTAATCTTTCGAATGCCGGACTTGTCGGCGGCATGCTGCAAAACGGCATGTCAGCCGCACAGATCGAATCCTTCATGAACGCTAACATGGGCAAAACTACCATGAAGCTGGAGCAGGAAGGACTTGAGGACGGGGAAGAGAAGCCCACCGTTGAATGCACCATCGAGTGGGATGTTAACAATGCTGAACCTGCTTACGATCCCGAAAAGTCTGAAGATCAGACCATCACTGTTCCCGGTGTTATGACGATTCCCGCAGGCGTTCTCGGCGAGGAAGAAGAGACCAGAAATGTCGAAGCGGAGATCACCATCAAGGGCTGGAAGAAGATCGTTGAGGTCATTGCTCCCACACCGCTTGAGATCAAGCACGAGGACGCGCTTGACTCCAAGCTTCCCACCCAGGTTCAAATCAAGCTGGACGATGATTCCACCGATTACGCAACGGTAACATGGAACACCAGCAGCTACGATTCCACTACCACGGATGCGGCTACCTATGAATTCCCGACGGCATCCTTCACGCTGCCCGACAAGGTTCGCAGCAATTCCGAGGTAGAGAACAAAGCAACCATCACCGTCAAAAAGGCGGAGAAGGCGTGGGCAGCGATCAGCGCTATATCGGAAGTCGAAGAAATCCGTGTTCCCAATGGAACGCCCTTCGATGCGATTGGACTTCCCGCAACCGTGAAGATCACGCTCGCGGATCAGACGACCTTTGATGGAACTCTCACCTGGGATTATGCTGAAGGTGAGACGGAATACAATGTGTCGGATGAAAACATGCAGGAATTCGATATGGTAGCAACCATTACGGTACCCGGCGGCTATGTTTCCACGAACGAAAAGACACTCGACGACAGTTACAACATTACCGTCCACGTCACCGTAGCAGCAAAGCCCGTGCTTGTGAGCATTAAGAACACTGTGGTTGACACGGTTTACACCAACGGCACCAACCCCAGCACATATGAGCTTCCCGAAACCGTAAGAATCGAAGTTGAAAACGATCCGAAGACTTATGGTCCTACAGAGCTTGACGCGGATGTCACATGGTATCCAAGTCAGGTTACGGAGTTGGATTATGCTCATTCCGAAACAGGCGCCAAGACGATTCGAGTACCCGGCAAGATCACTCTGTTGGATGAAGTTGTAAATAAGAATGGTGTTTCGCTTGACACCTATGCTGAAGTAACCGTCCTGCCTAAGCTGTATATCAATGGATTTACTGCGCCGCAGAACATTACAGAAGAAACCGGCACTCTTTCTGCAGAATTTGCACTGGATCAGACGGTAGCGCTTGATCTGAGTGATGATACCTTCGAGCCGATGACCGCTTCGATCCGTTGGAATCTAAAAAATCTCGATTATGATCCCAATGATGCACGGGAGCAGCGGATAACCGTTACCGGTGTTGTAGAACTGCCGGATGGCGTTTACAATGTTGCCGGCGTTGACCTGAATGTATCCGTTGTTGTTACCGTTGAGGCGGGTGCGAAGCTCGAATCTATCGGTGCAATCGACGGCAAAGCCGTCCCCAACGGCACGCTTCCTACGGCGTATGATCTCCCCACCACTGTCAAGCTGACCTTTGACAAGCCGTATTCCGATGAAAATACAACGGAATACTATGCAAGCATCACATGGCAGTATGACGAAATCGCCCCCAATGATTACGCGCATGATCTGGCTACTGCCAAGGATGTCACTGTTACCGGTATCTTTGACATACCCGCAAAAACCTATGCCCCCAACACCGAGCGCGAGCAGAAGATCACAGTAACCGTCACCGTTGAGCCGAAGGATGCAATCACCGGCATTGGCTTTGACGTAACTGAGATCGATGTTCCCAACGGCAGCGATCTTGAAGGCAAGCTGCCGACTGAAGTCGTACTTGAGCTGGAGAAGGGCGGCACGGACAGAGTTACGATCACCGGCTGGGACTACAGCGAGTATGATGCAAACAAGAACCACGATGAGGCTGACAAGAAGGAAACGGTTCTTACCGCATACTTTACGCTTCCGGATACTTACCGAAATGAAATCGGTAATCCCGGTGAAGCCGGCTTTACCGTTAATGTCCTCCCCAAGGACACGGTTGTTGGCATCAGCTTCCCGACAGGCAGCTTCGATATTCCCAACAGCGGCGAGCTCGGCGACAAGCTGCCGGAATATGTTGTGCTTGATCTCTTAACAGGCGAGGATGTACAGCTCCCGATCACGGATTGGGACAAGACCGCGCTTGACGCGAACAAGCTGCACAATGAAGCTGCTAAGAAGGAGACGGTTCTCACCGCGACCTTCGAAATTCCCGCATTCTACCGTAATCCCGAGAGCATCCAGAACGAGAAGGACTTCACCGTCTACGTTCTCTCCAAGGCACAAGTTACCGGCGTTCAGCCCATCACCGACATCAACGCCGCCAATGGCGACAGCGTGACGCTGCCTGACACTGTTACGCTGACTACCGTGTTCGAGAATACTCCCGGCACTGCTGAAGCGGACGTTGTTTGGGACCGCGCTGAGCTTGAGGCAAATCTGAGCCACGACGATGCATCCGCCAAGGAAATCATCGTTGACGGTACCATCACCAACCGCGGCGATGTCATCGACCCCGAAAACAAGGGCAAGACGATTTCCGTCAAGGTTACCATCGCGCCCAAGGCAATGCTGACCGAGGTCGGTACGCTGACGCAGGTCGTTGTTGAAAACGACGCGAAGGCGGAGGAGATCGAGCTTCCCGGCACCGTCACCCTCACCTTCAACAAGGAAATCCCCGGCGGCTCCACCACCTTTGAGGCGTCCATTGTATGGAACAGAACATCGCTCGCCGACGTTCTCAACCACAATGACGCAGCCAACAAGGAGACAACCCTTACCGGTTCCTACAGCCTGCCGAACGGCACCATCGCACCCAACGGCTGGAACGGCGAAATTACCGTTTCCGTTGCCGTCAAGCCCAAGCTCAAGCTCGAATCCGTCACTCCGCCCGCAGCGATCACCGATATCGAGTACGGCGCGACGCTGGAGCAGATTGAATCCCGCCTGCCCGCAACTGCGAAGCTCGTTCGCGAGGATGCCTCCGAAGTTGACGGCATCATCACATGGGATGAAATCACCGGCTACAACCCCGAACTCCTGGAAGCACAGACCTTCACCGTTCGCGGCAAGGTTGCACTTCCCGCAAACACCATCAACCCCGCTGATCCCACTCCCGTATCGTTGGATGTGACCATCGAGATCACCGTTGGCGCGGCCCCCGAGTTTACCGGCATCAAGCCGCTGGCGCCCATCACCGGCGTTGCAAACGGTACACCCGCTGAATCCCTGCCCCTGCCTGAGACGGCGACTATCGAGCTTTCCAACAGCAAGACCAGGGAAGCACGCATTGATTGGGATGAGATCACCGGCTACGATCCCACTTATGAAGCGGAGCAAACCTTCACCGTCACCGGCGAAATCATTATGCCCGACGACGTGAGAGTTTCGCAGGATCCTGATCTTGGCGTTTCTGTCAGCGTCACCGTCAGCGCAAAGCTCGTCTTTGTGTCTGCTGCCAACCCCGACACGCTGGTTGTCGAGCCTGGCACGCAGATCACCGCAGCAAGCCTGCCCAAGACTGTCACCATCACGCTGGATGACAGAAGCACCCGCGAGGTTTCCGTTTCCTGGAATCTCAGCACGCTGAACGGGTACGATCCCAAGAATTCCGACGAGCAGAGCTTTACACTGACCGGCAGCTTCCGACTCCCCGCAGACGTTGCGAACCCCGAAAATCTCCCGCTCACCGTTTCTATGACCGTGACCTTTGAGGAGGACAGCAATGCCAACTTCGCAATCTGGTACATGATTGTCAAGATGAACCAGAAATTCACCGTCACTTCGACGGCCGGAGAGGGCGGCACCATCACGCCCGAGGGTGAAACCAAAGTCAAGTACAGCCGTGAAATTTCCTTCACCGTTACCGCTGACCTTGGCAACGCCATCAAGTCCATCCGTGTGAACGGCGAGGAAGTGGAAATCACCAACCCGAAGGAAATGACTGTCACCATCGACTTTCTCAAGGCGGACAGCATTGTTGAGGCCACCTTTACCGACGCGTGGGAGAATCCCTTCGAGGACGTTCCCGCTGACGCGGAGTATCTGGACGCACTGCGCTGGGCAGAGCTGAACGGCATCATCGAAGGCGATGAGAACGGCAGCTTCAATCCCGACGAAGCGCTCTCCCGTGAAGCGTTTGTCGCAATTCTCGGCCGCCTGACCGCAATCGACGGCGAGGACTACGACGAAAGCAGCTTTGACGACGTGGAAGCTGACGCGTGGTACACCGCTTACATCGCGTGGGCGGAGGAGCACGACATCGTCTTCGGCTACGGCGACGGCAGCTTTGGCATCGCGGACGAGGTAGTTACCGAGCAGGCGGCAGCTATTCTGGCACGTTTTGCAGCCTTCATCGGTGGCGACACCGCATCCGAGTTTGCACTCACCGACTATGTCGACGCGGCACTGGTCGAAGAGTGGGCATACGCAGCCATGCAGTGGACCGTTGAAAACGGCATCATCGCAGTGGAAGGCGACATGCTGGATCCCAAGGCATCCGTCCTGCGCCGTGAAGCGGTTGTGATGATTTACAATCTCATGAACACGCTCGGCAAGTAAGGATAACTAAAAAATCCACCGGAAACGGCAATGTCATTAAGTTAGCATAGGTATCATTAAGATAAGGGACGAATCCACGGATTCGTCCCTTATCGTCTTCCCCACCTATTAAGTTAAGGCAACACCGCACAAAAAGCGGTAGAAACCTTCACAAAATAATGCTATACTAAGATATTTTTCAGGTGGTCTGGCAGATCATAACGAGCAGACTGCAAGACTTCATACCGCTACGCACCTATTAAACGGCGCTCTGCGAAGGGGGCTTGGAGATGAAGTATCGCAGAGAGGAAGCAATATCACATCGGAGCGACTTTGGAAAAAAAGCCCCCTCGGTCAAAATGAGTCCGAGGGGGTATTGAGGTAAGAGGCTTATCTTAATGACATTGGTGCGGTACGCTTCCTTTTGTGCGAAATTTTAATCCAGGCTGTTGAACTGTTCGACCAGCGTGTCGATTTTTTCCTCGGCGGCGGGGAGGTAGGTTTCGTAGACCGAGGCGAAGTTGTTGTTTTTGCTTTGGATGACCTTGCGCTGCATATAACCCATGCTGTTGAAGCCGTAGATGTAGGCGATGTCGGTGGTGCAGGAATCGCGGATGATGTCGATCATTTCGGCGGAGACATCGTCACGGGCGTACTTGTTCTTCATCAGCACGTCGTAGTAACCCGGCAGCACGTTCTGATAGCCCTCAAAGGACAGTTCCTCCATGACGGCGCTGACCGCGTCCACCTTCCGGCAGTTGTAGGGCACCACCATGATCCGCATGATGTCGTGGACGACGCTGTAATAATCGTCCTGCTCCTCGTTGAACTTGGGCAGGGGCACGATGCCAAAGTCGCTGGTCATTTCGCGCATGGCTTCGGAGGTGTAGAAGAAGCCGTAGAGGAACATACTGGTGCCTTCCTCAAATTTTTCGCGGTTCTTCACGTCGTCTTCATACTGGGGACCAGAGAAGTAAACGCCCTCGGTTTCAAAGACGATTTCGTACAGCTTGGAGATAACATCGATGCTGTGCTCGCTGTTGACGGTCAGCACGGGGGCGTCGTTCTTGTCACGTTCGGTGGGGCTGACGCCGGTGCCGTAATAGAAGGTGTCCAGATTGTTGTAGTCGTTGATGCAGGAGCCAAGCCGGTCGTCCCGGTCGGCGATGCCGTTGCTGTTCAGATCGGACCATACCTGGGAGCAGACCTCACGCAGATATTCCCACGTCCACGAACCGTCCAGCACCTTATCGTAAAGCCCGTCCGGGTCGCCGTAGAAATCCTCATACATTGCCTTGTTGTAGTAAACGCAGCCAAGGCAGCGGGTTCTGTCCACCGCGTAGTCGCCCACGAGGGCGTACAGCTTATCCTCGCCGATGGTCATTTCCTTCATGTATTCGCCGTCCCACCATGCCTCGTCCAGGCTCAGGTAAGGCGCGTTCTTCATGTTCAGATAAAGACCTTCCGCGGCAAGCTCGGCGGCGTTCCACTGCACCACATGATAGAGGTCGTAGGTGGTGTCGTCCGCCAACAGCAGCTTGCGGACTTCCGAACCGGTCTCGGAGGTGGGCGTGCCGGAATTGTAGTAATCCAGCTTCACGTTCAGCCGTTCTTCCACCGCCTTGTTGGCGTTGAAGATGGCGTCGTCGAGGATGTCGCCGGTCAGCTCGCCTGCGATGTCCACGAAGGTTTCGGAGACGGCGGAGGCTTTGGTGGTGTACCAGATGCTGACGGTCTCATCCTTCAGGTCAAGCTCCTCGGGGACGCCGGATTTCAGGGTATCGGCGGCGGTGGTGCTGTCGGCGGCGGAGGTGTCGGACGGGGTGGTGTCGGTGGGGGTGCCGGTTGAGCCGCAGGACGCGGCGGATACCGCCAGCAGAGCGGCTAAAAACAGGGTGAGGGTACGCTTCATAACAGATGCTCCTTTCAAATTTGAACAATTTGTTACATCTATTATACTATAATATGACGCCGACAGCAAGTGGTAATAACGATGAAATAATCACGCTAATTTTGTGCAATATGCATATTATTCCATACGGACATCCCCCGCCGGGGGATGTCCGTATGTCTGCTTGTACGCCCGGTGCAGGCTTCGGAGGCTGCCGAAGCCGGACAGCGCGGCGGCTTCCGTCAGGATCATTTTGGGATTTTCGGACAGCAGGCGGCGCACCTCGGCGGCGCGGAGACTGTTCACGTATTCGTTCATGGTCATGCCGAAGGTGGCGTGGAACAGGGAGGAAAGCCGGCTTCGGTTGCAGTAAAGCCGACGGGACAGCTCGCCCACCCGGATCGGTTCCCGGAAGTGCAGGGAAATGTGGCGGATTGCCTGCATTACTGGCAGGGAGCTTCCCCCTTCCTCCCGCAGCCCGCTGATGCGGATAATCAGTCGCACCAGATTCCCGGCGGCGGAAACGGCGGCCGCGTGAGCGGCGGTTTCGTCGATGACCGCAAAAATGCCGCCCCGGGTGTTAATCTCGTAAATCAGCTTCATGTAGGCAAGCAGCTGACCGTCCGGGTCGGGGAGCACCCGCCGGGCGAAGGTTTTGTTCTCCATGAGCTGGTCGAGGTTGCTGATCAGCGAGCGGGGGACGATGAGCTGCCAAAGCTCGGCGTATTCTCTTGGAAAATCGTGGGGCAGGAAGCTGGACACGGCGAGCAGATTTCCAGCGGGAACGACGGTTTGCTCGCTGCCAAGGCGTGCGTTGATGCTCCCGTCCGCCACATAAAGAAACTCCAGACTGTCGTGAAAATGCTGGCTTGGACGCGGCGCGATGCCGTTTTGTATATGAAGCGTGACGATCTGATCCTGATTGTCCCGCGTGACCTCGTAGCTGTAAAGATCGGTGTCCGGCATGGAAAGCCCTCCTCAAAAACTGCAATTCTGGCACAATCCGGGTCAATTGTGCTATTTACATTTTAGCATAGATGATGTAAAATATCAAGTAGGTAAACAAAATCTGTACGCGCAAAAAAGAAAAGCCAAAAGCAAACTAACTTTATCCTAACCTCGCGCCGCGAGGTCGTAAAAGCGCGTACCCCTTAAAGGAGACACACCATGAACAAATTTCAGCGCTTGAAAGACAAGCTTGCTGCCAGAGAGCAGATCCTGGGAACCAACGTTACACTGATTGCCAGCACGCCGATGATTGAGATGATTAATGAAGATTATCTTGACTATGTGCTGTTTGACATGGAGCACGGCGTGTTCAATAATGAAAATATTGTGCCGCTTCTGCAAACCTGTCGGCTGGTCGGGCTGCCGTCCTTTGTGCGCGTGCCGGACTGCACGTACCATCATATCGCACGCTGCATGGATCTTGGCGCGGACGGCGTCATGGTTCCGCGGGTGGAGACGGTGGAACAGGTGAAGCTGGCGGTGGAATCCATGCGCTTCCCGCCCATCGGACGGAAGGGAAGGGGCGGTTATTGCCAGCTTCGCCCCGGCGAAACCACCGCCGATTTTCAGAAGAACCGCCACCTGTTGATTCAGATTGAATCGCCGGTCGGCATCGAAAACCTGCCCGCCATGCTGGATTTGTACGGCGAGCATATCGCCGCCGTGGTCATCGGTCCCTACGACCTTTCCTTTACCATGGGGATGGAGCAGCAATTCGAGCGCCCAGAGTTCCGCGCGGCGGTGAAGCGGGTCTTCGATATCTGCATCGGGCGGGGGAAATCCGTGGGCATCTTCTGCGACGACAATGTGCAGGCAAAGCGTTGGCGAGAGCTGGGCGCGAACTTCATGTGGATGTGCTGTGACGATCAGCTGATTCGCGCCGGTCTGCGCACGCTGATCAAGCCGATGACTGAGGCATAAGGAGAACACACGGTAATGAGAGGAAAAAATACACTGGACTGGCGTCCGTACCTGCCCTTCAACCGGGCGGCGGAATTGAACAATCCCTTTGTCTGCCGGCTTGCGCCGGATGCGAACGGCTTCACCTTTGAGTGGTTTGACCGGGTGGGCGGCAATATGCCGCACACCCTTGTCTGGGGCGAGCGGGACGGCGTTATGCGCCGCCAGCCCATCGCCGACCGGGTTGTACGCGTGGACGGGCTGGAAGAAGGTCGGGAGTATGAATTCCGCGTAGAAGCGTCCGACGGACGTGTCAGCAGCCGTCGGTTGCTGCGCACCTGCGCAATCCCCGAGGGAACGTCGGTGATCAACTACCTGCATCCCGAGGACGGGCAGTACGATTTCAGCGGACGCTTTTTGTGCAGCCCTTCGCTGGCACGGACAAAGAGCGGACGGCTGGTGGCGGGCATGGATTTGTTCGGTCACAGAATGGCGCAGAATCTTACGCTGCTTTTCGCGTCGGACGACGACGGCGCGAACTGGCGGTATCTGTGCGACCTCTATCCTTTCTACTGGGGAAGCCTGTTCACATGGCGGGGGAAGCTGTACATTCTGGGGCTGTCCACCGAGTATGGCAATTTGCAGATCGCCTGCTCCGGGGATGAGGGCGAAAGCTGGTCGGAGCCGGTGACGCTCTTTTGCGGCTCCAGCGTTCTCTGCAATTATGGCGGTATGCACCGTGCGCCGATGCATCTTGTGGAGGAAGGCGGGCGGCTTTGGACAACCTGCGAATATGGCAGCTGGGGGGCAGGCTCCCACATCCCGGCGGTGATTTCCATGCCCGTGGATGCCGATCCCATGCGTCCCGAAAGCTGGGTTATGTCCGAATTGCTGCACTTCGACGGCGAGTGGAGGGAAGCCTCCGGCGGCGTGCAGGGCGATACGATGGAGGGCAACATTCTCCGGGCGCCGGACGGGAAGCTGTACAACTATTTGCGCTGGAAGACCGGGCAGATTCTCCGCCTGCGCATCGACGAGGAGAATCCCGAAGCGCCGCTTGTCTTCGCGGGCTTTGCGGAAGCGCCGGTGTCCATGTCCATGTTCCGGATGATTCCCCATGGCGGGCGGTGGGTTATGGTGGCCAATTCCGCCGTTCCCGCCGGATGCAATCGGAATCTGCTGGCGCTTTTTGAAAGCGGCGATTTGGAGCATTTCACGCAGACGCGAGCGCTCATCGACTACAGCGGCTTCGACCCGGCGAAGCACGGCTTCCAGTACCCCGCGTACCTGCTGGAAGGGGACACGCTTACGCTGTCCGTGCGGTCGGTGTTCAACAATGCGAACAATCATCACGATTCGAACTATATGCTGTTCCTGCGCACGCAAATCTGAGGAGGGCGCATATATGGTACACCGACTTCAGCGATACAAATCAAAGGGAGCATAGCAATGGGAACATGGATATTACAATAGTGTATGCATAGAGCATGAACGCCTATTTGTATCTGAAAACGGTGTGTGGAAGGATCCGCAAAACGGTTATTTACTTGAAGTACATGATGAAAATCCAAGCGATGTAGAAAACAATGTTTTTTCCATAGTCGTCATAGACATAGTAAATAACAAATACTCATATTTGAAAGATATTACGTTAAATTTTCATAGATGTACTACTGATTGAATCTAATTATGAAGGGGTTGCTGCATGAGCAACAGCCCCTTCTTTTCTTTTCTTCGAAAAAAGCGCCGTCAGCACGCGGATACCCGCGTCTGCCAACGCTTCCCGGCGTGATTCACAAATAATTAACAGTATTTATATAATTTCTCCTTGAATTCGCGGCGGAAAAAAGGTATACTATACACAGTGATTAGCACTTGACACCCGAGAGTGCTAAAACCTGCGACCCAAACGATTCTGACAGGAGGTGAGAGGGTTGCCAGGCGAAAATCGTGATTTGTCCGAGCGCAAAAAGCTTATTCTCAAGGCGATTATCGATACGCACATCAATATGGGCGAGCCTGTCGGCTCAAAATATCTCACGCAGTATAAGCAGATCGCCTACTCGTCTGCTACCATCCGCAACGAGATGGCGGAGCTGGAGGAAATGGGCTACCTGGAACAGCCCCATACTTCGGCGGGACGTGTACCCTCCCAGCTGGGCTACCGCTTCTATGTGGATCAGCTCATGCAGCAGTACCGCCTCACCTCCGCCGAAATCGGCGAGCTGAACAAGCTGCTCAAAATGAAAGCCGCCGAGGTGAACCGCATCCTCGACCGCGCCACCAAGCTTATGAGTATGCTTACCAACTACACCGGCGTGGCGGTTCGGCGAAGCCCCGCCAGACAGACGGTCAGCCGCTTCGACGTAATGTATGTCTCCCCACGGAGCTTCATCCTCGTGATGCTTACCGGAAGCGGCGCGGTGAAAACCCGCCACATCCATCTGGGCTTCGACGTGAACCGGGACGTGCTTGAAAAATTGGCAGTCACCCTCAACGACTGCGTCTCCGGCATGGAAATGGAGCAGATCACGCTGCCCGTCATTCTCGAAATGCAGCAGCGGCTGGAAGGGCATGAGTCGCTGATCAACCCGATCATCAAGGCGGTTTACGAAACCGTGAACGAGCCGGATGAAGGAGAGCTGATCTTCGACGGCGTGAACAACCTGCTCAATTACCCCGAGTTCTCCGACATCGACCGGGTGCGCGATATGCTGGAGCTGTTCGACAACAAGGAAGACCTGCTCGACCTGCTTTCGGGCGCGGAGGGCGACCGAACCAATGTCTACATCGGCTCGGAAAACGAGGTGGAGGTTATGCGCAGCTCGTCGCTGATCTTCCGCACCGTGAAATCCGGCGGACGAACCGTCGGCGTCATCGGCGTTATCGGACCGCGGCGGATGGATTATTCCAAGGTTGTCACGATGGTCGATTACCTGTCGGGAAGCATCGGGCATATGATGGAAGCCGATCTGATCGAGGGAAAAAAGGACGATTCATAAACAATGAAAAATACACATAATATAAAGGAAGAGGAATCATGACAGAGGAAATCAAGGAACAGGACACGACCGTCCCCGAAGAAGAAACGGTCGAAACCCCTGAAACCCAGGCAGGAGAGAATGCCGCTCCCGCCGAGGACGCTGCTGAGCCTTCCAAAAAGGACAAAAAGCGTGAGGAAAAGCAGCTTAAGGATGAAAACAAGCAGCTTACCGCCAAGCTCGCCGAAGCCACCGCCGCCCTCGACAAGGCTAAGGCGGAGCTTACCGAGACCACCGACAAGTATATGCGGGTCTGCGCCGAGTACGACAACTTCCGCAAGCGTTCCGCCAAGGAGCGGGAAGGCATCTTCGCCGACGCTTACAGCGATGCGCTGAAGGAAATTCTGCCGGTCATCGACAATCTGGAGCGCGCCGCCAACTACACCGAGCCGGATAAGCTGGTGGACGGCTTGCAGCTGATCTTCAAGGGCGCGGGCGATATGCTCGCCAAGCTGGGCGTGGAAGCCTTCGGCGAGGCGGGCGACAAGTTCGACCCCAACATTCACAACGCGGTCATGCACGTGGAGGACGAGGCGATCGAGGAAGAAACCGTCGTCGAGGTCTTCCAGAAGGGCTATAAAAAGGGCGACCGGATCATCCGTCACGCGATGGTCAAGGTTGCAAACTAATAAAATTTTGTAAAGATTATTCTCAGGAGGAATATTATCATGGGTAAGATTATCGGTATAGATTTAGGTACGACCAACTCTTGCGTCGCAGTTTACGAGGGCGGCGAGCCCACCGTCATCCCGAACCCCGAAGGCGCGCGCACGACGCCTTCCGTCGTTGCATTCTCCAAGTCCGGCGAGCGCATGGTAGGTCAGGTTGCAAAGCGTCAGGCTATTACCAACCCCGACCGCACCGTGGCTTCCATCAAGCGCCACATGGGCAGCGATTACAAGGTGTCCATCGACGACAAGAAGTACACCCCTCAGGAAATTTCCGCAATGGTTCTGCAGAAGCTGAAGGCTGACGCCGAGGCTTATCTGGGTACCACCGTTTCCGAGGCGGTCATCACCGTTCCCGCATACTTCACCGACTCCCAGCGTCAGGCTACCAAGGACGCGGGCAAGATTGCCGGTCTGGATGTAAAGCGTATCATCAACGAGCCGACCGCAGCAGCCCTCGCTTACGGCGTTGACAAGGAAGCAAAAGAGCAGAAGATCATGGTCTTCGACCTGGGCGGCGGTACCTTCGACGTTTCGCTGCTGGAGATTTCCGACGGCGTGTTCGAGGTTCTTGCCACCAACGGTGATACCCACCTCGGCGGCGACGACTTCGACCAGCGCGTGATCGACTGGATGGCCGATAAGTTCCGTGCCGAAAACGGCATCGATCTCCGCAACGACAAGAT
>JAFUQU010000043.1 GCA_017472255.1 Clostridia bacterium | reverse complement strand
GTTTGGTGAGCAATGTGGGGATGACAGAGGGAATGTTTGACATATGCGTTTGGTGAGCAATGTGGGGATGACAGAGGGAATGTTTGACATATGCGTTTGGTGGGGCGGCGACGAGGGCGACGCCGCCCATAGGGTAGTTATTTTTTGGATACGACGTGTCGATGATAGAGATGTTGTTGGCGATAACGATTTTGTGGCGGAACGACAAAGCGACCGTAGGTCGCATGGCGTCGTTCCCTACGGACACAGACGCAAACGCAGATAAAAAGGACGCTGTTTTCACAGCGTCCTCTGCATGAGCTTACAGCTCAGTGCTGAGTACAACATGAGCTTACAGCTCGTGCTGAACCGAATAGTTCGGTGCTTCCTTCGTGATGTTGATGTCGTGAGGATGAGACTCGCGCAGACCTGCGCCCGTAATCCGCACAAACTGACCGCGCTCCTGAAGCTCCCCAATCGTCGGACAGCCGCAGTAGCCCATGCCCGAACGAAGTCCGCCTATCAGCTGGAATACCGTGTCGGACAACGGTCCCTTGTAAGGTACACGTCCCTCTACTCCTTCCGGTACCAGCTTGCGGGCGCCTTCCTGGAAGTAGCGATCCTTCGAACCCTGCTCCATCGCCGCAAGTGAACCCATGCCGCGATATACCTTGAACGAACGTCCCTGATAAATTTCCGTGGATCCGGGGGATTCCTCGCAGCCCGCAAACAGCGAGCCAATCATAATCACCGACGCGCCAGCCGCAATCGCCTTCACAATGTCGCCGCTGTACTTGATGCCGCCGTCCGCAATCACCGGAACGCCAGCTTCAGCAGCCGCACACGCAGCATCGTAAATCGCCGTGATCTGCGGCACGCCAATGCCCGCTACCACACGGGTCGTGCAAATCGAACCAGGACCAATACCTACCTTCACCGCGTCAGCTCCCGCCGAAATCAGGTCGCGCGCAGCGTCCGCAACGGCAATGTTGCCCGCAATGACCTGCGCCTCCGGGAACGCAGACTTCACCTTGTCCACGCAGGAAATAATGTTCTTCGAATGACCGTGCGCCGAGTCCAGCACGAGGAAATCCGCGCCAACCGACAGCAGCGCCTTCGCACGATCCAGCACGTCGGCAGTTACGCCGATCGCCGCGCCGCAGAGCAGACGTCCGTTCTTGTCCTTGCAGGAATTCGGATACTTGGTGGCCTTCTCAATGTCCTTGATGGTGATCAGACCGCGCAGCTTGAAATCATCGTCAACCAGTGGCAGCTTCTCAATCTTGTGGCGGCGGAGAATCTCCTGCGCCTGATCCAACGTGGTTCCCACAGGAGCGGTAACAAGCCCCTCCTTGGTCATTACCTCGCTGATTCGCATCTGATGGCTGTCAAGGAATCGCATATCGCGGTTGGTAATAATGCCCACCAGACGACCTTCCTCGTCGCAGATCGGCACGCCCGAAATCTTGTACTTGCCCATCAGCTCGTCCGCTTCGTAAACATAGTTGTCCGGAGACAGGAAGAAGGGATTGACAATAACGCCGTTCTCGGAACGCTTCACGCGCTCCACCTCGTCTACCTGCTTTTCGATGGGCATATTCTTGTGGATAACGCCGACGCCGCCCTCACGTGCCATAGCGATGGCCAGACGGGATTCGGTAACGGTATCCATGGCGGCGGACATCATGGGGATGTTCAGCTCAATGGTTTTGGTCAGACGGGTTTTCAGGCTGACCATGTTGGGGGTGACGTCGCTCTTTGCGGGGATGAGCAGGACGTCGTCGAAGGTCAGACCTTCCTTGAGAAACTTCTCGGCGGGATTGCAGTTCACCATAAATTCTACTCCTTTTCAAAAGATATCATCGGTGGCGGAAAAACGAATATGTTATTAGTATAATATTATACCCGATTTTCTCCCGTTTGTCAAGATGAAGTTTCAAGCATCTTGGACGGGTGCGGACGAATCAAATTGTCGATTTTGCTGTGGAAAGCCTACCCCAGCTCCACATCGGCAATCGTCCCCCCGGTTAGCAGCGACGCGGTAATGGCAGCTATTTTCTTCATAAGCTTATCTCCCTTTATTACGAAGGCTCCACCGTCAGCACGCAGATTTCGGGGCGGTTGAACACTCTGGGCGCGCGCTTCTTCGAAAGCCCGCGGGACACCACGTGTACGAAGCCGTCGTAGCGGTAGCATCCCCCCGCATGGGATGGGAACAATCCCTGGTGGGGCGCGTACAGCCCGTTCAGCAGCAGCGGAATACGCACCTGCCCGCCGTGAGCGTGCCCCGACAGCGCGGCGTCAAAGCCGCAGTCACGGTAATGCTTCCACTCCTCCGGGCGATGGGACAGCAGCACCGTAAAGCGCCCATCCTTCGCCGGAGCGAAGGCGGCAACCTTCTCCCGCCATTCGGTCAGCGTCGGGCTTTCGTGGGTGCGGTCGTCCTGCATCCTTTGAGAGATGGAGTAAGGGTCGGGTCTCAACTCGGCGAGAAAATAAGGATCGTCCGCGCCGCACAGACGAATGCCGCAGACTTCCGCGTCCTGCCAGCGAAGCAGCGTCACGCCAATCGCCTCAATCTCGGCGGAAAGGCGCTCGGTGTCGGGAATGGCGCGCTCGTGGTTGCCGAAAACCATATAGCAGGGCGCCAGCTTCACGCAGCCTTCCATCAACAGGCGGGCGGGATGCCCTTCGTACAGGATAGGACTTCCCTGCCCGGCGTTTTTCGCCCGCTCGGTATCGTCCACGATGTCGCCGGTAAAAACGATCAGGTCGGGGTTCTCCCGCTCAAGCAGCGAGAGCAGCCCGACCTGATTCTTTTTGTAAAAGCTGTCGTGCAGATCGGAAATCTGTGCGATTTTCACCGGGCGGGAGACCTTGTCGGCGGCAGCGCGCGTCCGGCGGACGATCGGCTTTGTGCAGGTCATCCCCGCTGCGGCGAGCAGCAAACAGCCTGCCGCCATGATATTTCCGAGAAGCTCGGTGTTCATTCAATTTCCTCCGCGTTCCCGTCCACCAGCACCACCAGATAGCGGTTGAAGGCGGCATCCTCGGGAATGTAATACTCGTAATCCTCCCCGCTGCTCTTGAGCAGGGTCAGATAGCCTGTGAATTCGGTAACGGCGCTTTCGCCGTCGAAGGTGAGGGTGTTGATCGTATGATCGGACAGCTCGGCTACGTCGGCGAACAGCCCGTTCAGCGCGTCCTCGGCGCAGATCAGCAGTGCCGTCTGTTCGGGAATGCCGTCGCTCACCAGCTTGGACAGAAGCTCAGTGTAAGCCGACGATTCCACCAATGCGACGGTCGGGGCGGTATCGTTCAGCTCGGTTGGATTGAGAGCGGTGACTGCGGTGGTTTCCAACACCGCGCCGGTGGTTTCGGGAGCGGTACTGCCGGACAGCTTGAACTGGCTGCCGGAATAGCTTGCGGTCGAATCCTGCACGTCGCCGTTTTCCCGCGACGCGCCGTTTACGGAGTACAGAACCCTGTCGTCCGCCGCGCCGTAGTCGTAAGCGGCGTCAACATCCTGCGCCGAAGCGGTATCGGCGGCGGTGATGTTCGCCGCTTCGGGAGCCGCCATATCGGCGGACAGGCTGTCCTGCAAGCCGAACATTCCCCGATGGAGAACGAACAGCGTAACCATCGCTGCGGCGGCCACAAGGGTTCCCCAGGGCAGAATGCGGGAAGCGGTGAGCTTCCGTCTCGGCTCCTGCGCCACGCCGTCGATAAGCGCCATAACGCCGGGATAAAGGGACGCAGGGGCGTTCATGGGCGTTTCGGCGATGATCGTCAGAATGGCGCGGCGCTCCTCCAGCTCGTGGCGACAGGCTTCGCAGTCCGCAAGATGGGCTTCCAGCCGGGCGGTGTCGCAGGCGGACAGCTCGCCGTCAATGTAATCGAACATCAGCTCGCGGGCATCTTCGCAGGTGAGGGGCGTGTTATTCGGTTGTCGTTGTCGGAAAATCCGGGTCATAATCGACACCTCTGTTGCTAAAAGTTTCATTCTATGTTATATTAGACGGACACGATGCCCTAAAAGTTCCGCGTCCGCCAAATATTTTTTAAGATTTTATTAAATTATTTTTCTCCGCCAGATCGGACAGCAGCTCTCTCAGGTGTGCCCGTGCGCGGTTGAGCCGAGATTTGACCGTTCCAATCTCCAGATGAAGCATTTCGGCGATCTCCTCATATGTATAGCCCTCAATGTCCCGCAGAAGCACAACCTCCTGCTGTTCCTCGCTAAGCTGAGCGATGGCAGCGCGTACAGCCGTAACCGTCTCCCGCTGTTCCAGCGTCCGCTCGGGGGACGCGGACAGCGACTCGTCCGCCACATCCAGCGGACGCTCGTCCCCATCCTCATCCGGCGCGCCCGTCATAGAATCCGTAGGCAGAACATTCCTCCTAAGATGATCAAAACAAGCATTGGTAGCAATCCGATAAACCCACGTCGAGAACCTGCAATCCCCCCGATAGCTTCCAATGGACTTCCAGATCTTCACAAAAACCTCCTGCGACAGATCCAGCGCATCCTCCGCATTGACCACCTTCATTTTTATCGTATTATAAACCATCTTCTCATACGCCTGAACCAGCTGTCCAAACGCATCTTGATCCCCCGCCTGTGCGCGGGCGATCAGCTTCGGCTCTGATTGAATAATGTTGATTTCCCGCACCTCCTGTCGGTTGAGATTCAGACTTGTTTGTTAAGGGGTTACGGTCGCTTTTCATGCCCTCGCCCTGCGAGGGCGTAGAAAAGGCTCCGCAAAAGCTTTATACAATTATTTTCTATGTTCGCGACAGCGAACATAGCGATACTAATTTTATTTGTGCGAACGTTTATCTGTGCGAGGCGTTAGGGCTACAGGGATGCGCCGACTTCATGGCCCCGCACCATTACGTCGGCTTAGATTGTGCAGATTTGTTTGGATTTTTGCTATCGGCGTCTGTTCGCCTACCTGTCCGTAGGGAACGACGCCCTCGTCGTTCCGCCCCTTTTTATCCGCACAACATCCAGAAAACTTCCACAATCCAACTAACCTATGGTCACCCATTCATCCGCACAACATCCCCGCAATCCTCACAGCCCCCGCAGAATCCGCTCCACCTCATCATAGGTGGACGCCGAAGTAATGGCGCCTCTGGCGCCGGCGGCGCCCTTGATGCCCTTCAAATACCACGCCAGCTGACCGCGCTGGCTGATAACGCCCATGCGTTCGCCCCGCTCGGCAATGACAATGCGAAGCTGGCGGAGGGCGGTTTCAACCCGCTCGGCAACGGTGGGCGGCGTGAAGGAACGCCCTTCCATGGCGGCTTTGATTTCGGCAAAAATCCACGGATTGCCCATCGCGCCCCGACCGATCATCACGCCGTCGCAGCCGGTGCGCTCGAGCATCCGCTTCGCGTCGGCGGCGGTGAAGATTTCGCCGTTGGCGAGGACGGGGATTTTGACCGCCGCTTTGATGCGGGCAAGCTCGTCGAAGTTGATTGGGGCGCTGAAGCGTCCCTCTCGCGTGCGTCCGTGAACGACAAGCATGGACGCGCCCGCGTCCTCCATCCGCTTGGCGAAGTCCACGCCGCAGATTGACTGCTCGTCCCAGCCGATTCTCATTTTGACCGTGACCGGAACTTCGGACGCCCGCACGACGGCGCGGACGATATCCTCGGCAAGCTGGGGAGATTTAAGCAGCGCCGAGCCTTCGCCGTTGTTTGCGACCTTAGGCGCGGGGCAGCCCATATTGATATCGATGCAGGCAGGCTTGATGGGGGACAGGCAGTGCTTGTACACGGCGCGGGAGAGCGCTTCGGCGGCTTCGGCCATGACGAGCGGCTCACTGCCGAAAATCTGGATGGCGGTGGGAGCGGTTTCGTCCGACCAAAGCCTTGCCAGCTCGGCGGTTTTGCGATCCTGATAGTGCATGGCTTTGGCGGAGATCATCTCGGTGACGAGGAAGTCCGCGCCCTGCTCCCGGCATATGGTGCGGAAAGCGTGATCGGTGACGCCCGCCATCGGCGCAAGCGCGATACGCGGGGTGGAAAATGGTAGTTTCATGTTATAATTTTACTCTGATTTTATGTATGTGATATGAACGGCGTAATTCGTAAGTGTAAGATTTTGGGGCGGGTTTGTGAACGAAATGCGAACAAGGTGGGCGTGAAGGTGGCGGCATATCCAGCCGCCATCGCGCATATACATATCCAAATCCCATAAAAGGTCGTGATACCATGATCATCCATACCGTCGCCCCGGGCGACACGATTTCCTCCATCGCGGCGCGTTACGGCGTGCCTGCCGGACGCATCATCCTCGATAACGAGCTTCCCGGCGATACCCTCTCGCCGGGTCAGGCGCTGATTATCGTCTACCATTCGCGGGTGCATACGGTAGCGCCGGGGGACTCGCTTTATTCCATCGCGGCGCGTTACGGCGTGTCGGTGAATCAGCTTTGGCGGAACAATCCGTCGCTGGGCGGGCGGGGGGAGCTTTACCCCGGGCAGACCATCGTCATCGACTACGCCGACGCCAAGCGCGGAAGCCTTCAAACCACCGGCTACGTCTATCCCTTCGTCACCGAAGACGTGCTTCGGCGGACATTGCCATATCTCACCTATCTCGCCATTTTCAGCTACGGTATTCGAGCGGACGGCAGTCTGGTCGTTCCGGACGACGAGCGGCTGATCGCGCTGGCGGAGGAATACGGCGCAAAGCCCATGCTGGTGCTGACCAGTCTGGGAGACGACGGGCGCTTCTCCACCGAAACGGTCAGCGCGGTGCTGAACAATCCCGCCGCCGTGGATGAGCTGATTTCCAACATCGTGGAAACCATGGAGGAAAAGGGATACGTCGCCATCAATTCGGATTTCGAATACATCGCCCCCGGTGACCGGGACGTCTATACCGCCTTCATTCGACAGCTCACGAACGCCCTTCGTCCGCGAGGCTGGCTGGTGGACGTTTCGCTGGCGCCCAAGACGTCCGGCGATCAGCCGGGGCTGCTTTATGAAGCCATCGATTACCCCGCCCTCGCTGCGGCGGCGGACACGGTTTTTCTGATGACCTACGAGTGGGGCTACACCTACTCAGAACCGCGTGCCGTCGCGCCCATCAATTTAGTGGAGCAGGTGGTGGACTACGCGCTGTCAGTGATGTCCCGGGAAAAGATTAACATGGGGATGCCCAACTACGGCTACAACTGGCGGCTTCCATGGATTCAGGGAACGGCGGCGCAGTCGCTGCCCAATCAGGCGGCGGTGGCGCTGGCTAACGAATACGGGGCAACGATCAACTTCGATGAGACGGCGAAAACGCCCTGGTTCCGCTACTTCGACGGCGAATCGCAGCACGAGGTCTGGTTCGAGGACGCCCGCAGCGTGGACGCCAAGCTGGCGCTGGCGGCGGGTCGTCGGCTTAACGGGGTCGGCGTGTGGAATGTAACCCGGTGGTTCCCACAGCTGTGGTTTGTGCTGAATGTGCTGTACAATATCGAGCGGGGATAATTACAGCTTCACAATCTGCGTCCAGCCCACGTTGCCGGCAGCGTCGGCAATCTCCGCGCGGATGAAGGTATCCGACGCCGTGGGATGGCATACCGCCTGACGCAGAGGCGCGCCGTCCCGCAGGGTCGTTCGGTCGCCCATCCATGGACGGTTGGTGAAGAAGGTTACGCGGCAGATCTCCGCTTCGCCGTCGGCAGGAGCGTCCACATCCACGACGAAGGTACGCTTCCCCTCCCGTTCCTCCAGATGCCACGAGAAACGGGGTCCCTGCGTGCCATAATAGCGTCCGGCGCGGATAGCCGCCATCAGGTTCTCCCGAGTCAGCGGCGCATCGACGAGATCGACCCAAATGTACGAGCGGGTCTGCTCGCCGATATGGAAGTGCGTGTCGTCGTCCGCAATCAGCGGCAGAATCCGTCCCCGCGCCGCCAGCTGATCGACCACAACGCCCGAATAGGGACGGGCGTTTCGGGGAAGATCGGACACGGAGTTGAAAATCTCCGTCGCCGCAAATCGCTCCAGCGGCATAATCTGATCCCACGTGTTCAGCGACCACGCAGGATGGGCTAAAATCGCCGCGCCGCCGCAGGCGTTGATGGCGTCGATGGCCTGCTGCGCGCTGCTCTCGCGGGTGAGCGGAGAATCCCCCGCCATGGGATCGGATTCCATGCCCACGCCCACAATATGGAATACGCCCGCCAGCACGTCCTCGCCGTTGAAGTTATACTCCGCGCCGGAAAGGATAAGCAGACCGTTTTCGTCCCGTTCGCAGCCCTCGCCCAGCTTCCAGTGATCGGTGAGGGCGAGGAAATCATAGCCCGCCGCCGCATAGAGGGCGCAGGTTTCCTCGGGTGTGCGCCGACCGTCCGAGCGGGTGGTATGGGTGTGCAGGTTGCCTTTATACCAGTGATGGTTGTTTGAATCTATATACATGATATTCTCGCTTTCGTTGAATTTTTTGTATTCCTTTATATTATACACCCATTCGCCCGCCGCGTCAAGCGGTTGGCGGGAGAAAAATGAACGAGGTCTGCCGCGCCAAGGCGCGGCAGACCTCGTTGGGGTATTTTGTATTTATCGTCCGAGGGATGCTGCCAGCTGCTCGACCTCGGCGAGGGTGAGATGGGTCAGCTGAGCGATCTTTTCTTTGGGATATATACCATCATTCAACATTTCTTCGGCAATTTCAAGATGGCTTTCTTTCAGTTCCCACACAACTTCTTCATCGATCAGTTCCTGCATAATACGACACATTTTACCGTCCCCCTTTGTTATTTCTTTGTATGGCCGCGTGTGCTCGGCCAGTTCGGCGTACTTCATCTGCTTCGGTTCAGAGCAGAAGAAATCGTGCATCAAAAATCCAAGCGGCGTATCACCGCGTATCTCGCCGTTCACATAGATGATGTGCGCATCATCGCCAAACGGCTCCAGCGTCTCGCTGATATAACGCTCAATGTGATATTCCGGCAAGCCCCTGTGGAATATATCATGCTCCATGATGAATATGACATACGTTTCCGCCAGCTGTTCAAATTTTTCCCCCGGCTCGGTCACATTCGCGTCGATCATGCTGCTGTTGTAACGCGCACGACGCGGAATTGCTCCTGAATCCCGGCGCTGCACTTCAATGTTGTAGATTTTTCCCTCATTATCCGTCGCAAACACGTCCAGACGCACCGATCGTCCATATAAATTCCGCATATCTTTCTGCGCCCGAACCTCGGTCACAATCAAATCAGGCTTATCCATGATAATACGCAGAACAAACTGTGTGCATAACGGATTATCTGTAAATACCCGCGTCATAAATGTATCATCCATCAGGCAGAAATCCTGAATTCGCTGTAATATCTTTTTCTGAAGTTCTGCCCGGTGACGCTGTCTTCTCTCAATATCCACCCGTCAATCCCCCTTTGCTGCAATACTATTATACCACATTCCGACGCGGATGTCAACCGATATGGCTATGATAGATGTTGTTAGCGATAACGATTTCGGAGGCGGGCGGCGACAACGCGACCGTAGGTCGCATGGCGACAGGCCGCCCATAGGGTAGTTGGATTTTGGCTGCGATGTGTCGATGATAGAGATTTTGTTTCGTACAATTGATATTGGAGCGGAACGACAAAGCGACCGTAGGTCGC
>JAFUQU010000006.1 GCA_017472255.1 Clostridia bacterium | reverse complement strand
GGCGGCGACAACGCGACCGTAGGTCGCATGGCGACAGGCCGCCCATAGGGTAGTTGGATTTTGGCTGCGATGTGTCGATGATAGAGATTTTGTTTCGTACAATTGATATTGGAGCGGAACGACAAAGCGACCGTAGGTCGCATGGTGTCGTTCCCTACGACGGAACAGCACAATCCCTTCGAATATACAATCCCTTCGTGTGATATATTTCGTTCATATTCTCACAACATCCGCAAGCGGCGCCAGCATGGCGCCGAAAAAAGAACAGAGACGCATGAGGAAGTCATGCATCGCATGACTTCCTCATGGAGACGCGGCGCATAGGTTCGCTGTACATCCCAAGAGTGTTTACGCGATATTATAATGTGAACAATAAAGTTTTGCCTAAGAACGTGGCGTCTGCAATATGTCTCGGAGGCGTCGTTGGAGGAAAGCTGACCGTCAAGGACGCTCAGCAGCTGGTGGGTAATTCCTTATTCCCCCATGCCTAAAGCTTTTTCACAGCCTTTTCTACGCCCTCGCAGGGCGAGGGCATGAAAGCGCGTACCCCTCGCCCCCTTTCTCCCCCTCACACCTTCGACACCGCGGCAAGCCGCTTGGATAGACGATCGTTTACTAGGTCGGTGTAGTCGATGATGGTGACGTCCATGTCGGAGGCGCGCTGGTAGAGGTAGGCGTCGCGGTTGCGGACGTCGGACATGGTGACGAGGACGGGGCGTCCGTAGACGCCGCCGAATTGTTTTGCGAGGGTTTTTATTTCGTTTAGGGCGACTACGTTGGGGGAGCCGGATTTACAGGAGATGAAGACTGGAACCATGCCGCGGGTAAGCATTACGTCGATTTCGTTAAGGGTGTTGATTCGCGCTTCCAGGTCGCCGTCCCAATCAACGACTACGCTGATTTGCACGTCGTCGTACAAGCCCGACTGACGGGCAGTGGCGTAGACGTACAGCTCAAGGCAGATCCCTGTGTCAAGAAGGCAGCTGCGCATCAGCGCGCTCTTGTAGGAAAAACGAACGCCTGAGGCGTCGTTTTCGTAGTTCTCCAGAATTCCCGCCTCGGACAGTGCGTTCATAATTGCGCTGTCGCAGTTCACGATCCGCTCGCCTGAAAAGATCACCGACGGCGCTTTCACCGACAGAGATTCCCCGCCGAACTGCTTGTTCACCTGCTGAAGATAGGACACCGCCCGATGCCACGTCCGGTGGAAACGCTTGAAAATTCCCCACACCGTCAGAATGTCGGCGGCGGATTCGTCCGTCAGGCCGTCGATGGCAAGATGCCCATGCTCCTTCATCACGCCGCCCGCCAGCGCCAGCACCGACGGCACGCTCAGATGGGGATCGGACACCCGTCCCTCCATGACCGGGCAGCAGTAGATATCCTTATAACGGCAGGTGCTTCGGTCGTAGCGCATCAACGGAATTTTCCGCGATGCGGCAAGCATTCCCACCGCCACCAGCGCAACCTCGCTGCCACCGGTCAGGTCGATGGTACATTCGCCAAAGGTGTCGATCAGGGAATCCAGCTTGGATTTAATCGATTCCAGCGACATCATGTCGGCGGTATAGAAGAAGCACTGGGTGTCCAGCCCCAGAATCCGAAGGCTGTTGATAATGCTGTTCTTGATCCCGCGCTTCTTAATGCGGCGGGGACCGAGGTAAATCACCCGCTTTGGGCGCAGCTCGGTAATGGCAAGCACGTTGTAAATCTGCTCGTCGTCGTACAGCTCTATGATCGTATCCGGAAGGGACGCGGCTGTCTCCTTAATGTGTGGTTCTGTCATGCGGAATGCCTCCGTTTCTCGGGATTTGCTGATATATTTTATATCTTATTGTAGAATATTGTATCACGAAATTTTGAACATATCAAGCATTCCGAGGGATAATTTTCGTAAAATTCGCGATTTGCCTTGAAAAATCGGCGAAAATGGTGTATAATATTAATATAGGATTATGCGGGACGGGGAGTCTCATCCGCCCTTGGAGAGTCCCCCGTTACAACAAGCAAATGGAGAACATCAACATGACACAGAACCTGAACGAGCGATTCACAGCTGCCAAACGGGCGCTGTTCCATAAGCTCTACAGCCAAATGAACGACAAACAGCGGGAAGCCATCTTCACGGTTAATAACCCGCTCCTCATACTGGCCGGCGCGGGCAGCGGAAAAACCACTGTGCTGGTCAACCGCATCGCCCATATCATCCGCTACGGAAACGCCTTTGCCGACGATTCCCTTCCCGCCGGCGTGGGAGAGGCGGAGACCGCTTCCCTCGAAGCCGCCGCTGCCGACGAGAGCATCGACGCCGAAAGCATCGCCAAGCTGCTCTCCCCTTACGCCGTGGAACCCTGCCCCCCGTGGGCAATCCTCGCCATCACCTTCACCAACAAAGCCGCCAAGGAAATGAAAGAGCGCCTTGGACGTGTCCTCGGAGACGAAGCCGTGTCCGGCGAAATCTGGGCGTCCACCTTCCACTCCACCTGCGTGCGCATCCTGCGCCGCTGGGGCGAGACCATCGGCTATGCCCGGGATTTCTCGATCTACGACACCGACGATCAGAAAAAGCTGATCACCGCCTGTCAGAAGGAGCTGAATCTGGACGACAAAATGTTCCCCGTCCGCGCCACCATGTCCACCATCTCCAAGGCGAAGGATCATCTGCTCACCCCCGACGAGTTCGACGCCGAAGCGGGCAGCGATTACCGGCTCCAGAAGATCGGCGAGGTTTACCATCTCTACGCCCTGCGGCTGCGCGAAGCCAACGCCCTCGACTTCGACGACCTGATTCTCCAGACCGTCCGTCTGCTGAAACGTTCGGACGAGGCGCGGGAATATTACCAGAACCGCTTCCGCTACGTCTGCGTGGACGAGTATCAGGACACCAACAAGGCACAATTTGAACTGACCCGCCTGCTTTCCGGCAAGCACCGCAACCTGATGGTGGTGGGCGACGACGATCAGTCCATCTACAAATTCCGGGGCGCAACCATCGAAAACATCCTCGACTTCGACAAGTCGTGGGAGGACGCCCGCATCATCAAGCTGGAGCAGAACTACCGCTCCACCCAGAACATCCTCACCGCCGCCAACGCGGTCATCAAGCACAACTTCGCCCGCCGGGGCAAGGAGCTTTGGTGCGACAAGGGCGAGGGCGACAAAATCCGCGTCAAGAAGCTCCAGACCCAGAACGACGAGGCGCGCTACATCATCAACAAAATTCTGGACGGCGTGACCCGGGAGAAGCGGAAATATTCCGACTTCGCCGTGCTCTACCGCATGAACGCCCAGTCCAACAACCTGGAGAATTACTTCGCCAAGTCGGGCATTCCCTATCGGATGCTGGGTGGCGTGCGCTTCTACGAGCGCAAGGAGATCAAGGACATCATCGCCTATCTCTGCGTGCTGCTCAACCCCAACGACACGGTTCGTCTCCGCCGCATCATCAACGAGCCGAAGCGCAAGATCGGCGACACTACCATCGACGCGGTGTTCCAGCTGGCCGAGGCGGAAAAGCAGTCGCCCTTTGTAATCATGGAGCAGGCGCAGCGTTATGTGGCAATCTCCAAAACCGCGCCCCGCCTGAACGATTTCGTGCAGATGATCCGCCAGCTCAAGGCGGCTTCCGAGACCATGCCCGTGTCCGAGCTGATCAAGCTGGTTCTGGAGCGCACCGGTTACGCGGAAATGCTCAAAACCTCGGGCATCGAGGGACTGGAGCGTATCGCCAACGTGGGCGAGCTGATCAACAACGCGGTGGCTTACGAAGAGGACAACCCCGAGGCTTCCCTGACCGGCTTCCTCGAGGACGTGGCGCTGGTCAGCGACGTGGACAACTACGACGAAACCGCCGACGCGGTGGTGCTGATGACGATTCACAGCGCGAAGGGTCTGGAATTCCCGGTGGTCTTCCTGCCCGGCTTCGAGGACGGCATTTTCCCGTCAATTCAGTCGGCGATGAATCCGGAGGATTTGGAGGAGGAGCGCCGTCTCGCTTACGTTGCCATCACCCGCGCCAAGGAACGGCTTTACTGCGTTCACGTGCGGGAGCGGCTGATCTTCGGCAAGACGCAGTTCAATCCCCGCAGCCGGTTCATCGACGAGATTCCGGAGGAGCTGATCGATCTGGGGTACATACCCAAGCCCGACCCTGCTCAGCAGACGGGACGCTCCCGCAAGCCGGTGATTTCGAAGGAATTCCTGAAGAAGGCCGATCTCGCCTCCGAGGTGGGACGCGCCGAAACCAGCGAGCATCTTGAGGTAGGCGACCGGGTGCAGCACATCACCTTCGGCGAGGGCGAGATTCTGTCCGCCAAGCCCATGGGCGCGGACATTATGTACGAAATCGCGTTCAACAAGGTTGGCACGAAGAAGCTCATGGCGACTTACGCAAAATTGAAGAAGATATGAAGTTTAAGGGGGCTGTTGCGATGCAACAGCCCCCTTAAACTTCATGTAGGGCGGCACATTTTTTTGCAGGATTAACGCACGGTACATTCCGTGACCTGCCCGTCCTGCCAGCGCAGGTCGAGCACCCGACCGCCGCGCAGACGCAGACCGCGCAGGCTGCCCGAACGCCACTTCGCGGGCAGCGCCGGAAGCAGAACCAGCTCGTCCGCTCCCGACGAAGTGGGACGCTGAACGGCCAGCATCTCCAGGATGCCGCTGACCGCCGCAAAATTGCCGTCAATCTGGAACGGCGGGTGCGCATCGAACAGATTCGGGTAAGTTCCGCCGCGGAATTTATAGCTGTCAATCTCCGGCGAAACGAAGTGCAGCTGCGTATCCAGCAGGCGGCAGGCGCGTTCGCCGTCGCCCAGCCGCGCCCACAGGTTGATCTTCCAGCCCAGGCTCCAGCCGGTGCCCCGGTCGCCCCGGCGATCCAGCGAACGGCGGCAGGCCTCCGACAGCTCCGGCGTACCGTCCGGCGTAATCATCCGCGCCGGGTAGAGCGCCCACAGATGGGAAACATGGCGGTGGGTCACTTCGGTCTCGCCAAATTCCTCGTTCCATTCCATAATCCGCCCGTCGCTGGCGATTTTCAGCGGCTCCATGTCGGGCAGCGCCGCAAGAATGTCCGCAAGAACGCCGTCCGGCTCGATGCCCAGCGTCTGAGCCGCCTTTTTGCAGTCCGAAAACAGCGAGTACGCGATGGAATCGGACATCGCCGTCCACTTCGCCACCGCCGCGCTCCCCCCGTCGGTCATAAAGCGGTTCTCCGGCGAGGTCATCGGGCAGACCGACAGCTTCCCGTCCTCCCGGCGCACCAGCAGACTGTGATAGAAGACCGCCGCCTCCAGCATCACCGGATAGGCCTTCTCCCGCAGGAACGCCAGATCGCCGGTGTATTCGTAATATTCGTACAGATGATGGCAGAACCAGCCCGAGCCGCCATGCCAGAATCCCCACATGGCGTTGCCGTCGATGGCGGGGGTGGTGTACGCCCAGATATCGCTGTTGTGGTGCATGACCCAGCCCGGCGCGCCGTAGAAGGTCTTCGCCGTCCGTCTGCCGCTGACCGCCCGGTCGGCGATGAAGCGGAACAGGGGCTCATAGCATTCGTCCAGACCGCACATCAGCGTGGGCCAGTAGTTCATCTCGGTGTTGATGTTCACCGTATAGTTGCAGCTCCAGGGCGGCGTGCAGCTTTCGTTCCAGATGCCCTGAAGGTTCATCGCCTGGCTGCCCGCCCGGGAACCGGCAATGGTCAGATAACGCCCAAAATCAAAATACAGCGTGTACAGGCTGATATCCTCCCCGTCCTCCTCAAAAAGGCGGAGGCGCTCGTCGGTGGGAAGCTCCTCCCGCCCGCTGCTGCCAAGGTCGAGGGAGATTGCGTCGAACAGGCGGTGATAATCCTCTAAGTGCCGGGTCAGCAGACGTTCCCAGCCCAAAGCCGCACCGGCTTCCAGAATGTCCAGCGCTTCCCTCTCGTATTCGCCCTCCGGCAGCCTGTCCCACGAAAGAAAGCTGGTGGTTATGGTAAAGAGCAGCAGCGCTTCGGAGGCATCGGTAACGATCAGCCGTCCGTCCTGCGCGCAAACGCTGCCGTCGGTCACAAGCCGCAGACCGCCGCGGAAGCGGATTCCACGCTCACCCGGCTGTTCGCTGTAAATGGGCGAGGCCTTGTCGTAGGTCAGCGGGCACTCGCCGTCCAGCAGAAGCGATGCGCCGTCCGCGCACAGCGTATGGCGCATCGGCGAGGTCAGGGTCAGCGAGAAGGAGAGTTCGCCCGGACGGTCGGCGCTCATGCGGACAGCCAGCAGCCGGTCGGGGTTGGAGCAGAACTGCTCCCGCGTAAAGGTCACGCCGCCCCGCTGATAAGAAACGGTGAGCAGCGCATCGTCCAGCGACAGGCGTCGGCTATAGCCGCTGACGTCAGCCTCCGCCGGGAAGTCGATCAGCAGATCGCCGAAGGGCTGATAGCGTGCGGTGCGCTTCGTCTCGAAGCCCTCGGTGATGACCCGGTGCGCCTCGGTGTAATTCCCGTCCAGCGCCAGTGCGCGCGCCCGCTCAAAGGTCTCGCGCAGACCGTCCCGGCTGTTGAAGGAAGGAATGCCCGTCCAAAGTGTGTCGTGGTTCAGGGCAATCCGTTCCCGGTCGGTGCCGCCGAACACCATGGCGCCGATGGAGCCGTTGCCCAGCGGCTGCGCCTCGGTCCAAAAGGACGCGGGGCGGCTGTAAAGTGTCTGTGACATGAGTTGTACCTCGCTTTCAATGAATGGTGAGAAGAATATGCGCGGCTGTTGTCCATATGCTTCCCTGCCTTTCGGGGTTATTTGCCTTTCAGCTCCGTGTTCAGATTCAGCCTGCCATACAGCACACGGACAACCTGAACGGTGCTGCTTTTCTTGATTACCCTGTAGAAAACAAGATAATTGTCCACCGAAAAATAGCGCAGGCTTCTCTTTGTGCGGTATTGCGGAAAACGCAGCGGCATCTCGGTCAAACCTTGAATACGGCTCAAAAGCTTTTTATACAGCCGGTCTGCAGCTTCAGTTTCCAATAACTCATAAGAAATGTACCGATAAATTTCCTTGATATCATCCTTAGACTGATCCGTAAATTGTATTGTCCAGTTCATATGCCAAATTCCCTGTGCATTTCTGCTTTAAGCTCCTCCAGCGATATCATCCGTCCTGCTGCGATATCGTCCAGCCCCTTCTGAAGCTCAGCTTCCAGCTCCTCATCGGTCAGCTCCCGCATACAGACCGGCTTCGGTCTGCCGCTCGCTCGATTCGGGACGGGCTTGATTTCAAAGGCAGTTTCCTGCGTTTCGGCGACCTGCGTCACAAAGGCTGCCAGAAGTTCGTCAGCAGTCTGTCCCTTTTTTTCTGCCGCACGGCGAAAATCCGCCATCACCTGCGGCGATACGTTCATGTGTATGCTGTTGTCCATATGCTTCCCTGCCTTTCGGTTTTACAATCCATACTTATCTGCGCGCTCTGCCGCAGTATCATATACTTCCTCGTCCGCTCGGGCACCGATAACCACGATAATCATCTCTGTCTCGGTGCGTACCAGCTTGTATACCACGCGCAGTCCTGCGCTCTTCAGCTTGATTTTCAGCAGCCCGGTCAGATTCCGCCCGCTTCTGCTGCCAAGCGGCTTGCCATAGCCGCCCTCGCTCATGGGGAACGGATTCGTAAGCACCTTATCAATCGCTTTCGCCACCATGATACGCTGATTTCCGGCTAAATCTTTCAGATCACGCTTTGCCTCCGGCAAATATTAAAGCGTCCATTTCATTCGATTTCAACATCCCCGCAATTTTCCAGATCTTCCTGCGTGATTCCCAGATCTCGGTATACGTCCTCGGCGGGAATCAGCGCCGCCCGGTCAAAATTCGCTAGACGTTCTGCGGCAAGGGCAATCAGGCTGTCATCCTCCAGCTTTTCCATAATGCGTTCATACTCATCCGGCGACAGCAATACACACTCAGGCGTGTTGTTTTTCATAACAACCTTAGCGCCGGTCTTCTTCACCTCGGAAAAAATCTTCCCCGCCAGCCCGCGATTAAACAGCGAAATCGAAACAGTATTTTTGCCTGCGCCTGTCATATTGGTCACGATACAACACCTCCAAATTTTCCTCTGCCTATAGTATACCACACATCCGCGCAAATGTCAACACATCCGCCGACCGCTTTCTCCCCCCTGCGATAGCTGCGCTATCGCAGGGGGGAGGGAAAAACTTTTTCTCAAAAAAAGTTTTTCCCTCCCCCACATAAAATATTATAACTTATCCCAGCTTAGCCAGCGCTTCGTCAACAGCGGCGAGCTGTTCGGTCAGCTTGACCTTTTTCGCTTTCTCGGATTCGATCAGCTGGGCGGGCGCCTTGGCGACAAAGCCCTCGTTGGCCAGCTTCTTCGTGACCCGGTCAATCTCGGAAAGGCACTTCTCCCGCTCCTTGGTCAGGCGGGCGCGCTCCTTCTCAAAGTCCACCAGCTCGCCCATCGGAATGTAGATCGCCGCCTTGGGGGCTACGATCTGCACCGCGGACTCGTCGGCGTAGCTGTCGGCGAAGACTACCTCGGACGCGGACGCCAGCTTCTGGAAGAAGACGGCGGTGTCGGTGTTGTAAATGTCCGACGCCTCGGTGACGATGATCACCTTCGCCTTTTTGGACGGCGGAACGTTCATCTCGGTGCGGCGGTTGCGAATCTTCGAAATCGCGTCAATCAGCGCCGCCATGCGCTCCTCCTCCGCCGGGAACGCCAGAGACTCGCTGTAGGACGGATAGGCCGCAATCATGATCGATTCGTCCTTATGCGGCAGAGCCTGGTAAATTTCCTCGGTAATAAAGGGCATGAACGGATGCAGCAGCTTCAGCGTCTCGGTAAGCGTCCAGCAAAGCACGTTCTGCGCGTCGGTATCGCCCGCGTTCAGACGGGGCTTCACAAGCTCGATATACCAGTCGCAGAGCACATCCCAGACGAAATCGTACAGCTTCGCCAGCGCCACGCCAAGCTCGAACTTGTCGAGGTTTGCGACAACCTCGCCGATCAGCGTATTCAGCTTCGACAGCAGCCACTTGTCCTCCAGCTTGAGACGATCGGCGGCGGGAAGCTCGCACTCGGTGATGGTCAGGTTCATCAGCGTGAAGCGGGAGGCGTTCCACAGCTTGTTTGCGAAGTTGCGGGCGGCTTCCACCTTCTTGTCGGAATAGCGCATATCGTTGCCGGGGGCGTTGCCGGTAATCAGCGCATAACGCAAGGCGTCCGCGCCGTAGTTGCTGATGATTTCCAGGGGATCGACGCCGTTGCCCAGGGATTTGGACATCTTGCGTCCCTGCTCGTCACGGACAAGACCGTGGATGAACACGTGCTCAAAGGGCGCCTTGCCGGTATGCTCCAGCGCGGAGAAAATCATGCGGGCAACCCAGAAGAAGATGATGTCGTAGCCGGTAACAAGGACGCTGGTGGGATAGAAATACTCCAGGTCCTCCGTCTTGTCCGGCCAGCCGAGGGTAGAAAACGGCCAGAGCGCGGAGCTGAACCAGGTGTCCAGCACGTCCTCCTCCTGACGCATTTTCGCGCCGCACTTGGGGCAGGTGTGGACGTCTTCCTTGGAAACGACCATCTCGCCGCACTTATCGCAGTAATAGGCGGGGATTCTGTGACCCCACCAGAGCTGGCGGGAGATGCACCAGTCGTGGACGTTTTCCATCCAGTTGGTGTAAATCTTCGTGAAGCGTTCGGGAACGAACTTGGTGTCGCCGTTTTGTACGCATTCCAGAGCAGGCTTTGCCAGCTCCTCCATCTTGACGAACCACTGGTTGGAGGTCATCGGCTCGACGGTGGTGTGGCAGCGATAGCAGCTGCCCACGTTATGGCTGTGGGGCTCGATCTTCACCAGATAGCCGCCCGCCTCCAGATCGGCGACGATGGCTTTGCGGGCGTCGTAGCGGTCCATGCCTTCGTATTTGCCGCCTGCGGCGTTGATGGTGCCGTCGCCGTTCATCACGAGAATGTTTTCCAGATTGTGGCGGCGTCCGACCTCAAAGTCGTTGGGGTCGTGGGCGGGGGTGATCTTTACGCAGCCGGTACCGAATTCCTTGTCCACGTAATCGTCGGCGATCAGCGGGATTTCGCGGTTCACCAGCGGCAGAATCAGCTTCTTGCCCACGAGGGAGGCATACCGTTCGTCCTCGGGGTTGACTGCCACGGCGGTATCGCCCAGCAGCGTCTCGGGACGGGTGGTGGCGATGATAACCTCGCCGGAGCCGTCGGCGAAGGGATAGCGGATATGCCAGAAATTGCCGGCCTGCTCGCTATACTCCACCTCCGCGTCGGAGAGGGCGGTCATGCAGTGGGGGCACCAGTTGATGATGCGGTTGCCGCGGTAGATCAGACCCTTGTTGTAGAGGTTGACGAAAACCTCCTTAACCGCCTTGGAGCAGCCCTCGTCCATGGTGAAGCGTTCGCGCGTCCAGTCGCAGGAAGAACCAAGCTTTTTGAGCTGGCTGATGATGTGGTCGCCGTACTGCT
>JAFUQU010000042.1 GCA_017472255.1 Clostridia bacterium | reverse complement strand
GCGACCTACGGTCGCTTTGTCGTTCCGCTCCAATATCAATTGTACGAAACAAAATCTCTATCATCGACACATCGCAGCCAAAATCCAACTACCCTATGGGCGGCCTGTCGCCATGCGACCTACGGTCGCGTTGTCGCCGCCTGCCACCGAAATCCTTATCACTACCCATCCCCCCAAAAGGAGCACGCCCATGAAAATCCTCCTCAACCTCGCCTATCTCGGCACCCGCTACGCGGGCTTCCAAGTGCAGCCCGCCGCACCCACGGTGCAGGCGTCCTTGCAGGACGCCATCGAAGCCACCTACGGCGAGCGATATCCCGTCAAAGGATGCAGCCGCACCGACGCGGGCGTCCATGCCCTCTCCTTCTACGCCACCTTCGACACCGACGTAACCATCCCCGCCGACCGCATCCCCCTCGCGCTGAACACCCGCCTGCCCGACGATATTTCCATCCTGTCGGCGCGGATTGTGCCGGATTCCTTCCATGTGCGCCACGACGTGCTGTGGAAGGAATACGAATACCGCATCCATAACAGCCCCATCCGCGACCCGTTCACGCTGGGGCGGGAATACCGTCTGCCCCGGCTGCTCACCGACGAGGGTGCCGCGCGGATGAAAGAAGCAGCGTCCGCCTTCGTCGGAACCCACGATTTTTCCGGCTTTATGTCGGCAGGCTCGTCGGTGGCGGACACGGTGCGCACAATCCGCCATCTCCACGTGCTGCGGGAAGGCGAACGGGTGATTATCCGCGTGGCGGCGGACGGCTTCCTCTACAACATGGTGCGCATCATCGCCGGAACGCTGATTGAAGCGGGACAGGGGCGAATCGAGCCGTCGTCGATGGCGGAAATCATCGCGTCCTGCGACCGTTCCAAAGCGGGCTACACCGCGCCCGCCTGCGGATTATACCTGCGGCAGGTAAAATTCAAAAATTTTGACTGACGAAAGCGCCAAACCGAGCATATCATGACAGCAGGGAGGAAACCCCTCCCCGGAAAGCGAGTTATGGTATGACCGAAAAATACTTTGCGGCGGCGAATTCCTCGGGCGGCTTCGTCAGCTGGTTTGACGATATTTTCGCGCCCGACGGCATCGACCGTACATACATTATCAAAGGCGGCAGCGGCACGGGCAAGAGCACGCTGATGAAGCGGATTGCGTCCCGGGGCTGCGAGGATGGCTGGCAGTGCGAATACTTCTACTGTTCCTCCGACCCGTCCTCGCTGGACGGCATTCTGCTTCGCTCGTCCGACGGGCGGAGTCTGGCTGTGCTGGACGGCACCGCGCCCCACACCCGTGATCCCCGTTATCCGGGTGCGGCGGAGGAAATTATCAATCTGGGCGAATACTGGGATTCTGATCAGCTTCGCGCCCATCGGGACGAGATCACGGCGCTCTGTATGAAGAAAAGCAGCTGCTTTGCGGCGGCTTACGAGTATTTGTACGCGGCGGGTGAGCTGAACCGCCTGATTCGCTCGGAAACGGCGCGGTATCTGCTGACTGACAAAATGGGGCGTGCGGCGGAACGTCTGCTTGTGCAGGCGATGCACGAATCCCACATGAGACCATCGCCGGGCGAGAAGCCGAAGATTGCCATCCGGGCGGTATCGGCGCTGTCCACGGACGGGGCGGTGCATTTTGACACCTACGCACAGCTGCCGGGGCGAGTGGTGGCGGTGAACGATCTTTATGGAAGCGCGCCCTTCTTCTTTGACGCGCTGATCGACGTGGGACAGAGGCTGGGGCTTTCCATGGTGCGCGCCCCCTCGCCGCTGGAACCTTCGCTGACCGAAGCGCTTCGCTTCCCGGAGCTGTCGCTGAGCGTGGTAACGGCAGAAGGCGAGCTTCCCGACGATCTGCGGCTGGTGAACATGGCGCGCTTCCTGGATCGGGACGCGCTGCGCCAAAGCGGCGACCGAATCCGCCGCCGCATATTGACCCGCACGGTGCGCGAGCTGACCGACGGCGCGCTGGCGAAGCTCTCCGAGGTGCGGACGATTCACGCGCAGGTGGAAAAAATCTACATCGCGGCCATGGATTTCACCTTCGTGGACTGTTTTGTCAGCGATCTTACGTCGCGTCTCTTTCATTAAGAAAGTGTAAACTTTTGACCGATGGATGGTAACAGTCGCGCGTCCGCTCTTGTAACGGGCGCGCGTTTCTGCTATAATGTTGGTTACTGAAATAAAATGTCGAGAGGTATAAAAGCATGGATCACAACCGGGACAACGAGCCAAACGAAATTCACGATAAAGAAAAGGAAATCGCTGAACCAAGCCTGTTTGGGCGCAACCGCGATCTGAAAAAATGGTGGGAGAATTTCTGGTATCACTATAAATTTCAGACGCTCATCGGTCTTGTGCTGGTGCTGACGGTCATCATCTGCACCACGCAGCTGGCAACCAAGGATGACTACGACTATTATGTCATGTACGCCGGGCCCCAGATTATGGCGGTGCAGGATATCACCTACATCCAGCGGGGCATCGCCGAGGTGGCGGGGGATTACAACGGCGACGGGCAGTCGCTGGTCTGCCTGAGCGACGTGGTGATGCTGTCCCCGGAGGAACAGGTGGAAGCGGCTGAAAACGGCGCGGTCTTTGACGCGGGCTTCCTGCGGGAGACCATGACCCAGTATTATCAGGAGATTCTGGCGGGGGACGCGGTGATCTGCCTGCTGTCGCCCTATATGTACGAGATTGTCCACGAAGCGGACGGCTTCATGCCCCTTGCGGAAATCTTCACCGAAATCCCCGAGGCGGCTTATGACGACTGCGGCATCGTGCTCAGCAAAACCGAATTCGGGCAGCATTTCATGGGAATCAAGAGTCTGCCGGAGGACACAATCCTTTGCATCCGCCGCATCTCCACCTTCAAAAATTTCAAAGGCTCGGGTAAAACCGAGAAGCATTATAACGCCTATCTGGAGCTGTTCCGGGACATCGTCGCCTTCGAAGCCCCCGAAACCGAGGCGGCGCAGTGAAGCTATATTGTTCCACCGGCGCGCTGATCACCAGCAAAAACGGTCGGGATTACACGCTGCTGCCAACCTTCGCACAACAGCTGGGCGATCTCTGCGACGGGTTTGAATTCATGATGTACGACAGCTGGTACGAGGTGCGGAAGCGTCTCACCGGCTTTCTGGCAGAAAGCGGGCTGGAATTTCCCACCTTCCACATTGAGAAGCGGATCGGGCAGGAAATCAGCCGGGAGGGCGATCTTTCGCTGGTGCGGGAACGATTCACATGGAACTGCGAAATGGCGGTCGCCATCGGCGCAAAGACGCTGATTTTCCACCTTTGGGACGGCGTGCCCTCCGACCGGGTCATCGCCCACAACATCGCCCAGCTTCCGTGGCTGCGTGAAATCGCCGACGGGTACGGGCTGACGCTGACCGTGGAAAACGTGGTCTGCAATCACGCCGACCCGCTGACCCATCTTACCGCCATCCATCATGCTTACCCCGACATCCCCTTCACCTTCGACGTGAAGTTTGCCGCCTTCCACGATCAGCTCGCCGTCTCCTTCGACGAGGCGCACCGCTGGCTGTGGAACGAGGGCGCCGTCCGCCACATCCATATCAGCGATTACGACGGCGGGTACATGGAGTGGGAATGTCTGCGCTCCCTGCATCCCGGCGAAGGAAAGATCGACTACCCGCGGATTGCCGCCGGGCTGCGAAAATACGGCTGGGACGGTTCGATGACCATAGAATCCACGTCGGTGCGCGCCGACGGCACGCTGGACGCCGAAAAGCTGCGTCGGAGTCTGGGTTATCTACGCGAAATCTTCGCGGGCGATATCTTCGCGGGCGAAACTTTCGCATAAGGAAAAGGACACGGAAAGCCCGTGTCCTTTCGCTTATTCCTGCACTGCCGCTTTCTTCTCGGCGTCGGCGATCAGCTGCTCCACCTTCGTTTCGGAGACAGGCAGCTTTTCCGTGGGCGGCAGCAGGGATTTCACCCGCTCGACCAGCGCCGATTCGTCCTCGTCGTCGGATTTCGTGCCCAGCACCAGACTGAGAATCAGCTCCCGCAGCAGCGAAATCTGCCCCCGACGCGCCAGAATCACCGCCGACAGCAGAATAACCACCGCCGTCAGAATCAGATCGAGATTTTCTAAAATCAGCTCCATTCCATCACCCCCTTTCAGCGCAGCAGCGACGTGTACAGCTTCCGGAACAGATCGTCCGCGTAGCGATAAGCCAGCAGATGGGCGGTCTGCGCCGTGTCAAAGCCGCAGTGATACCGCAGAAGCGCCGCCAGACGGGGCGTGTCGGGATTGCGGATAGGGTTCAGCGAACGTTCCACCAGCTTGTCGGTCATCCGCAAAAGGATGTCTTCGCCCTTCGCATGGCTTCGGATGTAGGCGAAGGTCTGCGGCTCGTATCCCACCCGCGCGGCGATGATTCGCTCCGCCAGCAGCCCGTAGCCGAAGTTCAGGTCGAACACCCCCGTCGCGCCGGAAATGCTTCCGCTGCCCGTATACTGGTGAATCGCCAGCTTCCCGCCCACATGGCTGGGACGGCTGACGTTGGAACCGTAATGCGCCTGCCAAACCGGCCAGGGAAGGGAATCCGCGTCGATGAAATTCATGATGTGGTCGGTGTTCGTGTAGTGGCAGGCGTGAAAGCCCGCCTTTTCCACCCGCCGGCAGAAGGCGTCAATCAGCGTCGTCAGCGTCTCGCGGGACAGCCCGGACAGCCAGCGGTTGCCGTAATTTTCCGCGTCACAGGCGAGATACAGGCTGATTTTCTCCCGGTACGGCTCCACAACCGAAAGAAAGAAATCCGCCTCCCGAAGCGTTTCATCCATCGTGGACGCGGTGAAGAAGTGATACGCGCCCACGGGAATGCCCGCCTTGAAAAATCCCTCCACGTTCGCGCCGAATCTGGAGTCGGCGAACAGATAGTGGTCGGAGGTAAGCGCGTGTCCCTGGGACGCCTTCACCATGGCGAACCGGACGCCCGCCTCCCTCAGCACGGCGAAGGGAAGTTCGCCGTTGTATTTTGAGACGTCGATACCAAATAATGCCATATATAATCACCTCATCTTGAATGCAGATATTCCGCCGATTTTTCGCGCAGGAAGCGCTCCAGCCGGGAGGACGCCTGACGGTAAGCGTTCAGCTCACCCGAACAGGCAGCGTCGGTGGTGAGAGTGCGCAGCCCCAGCGTGTTGGCTTCGCAGAGCCGCCCCACCGCGTCCAGCGTCTCGCCCTGCATGACGCTTTCCCGCACACGATCGGCTTCCCGGCGGTCGAGCTTGCGTTCCAGCTTGTCGAAGCGCCGCAGCAGCAGTCCGCTGATCACCGACGCCCCGCCGATAAAGCCCATGAACGCTCCCACAATCCCGGACAGATCGAAATTTTCCATGGTCAGTTTATGCAGCTCCTTTGCATTGGTTTGTACTGATAACAGTATACAGCAAAGCCTGTCTCCGCCGCACGCCAGACCGGTGCATAACGATTCGTCGGACACAACAGCTTTCATAAAAATCTTCCGCACCGTTCCGTCGGCAAAAAAACGTAAATTTTTTGTTCAATCTGATGATTCGGTATAGACAGATTAAAAAAATTATGCTATAATATAAGGTATGAATTAAAACAACACACATTGGGGAGTGAAAATTTTGCGCCAGATCGGACGGGTAATCGAAGTACATGACGAATACGCGCTGGTGGAGGTTTCCCGGCAGGCGGCCTGCGAAGGCTGTCACAACGCCGAAGGCTGCACCGCCTGCATCCATCTTGGCGACAAGCGCACCACCGCAAAGGCGGACAATACGCTGGGCGCATCGGTGGGCGACCGGGTGGAGCTGGAAACGCCGTCGGGGACGGTGATTCTCTACGCGGCGGGCGTGTTTCTGCTGCCGCTGGCATTGGGCGCGGCGGGGTACGCCCTCGGCACGCTGGCCGGGGACGGCGCCATTCCTTACGTCTGCTCGCTGATCGGCTTCGCGGCTGCCTTCGGCATCGTCTGGCTTACGCTGAACCGGCGCGCCGCCCGACGCCTCGATGTGAAAATCGTAAGAATAATCGAAGGGTAAAGTCTGAAAAATAGATTTTTCAGACTGTGTTTTGGGGCTATACATTGCCGTCCCGGCAATGTTTCGCTACGCGAACCAGCCCCAATTCCACAAAAAGGAAACTTTTGCTACGCAAAAGTTATGGTATAATTATGTTAAAGAATGCATCCATCAAGAAAATCTGGAACCTGCTGACAGGGCATACCGGGGATAATCCCGCCCGGGACGCCGTGGCAAAGGCGCTGGGCATTCTGCCCGCCACCGCCGCGCTGCTGACCTCCCGAGGGCTGACCACTCCCGACGCCGCCCGCCGCTTCATCGGCAAGCAGACCGAAACCCTCCACGATCCCTTCCTGCTGGCGGACATGGATAAAGCCGTGGCTCGCATCCGGCAGGCGCTGGTCAATCGGGAGAAAATCGTGGTCTACGGCGATTACGACGTGGACGGCGTAACCTCCGTCACCATTCTCTATTCCTTCCTGCGCATCCACGCCGCCGACGTGCGCTATTACATCCCAAGCCGGGTGGGCGAGGGCTACGGCGTCAATCTGGACGCCATCCGAGGCTTCGCCGCCGACGGCTGCACGCTGATGATCACCGTGGACACGGGCATCACCGCCACCGCCGAAATCGCCGCCGCCAAAGAGCTGGGGCTTGATACGGTAGTCACCGACCACCACGAGTGCCGCCCCGAGCTGCCCGACGCCTGCGCCGTGGTCAATCCCCGCCGCCCCGACTGCCCGTACCCCTTCAAGGAGCTGGCAGGCTGCGGCGTGGCGTTCAAGCTGATCTGCGCGCTGGAGGCGAACCTTCGCTCCACGTCGCTGTTCAACGCGGTGAAATTTGCCGCGAACCGCTTCGGCGAGCTGGTGGCCATCGGCACCATCGCCGACGTTATGCCGCTGGTGGACGAGAACCGCATCATCGTCAGCTACGGACTCAAGCTGCTGGAGCATCCTTCCTGCGTGGGGCTTCGCTCGCTGATGCGGGCGTCGGGCATCATGCAGCAGGAGCCGGATGGCAGCTGGACCCTCAAGAAGAAAATCACCTCCTCCGTGGTGGGCTTCACCATCGCCCCCCGCATCAACGCCGCCGGACGGATTTCCAACGCCACCTTCGCCGTGGAGCTGTTCCTCACCGAGGATTCCGTCCGCGCCGACGCCATTGCCGACGAGCTGTGCGAAATCAACCGCCGCCGTCAGGCCGAGGAAAACAGCATCATCGAGCAGGCAGACGCGAAAATCGCCGAACAGTGCGCCCCCGACGATTATGTGATCGTGCTGGACGACGATCACTGGCATCACGGCGTCATCGGCATCGTCTGCTCCAGGCTCACCGAGCGCTACAACCTGCCGTCCATCCTCGTTTCCTTCGAGAAAACCAACGGCTTCTCCGGTTCCGATCAGCAGCCCCTGCCTACCGACATCGGCAAAGGCTCGGGACGAAGCGTCAAGGGCATGAATTTGGTGGAAGCACTGGACGCCTGTTCGGACACGCTGACCAAGTACGGCGGTCATGAGCTGGCGGCGGGACTGTCGGTGGAGAGGGAAAAGCTCCCCGCCTTCCGCCGGGCGATCAACGAATACGCGGCGAAAATCTTCGCCGGACAGGAACCGGTGCGCTGCGTGGACATCGACATTGCGCTGGAGCCGGCGGAAATTTCCATGCGGCTGGCCGCCGAGCTTTATATGCTGGAGCCGTATGGCGTGGCCAACGCCCAGCCGATCTTTGAAACCGACCGCCTGACCATCACCGACGTGACCTCGCTTGCCGGAGGAAAGCACACCAAACTGACGGTTCGCAGCGGCAATGTGCAGCTAACCGCCCTCTGCTTCGGAATGCCGTCCGAGGGCTTCGGCTATCGGGCGGGCGACGTGGTTGATCTGGCCTATAATCTGGACATCAACGAGTATCGGGGGCGGCAGACGGTTCAGCTGCTGGTGCGCGACATCCGCGCAAGCGAAAGCGTGGGCGCGGCAGTCCCCGACCGGGAGGAGTTCGCCCGGCTGTACCTCCATTTGAAGCGCCGTCCCGCCGCATCGCCCGCCCGCCTGTCCGAGCTGTCCGCAGCCGCCGGGGTGGACGACGCCACCGCCGACGTGATGCTGGATATCTTCGCCGAGCTGGGGCTGATCACGCTGAACCGGGTGCCCGACCTTCGTATCGCCCTGTCGCCGGTGAAAAACAAGATCAGCTTCGACGATTCGCGCATTTACACAAGCCTGAAACAACAACATAAATAAAGGGAAACTGCCATGAAAGACGATACCGATAAAACCCTGAGCGAAGCCCTGGACGTGCCCGCCATTCCAGCGGACGACAGCGCCCTTGAGCCAATCGCCAACCTGCTGGATATGCTCCGGCGCACCGGCAAAAAATACGATACCGACAAAATTATCCGCGCCTTCCTCTACGCTGACGCCCTCCACGCCGGACAATTCCGCGTCAGCGGAGAGCCGTACATCTCCCACCCGGTGGCGGTGGCGGAAATTGTGGCGGGGCTGGAGCTGGACACCGATTCGATCTGCGCCGCATTGCTTCACGACACGGTGGAGGACTGCTCGGAAAAGACCAACTGTTCCAAAATCCGCCAGTCCTTCGGCGAGGGCGTGGCCATGCTGGTGGACGGTCTGACCAAGCTGGTGCAGCTGAAAATCGAGGACAAGGAAGAAGCGGAGATCGAAAATCTGCGCAAAATGTTCCTCGCCATGTCTAAGGACATCCGCGTCATCTTCATCAAGCTCTGCGACCGCCTGCACAATATGCGCACCCTCTACGCCAAGCCGGAGAACAAACGCCGTATCACCGCGCTGGAAACCATGCACGTCTACGCGCCGCTGGCACACCGCCTCGGTATGCAGCGCATCAAGCAGGAGCTGGAACAGCTTGCCCTCTCCTTCCTCGACCCCATCGGCTTCGAGGAGGTGCAGCGGGACATCGACCGGAAGTTCGGCATGAACCAGAACTTCATCGAGAACACCAAGGAAAACGTCGCCGCCAAGCTGCGGGACTACAACATCAAATTCACGCTGGAAGGGCGCGTGAAGTCGGTCTATTCGATCTACAAGAAGATGTACAATCAGAATAAGAGCTTCGACGAGATTTACGACTTCTACGCCATCCGCATCATCGTGGACACGGAGCTGGAGTGTTACACGGTGCTGGGCATCATCCATGAGATGTACAAATCCGTTCCCGGACGCTTCAAGGACTACATTTCCACGCCGAAGCCCAACCTTTACCGATCCCTGCACACCACGGTCATCGGACGGGACGGCATCCCCTTCGAAGTGCAGATCCGCACCTGGGAAATGCACCACGTGGCGGAATACGGCATCTGCGCCCACTGGAAGTACAAATCGGGCGCAACCAGCCAGTCGGACATCGACCAGAAGCTCCAGTGGGTGGCGAAGCTGCTTGATTCGGACAGCGACACCCGCGATCCCGACGAATTCATGCGGACGCTCAAGATCGATATGTTCCACGACGAGACTTTCGTCTTCACCCCCAAGGGCGACGTGATCGTGCTGCCCCAGGGCGCGACCCTCATCGACTTCGCCTACGCGATACACTCCGAGGTGGGCAATAAAATGGTGGGCGCGAAGATCAACGGCGCCATCGCCACCATCGACAGCATCCCGAAGAACGGCGAAATCGTCGAAATCATCACCTCCAGCGCCTCCCGCGGTCCCAGCCGCGACTGGCTGAAAATCGTCAAAACCGGCGAAGCCCGGGGCAAAATCCGCCAGTGGTTCAAGCGTGAACAGCGGTCGGAAAACATCGTCATGGGACGCGCCGACGTGGAGCGGGAGCTGAAAAAGTACAACCGCCCCTTCACCGACACCCAGCGCGACCATATCGCCGCTGCCGTGGCGGCGCGCATCGGCATCAAGTCCGAGGAAGACCTGTACAACACCATCGGCTACGGCGGACTTTCCGTGACCAAGATTGCGGGCAAGCTCAAGGATGAATTCGAGCGCACCGTCATCGCCGAGGAGCAGCAAAGCGTTCCGCAGGCTGACGAGCTGCACGTCAAAACGGTGGAGAAGCCCGCCCATCGCCATGCGTCCGGCGGCATCGTTATCGACGGCGCGGCAGGCTGCGCGGTGAAGTTCGCCAAGTGCTGCAACCCTCTGCCGGGCGACAGCGTGGTGGGCTTTATCACCAAGGGCTTCGGCGTGTCGATTCACAAGGCGGATTGTCCCAACGTAAAAGCGGGCATGATGCGCGAAACCGACCGCGACCGCTGGGTCAGCGCGTACTGGGAAGCGGGCGCGGATTCGGACAAGACGACTTACGAGGCGCTGATTCAGATTTACGCCAAGGACGTCATCGGTCTGCTGGCGCAGATTTCCGCCGCCATCGCCGATATGCGGGTGTCGATTTTACAGATCAACTCGCAGAAATGCTCGGGCGATTCCATGATTCTGAATATGAACATTTCCTGCAAGAACACCGACCACGTGAATTCCATCGTGTCCCGTCTGAAGGGCATCACCGGCGTTGTCGATGTGGTTCGCGGATTCTCGTGATTTTATAAAATATCCCCCAAAAGGAGCACATACCAATGAAAGCCATCCTCCAGCGCTGCCGCGACGCGGCAGTCACCATCGACGGCGAGACCGTCGGAACCTGCGCCCACGGGCTGATGATTCTGCTGGGCGTCTTCAAGGGCGACGAGACGGCGGACGCCGATCTGCTGGCCGCGAAAATCGCCAAGCTGCGCATCTTCGACGACGTCGACGGCAAGCTGAACCTGTCCGTGAAGGACGTGCAGGGAAGCGCCCTTGTCGTCTCCAACTTCACCCTTTGCGCCGATTACCGCAAGGGCAACCGCCCCGATTACTTCGCCTCCGAAGCGCCCGCCCGTGCCGAGGAACTGTACGAATACTTCGCCGCCGCCCTGCGCGCACAGGGTCTGCACGTGGAGTGCGGACGCTTCGGCGCGGACATGAAGGTTTCCCTCATCAACGACGGTCCCGTCACCATCGACATGGACAGCAATCTGCTGAAAAAAAGTTAAAGGATATCTCACATTATGCTGCTGACAATACACGGCGAGCTGAACAAATATTACCTGCAAACCCTTTGTATGCTCTTTTACCCGGGAGCAAAGTTCGCCGATGATGAGACGGACACCGCCCAGTCCGCCACCTTTGTGCGCCGCGACACGACCGACGGCGTGGAGGTCATCTGCACCTTCGAAAATCATGGGGAGACGGCGTCCGCCTCCCGCTTTATCGCGGCCGGAGCCACCCACGGTCTTGACGCGAACAGCCACACCGATCCCATGGAAAAGGCCGCGAAAATCGCTGCGGGCATCGCCGCGCTGGAAGCGGGAAAGGAGCTGTTCGGCACCGTTCCCAGCTGGGGCATTCTCACCGGCATCCGCCCGGCGAAGATGGCGTCCGAGCTGCTGTGTGCCCACGCCCCCGACGGCACCCGCCTTCATTCCCCCGCCGACACCCGGAACATCCTCACCGACGAATATTTCGTCAATCCCCGCAAGGCGGCGCTGGCGGTGGACATCGCCAAAAACGAGCAGAAAATCGCCCGTCTTGCCAGACAGGGAAGAATGCCCACCTGCTCGATTTACATCTCCGTCCCCTTCTGTCCCACCCGCTGCGCCTACTGCTCCTTCGTGTCCTACACGTCGCGCAGGCTGCTGGCGCTGATTCCCGACTATCTGGAGCGCCTCTGTCGCGACCTTGCCGCCACGCTGCGCTACATCAAAGCCCGGGGGTTCCGGCTGATGACCGTCTACATCGGCGGCGGAACGCCTACGACCCTGGACGAGCGGGGGCTGGAACGTCTGCTTCGCACGCTGTTTGAGATGGTGGACGTGGGACGGCTCCACGAGTTCACGCTGGAGGGCGGGCGTCCCGACACGATCACGGCGGGCAAGCTGGAAACGGCGCGCCGCTTCGGCGTTACCCGCATGAGCATCAACCCGCAGACGATGAACAACGACATCCTGCAAAGCATTGGACGCCGCCACACGGTGGAGGATTTCTACCGCGCCTACACGCTGGCGAAGAACGCGGGTATCAAGGTCATCAACACCGACCTGATCGCCGGACTGCCGGGGGATGATTTCGCGGGCTTCTCCAGGTCGGTGGACAGAATCCTTGCCCTCGACCCGGAGAACATCACGGTACACACCTTCTGCGTCAAAAAGTCGGCGGAGATTCTGAAAATCGACACGGAAATCTACAACCGCTCGGCGGACGAAACGGTGAAGGGCATCGATTATTCCCAGGTGCGGCTTAAAAACGCCGGATATATGCCATACTATATCTACCGTCAGAAGAACACAGTGGGCAATCTGGAAAATGTCGGTTTCGCCAAAAAGGGCACGGAAAGCTTGTACAACGTGCTGATGATGGAGGAGCTGCACACGATTTTCGCCGTGGGCGCGGGCGCCGTAACCAAGCTGGTGCGGATCGATGACGGGGGCAAAAAGCACATCGAGCGCGTCTTTGAACCAAAGTACCCCTACGAATACCTCGCCGCCGACGAAGAAGCCTCCCGCCGCGAAAAGGAAGCCCAGATGGACGCCTTTTTCGGGTTTGAGACCTAACAGAATTTTCCTCAAAATATACGATATTTTCTCATTTTACCTCGAAAGGAGCTGATCTGACCCATGAAGCTTGACAAATATTTCCGCAATGACCGGGAGCGCGCCGCGTTCGTCCTTGAATGCGAGAGCGCCTTCGAAGCGCAGCTGGACACCCTTTGCGCCGGGCTGACCGCCCGCCCCGATCTGCGTATCATCGCCCTGAGCGGTCCCACCTGCTCGGGCAAAACCACCACCGCCGGCACGCTCACCGCCGAACTGGAGGCCGCCGGACATGACGTCCACCTGATTTCCATCGACGATTTCTTCAAGGAGCGGGACGTGCTCAACCGGGAAGCCGAGATGGCAGGCTCAAAAAGCCCCGACTACGATTCCATCAAGGCCATCGACTTCGATCTGCTCGCCGCCTGTACCGAATCCATTTTGCGCGGCGATCCCACCGATCTGCCCCACTTCGATTTCAAGTCGGGCAAGCGTTCCCGCTTCGACCGGGTTGACCCCGACGACGCCAGCATCTTCATCTTCGAGGGGATTCAGGCAATCTACCCCGAGGTGCGCGCCCTTCTGGGCGATGGCTGCGCGTCGGTGCATATCAGCGTGGCGGACGATCTGGAAATGAACGGCGTCTACTTCAACCGCCGGGACATCCGCCTGATGCGCCGTCTGGTGCGCGATTATAAATTCCGTGGCGCGGAACCGGTGTTCACCTTCTACCTCTGGCGAAGCGTCGTTATGAACGAGGAACGGAGCATCACGCCCTACGAAAGCGGCGTGGAGCTGCGCATCAACTCGCTGATGCCTTACGAGGTCTTCCTGCTGAAAAACGAGCTGACCAGCCTGCTGCACACCATCCCCGACAACAGCCTGTTCTATCCCAAGGCGCTGGAAATTGAGGAAAAGCTGTCCAAGCTTGACACCATCCCCTCATCGATGGTGCCCCCATCCTCCGTCCTGCGCGAATTCATCGGAAAGGATTAAATCACCATGGCAGAACTTATTTCTGAAAAAGCCGCCTTCCGCGATTATCAGGAATCGGCGGCGTATATATCAAAGCGGATCGGCGGTGTGAAGCCGGACATCGCCATTATCCTCGGCTCGGGGCTGGGCAACTTCGCCGAGCGCCTGTCCGACGCCATCGTCATCCCCTACCGCGAAATCCCCAATTTCCCAACCTCCACCGTCTCCTATCAGAAGGGTGAGCTGGTCTTCGGCTTGCTGACGGATAACGGCGTGACCAAAAAGGTGCTCGCCATGAACGGGCGCTTCCACTATTACGAGGGCTGGGAAATGTGGCAGACCGCCTATCCGGTGGGCGTGTTCCGCCTGCTCGGCATCGACACGATGATCGTCACCAACGCGGCGGGCGGCATCGGCTATAACGACACCCGAACCCTCCGTCCCGGCGATCTGGTCTGCGTCACCGATCAGATCAAGCTGGCGCCCATCTCCCCGGTTCGCGGCCCCAACATCGCCGAATTCGGTCCCCGCTTCTTCGATATGCAGTCGGTCTTCGCGCCCGAGCTTCGCCGGCTGGCCGCCGAAGTGGCAGCAGAGCAGGGCTTCGCGCTGAAGGAGGGCGTCTACGCTTATATGTCCGGCCCCCAGTACGAAACCCCCGCCGAAATCCGCGCGCTGAAAATTCTCGGCGCGAATTTAGTGGGTATGTCCACCGTCGCCGAAACCATTTTCGCCGCACAGCTGGGCATCCGCGTGCTCTGCATCTCTTGCGTGACTAACATGGCTGCGGGCATCACCGGCGCCGCCATCACCGAGCAGGAGGTTTTGGACGTGGCCGCCGAGATTCGGGAGAAGTTCACCGCCCTCGTCACCGGCGTCATCACCCGGGTCTGACCGGGAGGACTTCCCCCTATGAGTCAAAACTATATCAAACTTCAGCGCGCCGACAAAGCGCTGACCCCCGCCCTCGCCGCAAGGGAAGCCGACCGCCTGTCCAAACTGTTCGATGTCCCCTGTCCGCCGGTTTTCATGCCCGCGCCCCCGCCTGTAAAGGGGGGGAGCGCGGTGATCGTGGCGATTCCGGACGTTCCGGATAAGCAGTCCGCCGCCCAGGAGCGTATGCTCCGGTATCTGGCGGGCGAGCTGGACGCCATTCCGGTCGATACCGACGGGAACGGCTATTTCACCCACACCGACGACAACGACACCTTCTTCACCACCCAGCTTCCCACCCCCGAGGAGGAACTCGGCGTCATCTGGCTGCGCTTCCGCATCGAAAATATCAGCGGAACGGACATCGCCCTCTGCCTGCGCCGCCTCTGCCGGGAGCTGAACCTTCAAACCGGCGTGGAGCGGGACGGTTCCACGATCTACCTGACGCTGAACGGCGTTCTCGACCTGTTCTACGACGAGACGAACAGCTGGCTGGACGGCGAAATCGACACCACCTACGCAGGCCCCGGCGTCTACGTTCAGGCGCTGGAGCTGGCGCAGGAAATCCGCGCCGCCGTGGGCGGGCAGATTATCTTCGATCTGGACGAGCGCAATTCCTATCCCATCGACCATGATTTCGACCGTCTGCGCAGCCTTTACTACACCGCGCTCAAGCAGCAGCTCGCCTTCGCCTACGCGGACGAGCGGGAAGGCTTCCCGGCGTATGTGGGCTGGGGCGTGGACAACTACGAGCCGGACGAGCTGCCGGGAAGCGTCGTCACCTATCTGGGACGGTACAATCTGTCCGGACTGTTAGAAGAAATCTCCATCTATGGCTTTTCCTACGTGGCAGACCGCCGCTTCCTCATGCGAAGCACCGTCAAGCAGACGGCGGACGAATTCGCCAAAACCGGGCTGTCCCTGCTTTGGACGAGCGTAACCTTCGAGCCGTCCTCCCGCACTCCCTCCGACAGCGAGCGCAGCAAAACCGCCCTCGCCAATCTGGAACAGGCGCTGACGCTGGATTCCCACGTCCGCATTCCCCGGGAAGAATATCTCACCCTCTGTGCGCTGGACGGACGCCAGCCCATGGACATTTCCGGAACGCTGCCGGAGATTCCCCACTACGAAATCGGCTATCTGCGGGGAACGGTGGCATACGGCTTCGGCAGCTATCTGCGCCGGTTCCGCGTGCCCGGCAATTTCATCCCCGACGAGCACATTTCAGGCGAGGAAATCGAGCTGATCTGCCCCGATAAGGGAAACACCGTCATCGAATGCACCATCGAGTATTTCGACGAGGGCGAGGAAATCCCCGCCGAAACCTCCCTGAGCGAGGCTGTTCCAAAGGAAGAGCTGCTGTCCTACGACATCGGCGGCAGCGCTTACTGCGAGTTCTGGCGCGACCGGGGCGACGAGGGTGCGAAGCAGTACCGCGCTTTCGCGGAAATTCTCATCCGTGACGAGGCGTATCGCTTTACGATGACCACCGGCGACCCGGATATGCTGGATGTGTTTCAGGAAGCCGTCTCGGGCAGCCGCGCCATGGAGGATGTAGAGGAAATGAACCCCTCCGGCGACGGCGTGAAGCCCCGCGCCGTGGGAGGCTGTTTCCACCGCCCGGACAATCCCGTCACCCCCGAGGAAACCCTCCGCGCCATGGAAAAGACGCTCTCCATGCTGACCGGCATGACCGCACCTTCCGCCGGAATGCGTCTGCTGCCTTCCGCCGACGACCTGACCATCTCCAAGATGGGCGGCATTCCCTATACCCCCGCGGGCTTTGTACGCCCGGTGGTGCCGGACACCCCCGAAACCCGCGTCGCCGGAACCGCCGGACTGCCGCTTTCTTACATTTTCCAGCTTAATTTCGCCGAGCTGTCCCTGCCCGGATTCCCGGAAAAGGGCATTCTGGCGCTCTATGGTCTGAAGCGGGATAAGCTCCCCCTCAGTTGGAGCGGTTCCGAGCAGGTTTACTTCCGGCTGGTCTACCATCCCAACCCCGATCTGCCCGCCGAACCCGCCGTCCCCGAAGGACGCGCGCTGCGTATGCACTTTGCCAAGCTGGAAAGCATGGCCATAACTCCCGGCGATTACCGTTACGACCAGTTAGTTACCATTCCCTACGGCACGCTGACCGGTTCCATGACGCCGGAAAAATCCCAGATGCTCTACGAGCAGTTCTACCGGGAAGGCAGCCGGGTGGGCGGCTATCCGGTCTTCATCGACAGCGATCCCCGGGCGTATCTTTCCGAGGATTACGGCGCCATGCTGATTCAGATTGACGCCGAGACCCCCGACAGCATGAAGCCCGAGCAGTTACATGGCAATGAAGCGCTGCTCCAGCTTTTCATCAGCCCCGAGCGGCTGGCGAAGGGCGACTTTTCCCAGGTGCTGCTCTGCTGGGGAAGCGTGGAACCGGACGAGGGCGAATAATCAACGCCGGCGGCGAATACAATGAGGTGGGCAGCCGTCCCACAGCGGGTTATTTACCCCGCAGGAAGGAAGCATATGGCAAAATTTGAACGACAGCTCCGCGCCCGCGCCGCCGATCTGGCCGAATACCTGAGCCGGGGCATTCAGGAGAGCGGTCTGAGCGTGGAGATGGTGGACACCTCCGTCCATCGGATGGGCGGGGTGAGCATCTATTTCACGATGTACGACCGATATTATATGCGCAACTCCAGCCGTGCCGCCCTGAGCGTGCTGGTAGCGGGGGACAGCGACATGAACACCACCGTCACCGCCATTTCGGGCGGCGGCGGAAACGGCACGTTTCTCAGCTTTTCCTGGGGCGCCGAGGAGGATTTCATCGGCGTCGTGGAGGGGCTGGTCGATCGGTACATCAACGGTGACAAAAAATAAGGAGAAATTAAAATGACAATATTATTCAAAAACGCCGCCGTGATGATCGACGGCTCCCGCTGGCTGGCGAACGGCTGCGCCGCCGTGGACGGCACGAAAATCACGTATGTCGGCGAATCCATTCCCGAGGGACGCTTCGACCGCGTCATCGACTGCGCGGGCAAGCTGCTGACCCCCGCGTTCTACAACATTCACTGCCACTCCGCCATGACCCTGTTCCGGGGACTGGGCGGCGACCTGCCGCTCCAGCGCTGGCTGAACGAAAAAATCTACCCGGCGGAAGATCGTCTGAACCCCGAGCGGGTACGGATCGGTTCCACGCTGGCCATCGCGGAGATGATCCGGGGCGGCACCGTGTCCTTCTCGGATATGTATTTCTTCTGCGACGAGACGGTGAAGGCGGTTCTGGACACCGGCATGAAGGTCAACATTTCCCGCTGTCTGCTGTCGTTCAGCGAAGATTCCACGGTGAAGGGCGATTCCCGCTTCGACGAGGCGGTGGAGCTGGCGAAAACCTATCACAACGCCGGGGACGGTCGGATGAAGATCGATATGTCGGTACACGCCGAGTATACCAATAAAGCCCGCTATTGCCGGGAAGTGGCAGATTATACCCACGCCCACGACCTGAATATGCAGGTTCACGTCTCCGAAACCCTGGACGAGCACGAGGAATGCAAGGCGCGCAATCACGGCATGACGCCTGTCGAGTTCCTGCTGGACACGGGCATTCTCGTCCCGTCCGCCACCGGAACCGCCACCGCCGCCCACTGCGTCTGGCTTTCCGAGGGCGACATGGAGCTGCTGGCGGAAAATCGCGTGACGGTCGCCCACAATCCGGTGAGCAACCTGAAGCTGGCCAGCGGCGTGGCGAACCTGCCGCTGATGCTGAAAAAGGGCGTGCGCGTGGGTCTTGGCACCGACGGCGCGGCGTCCAACAACGCGCAATCCATGCTGCGGGAGCTTCAGACGGCGGCGCTGATTCACAAGGGCGTCACCCGCCGCGCCGACATCATCCCCACGGGGACAATCTGCGACATGGCGATGTCCGGCGGCGCGATTGCCCAGGGACGCCACGACTGCGGTGTCATCGAGGAAGGGAAGCGCGCCGACCTGGTTCTGTGGGATCTGGACGCCATCAACAACATTCCGATGGCGGAACCGTACAGCACGCTGGCCTACAGCGCGGCTTACGGCGACGTGACCATGACCATGTGCGACGGCAAAATCCTGTACGAAAACGGCGAGTACAAAACTCTGGATGTGGAAAGACTTCGCGCCGAAGCGAAGCCCATTCTGGCGCACTATTTCGATTAAAAGCCGAAGCCGTGTGCCATAAACCACGGTGATAAGTTTGAGCGAAAATCATAAACTCGCCCGGGGCGTTCTGCTTCTGACGGTTTCCAATCTGGTTGTCAAAGCCTGCGGGCTGCTCTTCAAAATCCCCCTGACCGCCCTTATCGGCGAGGAGGGGATGGGCTATTTCAACAGCGCCTACACGCTGTTCACCTATTTCTATATGCTCTCCACCGCCGGGCTGCCGGTGGTCATGTCCATGAGCATTTCCCGCGCCGCCGCGTCAAATAAGGGCGCGGCGGTGAAGAAAATCTTCCGGGTCGGGCTGTCGATTTTCCTTGTGCTGGGACTGGTCGGTTCGGCGGGAATGATTCTCGGCGCGGGATTCTTCGCGTCGCTGATGAAGGTCGAAAAATCCAGATTGGCGATTATCGCCATCGCGCCGACGCTCTTTTTCATTTGCCAGTCGGCGGCGCTGCGGGGCTGTTTTCAGGGCTTCGGCGATATGCGTCCCCACGCGATTTCCCAGCTGGCGGAAGCGGTGGGTAAGGTTGCGCTGGGCGTGGCGCTGGCGTACCGGGCGGTGCAGATGGGCGAATCGGCAGAGGTTGCGGCGGCGCACGCGGCCTTCGGTCTGACCGTGGGCATCGCGGCGGGAATGCTCGTTTTGTACATAGCAAAGCTGTGCGTGAAACCGGCGCTCCCCACGGACGACATCCCCGAACCAACCTCCGTCATCGCCAAAAGTCTGGTCAAAACCGCCGTTCCAATCACGCTGGCCAGCTCGGTCATGAGCCTTGCCAACCTGCTCGACACGCTGATCATGACCCGGCGGCTCCACGACATCGGACTTTCGCAGGCCGAAACGGTGGCGATTTACGGCAATTATTCGTCGCTGGCGGTGCCGATGTTCAATCTTCCGCCGGTGCTGGTCTATCCCATCGCCTACGCGCTGGTTCCCATGCTGTCTGCGCTTCTGGAAAAACGTGACATCGACGGCGCACGCAAGCTCTGCCGAGCGGCAGTCCGCGTGACTTCGCTGATCGCCATGCCCTGCGCGGCGGGAATGAGCGTTTTGTCCAAACCGATTCTCTCCCTTTTCTTCGCCGACGATGTGGCGGAACGGGGCGCGATGATGCTGTCCGTACTGGCGCCGTCCTCCTATTTAATCTGCATTCTGGCAATCACCAACACGGTGCTTCAAACCTGCGGCAGGGAACGGCTTCCCCTCTGGGCGATGCTGGCGGGCGGCGGAGTTAAGCTGGCGACGAGCTGGCTGCTCATTCCGATGCTGGGCAAATACGGCACGCCGGTTTCGACCTTTTTGTGCTACCTCGTGATTCTCGTAATCTCCGCCTGGGGGATTGCGGCAAAGACCGAGCTTGGCGATATCTTCGCCTGCGGAGGGCTTTTGCTTCCGCTGACCGCGTCCCTGCTGTCGGCGACGGCGGCGGCGCTCATCTACGGCTTTACGTCCATGACCATCCCCGCAATCGTGGGTGCGGTGCTCGTCTACGGTCTGCTGATGCTGATCGGCTATCGTCCCGGCGAGGAGGAAGTGGGGCTGATTCCGGGCGGGCAAAGACTGATGTTAATTTTGAGAAAGAAGTGTAAATATGAACAAACAGAGAGTCGAAAATCTTAAATCCAAATCCAACTACACCGTCGCCGACCTGCGGGAAATCATGGAGATTCTGCGCGGCGAAGGCGGCTGTCCCTGGGATCGGGAGCAGACCCACAAATCCATCCGCCGCAACCTGATCGAGGAAACCTACGAGGTCATCGAGGGCATCGACAAGAACAGCGACGAGGTGATGTGCGAGGAGCTGGGCGACCTGCTTTTGCAGGTGGTTTTCCACGCCCGCATCGCCGAGGAAGCGGACGCTTTCAATCTGGACGACGTGGCGGACGGCATCTGCAAGAAGCTGATTCTCCGCCACCCGCACATTTTCGCCGACGTGGTGGCGGACACCTCCGAGGAGGTTCTCAAAAACTGGGACGCCATCAAGCAGGTGGAAAAGCATCAGAAATCCGACAAAGAGGTGCTGGACGCGGTATCCCATTCGCTGCCTTCGCTGATTCGCGCGGACAAAATCGGCGGCAAGGCGGCCAAGCAGGGGCGCGCCATTGACACGTCCGCACTGGCATCGCTGGCGGCGGAGCTGTCGGCGGCGAAATCCGGCGACGTGGGCGTTCACGAGAAGGTAGGCGAGCTGCTTTTGCAGGCGGCTGTGCTGGCGAAGACCCTCGGCGTAGACGGCGAGCAGGCGCTCGGCGACGCCTGCGACCGGTTTATCGCGGCGGTGGAAGAATAAAAGCCCGATGCGAAAATAACGGAATACCGCCCACATTATTCCATTACCAATTCCCACCCCATCTCATTTCGCGGAAAAACCCGCAAAAAACCTGCTTTTTTTTAAAAAAACTTTGGAATACTACTTGATAAATGCGCAAAAAAATGGTATACTGTTAAGTGCCGATAAAAAAATCACGGTAGAACAAAACACGAAAGGACAAAAACAATGAACAAGACTCAGATCATCGACGCCGTCGTTAAGGAGACCGGCCTGAAGAAGAAGGACGCGGAGGCCGCTGTCAACGCTGTATTCACCACCATCGAGAACGCACTCTGCGAGGGCGAAAAGGTCCAGCTGGTCGGCTTCGGTACCTTCGAAGTGAAGGACAGAGCAGAGCGTCAGGGCATCAATCCCGCTACCCGCGAAGCCATCACCATCCCCGCTTCCAAGCACCTGGCCTTCGCAGCAGGCAAGACCCTCAAGGCTAACCTGAACAAGTAATGCGGCTCGACAAATTCCTCAAGGTCTCGCGCCTCATCAAACGCCGCACCGTGGCCAACGAAGCCTGCGATACGTCCCACGTGGCGGTCAACGGCCGCCCCGCCAAGGCGTCCTACGATGTGAAGGAGGGCGATCTGATCGAGATCACCTTCGGTCAGCGCACCACGAAAATCAAGGTGCTGGACGTGCGTGAGCACGCGGGGAAGGCTGACGCTGCCGGTATGTATGAGGTTGTTTCGTAAGAGCCTGCTTTCCGATTGGAATATATGTCCTTCCTCTGCCATATAATTACGATAGTAGCAATAATCTGGCAGAGGAGCGGATCATATGAACGGACAGACTCTCACGGTCGACCAGAAAAAGCAGGACATCCTCCTGCGCGACCGTGCTTATCTGCGCATCAACGGCGTGGAGGACGTACTCAGCTTCGACGATGTGTCGATCATACTCAAAAGCAATTTCGGTTCGATTTCGGTAGACGGTTCGGGACTGCGTATCACGCGGCTCTCGACCGACACCGGCGAGCTGGAAATCGAGGGAACCATTGGCGGCGTTTTCTTTTTCGAGCCGGACGCCCCGCAGAAAAAGGGGCGCGGTCTCTTTGGACGCCGTGGCAGCGTATGACCGGAATCGACGGTCTTGCCATCGATATGTGGGGGCTGGCGCGGGTGCTGCTTTACTCGATGCTGGTGGGCGTGTTTCTGGCAGTGTTTTTCGATGTCCTGCGAATGTCGCGGGTCTTCTTGTCGCTGCCGAGCAATCCCGGACATCCCAAATATTACCGCATTTTATCCCGCCTTCCCGGGTTTCACGACAGCGCCGCCGTCACCGGCGACGTCACAAAGGAGCCCGACGGCAAAATTTCATCCACCGCCATCACCATTGTCGCGTTCATCGAAGACATTTTGTTCTTTCTCGCGGCGGCGGTCACTATGGCAGTCTTCATTTTTCACGCCAACGACGGACGTGCCCGGGGCATCCTGCTTCTGGGAGCGGCGGCCGGGTTCGCGGCGTATCTTCTCACCGTCGGGCGGCTGACGACGCTGCTGTCCGAGCTGGTGGTCTTTCTGGTGCGGCAGCTCTGTGCGCTGCTGTACAGCCGTCTGCTGCGTCCTGCGGCGATGGTCATTGGACGTGCGGCGCGCCATCTCTGGCGGCTCACAGCCGGACGCATCCTGCACAGGCTTCGCAAAAATGCGCAGCATCGACGCGCCCTCCGACGCACCGCTTTCATCGAAACGCGGCTTGGCGGATTCGGCAGCGGGCTGCATCAGCAGGTCGAAGAGGCTTGCTGCAACACGTACATAAAAAAGGAAAATAACAATGAAATCGATTCACCTGTCAATTCCCGTCAAGCTGGCGGTCTTTCTGGCATTCGTTTTCATGATCATCACCCTCGTCAGCGTCCAGATTCAGCTGAACGACCTCAAAGAGGAGCGCGACCAGCTCCAATCCCGCATCGACGAAACAAAAGAGAGCATCGAAGCCCTCCAGAACCGTCTTGACACCCCCTTTGACGAGGAATATATCATCGCGCTGGCGAAGGAGAAGCTAGGCTACTGCCTTCCCGACGAAATCATTTTTTACAACGATCTGATCACAGAATAAAATTGTCACATTTTTACAACGGAGGACATACTCTCAATGCCATTTGAAGTCGGTATGCTCTGCGGCGGCAAAGTCACAAAAATCACAGCCTTCGGCGCGTTTGTCGCGCTGGACGAGGGCAAAAGCGGTATGATACATATCTCAGAAATATCTTCCGGATTTGTGAAGGATATCCACGATTTCCTGACCGAAGGTCAGGAGGTGCGCCTGAAGGTCATCAAAATCGATGAAAACGGACGCATCAGCCTGTCGCTCAAGCAGGCGGCGCCCACCGAGGAGGAGCGGCTGAGAATGCCTCCCGCCGAGTACGTTTCGCCCGCCCGCCAGAACACGTCCGCCCAGACGTCGGACAGCTTTGAGGACATGATGAGCCGGTTCAAGGCGGCCAGCGACGACCGCATCTCCGACCTGCGCCAAGCTGCCTCAAACAAGCGCAGCAACCGCGGCTACGGCTCGAAGCGGCGCGACCGTGATTAAAAAAATTGCCGCCAGAGGCGGCAATTTTTTATGAATCAATCTATAAATTACCACATAAAAACAGGGAACAAAATGCTGATCAAAAACGTCAAACTATATACCGCATCTCACCCCGCCGTCATCGAGCGGGGCTGGATCGCTTTCGACGAAACCATCCGCGCCTTCGGTGAGGGCGAGCCGCCCGCCGATTACGCCGACGGGGAAGTTTTGGACGGACGGGGCGGAATTCTCACCCCCGGGCTGATCGACGCCCACACCCATCTTGGCATCTGCGAGGACTCGCTGGGCTTTGAGGGCGACGACTGCAACGAGGACAGCGAGCCGGTCATGCCCCATCTGCGGGCGCTGGACGCCATCAACCCCTTCGACCGCTGCTTCGCCGACGCCCGCGCCGCCGGAATTACCGCCGCCGCCATCGCGCCGGGAAGCGCCAATCCCATCGGCGGGCAGATCTGCGTGCTCAAAACGTCGGGCATCCGGGTGGACGACATGATCGTCAAAGAGCCGGCAGCCATTAAGTTCGCGCTGGGCGAGAATCCCAAATCCACCTACCACGGCAAAAACGCCAGCCCCGTGACCCGCATGGCCACGGCGGCGCTGATTCGCGAAACCCTCGCCAAGGCGAAGCGCTACGCCGACGATCTGGCCGAAGCCGCCGCGGACGATGAAATCGACGAGCCGGAATACGACATGAAGAACGAGGCGTTGCTTCCGCTCCTGCGCGGCGAGATTGCCGCCCATTTCCACGCCCATCGCGCCGACGACATCTTCACCGCCATCCGCATCGCAAACGAGTTCAATCTGCGTTATGTGCTGGTACACTGCACCGAAGGGCATCTCATCGCCGATCGTCTGGCAGAGCTGGGCGCGGCTGCCATCGTCGGACCCAATCTCTGCGATCGTTCCAAGCCTGAGCTTCGGGAGCAGACGGTGGACAACCCCGGCATTCTGGCAAAAGCGGGCGTGAAGCTGGCGCTGACCACCGATCACCCGGTGACGCCGCTGGAATACCTGCCGCTGTGCGCCGCTATGGCGCGGGATCGGGGGCTGGACGCCATGGAAGCGCTTCGGGCGGTGACGATCGTTCCGGCGGAGCTGCTGGGCGTGGCTGATCGAATCGGTTCCATCGAGGTGGGAAAGGACGCCGATCTGGCGCTGTTCGACGGCGGGGTGAATCGGCTGACGCCACGAGTGGAAGCCGTCTGGATCGGCGGTAAAAAAGTATAAACGAGGCAAAAACGCATGAACAAAAAAACCACAACCATCGTATACGTGCTGTGCGGCATTCTGCTGGTCGCGGTTATCGCGGCGGCGGTGCTGATCGTCAACAGCCGCAACGCCCACGAGGACACGCTGGACGCGCTGGACAGCCTGGACGATGAGCGTGACCAGCTGAACGAACAGCTTCAGGAGCTGAGCAGCGGCAGCGCTCTGACCATCGACGAGCTGAAGGCGGCAAAAGCGTCTCTGGAAGCGGAGGTGGCGTCTCTGAAAAGCCAGATGGCCGATCTGGAGGCGAAGATGTCCGACGCGGGTCAGACCTTTGCCGACGAGATCGCGTCCCTGAAGGCCGCTATCGCCGCCCGTGACAGCGAGATTGCGTCGCTGGAAGCCGACATCGCCCGCTACGAGACGGTTTACACCATCGATGTGCGGGAACAGGCGCGGCTGATCGACGAGCTGGTGACTTACATAGAGACGGCCTGCCCGGTGGTTCGCCGGGTGAAGGATCCGCCGCTGGACGAGGACGGCGAGCCGATTGAGACCACCGCCGAGGAAATCGAATACGAGTGGGTTTACGTCGCCGACATCGAGGAGGAAGCCCGCACCGCCTTTGAGGAAGCGCGGGACGCGGAAACTTCCGCCGACACCAACCCGGACGAGCTTCCCCAGTATGAGGAGGGAAGCGCTACCCGGGCGCTGCTGGAGGCGGGGGAGATTTTCTATCCCAACATCAGCGTTTACTACGAGGATTTGACAACCGGCTACAGCTTCTCCTATGAAGCGGACAAGGTGTATAATTCTGCCAGCGTTATTAAAGCGCCCTACGTGCTGTCCATGCTGGAAGTCATTTCCGAGGACGAGGAAAAATACCTCGCCTCGCTGGAAGCCGAGGAAAAGGAACCGGAAGAAATCGACACCGACGGCGACGGCACCCCCGACACGATTAAAATCGAGTATTCCGACCCGGCATTCGACCTGTCCGAGACGGTGATTTACGACAGCAAGAAAATGATGAAGGAAGGCTCGGGCAAAATCAAGGAAATGGAAGACGGGGTGGAATTTTCCTACCTGGACTTCGTGAAATACGCGCTGGAATACAGCGACAACATCGCCTATAACCAGCTCCGCCAGCGCTTCGGCTTCAACTATATGTACAGTCTGGCGCGGCGGGTTGGCGCGAATTCGGTGCTGCGCAACGCCAACAACATGACCGCACGGGACGCGGGCAAGCTGTTCAAGGCGATCTACGAATTCACCGAGGAGGACGAAAAATACGGCGCGATCATGGCGGAATCCATGAAAAAGGGCAATCACACGGTGATCATCCCTTACGGCGTTTCGCCCACCAAAACCCTGCATAAATACGGCTGGGATACCGATTCCTACCACGACGCCGCCATCGTGCTCTACAGCGACAAACCCTACGTGCTGACGGTCTTCACCGATCTGGACTGCGGCGGCAACGAGGTCAACGCCTATCTGCAAAACATCGTCCGCAAGGTCAACAGCCTGCACAAGGGATTCTACAAAGGTTCGAAATAATCCGCAGACGTAAAAAAGCCGCCCGAAGGCGGCTTTTTTCGTGCCAACTCATTTACACTTTAATCGAAACCTCGCCGGAGGAAAGGGCGGCGCAGACGCCGTCGTTGTAGCGGACGACCAAACGGCAGTCGTCGTCGATGGCGATGGCGCGGGCGGGACGGGTTTCGTCGTTCTGGATGACTTCGACCTCCCGTCCGATGACGAGGGAGCGATCCTTATATTCCCGCAGAAAATAAACGGGGTTGAGCACCTGGGGCGCGTCCTTGCGGTAGATGCGGAAGAATTCGTTCACGATGCTGCCCGCCAGACGATTGAACACGTCCACGGTGTCGCTGTCCGCGTCGAAAATAGCGCCTGCGCGGTCGGCGATTTCGGCGGGGAAGCCGTTCTTCGGGCGGCGGACGTTGATGCCGATGCCCAGCACCGCGTAATTCATCTTGCCGGTTTCCATATGAAGTTCGGCCTCGGTGAGAATGCCGCAGATTTTTTTCCCGTTCAGATAGATGTCGTTCACCCATTTGATCTGGCAGCGCTCGCTGCGGCCGACCTCGTGCAGCAGGGAATCCACGGCGCGGCAGACGGCAACGGCGGCGGCGGTGGTGATTCTCTGGGCATCGACGGCCAGCATATTGGGATGGAGCAGCAGCGACATATAGATTCCGCAGCCCGCCGGAGAATAGAAGCTGCGTCCCAGACGACCGCGTCCTGCGGTCTGCTGCGCGCTGACATAGATTCGGTCGCCCACACCGGCGACGGCTGACTGCCTTGCCAGCAGGTTGGTGGATTCGCTGCACTCCCGGAAATAAACTTCGATGGTTGGGTCGCTCAGATATTTGACGATGCCGCTCGCCGACAGAATCTCACAGTCGTCGTCGATGCAGTAGCCGGCGTTGCGCTGCGCCTTGATGGAATAACCATCTGCCTCCAGCTCGCGCACAATCTTCCATACTGCGGCGCGGGTAATATGATGCTCCTCGGCGAATTTCTGCCCGGAAATGTATTTTCCGCGATGCAGTTCGAGTTGCTCCAGAAATGCTTCTTTTATGGTCATTGGTTCCTCCGCTTGGGTTGGTAGTAACTGTTCAGTAACATACGTTCATGTATTTTGCGATATATTGCAGCCAAAATATTTGTGCGTCGCGCACAAATGAAGTCCGCTGAGTACACTTTCATTATATCACAAACGGACAATTTTGTAAAGTCCTAAGTTCGTAAAATTCGCTTTCATGTGTCAAAAAGGGGCTTTTTGTTACACGTACCAACTTTTTTTGAAAAAAACAAAACCTTTGAAAGAAGTACGGGGCTGATGTACCGAAGTGCATCAGCCCCGTTGTTTATACTGTAGCCGCCAGTTTTGCGTAATCGCCGCCCAGCGCGACCAGTTCGTCGTGCGTGCCCTGCTCGGTAATCACGCCGCCCTTGAGGTAGTAGATCACGTCGCTCTGCCGGATGGTGGACAGCCGGTGGGCGATGTAAATCGACGTGCGCCCCTTGGACGCCTCCTCGATGGCGCGCTGAACCCGCCGCTCGGTGTCGGTGTCGATGTGCGCCGTGGCCTCGTCCAGAATCAGTACACCCGGCTTGCAGGCAATCGCCCGAGCGAAGGAGAGGAGCTGTCGCTCGCCGGTGGAATAGTTCAGACCCTGTTCGGTGACGGGGGAAGCGGTTCCGCCGGTCTGCGCCAGAAAATCGGTGCAATCGGCGCGCGCCAGCGCGTCGGCGATGGCTTCATCCGAAAGCCCCGCGCCCATGTCGATGTTTTCGCGGATGGTGCCGGTGAACAGGAATACGTCCTGCAAGACCACGGCGACGCCGCCGCGCAGGGCGGGAAGGTTCCAGTCCCGAACGTTCACGCCGTCCACAAGGATTTCGCCCCGCTGGATGTCGTAATTGCGGGTGATCAGGTTGATAATCGTGGATTTGCCCGCGCCCGTTGCGCCCACGAAGGCCGCCTTCGCGCCCTTGGGAATCTTGAAGGAGACGCCCTTCAGCACCCAGTTTTCGTCGTTGTAGGCGAACCAGACGTCGCGGAACTCGATTTCGCCCGCGATGTCCCCGACAAAGCCAACGTCCCGTTCCTCCGTCTCCGGCTCGTCGATCAGCTCATAGATGCGGTCGGTGGAGACAAAAGCGGACTGCACCGTCGTATATTTCTCGGCGAGGTCGTTGATGGGGTTGAAGAACTGCTTGACATAGTTGGTGAAGGCGTAGAGAATGCCCACCTCCAGCACGCCGCCCGCGATGCGGTTGTAGCTGTACGCCACCAGAAGCGCGATGATCAGCGTGTTAATCAGCTCCATGGAAGGACGGAGGATGGTGTTCAGGAAGACCTGCGTCATGGTGCCCTTGAAATACTGGGCGTTCAGCTCGCGGAATTCCTTCAGCTTCGCCGCCTGACCGTTGAACGCCTGAATGATGCGCATACCCTGGATGTTCTCGCTGAAAAAGCCGTTGATTTTGCCGGTAACGAGCTTGATGAACTTGAAGTTTTCCTTGATAATCCGCTTGATGGAGAAGGTGATCAGGAAGATGAGCGGGATGGCGATGAAGGAAAGGAGCGCCAGCTTTATGTCCAGCGCCAGCATAACCGCCACGATGCCGATCAGCAGGAAGATGTCCCGGAACAGATTCAGGAACACGTCCGAGTAGAATTCGTTGATCGTCTCGATGTCGTTGGTGGAGCGGGTAATCAGGCGTCCGGTGCCGTAGCGGTCCAGCACCTTCACCGGGAGTGACTGGATGCGGCGGAAGACAGTGGAACGCATGGTGTTCAGAATGCTTTGGGAAATTTTCGTAATCATCCGCGCCTGGGTCACGGAGAAAAGCGCGCCGAACAGCACCAGCGCGAAGTAGGCGATTCCCAGCCCGGTGATGGAATAAAGCCCGCTCTGAGCCTTGCCGGCGGTGATGAAATCATCGATGATGATGGCGGCGGCGAGGGGCTTCAGCAGCTCGGCGGCGTTGATCAGCAGAACCAGCAGGGCGCAGAAAAGCATCTGCCGCCAGTAAGGCTTCATCATGCCCGCCAGACGCAGCAGATTGGAGCGTTTGTTCAGCTGTTTGAACTCCGCGCGGACGTCTTCTTTTCTCGGCGAATTATTCATGATCTCCCTCCTCGCTCTGTTTATGCCATGTGGACGCATAGGCGCCGCCCAGCGTCAGCAGCTCGGCGTGTCTGCCGCGTTCTGCGATGCGCCCGTCCTCCATATGTAAAATCTCGTCACAGTGCTCCAACGCCGACAGACGGTGGCTGACGACAATAATCGTCGTGTCGCGGAGCAGTCCGGTGCGGGTTTCGCCCAGCCCCAGATTCTCGATGAGCCGCTTCTCGGTGATGTTGTCCACCGCCGAAAGGGTGTCGTCCAGCAGGAGCAGCTTGGGCTGGCGGTAGAGCGCCCGCGCCAGCGAAACGCGCTGCTTCTGTCCGCCGGACAGGTGGGTGCCGCGCTCGCCGACCTCGGTTTCGTAGCCCTCGGGGAAGGCTTCGATTTCCTTGTCGATGCAGGCCAGCCGTGCGCATTCGCGAACCCGTTCCATGTCGATTTCCTGCCCGAAGGCGATATTCCCGGCGATGCTGGTGGAGAACAGGAAGCCGTCCTGGGGCACATAGCCGATCTGCGTGCGCAGCGTGTAAGCGGGGATGTCGTTGATGTCGTATCCGCCGACGGTCAGCATCCCTTTCGGCAGGGTACGCAGCTTGGCAATCAGCGACAGCAGCGTGGATTTGCCGCAGCCGGTGGAGCCGGAAATGCCCAGCGTCCCGCCAGCCTTCACTTTGAAGGAGATGCCGTTGAGCGCTTCAGACGGCGCGCCGTCGTAGCGGTAGGTAAGGCTGTCGGCGCGCAGGTCGGGGGTGAATTCCTCGGCCACGCGGGGTTTGAATTCGCTTTCGGATTCGGGGATGCCCGGCTCGGTGAAGATGGCGTTCAGCCGCTTGTAAGAGGCAATGCCGCGCTGGATGCGGTTGATAATGTTGCCAAGCTGTACCACCGGCTGCTGCACCAGCAGCAGATAGCCCAGGAAAGTGACCAGCGTTCCCGCGCCCATGGAACCGGACAGCACCGCGTTTCCGCCCACGATCAGGGCAATGGCGTAGGACAGTCCGAAGGAAGCGGTAACAGCGGGATTGATCAGGGAGGAAGCCTCGGCTAGCTTCACGTTTGCGTCCCGCATTTCGGCGGAAAGGGCGTCAAACTGCGATTCGCGGACGTTCTCCCGGGCAAAGGCCTTGATGACCTTGACGCCGGAAATGGACTCGTTGACGAAGCCGGACAGCCCGGAAAAGAGCTTCTGCACCCGTCCGAACCGCTTCTGTACCTGCTGACCCAGCATCACCGTGGCGACGACGGCCAGCGGAACGGGCGCCAGCGCCAGCAGCGTCATGCGCACGTCCACCTCCTCGATCATGCCGAGGATGGACAGCAGAGCGATGGCGATGCTGTTGAAGCCCTGCGCCAGCACGGGACCGAAGGTCATCCGCACCGCGCCCACGTCGTTGATGGCGTAAGCCATCAGGTCGCCGGAGGTCTGCTTCTGGAAGAAGGACAGGGGCAGGGTCTGGAGCTTGACGTAGAGCTTTTCCCGCAGGAAAACCTCCATGCGGCGGGCGTTTCCGATGATGAACAGGCGCCAAATGAAGCGCGCGGCGAAGACGATAACGCCGATGATGGCGATGATGCCGGCCTGACGCAGCAATGCGTTCCGGTCTGGATTTTCCACCGACAAAAGGTCGATGGCGTCGCCGAGAGCGGCGGGGGCTTTGGTCTGCGCAAACGAGTTGAGCGCCAGAAAAAGAAATCCCGGCAGGTAAGCCCAACCGTATTTACGCAGAAATTCACGAATAACCATAGGTTCCCTCCTCATTTTTCACACATTTTTTTCGTACATTTAATATTATAACACAAAAAGTTTACAATTGCAATGCCTGATCTGCCGAAATATCGCAGGAACGTGCGCATATATTTTACGAAAGGAGGGGTTGCTTTGGAGTATAAACGAATCTGCCGGAGGCTTCAGGAGGGCGGCATTCCGCTGGTGAACGTCCGGCTTTGCGTTCCCGAGGGGATTTCGCCGGACGCGGACGGATGCTATGGGCGTGCGGCGGACGCCTTTCTGGGAGCCTGCGAGACGCACATTCTGCCCGCCGCCCGTCAGGCGCGCACCGACATGGGCGAGCGGGAAGCCCGCCGCCGCTGGCGCAGCTGGCAAGCGGAGCTTACCTGCGTCGTTCGCGAGGAAGGGAAGCACGCGGTTGTTTCGATGGCGGCGACGCTTGTCGGCGGCGGCGTGGAGCTGGCGCGGGAGGAATTCGAGGATCGGTGGGAAATGACATAAAAAAATCCACGCACAGGCGTGGATTTTTTATGTTTACCAATTCCAAACAATCGGGTCGCCCTTCTTGTAGGAAACCAGCGGCTCGAGAATGCCGTTTTCCATGTGATAGACCCGGTCGGCGTGGGAGGCGATGGACAGGTCGTGAGTGACCATGATAATCGTCACGCCCAGCAGCTCCTTGGTCTTGAGCAGCAGGGAAAGCACCTCGTCGGCGTTGGCGCGGTCCAGATTGCCCGTCGGCTCGTCGGCGAAAACCACGGAGGGGCGGTTAATCAGCGCGCGGGCGATGGCAACGCGCTGCTGCTGACCACCGGACAGCTCGCTTGGCAGATGGTGCAGACGGTCGCCGATGCGCAGCGTGTCGATGAGCTTTTTCAGATTTTCCTCGTAGCTGTAGTCCGGCTTGTTGCACATGACCGTGGGAATGAGGATGTTCTCCAGAGCGGTGAACTGGGGAATCAGGTTGTGTTTCTGAAAGATGAAGCCGGTGTAAAGTCCGCGGAAACGGCTCAGCTCATCCGGCGGCATCTCGGTCAGGTTGTGTCCGCGGATGAACACGCCGCCGGAGTTGGGCATATCCAAACCGGCACAAATCTGGAGCAGGGTGGATTTACCCGAACCGGACGCGCCGATGATGGCGACAAATTCCTTGTCCTCCACACGCAGACTGGCGCGGTTCACGGCGGTGACGATCGAATCGTACTGGCGGTATTGCTTGATGACAGCTTCGCAGCTAAGTATGGTTCCCATTGTATCTATGTTCCTTTCGTTAATTCATGAAATCCAAACACAAATCCCGTAGGGATTTGTGCTTCACTCATCCGAACCCGTATATTCGCGTGCATTTTCGGTCGCGGAGAACCGCTTGAGGAAGTCGCCAAGGGGCAGCATGGACGAGAAGTAGCCGCAGCCCATGGAAATGAGCACGCTGGCAATCAACGCGGGAATCGGAATGTGGATGCCCACATAGAAGGATTCGGTGCCGCCGTAGAGAACGGGCGGAATCTGGGTCACGCACCACTGAATAATGGCAATCAACGCCCAGGATAAGCCCAAGCAGGTAATCGTCGCCGTTACAGCAAGAATCAAACCGTTCTCCTGACAAATCTTCTTGATTTCGGTCTTGATGGCGCCCAGCCAAAGCAGCACCGAGAACTCCTTCTCCCGCTTCTTCACGAACAGCGTCTGGGAGAAGAACCAGATCAGCGGCGAAATCGCCAGCACAAGGAAGGACAGGGCGATAATCAGCGCGTAATACTTCATCGAGCGGGTGATGATCTCCTGCGAAACCACGTGGTTGTCGGTAAGCACCAACCTGCCGTTGTACAGGGAAGTGTAATCGCGGATGCGGTCAAAGATAATCTTGGCGTCGTCCATGGTCGCGTCCTCGGCGATGTAGATGTCGATCGTGTCGATTTCGGCGTCGTCGTCTCGCATCAGCTCACGCCATACCGATTTCGCCACGTACATCGGCGAACCGTCCAGCGTGCTCATGCCGTCGATAACCGCGCAGACGTGCAGCTCGATGTATTCAAAGTTGTAGAATTTCAGCTCCTCACGCAGACGGTTCTTGCCCTGCAGATTCTGGTCGAGCTGCTTCTTCTGGCTCTGGAAGGCCGCCACCTTGATGATGTCGCCCACCTCGTAGTCGCACGCCTTCTTGTTGCCGATGTAGTTCGAAACGATGACCGCGCTCTCGTCGGTCAGAATCTCATAGGGATCGCCCTTGATCTTGTAGTCGAAACGTTCGCTGGTCAGCGCGTCGATGGTCTCCTTGTTGTCAACCATCACGTAGTTGATTTCGTTGGTCACGCGGAAGTCGTCGTCGTCCTCCGGCACAACCAGGTTTGCGGTGGGAAGCACCGCGCCCTTCTCGATCTTGGCGTGGGACAGGTTGTAAGCCGCCTCTCCGGTGGCGGTGACTTCCACCAGCTCAATGCCCTCGATGACCGCCAGATCGGGAACCAGCGTTTCATCGTAAATTTTGTTGGTAGCCAGCGTAACGGTGTACTGGGGACGGGTGTAGCTGCGGGTGTACTCGTACACGTCGGCGGCGTAGAAGCCCGCCACGAAGATGGACGAAAAGCCCACGGCGGTGACAATCATCGTCGCCAGATACTTGCGGAAGCGCCACATGGACACCACCTCGTATTTCTTCGGGAAGGTGAGGTTGAAGAAATTGAAGGAGCGTCTGGGCGAGGAAACGAGGTTGGAGTTATCCTCGGAGGTGAGCAGCTTCGTGACCAGATTGCGGGAAACCCGCCACATGGGGAAGCAGACCGACACCGAAACGATAACAATATTGATAATGAAAACCTTCAGCAGCACCAACGGACTGTAGGTGAAGGCGAAGCCGTCCACCATGTAAATCAGATAGATGATGCCCACCGAAAACGCCTGCGACGGGATGAACGTCACCAGCGAAACAACCATCATTTCCCAGAATGAGGTTTTGCAGAGCTGCTTATAGTCGGCGCCGAAGCTCATGTAGATGCCGTATGTAAACTTGTAGTGGTTGACACGGATGCGGTAGAGGGAGGTGATCAGCAGAATCGACACCAGCGTCATGACGGCGGCGATGGCCACATAGCTAACCATGCCGTTGATGCGGTAGGAATCCAGCTTGTAGACCTCGGAATAGTTGTATTTCAGCACCTGCCCGGACTTCAGATTCTGCTGGAGATAGGGCATATACTTGTTTTTGAAGAGCTTGAAGGAGAGCTGCATATCGCCCAGCAGATCGAGATAAACGTCGTAGGTCGTGGTATCGTCGGCGGCGTGGTAGCGGTCAACGATGCGCACGATGTCGTAAATATGGTCGCTGGCGAAAACCTGAAGCTCGTCGTTCTGCAAAAAGACGGTTTGATAATAGTTCAGGTCGAGGAACACCACGTCGTAATCGTATTCTTCGTAGACGATTTCCTCGGTGATGCGGGTATTCATATCGCTCGAAATGGTCAGCATTCCGAAGAAGCACTGAATCAGAAACAGCGCCGCAAAGAAGCTGGCGTACTGCTTATAATTGAAGCGCACGCTCTTGAAAGCGATCTTGAGGTTTGTGCGGATATCCGCGAAAAGCTCTGACAAAATATCACCATCCATTGGAAAATATTCTTCGACATCAGTCAAGACTATGCCGATAAGACAATTATAAACCATAAATGTGAATACGGTGTGTGCATTTCCGAAAAATTCTTCATTTTGCGTTCATTTTACGCATAAAAATTCGCCTGCATTTTTTGTTAATTTTGACAAAGTGCGAAGTTGGAACGTTTTTTCTTCATTTCTCTTGACAAACGATCAGCGCGAAGGTATAATAAAGGAAACTTTTTTATTAAGGAGGTTCGGAATGAATCACTTCGTCTCACAAATTCTCGCGCGGATGACCGAGGACGATAAGCGCCAGCTCGCCGATATCTGGGAGCCTACCGTCGTTTCCGAAATCGACGCCAACGCCTGGCTGGGTCTGACCGTGATGCGCGACGGTCGAATCCGCCACTACGGCGATTACCATCGAAAAAGCATCTTCGACCGGGGCGGCGTCTACTGCTATCGCGAATCCTGCGACGGCGGTCTGTCGTGGAAGAAGCATATCATGCCCGACAACGGTGCGCTGGGCGCGTCCGTCTACGTGCCCTTCCTCGACCGGTATGTCGCCGTTTTCCAGAAGCCCTTTTCCACCGTTCCCACGCCTGAGCAGGGCACATGGGTGCGCTTCGGCATCGACCCGGACGACACAAACCCCCGGGTGGTGAAGGTGTCCGACGACACCTGCATCGAATATATGCCCCCCGTGGTCATGCGCAGCCGGAACCGCATCCTCTTTGTGGGTCTGGAGCGCCGCCCCAAGGTGCATCAGAGCTGCTTCTACCCGGTGCTTTTCCTGTCTGACGACGGCGAAAGCTGGCAGGTGCAGCATATGGAGGAGTGCCCCTATTTCCCCGTAAAATGGCCGGATCAGGGCGGTCGCTGGCAGCAGAACAACCGGGAGAACACCATCACCGAGCTGTCCGACGGCTCGCTGCTGATGATGACCCGCACCGCTATGAATTACCATTATCAGACCATTTCCCGCGACGGCGGCGAGACCTGGGAACCATTCACCCAGAGCGTTTTCCACTCGTCGGGCACCATGCCGCGGCTGGAGACGCTTTCCGACGGGCGTGTGGTCTTCCTCTGGTGCAACACGAAAATGCTGCCCGAGCTTCCCACCGCCGACGGCATCTGGGAGGATTACTTCACCAACCGGGACGTCAACCACTGCGCCATCAGCGAGGATGACGGCAGGACGTGGAAGGGCTTCCGCGAAATGTTCCTGAATCCCATCCGCTATTCCCCCGACTTCCGCGCCAACGGCGGTCCCACCGAGGGCGACAAGAGCGTTCATCAGTTCGAATGCATCGAGCTTCCCATGAACAAGCTGCTGGTGGTTTTCGGTCAGCACGAGCCGAGCCGCCGCATCATCCTCTTCGATCTTGGCTGGCTCTACGAATCGAAGCGGAAGGAAACGCTGCTGGAGGGCTTCAAATACCTGTCCACCCAGAATTACGTCAAGAGCATCGCGGGCGGCTTCAAGGTCGCGCCCAGCCATCCCCTCGACCGGGTGGGGCACTGCGCCTTCAACCGCACCAGCGTCACGTTGCTCATGCCCAGCCCCGAGAACAACGGCACCGAAGCGCTGCACATCACCCGAAGCGCCGACGAACGTCTGGTCAGCGGCATCGGCGGCGCGGTCTGGAATTTCCCGGCGCACCGCAAGGGAGTTGTCACCGTCCGCGCGCACATTCCGGGCAAGGGGCTTCGGGTCTCGCTGCTTGACTATTGGATGAATCCCAGCGACGCCACGGCGGAATATTTCGCCAATTACAGCGTCGTTCTGCGGGGCGATATGCAGCGCGGCGAGCTGTTCAGCGAATTCGTGCTGGACTACGATCTCGACCGGGGCACGGTCATTCTGACAAACGGCGATTATCTGCATTACGAAAAAAAGATCGAAGGCGAAGCGCCGAACGGTCTTTGCTACCTGCATATGCAGTCGGCGGCTACGGAAGCCGACCCGGTGGGCGCGTATGTCAGCGGCATGAAATTTGAAGGGAAGAATTAACATGAAATATCAGGAAAACATCGTTCCTGCAACCAATCAGAACCCGTACAGCCTCTATCTATCGGAGAAGGAAGGCTCGCCCAGAGTGCTGTTCTGCGGCAACTCGATCACCAAGCACGGCATCAAGACGAGCATCGGCTGGGATCGGGACTGCGGCATGGCGGCGTCGGACCTGGATCACGATTACGTACACGTGTTCGCCCGGGCATTCAGCGAGAAGTACCCGGACGCGGTTTACGGCATCGCGCAGGTAGCGGTTTTTGAGCGGGGCTTCGAGACGATGGACATCCGCGAGACCTATCAGCTGGCTGCCGACTGGAAGCCGGACATCGTGATCAGCTTCTTCGGGGCGAACGTTCCGGGTGAGTACGACAAAAATCCCAACCCAACCGTCACCTTCGGCGAGAAGTATGAGGAGCTGCGCAATCTTCTCGGCGCGAAGCTGTACATCCACTCGGAGGGCTTCTACATCCGCCCGAAGTTGAACGCGGAGAAAAAGGCGGTGGCTGACAAATACGGCGATATCTGGGTGACAATGAGCGACATCAATCAGCTTGCCGAGACGCACGGGTTGTTCAACCATCCCAATGACGAGGGTATGCGGCGAATCGCGCAGAAATTCCTCGACGCGGTGTTTACGGTATATTAATTAAGGAAGAAAAATGTTCGCCCCGAAAAGGGCGAACATTTTTCGATCTTTTTTCGCAAAACCCCTTGACATTTGCGAACACTTGTGCTATACTATTATCCAGAACAAGGGTTCGGAGGTACAGAACATGACAGCAGCACAGAGACAAACGGTTAAGGTATACATCGCGGATTTCCGCAAATGCACGACGCGGACGGGCTTCTACCGCCAGCTTTCGCGCGCGTTCGGCGTCAGCCTGCCCGTGGGCGGAAGTACGTCGCTTTGGAAGGCGTTCTGTCAGCGTATTGCGGTCATTTCCGCCTATCAGATTCCGGTGCGGGTGCGTCTTGTTGGTTTAGAGAACATATATTCCCATTGCCGCGAAGATGTGGACGCGCTTGTTCGCGTTCTCCGCGCCGCAGGCGAGCGCTCGGAAGCGCTGCGCTGCGAAGCGATCGTCGGCGACGCGAAGTGGCCGATCTGAATTATTCGCCGGAATACACGCTCTTTGTATTGTCGTAGAGGTCGTACATATTTTCCCAGGGCGAGGGGGATGTGTAGTAGAATTCCGTTCCCAGCTCAAAGCCGCCGGCGGTGGCGCTTGAAAGGTTGACCTTCTTATAAGGTATCAGAACGATTCCACCTGATCCCGCGCCGGGGGTCGCGGTCACGCCGCCCACGTGTTTGTCGTCTTCCATGATGTACAAGTTGTCGTGGAAGTTGTACTGCTCGGTGCCCGTCGCGCCGCAGAACAGCACGTATCTGGACGCGAACATTCCCACGTTATTGTACACATCGTTGTCGATGTAGGTGCAGTTGGTGTTTGTCGCGCCGTAGAAGAAGTTGCCGTCCTTGTTGGGGCGCTGATGGCTCCAGCCGTAGCCGTTGAAGCGGGTGTAATTGTCGTGCAGCTGCATATTCGTGATGGTGCCGCCGCCCTGCCAGACTTCAAGCCCCGTATTGCAGAATTCGGACACGTTTTTATACATCTGAATGTTCGTCATCGTGGTCGCTTCCTGCTGCTGCACCGTCCAGCAGCAGTCGTAAATCTGCGACGCATAGTTGTACCGGATGGTGAAGTTTTCGCTGGAGCCGTAGGATTCCACCGCGTTGCCGTAGCGCGTTCCGTAATCCCGCCCGAATACGTCATAGCTCTGAACCGAGCCGCCAATCCATGTGAGCACGCAGTATTGCACCGTCACGTCCTTCACGCCGCCTCCGCCGATGCCGTGGGAGCCAGCGCCGAAAATTTCGATGTTGTCAATGACGATATCGTGCGCCACGCCCACTGAGCTGTCCTTCGCCAGCGAGATGCCGTGACCCTTGTCAACCACCTCGATGCTTCCGAACACATCGCCCGGATTGCCGCCTTCGCAGTACAGGTACAGCTGACTCGTTTCTCTGTCGTGGTAGAATTCAAGGTTGCCCTGAAGATCGCTGTACCCGTCGAACGTCCCCGTGGGAATCGTGTAGCTTTCGATGCCGTTGTACACCGTTCCGTTGTCAAGACGGGTTCCGTCCTTTTTCTGCTGCACCTGAATGCCCCACGCATCGCCGCCGTCGAACACAATCGTGCCGACGTTGTTTTTGTAGACGTCGAGGGTCAGCTTCAGTTTATATACATTTTCGCAGTCCGTCGCTTCCCACATATCGGCGTCCGAAGCGTCCACCGAGGCGATGAGCTTGGGCTTCGCGCCATCGCCGAACGCGGAATAGGTCACGCCGCTCTTTGCCGAAAGGGGCGTGGTAATCCGCCAGGAATCGCCCCGCCGGAAATACACGCCGTCCCCGGATTTGTAACCGGTGAACGAATTGACCTTTTCAACCGTCTTCCACGCCGTTTCGGGGGTCAGACCGTCATTTGCATCGTCACCATCGGCGCTGACGTAGTATTTTTTGCCCGTGACTTCAGCGGAAGTCTGATAATTTACGATTTCGCGGATGAGCGCGTCGGCTTCGTTCATGTACTTTTCGATGATGTCGTCCGTCGCCTGTTCGTAGAAGGTGTCTCTGTCCACCATTTCCGTTGCGTTCTCTATTTTTGCCATATCTACCATAATCCTTTCCTGCGTAAGCGAAATTTCGCCGCCATTTTGTTCGTTCAGGTACGCGACAAGCTGTTCGGCTGCCGCGTCAAAGCCGATTCCGTCCCCGTCAACCGCCAGCGTAAGCGTGTTCCCGTCCAGCGTAATTCCCGCCTCAAACAGTCCCAGCCCGTCGTCAAAGGCAAGCACGATTGCCGCGCCGCCCTCTGTTGGGTTGACCTCGGGAGCGACGCCAGTGCTGTCGCGGAGAATCTTCCCAACCTCCTCCGCCGCTTCCGCGAACTGCGAATTTGTCGTGTCATAGCTGAGCGCATACTCTCTCAGCGGCACGCCGCCGATCACGGTATCGAGCAGCGTATATTCGGCTCGGTACACATACGGCTCCACCGGCACGAGCAGACCGCCCTTTTCGGCATCGATGCAGTTCTCCTTGAACCATTCAAGCGCGCCAAGCACCGCCTCGTCGCTTCCGCCGTTGATCACGACCCGCCCGCCCTCGTAAGCGATAACAAAATCGTTCGCCAGCAGCTCATAAGCCGACGATTCGGGACGATTCGTGCCGCCGATGAGAATCTCGGACGTGCCCGTCGGAGGGCTTTCGCCCCGCTTCACCCAGTCGGTCGCCAGCTGCATCTCGCAGCCGAGAGCTTCAAGGGCTTTCCTCAGATCGACCGCCGCCGTCACTTCCCCCGGATCGGCTTCGTCGGGGCGGAGAATGATAAAGGACTGCCAGCCTTCCAGCTCAGCCAGTTCGACGCTTTCGTCCGAGCCGCAGCTGCCCATCGCAGCCGTGAGTAACGCGGTCAGTATAAGTATGGGAAATCTCGTTTTTTTCATGATCGCTGCTCCTTTTTTTGTTTTTATATTTATTATATCATGAAAAAACGTGTTTTGTAAATGCAAAAAACGCCAAAATATCAATAAAATATAACATAATCTGAAAAAATATGGACCTGCCGCAGAGCAGGCCCATATGAACAGGAAATTAATGGTGGAACAGGCGGATCCCGCACATCGCCATGGCGATGTTGTACCGGTTGCAGACCTCGATCACGTTGTCATCGCGCACCGAGCCGCCCGCCTGAACGATATACGAAACGCCCGAACGATGGGCGCGCTCGATGTTGTCGCCAAAGGGGAAGAAGGCGTCGGAGCCGAGGGAAACGCCGCTCACCTGATTCAGCCACGCGCGCTTTTCCTCGCGGGTCAGCGGCTGGGGGCGGCAGGTGAAGTACTGCTGCCACATTCCCTCAGCCAGCACGTCGTTGTAGTCGTCGGAGATGTAGACGTCGATGGTGTTATCGCGATCGGGGCGGCGAAGCTCAGGCAGGAAGGGAAGTGCAAGCACCTTCGGATGGCTGCGCAGGAACCAGACGTCCGCCTTGTTTCCGGCAAGGCGGGTGCAGTGGATGCGCGACTGCTGTCCCGCGCCGATGCCGATGGCCTGTCCGCCGTAAGCATAGCAGACCGAGTTGGACTGGGTGTATTTCAGCGTGATCATCGCAATCAGCAGATCGCGCTTGGCGTCGTCAGGGATGCACTTGTTGTCCGTTACCATGTTGTCGAACAGGCTGTTGTCCAGCTTGATGTTGTTGCGTCCCTGCTCGAAGGTGATGCCGAACACCTGCTTGGTTTCGGTCTCGGCGGGGATGTAGTCGGGGTTCATTTTCAGCACGCAGTAGGTGCCCTTGCGCTTGCCCTTCAGAATTTCCAGCGCGCGGTCGGTGTAGGAGGGCGCGATGATGCCGTCGGAAACCTCGCGGGCGAGGAAGGATGCGGTCTGTTCGTCGCACTCGTCGGAAAGCGCCACAAAATCGCCATAGGAGGACATACGGTCGGCACCGCGGGCGCGGATGTACGCGGTGCAGATGGGAGAAAGATGCACGCCTTCCACAAAATACATCTTTTCCAGCGTCTCGGTCAGCGGAACAGCCACCGCCGCACCGGCAGGGGAAACGTGCTTGAAGGATGCGGCGGCGGGCAGCCCCGTAGCCTCGCGCAGTTCACGAACCAGCTGCCAGGAGTTGAAGGCATCCAGCAGATTGATGTAACCGGGGCGTCCGTTCAGCACTTCGAAGGGAAGCTCGCCCTCGTTCATATAGACACGCGCCGGTTTTTGATTGGGGTTGCAGCCGTATTTCAATTCCATTTCTTTCATAATTGTTCTCCTTTTAACATATATATGGATATCCGGTCGGACAAAATAAAAAAAGCCGCACCGCACCGGACATTTGCCCAGACGGTCGGCTCACACCGCGACGCGGCGGTCATACTCCCTGCGGGTACTCCCGCTTCCGTCAGTCGTATGACATTAACATTATACCGCACGCGGACGCTTTTGTCAAGCGTTTTTTTGAAAATTTCAAAATTTTCGTGAAACACGGAACTTTTTGTGCCGTCCCCACGTCTAAATAAGCAGAGATCGCTTCCGAAAGGGGGACTGTTTTTGAAACGAATAGCATTTATTGTAATATTCTCCCTCGTTCTGTCACTTCCATTGTCCGCGCATACGGATGCGGACGGCGCTGACGCACTGTTCGACTATTGTTTCAACGTGCGAGGAACCGAGCTTGACACCGGCAATCTGCCCTTCGCCGCCTACGCAGTCGGCGAGGATGAGAGCACGCTCATGGTGCCGCTCCGGATTATCTCGGAATCTCTGGGATATATTGTCACGTGGGACGAGACTTCCGCCACAATCACCGTTGACGCGGGGATTCAGACGCTGTATCTGACCCCGGACACCATGTCCGCGTCCTTCGTCGGTATGTTGGACGGTACGGATATTTCGCGTATCGTAGAGCTGCCGTTTCCCGCGACGATTCACGACGGGCACACCTACGTGCCGCTGATGCTGTTTGAATATTTCTTTGTTTCCATATTCAGGAATGATTCGTCGGTTACGATTTTTCCATTGTTGTCCGATCTCTACTGAAAAAGTCGGTGCTGCCCCATGCGGCACCGATTTTTTTTGAAAAATTTTCGGAATCCGCACATTTTGTTCCGAAAAGGGATTGAAAAATTTCCTCGGATGGTGTATAATATAAAGTGTATCTGTGCGAATCTACCTCCCTGAAAGGAATTTCGTTATGACTGAAACATATACGGTCGAACTGACCAAAATTATCGAGGAATTTTCTCTCGAAAAAATTTATCTGCCCGACGATCCCGACAATATTCTCATCCATCTCACGGATGTAAACCGTCCCGGTTTACAGCTCGCCGGATTCTTCGATCATTTCGAATCGCAGCGAATTCAGATTATTGGCAAAGTTGAGTATAAATACCTGGAATCTCTCGACAAAGAGCAGCGCAGAACGGCGATTATGGGATTTCTTGAGAAAAAGCCTGTGACCGTTGTCTTCTCCTCTTCCCTTGAAATTTTTCCGGAATTTGTAGAGCTTGGCGAATATTTTGAAGTGCCAATCCTCCGCACCGCCGACACAACCAGCTCCTTCATGGCCGCGCTCATCGCGTCGCTGAACGTCAGCCTGGCGCCGCGTCTCACCCGGCACGGCGTTTTGGTGGAAGTTTATGGTGAAGGCATCCTGATTCTGGGTGATTCCGGCGTCGGCAAATCCGAAACCGCCATTGAGCTGGTCAAACGCGGTCATCGTCTCATCGCCGACGACGCCGTGGAAATCAAGCGTGTCTCTGCAAAAACGCTGGTCGGAAGCGCACCCGAAATCATCCGCCACTACGTGGAGCTGCGCGGCATCGGCATTGTGGACGTCCGGCGCATTTTCGGTATGGGCGCGGTCAAGCTGACCGAAAAAATCGACATGATCATCAACCTCGAGCCGTGGGTTCAGGGCAAAATGTACGACCGCTTCGGTCTGGAAAGCGAAACCACCGATATCCTCGGCATCCAGATTCCGACAACTACCATCCCCGTAAAGCCGGGGCGAAATCTGGCAATCATCCTTGAAATTGCCGCCATGAACAATCGCCAGAAGAAGATGGGGTACAATACTGCCGTCGAATTCAACAAAAAACTCATGGGGCAGATGGGAATTGATCAGTAATTTTCGGTTAATCCGACGAAATATTTGTAGAAAGGAACAACTTTATGACATTGGTTATCATGGCTGCCGGCATGGGCAGTCGTTACGGAGGTCTTAAACAGATCGATCCCGTGACGCCTCACGGCGAATTCATCGTGGATTTTTCGATTTTCGACGCGGTGAAGGCCGGGTTCGACAAGGTCGTATTTATTATTAAGGAAGAAAACTACGAAGTTTTCCGCGAAACGGTCGGTCAGCGCATCGAGCGCGCTGTCAAGGTTGAGTACGCATTCCAGAAGATGGATGTACTTCCCGCTCCATACACGCTGCCGGATGGCCGCACCAAGCCCTGGGGCACCGCGCACGCTGTGCTTTCCGCAGCCGACAAGGTGAACGAGCCGTTTGCCGTCATCAACGCGGACGATTTTTATGGCCGCGACGCTTTCGTCAAGCTGCACGATTTTCTCACCGAAATTTCGTCAGACAGCACAAAATCCCACTACGCGATGGCCGGTTACATTCTGGAAAACACCATCACCGAGAACGGTTCGGTGGCGCGCGGCGTCTGCGAGGTATCCGGCGGGCTGCTGGAACGCGTCACCGAGCGTACCAAAATTCAGGAAAACAACGGTCAGGTGCAATTCTTTGAAGATGATGTCTGGCACGACATCGACCGCCGTTCGGTGGTTTCGATGAACTGCTGGGCGTTCACTCCCGACCTTTTCGACAGTTTGCGCGGCGGATTCGTCGATTTTCTCGCCAATCTGCCCAACGCGAAGGATCCGCTCAAAGCCGAATTTTTCCTCCCCTTCCACGTACAGAGCGATATCGACGCAGGGAGGTGCGACGTCCGCGTGCTGGAAACCAGCGCAAAATGGTACGGCGTCACTTACAAGGAGGATAAACCGCGCTTCGTCGAATTCATCAAAAATCAGACCGCCGCGGGTGTTTACCCTGACGGTTTATGGAAATAATATACATAAGGAGATACTATCATGTCAATTCTCGTCACCGGCGGCGCCGGTTTTATCGGTTCTCACACGGTCGTTGAGCTGCTCAACGCCGGAAACGAAGTGGTTATCGCTGACAACTTTGTCAATTCCAAGCCGGTCGTTCTCGACCGCATTCGCGAAATCACTGGTAAGGATTTCAAATTTTACAACGTTGACCTCTGCGACAAGTCGGCGCTGGAGGTTGTCTTCAAATCCGAGAAGATCGATTCAGCCATTCACTTCGCATGGCTGAAGGCAGTTGGCGAATCTTGCCAGATTCCCCTTCGTTATTACCAGAACAACCTGATCAGCACGCTGAACCTCTGCGAGCTGATGGCAAAATATGACTGCAAAAACATCGTTTTCAGCTCCTCCGCCACCGTTTACGGCAAACCCGCGTCGGTTCCGATCCGCGAGGACTTCCCGAACTCGGCCACCAACCCCTACGGCGAGACGAAGCTGATGATCGAACATATCCTGAAAGATCTCTTTAAGGCAGATTCTTCCTGGAACACCGCAATTCTCCGCTATTTCAACCCTATCGGCGCCCACAAATCCGGCAAAATCGGCGAGGATCCCTCGGGCATTCCGAACAACCTGATGCCTTACATCACGCAGGTCGCCATTGGAAAGCGCGAGTGCCTGTCAGTTTATGGCAACGATTACGCAACCCACGATGGAACCGGCGTCCGCGATTACATTCATGTGGTTGATTTGGCAAAAGCTCACCTGGCCGCATTAAATTGGCTGAAGAACAAGCCCGGTCTGGACGTTTTCAACATCGGTACCGGCCACGGTTACTCGGTGCTCGACATCGTTCACGCCTATGAAGCCGCTACCGGCAAGAAAATTAACTACAAAATCGCGCCTCGCCGCCCCGGCGACATCGACGAATGCTATGCCGACCCGGCAAAAGCCCGCGAGGTTCTGGGTTGGGAGGCAGAATATGGCATTGAGGATATGTGCCGCGACGCCGCAAACTGGCAGACTATGAACCCCAACGGTTACGACGCTTGATTGTCCGACAATCTTACAAGGAGATAAATCATGATTACAAAGGAATTATTCGGTAATATGCCCACTGGCGAGGAAGTGTTTGCCTATACAATCACCAACAACAGCGGTGCATCCATGAAGGTTCTGACGCTCGGCGGCATCATTCAGCAATTGAATGTGCCTGACCGCGACGGAAAAATGGGCGATGTGATCCTCGGCTACGACGATGTGAACGGATATCTGATCGGCGGCGGCAACCACGGCGCCCTGATCGGTCGTTACGGCAACCGCATCGCCGAAGGACGCTTCACGTTGAACGGCGTCACTTACCAGTTGGCGCAGAACAGTTCCAATAATAACCATCTGCATGGCGGCAAGGTCGGCTTCAATGAGAAGCTTTGGGATGCCACCGCGTTTGAAAAAGCCGATTCGGTGGGTGTGATTCTTACCTACACCAGCGCCGACGGTGAGGAGAACTATCCCGGCAAGCTGAATGTGAAGGTCACTTACACATTGTCTGACAATAATGAGCTTTCGATTCGTTACGAGGCCGTTTCCGACAAGGACACTATCTGCAATCTGACCAACCACTCCTACTTCAATCTGACCGGCGACGCTTCCAAATCGATTCTCGACGAGCTGCTCTGCATCGATTCGGACGCCATCACCGCCGTTGACCATCGCCTGATCACCACCGGCGAGCTGATGCCGGTCAAGGGTACCGCTTTCGACTTCACGACTCCCACCCGCATCGGCGAACACATCGATGACGACGACCAGCAGATCGCTTTCGGCGGCGGCTTCGATCACAACTACGTGCTCAAGACCGATGGCAAACTTGCCAAATTTGCTGAATTGTCCGACAATTCTACCGGCCGCGTCATGACCTGCTACACCGATCAGCCGGGCGTGCAGTTCTACGCGGGCAATCAAATGAAGGCCAGCTATCCCATGAAAGGCGGCGTGAAGCAGGAGCCTCGTCACGGCATTTGCCTGGAGACCCAGCACGCTCCCGACAGCCCCAACCGTCCCGAATTCCCCACCACGACACTGAAGGCTGGAGAGAAGTACGACACGACGACTATCTACGCCTTTTCTGTAAGGTAATTCCTACATGACTCATTTATTACACGAAATCCCCCATATTTTATTGCACACATTTACCGATACGTTAAAAATGCTGCCATTTTTGGTCGTCGTTTACCTGCTTATTGAGCTTATTGAGTACAAAGCGATGGACAAAGTCCGCGCAGCAATCTCCAATGAACGGTTAGGTATCGTCAGCGGCGCGGCGCTGGGACTCTTTCCGCAGTGCGGATTTTCCGTGGCGGCAGCGAATCTTTACGCCGAGCGACTGATCACAGCCGGAACGCTGGCGGCGGTTTTCATCGCCACCAGCGACGAGGCTTTACCCATTGTTCTGGCGAATCCCGGAAGCGCAAAATGGTTTTTGCCATTGCTGGCAATTAAATTCTTTTACGCGATCATCGTCGGTTTTATTGTCAATTTTATATTTTGTCTGACAAAATTGGATCATGTACACATTCATGAGATTCATCACAATAGCCTTCACGTTCATGAAAACGGCGAGCATCACCACTGCGCACACTGCGATTCGGGGCGGGGAATTATATCCAGCGCGCTGACCCGTTCATTGTCAATTTTCCTCTTTCTTTTTGTTACCAGTTTTATTCTTGAGCTGGTGATTCATGGCATAGGTGAGGACAATCTGTCAATTGTTTTGATGATCGACAGCCCGCTTCAGCCGCTCATCGCTTCGTTGATCGGACTGATTCCGAACTGTGCGGCCAGCGTTGTGCTGTCCGAGCTGTTTGTAGCGGGAAGTTTGAGCTTTGGTTCGCTGGCGGCAGGACTTTGCGCAGGCGCGGGTGTTGGCTTGCTTGTATTGTTCCGAGTAAACCACTCGTATAAGCAGAATCTGGCAATACTGGGTTCCATCTACGTTTTATCAGCGTTGCTTGGACTGGTGCTGCAATTATTTATATAAGGAAGGAAATTGTCAGATATGTTCGAAAAGCTGGCAGAAACCGAGAATCATTACAATTTAATCAATCGTGAGCTGGAACAGCCAGAAGTGGTTACTGATCCCGAGCGTTACACCAGATTGATGCGCGAGCAGCGCCGTTTGCAGCCTATCGTGGAGAAGTATCAGGCGTGGCGTGACTGCCAGAATCGGCTTTCGGAAGCGGAAGAGATGCTGTCTGACCCCGAGCTTGCCGAGCTTGCGCAGATTGAGTTGGACGAGGCGAAGGAACTTCTGCCAAAATTGTCAGAGGAATTACAGATTTTGCTGCTTCCGCACGATCCAAACGACGAGAAAAACGTAATTATGGAAATTCGTGGTGGCGCTGGTGGCGAGGAGGCTGCGCTTTTCGCCTATGTACTCTACCGTATGTACACGATGTACGCGGCAAGCGTGGGTTGGAAATGCGAAATCATCAGTCTGAACGAGACAGAACTGGGCGGATTTAAGGAAGTCACCTTCATGATTGAAGGCGAAGGCGCGTATTCCCGGCTCAAATTCGAGTCCGGCGTGCATCGCGTTCAGCGCGTTCCCGTGACCGAAGCGCAGGGGCGCATCCAAACATCTACCGCCACTGTAGCTGTTCTTCCAGAAGTGGAGGATGTTGCTATTGAAATTGCGCCCAATGATATTACAATCGAGACAATTAAATCCAGCGGAGCGGGGGGGCAGCACGTCAACAAAACCGAGTCAGCCATTCGTCTCATCCACAAGCCTACCGGTATTGTCATCGAATGCCAGGACGAGCGTTCGCAGTACAAAAACCGCGACAAAGCGTTCAAGCTGCTTCGGACAAAATTGTATGACATTGCGCAGGCCGAACAGGACGCTAAAATCGCGTCCGAACGCCGCAGTCAGGTCGGAACCGGCGACCGCAGCGAGCGCATCCGCACTTACAATTATCCCCAATCGCGCGTCACCGACCATCGAATCGGGTTGACGCTCCATTCGCTGGAAGCCTTTTTGAACGGCGATATTTCCGATATGCTTACAGCGCTGGCAACTGCTGACACAGCCGCCAAGCTCGCGGCAGCTAATACCCTATAAAATTCTGCAAGGATTCGCCTGTCGAATCCTTGCTTTAACCGTATATATCCATTTCAGGAGTATTTATGAATACCGAATATTATAAAATCACGGCGGATGAATCCGCTAACGCGAAAATTTTTGCCCACGGCGGTGAAATCATTCGCGCAGGCGGGCTGGTTGCGTTTCCAACAGAGACAGTTTATGGGTTGGGCGGAAATGCCTTGAACGCCGACGCGGCTGCGAAAATTTATGCGGCGAAAGGGCGTCCGTCAGACAATCCGCTGATTATACACATCTCCCGCGTGGAAGACGCCGATCGTTACTGCGTGGTAAATGACGTTTACCTGCGTCTCGCGAACGCCTTCATGCCCGGCCCGCTTACCGTCGTTATGCCCAAAAGAGATTGCATTCCGCTCACCGTTACTGGTGGTCTTGACACAGTCGCAGTTCGAATTCCCTCCGATTTCAATGCGCGGCGGCTTATCGAAGCGGCGGGCGTTCCGATTGCCGCGCCCAGCGCAAACCGTTCCGGCAAGCCCAGTCCCACCGCCGCCGAGCACGTTCGTGAGGATTTGGACGGGCGGATTGATATGGTCATCGACGGCGGTCGCTCGGACATCGGCGTGGAATCGACCATCGTCAAGATCGATGGCGAACGCTTGATTTTGCTCAGGCCGGGCGGTATTACGCTGGAAATGCTGGAAGAAGTGTGTCCGAATGTCACAATTGACAAAGCTGTACTTCATCAGCTCAAATCCGGCGAACGTCCGCAAGCGCCCGGAATGATGTATCGTCATTACGCGCCCGACACGAAGGTGGTGCTGCTCGACGGTTCGGATGAGGCTTTTTATGCGTACATTGCCAAGCAAGCATTGTCTGACAATGTGGGTGCGCTCATCTTCGATGACGACAGGGAGCATCTGCCCTCGAATGTGGTTACGCTGTCTCTGGGAAAGCGGAATGCTGCCGATGAAGCCCGTGCTTTGTTCGACCGTCTGCGCCAGATTGACCTTAGCCGCTGCAACGTGTTCTACGCTCGTCTACCCGACAAAACAGGGTTAGGATTGGCGGTTTACAACCGGATTCTGAAGGCGTCCGGTTACAATATTGTTAAATTATGATATAAGGATAGATAGAATGGCAAAGAAATCAACTTCAAAAGACCGAATTGCCACGGGTTCCCTGGCAGAGATCACCAATCAGGCGATCACCGACACAATCCGCACCAACTTCATGCCCTACGCGATGTACGTCATCCGCGACCGCGCGATCCCCGAAATCGACGGGTTCAAGCCATCCCACCGCAAGCTGCTCTACACGATGTACAAGATGGGGCTGCTCACCGGCAATCGAACCAAAAGTGCCAATGTTGTCGGACAAACCATGAAATTGAACCCTCACGGCGACGCCGCAATCTATGAGACAATGGTGCGTCTGACACGTGGTAATGAAGCACTTCTTCATCCTTTTATTGACTCCAAAGGAAGTTTTGGTAAGCAATATAGCCGGGATATGGCATACGCGGCGGCGCGTTATACGGAGGTGAAGCTAGATTCTTTTTGCACCGAGCTGTTCCGCGGCATAGACAAAAACGCGGTTGACATGGTTGACAACTACGATGCCACGATGAAAGAGCCGCTGCTTCTGCCAACGACCTTCCCGAATGTTCTGATTTCGCCAAATTTGGGTATTGCTGTCGGCATGACCAGCAATATTTGCTCATTTAATCTGGCGGAGATTTGCGACGGTACCATACAATTGCTGAGAAAGCCAGACACTTCCATTGACAAAATGATGGATATTATTAAAGCGCCTGACTTTTCTGGCGGCGGCTACCTGCTTTACGACCGTGACAAAATGCGCGAAATCTTTCAGACCGGACACGGCAGCTTCACGCTTCGTTCTCGATGGAATTACGATAAAAAGGATAATTGTATAGATATAGTACAAATACCATATTCCACCTCAATTGAATTGATTATGAATCGGATTGCAGACCTGGTGAAAGATGGCAAGCTAAAAGAAATTACCGATTTTCGCGACGAAATCGACCTTTCCGGTTTCAAGCTGACGCTTGACCTGCGCCGCGGCGTCGATCCGGAAAAGCTGATGGCGAAACTTTTTAAATTAACTCCTCTTGAGGATAATTTTTCCTGTAATTTTAACGTGCTCATCGACGGTACGCCGCGTCAAATGGGCGTCATCGAGATTCTGAAAGAGTGGATTCTCTTCCGAATGGGCTGCGTCAAGCGCGAATTGAGCTTCGAACTGCGCAAAAAGCAGGACAAGCTGCATCTTTTAATCGGTCTTGGCAAAATCTTGCTGGACATTGACAAAGCGATTCGCATTGTCCGCGAAACCGAGCAGGAAGCTGACGTCGTGCCCAACCTGATGGCAGGCTTCGGCATCGACGAAATTCAGGCGGAGTACATTGCCGAGATCAAGCTGCGCAACCTCAACCGCGAATACATCATCAACCGCATCAAAGAAATTGAGGATTTGCAGAAGGATATCGCAGAATTGTCTGACAAAATTGGTGATGACATTAAAGTCAAGGAACACATCGCCGCAGAACTGCGGGACATTAAGAAAAAGTATTCCAAGCCTCGCCAGACCCAGCTGATTTATGCGGACGAAATCGTCGAAGTCGAGGAAGAACCGGTGGAAAGCTACGCGGTGCGCGTCTATCTGACGCGGGACGGCTATTTCAAAAAAATTACGCCTCAGTCACTTCGTGGAAACGTTGAGCAGAAGCTCAAGGAAGGCGACACGATTCTGCTTGAGCAGGACGCGCAGAACAGCGACGAGCTGCTGTTCTTCTCCGATCGGGCGCAGTGTTACAAGGCTAAGCTGGACGATTTTGACCAGCTGAAGGCGTCCCAACTGGGTGATTTTGTCCCGGTCAAGCTGAACTTCGACGAAGGCGAAAGAGTAGTGGGAATGGCGGTTTTGAGCGAATACCGGGACGATGCGTTCATGATTTTCCTGTTTGAAAACGGAAAAGGCGTGCGCGTTCCTGTATCTTCCTATTCGACTAAAACAAACCGTCGCAAACTCACCGCCGCTTACTCGGATGCGTCCCCCATCGTTGCCGCATTCTACCAGTCCGAGCCAAAGCCGGTGCTTCTCGTGAACGAATCCAACCGCGCCATCGCCGTCCCCGCAGAGCTGATTCCGGTGAAAACCACGCGCAGTTCGGCAGGCGTTCAGCTGATCAATCTGAAGAAAACCGGCAAGCTGGTTCATGCAGAAATCGACTTCGAAACGAAAATCGCCAACCCGCAAAAATATGTAAAAAACAAGATTCCTGCCACTCCGGTTCTGCTGGAAGAATACGATATCGAAAAGCAGCAGCTGCGTTTCGAATAACAGATTGTCTTACAATTTATCTAAAGCATTTTGAAAGGGCTATCATGCCATGAAATCAACACGCAATTACCCCATCGCCGTCGTGACGCGCAAGGCGCAGGCGGCGATTGAAGGCGGACACCCATGGGTTTACGATGCCGAGGTCACAAGCCTGACGCCGGAATCCTTCGAAAACGGCGGGCTGGTGGACGTGCTCAGCGACAAAGGCCGCTATCTGGGCACCGGCGTCTACAGCCGCACATCGAAAATCCGCATCCGCCTGCTTTCCCGCAACGCAAACGACCGTTTCGACGAAGCCTTCTGGCGCCGCCGCGTTAAATACGCATGGGACTATCGCAAATCCGTCCTCGGCGATTTATCCAACGAAGGAAGTGCTTGCCGCGTTATATTTGGCGAAGCCGACCATTTCCCGGGACTGACCGTCGATCTCTTTGGCGGCATTCTAGTCACGCAGACGCTGTCCGTTGGAATGGAAGTCCGCCGCGACCTGATATTCCCAATCCTTGCCGAGACGCTCGCCGCCGACGGCGTGAAGCTGCGCGGCATCTACGAACGCAACGACGTGGCAATCCGCGCGCTGGAGGGTCTGGAGCAGGGAAAGGGCTGGTATGAAGGCGTCCCGCACGAGGGCAATCCAATTACAGAAATTATTGAAAATGGAATTCGCTATGCGGTGGATGTGGAGAACGGTCAGAAAACCGGATTTTTTCTTGATCAGCGCTTCAATCGGCAGGCGGTCGCTCGTCTGGCGGCAGGGAAGCGGGTGCTCGACTGCTTCACGCACACGGGTTCCTTCGCGCTGAACGCGGCCATGGGCGGCGCGTCTCATGTTACGGCTGTCGATGTTTCCCAGCTCGCGGTGGATATGGCAAAAGCCAACGCTGTTCGCAACGGGCTGGACGACCGCATGGACTTCCTCTGCGCCGACGTTTTCGAGCTGCTGCCCGATTTGGAGCGGCGCGGCGAACATCCCTACGACTTCATCATCCTCGATCCGCCCGCCTTCACCAAGTCGCGCAAAACCGTCGATTCGGCGACACGCGGCTATAAGGAGATCAACTTCCGCGCCATGAAGCTGCTCCCACGCGGCGGATTTCTGGCGACCTGCTCCTGTTCCCATTTTATGGAGAACGGATTATTCATAAAAATGTTACATTCTGCCGCCCGCGACGCTCAGGTGGAACTGCGGCAGATCGAAGCCCGCCAGCAATCGCCCGATCATCCCATTTTATGGGGCGTTCCCGAAACCGATTACTTGAAATTTTACCTGTTTCAGGTCGTATAACCGATATTCAGAATAACCAAAATTTTTCATAAAGGAGCAATATACCATGGACATCAAACTTTGGGAAAAAGAGATTCCCTATTTCACCGAGGGCGCGGACACGCCCAATATGATGCACACTTACCTGATTGAGGCAGAAAAGCCGCTTCCGTGCATCGTGGTGCTTCCCGGCGGCGGCTACGGCGCGCGCGCTTTCCACGAGGGTGAGCCGATCGCGCAGCATTTCAACAAGCGCGGTATGCACGCCGTCGTCGTGGACTACCGCGTGGCGCCCAACCGCTATCCCGCGCCTCTCGCCGACGCGCAGCGCGCCATCAAAATCATCCGCGCAAATGCCGACGCATGGAAGGTTGACCCGGAAAAGATTGTTACCCTCGGCTTCTCGGCGGGCGGGCACCTCTGCGCATCCACGCTTGTGCTGGAGGATGTTTCCAACGCCGGTCACACCCCCGACGAAATCGACGCCCAGCCCGCGCTGCCCAACGGCGGCATTCTCTGCTACCCGGTCATTTCGGTGGAGGATGACTTCGGTCACGTGGGAAGCGGAAAGAATTTGCTGGGTGAAAAGTACAAATATGAGAAGAATTACTTCTCGCTGCAGAACCATGTAACCGACAAAACGCCCAAAGCTTTCCTGTGGCACACGTCGGACGACGCAGGCGTCAACGTGAAGAACTCGCTGACCTTCGCCGCTCGGATGCGCGACTGCGGCATTCCCTTCGAGATGCACATCTACCCCCACGGACGCCACGGTCTCGGCCTCGCCGAGCAGCACGACGACGTGAAGCAGTGGGCGGATCAGGCCGCCGACTGGGTCTGGCGCAACATCTGACCGATACATATCGATTTGCCCGCGGTTTTGACCGCGGGCAAAAATTTTACAAATAAAATTGCGAAATTCACTTTACAAATGGTCGAAAATATGTTATTATAGATATGCACTATAGAAATTCAACCAATTTCGCATAGAAATCCGACCAAGAGGTGAAGACAGATGGATGACGCATTTTACCCATTTACCCGCGAGCGCCAGTGCGAAATCATCGCATACCGGCTATCGCAAAAAGGGCATTATATGCCGCTATACCATTCTCATACATATTTTGAATTTATTTTCGTCCTAAGCGAAGGAAAAATTGTCTTTTCGAACACCGGAGGCAGTATCGAAGGCAATGGACGCTGCGTTTGCTTCCATAATTCCCATGTTTTGCATCGTAACAACGTCCCCAGCGACGTTTATTACGACCGCTTTGTCCTCTACTGCGGCGAGAGCGCGCTGGCAATGATCGGCGGCGGAATGGGAAGTCTGGGCAAATTTGAAAATATGGGCAGCGCGGTTATCAATCTCGACGAGCATGAGCTTCAGCTGCTCGAGCATTATCTCACGGAAATCGCCCGGGAATCCACTTCCGACGACAAGCGCCGGCTCTATGCCGCCCTGGTATTGACAGAATTAAAGGAATATTCCAACGAACAGAACACCAAGAGCCTGTCGCCCATCAAAACCTACGTGAAGGACGTGGTGGAATACATCGGGCTGAACTACAAATCGGACATCACGACGCCCGAGCTGGCGGCGCGATTCTTCGTCAGCGTGAACAAGCTGAACCGGGATTTCAAGCGCTACACCGGCTCGACGATCAAGCAGTATCTGATCGCGCTGCGCATGAAATACGCGCAGGCCATGCTTGCGGGCGGGGAAGGGGTCAAAAAAACGGCAGAAGAATGCGGATTTGAGAGTTTATCCTATTTTATCCAAGCATTTCGTCAGTACACCGGGCAGACCCCCAGCGCATTTTCCAAAAAAGCATTGGGAAAATTCGATTATTATACATGAAAAAGAGCCGCGCAAGCGGCTCTTTTTCATGTATAATGTCTTATTTATTCAGCATAACCAGCTGACGATTGTCGGCGAAACTGGATGCGTTGTAGAACAGCAGCACGTCCGAACCGTCGGGAATGTTGGCGTACTGACTGTCGAGGTAGCTGACGACGCCCATGTTGAAGGTGCGCAGGTCGATGAGCACGATCCGCTCGTAATGGTTGACCAGCAGCGGAAGCATACAATTGACGTAGGAATCCTTCAAAATCAGCAGCGTGCGACCGTTTTTCACCGACGTGGTGATATCAACCAGCCCATCGTTACCGCCCAGAAAATAGGCGTATTTATCGCGAACTGTCAGTTTTTCCTCAACGTACAGGCTGTCCGCCGACGCCAACCCAAGGTTGATGTCCAGCGAAACCGTAGGCTGCGACGTCGATTCGTACTTTTCCAGCACATCCGGCGAAGTCTGCACATTCACCTTCGCCAGCAGCGTGCCGTAGAATTCCTCACTCAGCGTGGTAATATTTAGTTTATCCTCCGTAATCGCTTCAATTCCGAGCGATTCTGCCAGCTTCGTGTAGGCGTAATATGCGCCGCGGGTGGTCCAATGGTGGTCGGTGCGATAGAAAATGTACTCGTCCGCGTGCGCCGACAACACATCCCGGCAGTCCACGAAGCCGTCCAGCTCCGCCGACAGCCGATCGAGCAGCCCCGCCTGATCCCATATAGACGCATAAGCCGGCAGCTTGTCCGCGTGAATCAGCGATGCGGTGGGCGCGATCAGCGTGCGGATGTTGAAGCGGTCGGAAAGCGTTTCCGTGAACTTTTTGACATACTCGACGTTGGCGGCGATTCGCTCATCGTCCACCTCCGTCTTCTCGATCAGATAGCCGTCGTCGCAGAAATAAACGCCGCCTGTGTCTTTTTTGCCCAACAATAGCTCTGTCTGGGTTTTCAGCGCAATCCATTCGTCCCGCGCGACGAACTGATCGGTGATGAAAGTTTCATAGTCGCGCGTGAATTCGCCCGCGAACAGCGATTTCAGCGAAAACTCCGGCATCTGCTGAAGCTCGCGGTTCTCGGTCTCGCTGAACGTGCGCACGGGATTGAAGATGCTCGCCACGGAAAGGACGGCGATCATCGCACAGAATATAACAGTTGTGGTAACGGATAACTTATTCTTCACGATATCGCCTCCTTAAAATCGGAAATACAGGAACGGATTGTAGGATGCGTCCACCAAATATGCCACCGACACAATCATAATAGCGATATATGCCAGATTTTGCACCAGCGACGCGGGAATTTCGCTCAGCCTGCCCATCAACTTTTGCGCCAGATATTTGGGCAGCGGCGTGGATGCAATTGCCAGAATCACCAGCAAAATGACATTATTCGTCAGCAAATACAGCGAACTTTCATCAAACAGCGCTCCTCCCGCGCCGAACAGCGCGCCAAGGTAGGCGAACAGCTGCGAGGTATCGGTCAGCGCGAAGATGACCCAGCTGACGATTACGAGGAACATTGTGTAAATATGTCCTACAATAGCTGGCGCTTTTTCCAACACTTTCAACAGGAACAGCTTCTCAATGATCAGCAGCACGCCGAAATAGACGCCCCACAGCACGAAATTCCAACTGGCGCCGTGCCAAAAGCCGGTGAGCAGCCAAACAACGCAGATATTGCGGATCTGCTTGGCGAAGCCCTTTCGATTGCCGCCTAGCGGAATGTAGACATAATCGCGGAACCAGCTGCCCAGCGAAATATGCCACCGCCGCCAGAACTCCGTGATGCTTTTTGACATATACGGGTAGTTGAAATTCTCCAGAAAACGGAAGCCCAGCATACTGCCAAGTCCGATCGCCATGTCCGAATAACCGGAAAAATCAAAGTAAATCTGGAATGTATAGGCAAGAATGCCAATCCACGCGCTGAGCACAGGCAAAGACGTCAGGTCGCCGCCCGAAACGCTGTCCCAGATTATACCGGCAGAATTGGCAAGTAGCACCTTTTTGCCCAATCCCGTCATGAAGCGGGTGACGCCGTAGGCGAACTTATCGAAGTCCTCGTGCCGCTCGTCCAACTGCTCGGCGACCGTCTTATACTGCACGATTGGTCCGGCGATGAGCTGGGGAAAGAGCGCCACATACGCGCCAAAGCTGATAATATTCCGCTGTACCTTCGCTTCGCCCCGGTAAACGTCCACCGTGTAAGACATGGTCTGGAAGGTATAGAAGGAGATTCCAATCGGCAGTGCGATGCCGAGCAGCGGAATTTCCGTGCCAAAGAGCGCGTTGATGTTGCCAATGAAGAAATCGGTGTACTTGAAGAAGCCCAGCAGCGCCAGATTGATGATCATCGACGACGCCACGGCGCGCCGCGCGGCTGGCAGATTGCCCGCCCGCTTGAAATGATCAACCATCAGCCCGTGGGTGTAATCGACTGCTGTCGAGAACAGCATGAGCACCACATAAACCGGCTCGCCCCAGGCGTAGAAAATCAGGCTGACCACGAAAAGCAGCAGATTCCGCAGCTTTTTCGGGCAGAGAAAGTAGAGCAGCAGTACCACCGGCAGGTAGCGGAACAGAAATAACAGGCTGCTGAATACCATAATATAGCACCTTTCGTAATTGATGTAAGAAAAGGACGGCTCACGCCGTCCTTTTCGCGTGTCGCTTTTTACTCGTACAGACCGTTGATTACGTCCTCAGCGCGCTTGTTCTGCGCCTGGAAGTACTTGAACGCGCCCTCCGTGTCGTCGGGGTCGAGATTGTCGTCATAGCCGCCGAGCATGAAATAGAGGATATAATCGCCCTTTTCCATCAGGGTGGCAGAGGCAATTTTTTCTATATTTTGCGGATATTGTAGCGCATTGTTCTTCTCATACTCCTGATAGTCCGCCAGCGCGGCCTTGATATCCGCCGCATAACCGTCCTTCGCCTTGAAGATCAGCAGCTTGTCGATGTGATAACCGATCATGCAGTCCTGCGCGAAATATTCCTCCACCCATTCCGGCTTCACGCCGAACTTGGATTCCACCATTTCCGCGTCCATATCCATATTCGGCAGATACATATCGCCGAATTCCGCCTTCACCGCGTCGGCAATCTCGCTGATGGAGACTTCCTTCATCGTCTCGTTGGCGGTGGTGTCCTCGTTCTTATTCTTGCCTCTGCCGCAGGCGGTCAGCGTTGTGCCGGCCATCAGCGCGGCGCAAAGCAGCGCACAGATACGTCTTTTGTTCATTTCAAATCTCCTTTTTATCGTGGTTCCATTCTATTTTTCACGTTCGCGCCGCCTTTTATTCGGGCGCAGCGCCCGATGCTTGGGCGCAGATTTTGTCATTTCTGTTTATTTATGATTTCGTGCATTCCGTCGCGCTTGGCTTCCATGTCGAAAAGGAGCGCAAGCTGGGCGCGGGTGCGGACGATGTTGTGCTCGGGGTAATTGATTTTGAAATATGTATCTCCGTTGAGATAATCTGTCAGAAAACGCATGGCCTGCTCGTAAGTCAGCAGCATCGCGCCCTCGGGCAGAAGGGAAAGCTCCTTCTCGGTCAGCGCGCCGTCGGTTCCGGCAAGAAATCCTTCGGCAAATTCAGCAAATTTATCCAAATCAAGGGCAATTTTCGAAACATCCGGCTCGTCCTCGGCGGCGGTGCTCGCGCCAAAACGGATGGCGTCGCCGAAGTCGTAAAGCACGCTGCCCGGCATCACCGTGTCAAGATCGATAACGCATAGTCCCTCGTCGGTTTCGGGATCCATCAGAATGTTGTTCAGCTTGGTGTCATTGTGAGTGACGCGCAGGGGCATGGAGCCGTCGGCGATGGCATCCACCGCCACGTGTGCCAATGATTCCCTGGAAAGGATAGCGTCGATCTCGGCGGAAGCCTCCTTCAAGCGTTCGGGGAGCTTGCAGTCGGCAATCGCCTGTTGGAACGCGGCGAAGCGGCTGACGGTGTTGTGGAAGCCGGGGATGGTTTCGTACAGCGTTTCGGCGGGGTAATCCGCCAGCTGGCGCTGGAATTTGCCGAACGCCTTCGCCGCCTTATAGAACAGCCCGGGCTTGTCGGCGGACTGGTAACTATTGGCTTCAATGAAGGTGTAAACCCGCCAGTAAAAGCCCTCTTCATCCAGATAAAGGTGAGTATGGTCGGCGGTGTCAGCGAAAGTCATGGTCTCGCGCAGGGGATCGCCGCCCGCCGCCGCAACCTTTTCCTTGAGGTGGGCGCAGACGCCGCAAATGTTCTGCATCAGTTCGTAGGGCTTTTTGAAGACGTTGACGTTCACGTTCTGGAGAATGCAGCGGGTGATGCTGCCGTCCGCCTGACGCAGATCGATGCGGAAGGTGCGGTTAATGTTGCCGCAGGTCAGCTGCTTGCAGGCTGCAGGCTCGCCCGCGATGTCGAATTGCTTGAGAATATCGTATTCCTTCATGGGGTGTCCTTTCTGGTGTATATAATTATGGAAAATAATTTCGCAAAATGTAAGATGGCGGCACCAAACTGCTCTTAAATGTTACCCAATCAGCATCATAACAATCTCGCACGCCAGCACCGCGCCGCAGGCGGACAGCGCCACCGTCAGCAGCGAACGCCCGAACCACGCCACGATCACCGCCACAGCCAGTCCAACCACCGCCGACAGGATACCGTCCGTCGAGTAAAGGATGGAAGGAATGGTCATCGCTGACAAAACGGCATAGGGAACATAGTAAATGAAGCTGCGCACGAAGCGCGACTCGATTTTGCCCTTGACCAGCGCCAGGGGAATCATGCGGATCAGGTAGGTCACGCCTGCCATAATCAGGATGTAGAGTAAAATATCATTCATCAGCGGGATCCTCCTCGTCAACAGGGAAGAATAGCGCGCCCAGCGCAGCCGCGATCAGCGTGCAGATTATGATTGAAAAGCCGTCGGTAATAAAATCCAGCGCCGGCAGATAGTAAATCAGACAGGACAGTCCCGCCGCACATCCGATAACCGCCAGCAGCTTGGGACGCTTGCGCGCCGGGGGAACGACGATGGCGACGAACATTCCGTAAAGTGCAATGCCGAGGGCGTTTTTCAGCAGGTCGGGCAGGATGTTGCCCGCCACGGCGCCCAGCAGCGTGCCCATCGCCCAGCCTATGTAGGGGATGGTGATCAGACCGTACATATATTTCGGCGAAACGTCGCCGGGCTTTGCAGCAGCAACGGCGAAAATCTCGTCGGTGATGCCGAAGGAAACCGCCAGCCGATGGAAAATATTAAACTGCTTGTCCAGCTTCTGGGAAAGCGACAGGCTCATCAGCGCGTAACGCAGGTTGATGACCAGCTGGGTCAGGGCGATTTCGGCGAAGGAGCCGCCCGCAGCGATGACGCCAACGCCCGCCACCTGTCCGGCGGAGGTCAGATTGGTCATGGAAATCAGCAGCGTATACGCCACGGGAATGCCAAGGGATGACGCCAGAATGCCAAAGGTAAAGGAAACCGACAGATAGCCCAGCCCGATCGGTATGCCGTCGGTCAGACCCTGGCGGAAATTGGTTTGATTCATGATTACGCTCGTTTCTTGATGGAATTGAAAAGTTAAATTCGTACATATTATATTCTACCACAAATCCCCTGCAATTGCAACCGTTTTTGAAAAATATTTTAGAGAAAGTTTGCGAAAACTCTTTACAACCGGGAAATTGTGTGGTATAATAATACCGTATGAATACCGATTGCACGGTTTACCGGATCTCACCGACCGTTTGCCTTGCATCCCGGGATAGTATATCAATTTTTATTTTGAAAGGTGAATTTACCATGATTCAGAAAGAAGTCAAGCAGCAGATCATCGCCGAGTACAAGATGAGCGAAAACGACACCGGTTCTCCCGAGGTTCAGATCGCCGTACTCACCAACCGCATCAACTCCTTAACGGAGCACCTGAAGGTCAACCCGAAGGATCACCACAGCCGCCGCGGCCTTCTCAAGATGGTCGGTCACAGAAGAAACCTTCTGGGCTACCTGCAGAAGAAGGACATCACCCGCTACCGTGCGATTGTCGAAAAGCTCGGCCTCAGAAAGTAATCACGCAAAAACGGGGTGCCGGCGCCCGCCGGTACTCCGCCTTTGTGCCTTATCCCAAAGCCACTGTTAAACCACGGAAGAAACCGTCGTCCCCCGGATTAGCAGTTAAAGAAGGGCACGGTCCCCGCGCCTCTCTTTAAGTGCTAAACCTACGGATTGCGCGTTTCTTCCGACAAAATCAAAATCAAAGGAGAAACGAAATGTTCGAAAACTACAAAGTGTTCAATTACACTCTGGCAGGTCGTCCGCTGGTCGTTGAAACCGGCAAGCTGGCAGGTCTGGCCAATGGCTCCGCACTCGTCCGCTACGGCGAAACCGTCATTCTCGCCTGCGCAACCGCTTCCCCCAAGCCCCGCGACGGCATCGATTTCCTGCCCCTGTCCGTTGACTTCGAGGAGAAGATGTACGCGGTCGGCAAGATTCCCGGCGGCTACCTGAAGCGCGAGGGCAAGCCCTCCGAAAAGGCAATTCTCACTTCCCGCGTCATCGACCGTCCCGTCCGCCCGCTCTTCCCGAAGGATCTGCGCAACGACGTGAACCTGTCCCTGACCGTCATGAGCGTGGACAACGACTGCTCCCCCGAAATCACCGCAATGATCGGCGCTTCCATCGCCCTGTCCATCTCGGACATTCCGTGGAACGGTCCTATCGGCGGCGTATTCGTCGGCATGGTTGACGGCGAGTTCGTCATCAACCCCACCTCCGAGCAGCGCGCAAAGAGCACCCTCCAGCTGACCGTCGCAGCCTCCGCAGAGAAGGTTGTCATGATCGAAGCCGGCGCTTACGAAGTATCCGACGACGATATGTACAACGCCATCATGCTGGCACACGGCGAGATCAAGGAGCTGGTCAAGTTCATCAATTCCATCGTCGCCGAGATCGGCAAGCCCAAGTTCACCTATGAATCCGGCGAGCTGGATCACGATATGTTCGAGAAAGTCTTCGCGTTCTGCGAGAAGGACGTGATGTTTGCTCTGGACACCGACGACAAGAACGTCCGCGACGAGCGCATGGTTCCGATTCAGGACGCCATCATGGAGAAGTTCGGCGAGGAATATCCCGAGCTTGAAGTTCAGTACCCCGAGCTGATCTATAAAATTCAGAAGAAGATTGTCCGCCGCTGGCTGCTCGAGGAGCACAAGCGCGTGGATGGCCGCCGCATGGATCAGATCCGTCCGCTGGCTTCCGAGGTGGGCATTCTCCCCAGAACCCACGGTTCGGGTCTCTTTACCCGCGGCCAGACCCAGGTTCTGACCATCGCAACCCTCGGTCCGATCTCCGATTCCCAGATGCTGGACGGTATCGACGAGGAAACCGAGAAGCGCTATATGCATCACTACAATATGCCCGGCTATTCCACCGGCGAAGCAAAAGCTTCCCGTGGTGCAGGCCGCCGCGAAATCGGTCACGGCGCGCTGGCTGAGCGTTCGCTGGTTCCGGTTCTGCCCTCCGTTGAGGAGTTCCCCTATGCCATTCGACTGGTATCCGAGGTTGTTTCTTCCAACGGTTCCACTTCGCAGGGTTCGGTCTGCGGTTCCACGCTGGCTCTGATGGACGCTGGCGTGCCGATTAAGGCTCCCGTAGCCGGTATTTCCTGTGGTCTGATCACCGCTGAGGACGGTACTTGGACGACCATGATCGATATCCAGGGTCTGGAAGACTTCTACGGCGACATGGACTTCAAGGTTGCCGGTACCCACAAGGGCATCACCTCCATTCAGATGGACCTGAAGATCGACGGTCTGACCCCCGAAATTATCAAGGAAGCCCTCGCCGTCACCCACAAGGGACGCGATTATATCATCGACGAAGTGCTGCTTAAGGCAATCCCCGCACCTCGCGCCGAGGTTTCCAAGTATGCGCCCAAGATGCTGACCATGAAGATCAACGTGGACAAGATCCGCGAAGTCATCGGCACCGGCGGCAAGGTAATTCAGAAGATCACCGCCGACACCGGCGCAAAGATCGACATCGAAGAAACCGGCGATATCTTCATCTCCGCCGTCAACTCCGAAGCCGCTTACGCCGCCAAGAAGATCATCGAAGGCATCGTTTTCGAGCCGGTTCCCGGTGAGATTTACGACGGCAAAGTCACCCGCATCATTCCGATCGGCGCGTTCGTTGAGATCGCACCGAACAAGGAAGGTCTGGTTCACATCTCCAAGCTGGAAAACCGCCGCGTGGAGAAGGTCGAAGACGTGTGCGCCGTTGGCGACGCTATGCGCGTGAAGTTCCTCGGCACCGATGAGAAGGGTAGACTGAACCTTTCCCGCAAGGACGCTCTGGGCAAATAAGAGTAACATCAACGGGGCTGGCGCGTCCGACGCGGCAGCCCCGTTTTTATGGATGAGAGGGAATTATGAACAATAATCCAAACAATCGTCCCCGGCAGAATCAGCAGTATAACCAACAGAATGGGCAGCGTCCTGTTCAGCAGAACCGCCAGCCCGTCCAACGCCAGCCGATGCAGCAGCGAACGAATTACAACGGCTATAACCCCTATCCGCCGGTGAAGCACAAATCGCGGCGGAAGGCCTATCGCGCGGCGGGACTGGTTGTGCTTTCGGTGATCATTCTGGTGATGCTGTTCGTGTCGGTGATCATCTTCGCCGCGCGCTGCGCCACCGGGCAGATCGGCGATCCCTCGGACACGGGTGAGAAGAACGGCACGTCCGATCTTGTGAACGATTCCGCCTCCGGCAGTGCTGGCGGTGACACAATCATCGAAGCGCCCACGACCACGCGGTCGCCCGAAACCGAGCCGGAGACCACCGCGCTTGCCGCAACCTTCGAATACGTGACGAAAACCGAAGCCGATATGCACAAAGGATACCTGATTTTGGTGAATTATCAGAACGCATACAGCTTTGATACGGATTTCAAGATTCAGACGTTCTATGGCAACCGCAATAAATCCTATAAGCTGCGGGATACGCTGGTATCGCTGGATTCCTACGCCATGGATTGGTGCAACCAGATGATGGCAGCCTTTGAAGCAGATACCGGAAAGCACGATATTCTGGTCAACAGCGCCTACCGTACAATGGAAGAACAGGAGAGCATTTACTCCGCCCGGGTATCAGCATACGGCGAGGAATACGCGAAAAGCTACGTTCAGCTGCCCGGCTACAGCGAGCACCACACGGGGCTGGCCATCGATTTCACGATCTACACCGACGCGGGCGAATCGAAAACCTTCGACGCCATGACCGACTATCCCCAGTGGCTTACCGCCAACGCCCACCGCTTCGGCTATATCCAGCGGTACGCCAGCGACAAGACCGACATCACGAAGGTTGCCTACGAAAACTGGCACTACCGCTATGTGGGCAAGCCGCACGCCTACTACATGGTGCAGAACAACCTCTGCCTGGAGGAATACATAGAGAAGCTGCGCGGCCACCACACCTTCGACGGCGAGCATCTGCTGATCACCGACGACGAAGGCGCGTCCTGGGAGATTTATTTCGTCCCCTCCGCCGGCGAAACCACGCAGGTTCCCGTCCCGAAATATCAGGAGTACACCATCTCCGGCAACAACGTGGACGGATTCATCGTCACGATGAAAGGCTAAAAAGATAAACGCGATGCTGTTTTTCAGCATCGCGTTCTATTTTCCAAACAAATCGGCGTGTGAGCCGGTTTCCAACAAGGTCAGAACAAGTTCATTTTCTTCATAATAATACATCAAAAGCCAGTCATTTCCTACATGACATTCACGACAGCCTTTGAAATTACCAATAAGCGCGTGGTCACGATAAATCGGAGGAAGTGTTTGCCCGGCAGCAAGCATTCTGATTACTTCATCCAGCAAATCGATATTCCAATTTCGCTTCATCGCACGCTTGTAGTCTTTTTTGAACTTGGTCGTCCAAACGATATCATAGCTCATTTTTTCAATTCCCGCAACGCTTCTTCAACATCAGAATACCGTTTAACCGTGGGATCTTTCACAATCCGCCTTGCCTCCTCCAATGCTGCATATGCCTCACTGCGCCGCTTTTCACCGGCAATATCCAACGGAATACCTCCGCTGTTGCGTACTGTATGAAGAAACATATTAAATGCTGTTGCCATATTAATTCCATAATAGTCGAATATTTCCTCGCATTCCTTTTTCAATTCCCGATCAATGCGCATAGTATAATTTACGGTACTTTTTGCACTATCCATGTGAACACCTCCAATTCAATATTGCACTTATATTATACGCTTTATGCACGCGCTTTGCAATAACCCCGGCAAAATCTTAACAATAAATTCAAAAAATCCTCCGCTCTCGCGGAGGATTTTTTCCTCAATGTCCCAGCACTTCCTGCTTGGCGGGAGAACTGCGGGGAGCGAGATTGGCGGCGCGGCGTTCCAGCGCGGCCAGCGAAATCTCCACGTCCTCGTGTACCTCACGCTCGCTGCCAGCGCCAACCGTGATCATGTCGCATTCGCGGAGCACCGCCCAGTTGAAGTTCAGCCCCACAAAAGGCGTGCAGCGTCCCGCCGCCATGGGCTTGATCGTCATTACCGGATGCTTCGCATTGTGAATGATCCGCCAGACGCTTTCGATTTCCACCTGCATCAGGAATCCCATGCAGTTGAAAATTTGGATGTAAGTCTCAACGTCGTAACCGTTGGCGTCGCTGTAAGTCACAAGCTCCGGCATATGCGCCGACAGACCGGGCAGCATCCCCTCGTCGCGAATCATGGACAGATAGTCGGGCAGGCGGGGAATGGCGCGCAGATTCTTGTTCACCAGCTGCTCGGCGGCAGCGTGGTGAATCAGGCAGAAGGTGGAACCGATTTCCCGGCTGTGCTTAATCGTTGCCAGCGCCGACGCGCGCCCCTCAGCACTGTCGTCCACATTCATACTGGGCGTGTCGATGATGATAATCTTTTTGCCCAGCTTATCCTCGGCGTAGCGGATAGCCTCCAGCGACAAAGGCGTGGAGCTGATCGGTCCCATGATGGCGTCGATGCCGTAGCTCATATAAGCCGACAGGACGGGGAAAAAGTCCTCCGGCTTCTGATATTTTTCGCGGATTCCGGCGTCTGCCGCAGCGCCGGTATGGCTGTAGCCGAGCAGCCAGTTCGTGCCCATCAGCATACGCGGCATGGACACGCCGCCGACCATGGTGCGGGGGAATTGTTTTTCCATTTGTTGATCCTCCTTGATGGATTATTACAACTCTATTCTACCACACAAGCGCCCGTGTTTCCATGCACAATTCCGACCAATTCATGGACAATTCCGACTTCTTGTCGCGCTGGGCGATTCGCCCGTCACCTTGCGGTAAACCCGCGAAAAATAAAATTCGTCCGCAAATCCCGACAGCCGCGCAATCTCCCGGATGGGCAGCGCCTCCTGATTGTGCCGCTCCAGCATCAGTCGGGCGTGTCCAACCCGCAGCCCAGTCAGATATTCCAGCGGCGTTTTGCCGCACCGCGCGATAAAACAGCGGCGCACATAGTCCCGATTATAGCCCAGCCCGTCGATGGTCGCTCCCAGATCGAAGGATGGGTCGGCATATTCTGCCAGAAGCAGCCGCTCCAGCCGGTCAACAAAATCCGGTGCCCGGCTTTCCTCCCACAATTTCAGCAGATCGAACAAAATTTTCACCGTATTTTCAGCAATCCGACGGCTCTCCGCCCGATCGCTGGCCGACTGCCGCAGCCCAAGCATCATCAGCTGCCGGAAATCGCCGTCCATGCTGTCCCGATAAACGGTGGGACGATCCGTGACCGGCGGCAGAAACTCGTCGGTCACAAGATACATATCCTGAAAGTTGCCCTCCGCCCACTCGCTGTGAGGAATGCCCGGCGGTTGGCAGACGATCACCCCCGGTTCGAATTCGATGAGCGGGTAATCGCCGATTCTAAGCCAGCCGTTCCCTTCCAGATAGCAGACAATTTCCCAGTTATCGTGGGAATGCGCCCGACAGGATTCAATGGGATGGGGCGTGATGCCAAAACGAATCATCGCAAACCTCCTCGTTTTTCCATCATTATATCACACCCATCGCAAAAAGTCAATCATTCCCGACGAATTCACATCGCAATCCAAGCCGCCAGTCCCGCCGCGCCAACATTGCGGCGGCGCAGGAACTTCACCGCGCATTCGTCGAAGCGGGAATGCTCGATGACGCGGAAAACGGCGGCGGTCACGTCCACCAGATCGTCCAGCGACGGCGTTCCCTTGCTATGCATATGCTCCCGGATGTAGGCGCACGCCATGTATTTCGCCGCGCCCCAGACCGCGCAGAGCGCCGTGAATTCGTCCGCGATGTCGCCGCCCGCCGAATGGGGGAAATTTTTGTAGAACACATGGTTGACGAACATCTTCTCAGCGAAAATATCAAGGCGCGGGAATAGCCGGTGCAGATCGGCGCACAGCTCCTCGGAGGGGAGCGCGCCGCCGTAGTGCGCATCGATGGCGGGCAGGTACTCCTGCAAGGTCATGCTGGTGCGTTCAAACTGGCGCAGCAGCTCGCCGCACAGCCCGAACGCCTCCTCCCGCGACGCACGATCCGGCGTGCCGTCAAACCCCGCCGCATCCCGTCCAACCTTTGTCCAGAGCGTCCGCCCCAGCGCCAGCAGCCGCTCGTTGAAGGGAAGGGAGCGGTCGGCCAGCATATCCATAGCCTCGCGGCGGAGCGCCAGCGCATCGGCAGCTTCGCCGGCAGTAAGCTGCGGCTCGGGAAGTTCCAGATCGAAGGTCAGCTCGGTTTCCACGAAACGCAGCGGTTCGTCGTCGGCGAAAAGCAGTTCCAGCGTGTGCTCGCAGCTGCCGGACGTGCTGCATTCGAAGTGTTCGCCGGTGAGCCGACGGGGCGCCCGGGGATAATAGCGACAGACCGCCGAAATCGTTTCCTCGCCGCACTCACGCTGGAGCATACAGTACCCGTCCTCGCCGTGGAGCGGACAATCGCCGTCCCACTTCGGCGTGACCATGGCGTAATGCTCGGGCGAACGGTCATCAGCCAGATGGAAGGCGGTGTCAAGCCGTCGGCGGAGGTTCGGCGAGCAGTCAAGCCCGATCAGCCGGAAGTATTCACTCATGGACAGGGAAATGCCCCATCCCCGGCAGCAGGTCGAGCGGCACTCGCCGCATTTGCAGGAAAAGCGCGTGTAATATTCGGGTACTGTGAATTTCTGGGTATACATAAAAGCTCCTTGGGTTTCACCTATGTGGATAGAAATGGATAGTATTTTTATCTCTCAATAACCTTTTAATCGTCCTGTTTGCATAAAATGGAAATGACAGGCAAAAATGTGTGGGAACCACCGAGCGAGGAAGCGTATGCTTCCTCGCGGGGATTCCCAATAAAATTTTATTTTACGGAACGGTCAATTCAGCAACGCCCGGTCGTTGGCGAATTCGGTGCCGCTGATGCGGGCGAACTCGGCGAGCAGGTCTTCCACTTGCAGCTTCTTCTTGTCCTCGCCGGAAATGTCGAGGATGATCTGACCGTTGTTCATCATGATCAAGCGATTGCCGTGGGCGATGGCGTCCTTCATGTTGTGCGTGACCATCAGCGCCGTCAAATTGCCCTCGGCGATGAATTTGTCGGAGAGCTTCAGCACGTTGGCGGCGGTTTTGGGGTCGAGGGCGGCGGTGTGCTCGTCCAAAAGCAGCAGCTTGGGATGGTTCATCGTGGCCATCAGCAGGGTGATGGCCTGACGCTGACCGCCGGAAAGCAGTCCCACCTTCGTGGTCATGCGGTTTTCCAGCCCCAGATCGAGCTGCTTCAGCATTTCGCGGTACTCCACGCGCTCCGATTTGGTAATCGCCCAGCGAAGGCTGCGCTTCTGACCGCGGCGGTGCGCGATGGCAAGATTTTCCTCAATCCACATATCGGCAGCAGTGCCGGTCATGGGATCCTGAAAAACCCGTCCCATGTAGGTGGCGCGCTTATGCTCGGGCAGGGCGGTAATGTCCTCGCCGTCGATGGTAATGCTGCCCGAATCCACGGGATAAACGCCCGCGATCATGTTCAGCATGGTGGATTTTCCCGCGCCGTTGCCGCCGATGACCGTGACGAAATCGCCGTCGTTCAGCGTCAGCGACAGATTGTTCAGCGCTTTTTTCTCATTGACAGTGCCCGCGTTGAAGGTTTTGCAGATATTTTTCAGCTCCAGCATGAGTTACGCCCCCTTCTTCTTGCCAATATTCTTCTGCGTGATCAGTTTCTTCCAATACGGAATGCCCAGGAAGATCGCCACGATCAGGGCGGAGAAGAGCTTCAGGTCGTTGGCTTGGATGATGCGGGTCTGAAGAATGATGTTGATGACCAGATAATAGATGATGCCGCCGAAGACAACGCCCAGCAGACGCAGGGAGAAGTTGCGGAAAATCTTGCTGAACACCACATCGCCGATGATGATGGCGGCAAGTCCGATGACGATGGCGCCGCGTCCCATGTTCACGTCCGCGAAGCCGTTGTACTGGGAAAGCATGGCGCCGGAAATGGCAACGATGCCGTTGGACAGGGTAATGCCGACGATTTTGGCGGCGTCGGTGTTGATGCCGTTGGCGCGGGCCATGCGCTCATTGTTGCCGGTGGAACGCAGGCAGTGACCGGTCTCGGTGCCGAAGAACCAGTAGAGAACGGCGATGAGCACCGCCGCGAAGGCAGCGCACACCAGCACAGCCACCTTGACATTGCGCAGCGACAGCAGGACGGTGAACTTGTCCACCGACAGTGCCTTGTTGGGTGAACCGCCCAGAATGCGCAGGTTGACCGAATAGAGCGCCAGCTGGGTCAAAATGCCCGCCAGAATGCCGGGAATGCCGAATCGGGTGTGGAAAATGGCGGTGACGAAGCCGGTCAGACATCCGGCGAGGAACGCAATAAGCATGGACAGCCAGATGTTCAGCCCGGAGGTGACGCAGACGACCAGCACCGCGCCGCCCGTTGCCATGGAGCCGTCCACGGTAAGGTCGGCGATGTCGAGGATTTTGTAGGTAATGTAGACGCCGATGGCCATGATGCCCCAGATGATGCCCTGAGCCGCGGCGCCCGGTATGGTGTTGAGGAAATCAAGCATTCAGTAATTCCTTTCAGACTATGTAAAACGCAGGACGCGCCCGGAGGCTGATTTCAGCGCTCCGGGGCGTTGTAATTCCGTTTTTTCGGGGATTATTCTTCGGTTTCGATGGCGACGTAGCCTTCGGGAACGGAGATACCCAGCTTCTGGCAGCGCTCTTCGTGGTACTTCTTGGTCAGATTGGTTGCGAAGCGGACGTCCATTTCAGCGGGGTCAGCGCCGTTGACGAGGATTTCGTAAGCCATTTCGCCGGCTGCATAGCCGTGGCTGTAGTAATCGATGGACAGGGTAGCGATGCCGCAGCCCGTGCAGATGCCTTCTTCACCGGCGACAACCGGAATGCCTGCGGGCAGGGCGATGCCGTCGATGATGCCGGTGTTGGAAGCGACGGAGTTGTCGGTGGGCACGTAGATCACGTCAACCTCCTTGCAGGCGGCGGTGGTGACGGCTGCGAGGTCGTTGGAGTCGGCGAAGGTGAATTCCTTCACGGTCAGACCCATGCCCTTCAGTTCCTCGGTGATGACGGTGGACTGATACTTGGAGTTCGGCTCAGCGGAGCAGTAAAGGATGCCAACCTTCTTGGCGTCGGGAACCAGCTCCTTGATCATCTTCGCCTGATCAGCCAGAGGCGCCAGGTCGGAGGAACCGGTGATGTTGCGGCCGGTCTTGCCGGTCCAGTTGTCGATATCGAGGGCGGTAGCGTAGTCAGTGATGGAAACGGCCACGATCGGGATCTCGGTGGTGCCGGTGGCGGCAGCCTGGAGAGCGGGGGTAGCGTTGGCCATGATCAGGTCAACATTGCCGGAGGAAACGAACTGGTTTACCATGACGCCGCAGGTTGCGGAATCGTTGGCGGCGTTCTGCAGATCGAAGGAGACCTTGCTGCCCAGCTTATCCTTGAGAGCGTCCTGGAAGCCTTGGGTAGCGGCGTCGAGGGCGGGGTGCTGCACCAGCTGAACAATGCCTACATGATATTCGGCGGTGGAGCCGCAGGAGGTCATGCCGACAGCGGTGGTGAGAGTCGTGGCTGCGAGAAGCGCGATGGAAATGAGCTTGCGAAGTTTCATGATGATGTCCTCTTTTCTTAAAAAATTGTTAAAATAAAAACCGCCCGCACAGACAAAAGCCTGCAATCGGGACGGCAAAAGTACCGTGGTACCACCCAACATTCTTCCCATAAAAAAGGGAACTCCGTGCGAAACTGAATTCGCCGCGATATAACGGTCGCACCCGTCCGTCTCTCGGCGGCGGCTCGCGGAGTGTATTCGGCGTTCATCGACCGCTGCCTCGCACCGTCCGGCAGCTCTCTGAAGGTTTCACAAACGCTTACTGATTCCGTTCAATGCCATGGTAAAATATTGGAAGACTCCGATACAACGGGGCATTCCGAAGGGAAAACGCTCTGTATGATTTAATTATACCTTATAACGACCGATTTGTCAAGGGCTTTGCGCTGTATAACCTGAACAAAATACACAGTAACTTTGATAAAGTTCCTTGTAGATTTGGTTGTACATACAATAAGCCGGCGATTTTCGTTCATCGCGCGGTTCTTGCAACGTGGGAATTTCAAAATTGCATAACGCGGCGGGGCTGTCCTGCGTGGAAAACTATAAATATTGTAAAATATCAAATTATTTTTGCAAAACCCCTTGCAAAATCGAGAAATATATAGTATAATATTGGGTAGCAGCCCGAACGGCGGGTGCAACTTATGAGAGTGAAAGTTGCAAAATTCCCGTCAGACGCATATGATACAGAAAGCAAAATGAGTATATATAAATAAGGAGAACAACCGAAGATGGAATATTCGTCTATGTCGAGAGAGGCGCTGGCCGCCGAAAAGAGCGCGCTGGAAGCGCAGTACGAGCACTACAAGTCCCAGGGCATGAAGCTGGATATGTCCCGCGGCAAGCCGGGTCAGGAGCAGCTGGACATCACCGAGGGAATGCTGTCGGTGGTGGAGCACGGAAGCGACTGCATCGCCGAAACTGGTCTGGACTGCCGCAACTACGGTCTGCTGGACGGTATTCCCGAAGCAAAGAAGCTCTTTTCCGACCTGCTGGGCATCCCCACCGCGAACATTCTGGTGGCGGGCAACTCCAGCCTGAACCTGATGTACGACGCCGTCGCCCGCGCCATGCTTTACGGCGTGGTGGGCAGTGAGAAGCCCTGGTGCCGCCTCGATAAGGTGAAATTCCTCTGTCCCTCCCCCGGCTACGACCGTCACTTCCAGATTTGTGAATCGCTGGGCATCGAGCTTATCACCGTTGACATGACCCCCACCGGTCCGGACATGGACGTGGTGGAGGAGCTGGTGAAGGATCCGGCGGTGAAGGGCATCTGGTGCGTGCCGAAATATTCCAATCCCGAGGGCATCAGCTATTCGGACGAAACCGTCCGCCGCTTCGGCGCGCTGAAGCCCGCAGCCCCCGACTTCCGCATTTTCTGGGACAACGCCTACGCGGTGCATCACCTGTACGACAAGGGCGACGAAATCCTTGACATCTTTGAAGAATCGAAGAAAAACGGCAATGAGAATCAGGTCTTCTACTTCGCGTCCACGTCGAAGATCAGCTTCCCCGGCTCGGGCGTGGCGATCATGGCGGCCAGCGAAGAAAACCTGAAGCAGATCAAGTCGATCATGACCGTTCAGACCATCGGCGCGGATAAGATCAACATGATCCGCCACGTCAAATATTTCCGCGACGCCGAGGGCATCCGCGAGCACATGAAGCTGCACGCATCCATCATCCGCCCCAAATTCGAAACGGTGCTGAATTCCTTCGACAGCGAGCTTTCCGAGCTGGGCATCGCTTCCTGGACGAAGCCGAAGGGCGGCTATTTCATCAGCCTTGACGTGATGGAAGGCACGGCAAAGCGGGTTTACGCCCTCTGTCAGGACGCCGGTCTGACGCTGACCAAGGTGGGCGCGACCTATCCTTACGGCGTCGATCCTCGGGATCGCAATCTGCGCATCGCGCCGACCTATCCGTCGCTGCCCGAGCTGAAGCTGGCCTGCGACGTGCTCTGCCTGTGCGTAAAGCTGGCTGCGGTAGAAAAGCTTCTCGCAGCGTAAACAGAATACAATCAATCAGAAGGGCAGTTTCGGCTCCCTTCTGATTCATTTTTATAAATCGATATAACCCCTTGCAAAATAAACGAAAATATGATATAATGGTATAAAATCCACCCAAACCTATTATAAAGGAGCACGCAAATGAAAGACCCCCGCGACATTTATGAATCCCCTTTTTCCACCCGCTACGCCAGCGACGAAATGCAGTATCTGTTCTCGCAGAACATGAAATTCCGCACCTTCCGCCGCCTGTGGATTGCCCTGGCCAAGGCCGAGCAGAAGGCAGGTCTCGCCATCACCGACGAGCAGATTGCCGAGCTTGAAGCGCACAAGGACGACATCAATTACGACGCCGCCGAAGCCTACGAGAAGAAGCTCCGCCACGACGTTATGGCGCACGTCCACGCTTACGGCGACCTTTGTCCGAAGGCGCGTCCCATCATCCATCTGGGCGCCACCTCCTGCTACGTGGGCGACAACACCGACGTGATCATCATGCGCGAAGCCCTCAAGCTGGTTCGCGGCAAGCTGCTCGCCGTCATGAAGAATCTGCGCGGCTTTGCATTGGAATACAAGGGAATGCCCGCCCTCGGCTACACCCATCTTCAGCCTGCGCAGCTGACCACCGTTGGCAAGCGCGCGTCCCTCTGGCTGTATGAGCTTTCCCTCGATCTGGAGGATCTGGACTACGTGGCAGGTTCGCTGAAGCTGCTCGGCTCCAAGGGAACCACCGGCACGCAGGCTTCCTTCAAGGAGCTGTTTGACGGCGACGAGGAGAAGATCAAGCAGGTAGAGCGCGACATCGCCGCCGAGATGGGCTTCGACGACTGCGTACCGGTATCCGGTCAGACCTACTCCCGCAAGCACGACAGCCGCGTGCTGAATGTGCTTACCGGCATTGCCCAGTCTGCTTACAAATTTGCCAATGATATGCGCATTCTCCAGTCTTTCAAGGAGATGGAGGAGCCTTTTGAAAAGAATCAGATTGGTTCGTCCGCCATGCCCTACAAGCGCAATCCGATGCGCTGCGAGCGGATTTGCGCGCTGGCGCGCTACGTTATTGCCGACGCCGTGAACCCGGCGATCACTGCATCGACTCAATGGTTTGAGCGGACGCTGGACGATTCCGCCAACAAGCGTTTGTCGATGGCGGAGGGCTTCCTTGCCATCGATGCGATTCTGAACATTTACATGAATGTGACCAGCGGTCTGGTGGTTTATCCGAAGATGGTGGAGCGCCGCATTATTAACGAGCTGCCTTTCATTGCCAGCGAGAACATTCTGATGGATGCCGTCAAGAAAGGCGGCGACCGTCAGGAGCTGCACGAGCTGATTCGCGAGCACTCGATTGCCGCAGGCAAGCGGGTGAAGGAGGAAGGTTTGGACAACGATCTGATTGAGCGTATTGCCGCCGACAGCCGCTTTGGGCTTTCGCGGGACGAGATTGTGACCAACCTCGACCCGAAGAATTACACCGGACGCTCCGAGCATCAGGTGGAGGAATTCATTCGCGACGTCATCGACCCCATGCTTGCTACTGGTGACGCCGCTGGCGAGGTTGAGCTGACCGTCTGATGTTGTGCTCAGCAGACTTGTCTGCTGAATGTGCTCGGGCGACCGCAGGTCGCCCCTACGGTGGCAGTCTTGATATTGCTCAAATAAGATTTCCACCTGCCGGCGGGGGGTCGAGAGGATGGGGAGACCGCCGCTGCCCGCTCTGGTCTCCTCACCCTCTCGAGCTCTCCCGTCTTTCCTCCGGGGGTACGACGCCGCAGCCTGAGCTGCGGCTTCATGCGCTCTCGCGCACAAACATACGCTATGTGCTGTACAGGGGCTTGAGAGTTTATTTGTGCAAAGACTAATTGATGCGAAAGCAGACGCGCTTTTGAGGAGCGTCTGCTTTCTCTGTTTGAGCAGTCTTGGGAAGGATTGTTTAGGAAATTTTTTAGTGCGGTACGCGCAATGCGATGTGG
>JAFUQU010000041.1 GCA_017472255.1 Clostridia bacterium | reverse complement strand
CTGCGGCGTCGTCGTACCCCCGGAGGAAAGACGGGAGAGCTCGAGAGGGTGAGGAGACCAGAGCGGGCAGCGGCGGTCTCCCCATCCTCTCGAACCCCCGCCGGCAGGTGGAAATCTTATTTGAGCAATATCAAGTCTGCCACCGTAGGGGCGGCTTACAGCCGCCCGAGAACTATCTTCCTTGCGGAAGAAGCAAAATCAAGGGGGACGCTTTCGCGTCCCCCCTTAACCTTATTTTGCTACAACCGCGTCGTAATCGGCTTCGATTTCCGCCGACGGCTTCGCCGTCAGCAGGGAAACGATGACAATCACCGCACTCGATAGGACGAACGCCGGACCAAGTTCGTAGATTTCGAAGATGCCGCCCAGCTTCGAAATGAAGAAGTTCCATACGATTACCGTCACACCGCCGGTAATCATGCCCGCAACCGCACCTTCGTAAGTCGTGCGCTTCCAGAATAGCGAGAAGATCATCAGCGGACCAAAGGTCGCACCCAATCCTGCCCACGCAAAGTCAACAATCGTGAAAATCACCTGATTTTCGCCCGTGGCAACAAACGCTGCAATGACCATAATGATGATCAGCACAATGCGCGTCACCCACATAACCTGCTTCTCGGTGGCATTCTTCTTGATCAAACCGTGGAAAACATTCTCAGCAACAGCCGACGCTGAAATCAGCAGATAGGAGTCGGACGAGCTGATGGACGCCGCCAGTATGCCCGCGCAAACCAAACCGGCCAGCAGTGCAGGAAGCATATCCGTGGTCATCAGAATGAAGATGTTCTCCGTCTGACCCGCACCATAGGTTGTGTAAGCAGTGGGATACAGAACGCGACCGATGCAGCCAATGAAAATCGCCGCAGCCAGCGAAATCACAACCCAAATCATTGCCACACGGCGGGAGAGCTTCAGCTCCTTCTCGTCGCGAATCGCCATGAAGCGGAGCAGAACCTGCGGCATACCAAAGTAGCCCAGACCCCAGACAAGACCCGACAGAATCGTGATAAAACCAACGTCCTGCGCTTTGCCAAAGATCACCGAGCCGTCGGCGGCTGTCTGCGGATCGGCGGAGGTGAGCAGACTGAGGAAGCCGGGAATTTCCTTCGCGTTCTCGATAACCGCACCAATGCCGCCCGCGTTGGCAATACCGACAGTGAACACCGCAATCAGAGCGACGAACATGACGATGGACTGCATAAAGTCAGACACACTCTCGGCAAGGAAGCCGCCCAGGAAGGTGTACACCAGCACAAAAACTGCGGCAACAATTACCATGTGATCATACTCCGCATCAAACAGCTGTGCAAAGAGCTTGCCGCACGCCATCAGGCAGGAGCCTGCATAGGGGGTGAAGAATACAATAATCAGCAGCGACGCGATGACCAGCAGCACCTTGTGCTTCTCGTGGAAGCGGCGGCTGAAGAAGTCGGGGATGGTGATAGCTCCCACCTGCTCGCTGTAACGGCGGAGACGGCGGGATACGATAAGCCAGTTGAAGTATGTACCGAGCGCAAGACCGATCGCCGTCCAGCCTGCCGAAGCAAGACCGCTCCAGTAAGCTAAACCAGGCAGACCCATCAGCAGCCAGCCGGACATATCGCTGGCCTCGGCGCTCATTGCGGAGACCCACGGTCCCAGCGAGCGTCCGCCGAGGAAGTAGTTGTCGGTACTCTTGTTCGCCCGCTTGGCGAAATACAGACCGATGAGGATAACCGCGGCCATATAGACCGCGATTGAGATGAGATACTGAATGTTCATGTGTTGTTCCTTTCTTGGGATTGATGTCGCTTGTATGAATCCGAAATTCATGAATAATTAATTAATATTATATCATATTTTTTTAATATTGTCAATCGCTAAAGTGCAGAAAAATGAAAAAAAGTGAGGCTTTTTATGAAAATTTTCAGGGCGGGTGCAAGCTCCCGCCCTGCGATATATTTTTATTCGTCAGGATGCAGCTCATGCAGCAGATATTGCTTTACGTCGGTAATATGCTGACGAAAATGATTGCGATCGGAATTTTCAATCGATAAGATACGCTTCAGCTTTCGTTCCAGTTCGGCAATCAGCTTTGGATTCTTGATTATGTAGTGGTTGTTATTGATATCCGCGTGAATTCCATCTATGTATTTGTCTGTAATTGGGATTCCATGTTCCACCGACAGCTTGAATCATTTTTGCAAAATCAGCTGTAGCATAATATAATCCACGCTCTATCATACTTCCTCCGCCAAAAGAAAAACCTCCGGCTTGCATCGGAGGCTGGTTAAACAATGTTTCTGTGCCGCACATTGTGAGACGTATTTGCATAAACAGTGTTTGAGCAGTACACTCGCACAACAATAGAAACCGCGCCATACGGCGCGGTTTCTATTGTTTATTCAGTCATAGTATTCGTAATGGCAGTAACAGCGGCATCGATATCCGCAACCGAATGAATCCCCTCATAAACGGATTCGAACATCAGCGGTATAATTTCAACCGTGGTATCCACGATAGATGCGGTTGAAGCAGTCACGTCCAGTCCCACCTCAGCCATGGCGGTGGCACAGATTGACCATTCATCCGTGCCATACACACAACTCAGAGGCATAATATACGTTTTTCCCACTTCGGGAATCGGAAGTCCGAAATCAACAGAATAACCTTCTAACGTTCCATGCGCACTTACGACCGTCATAGTATCGCCTGCCATTGCGTCGCCCTTGTAAACATTGACAATTTCAATTTCATACGGGGTGCGGATACCAATCATCTGCTGAGCAATAGACGCCTCATCGCCAGTTGTATCCAGCTCTCCGCCCAGAATATAGCTCTCACCGACCGATTTGACGCGAGCCATAACCATCTGGTCGCAGAAACCGTAAACAGCGTTGAACGACTTTGGATCGCCAAACTGCGCTTTTACCTGAATCACTTTCACCTCAGCTGTCTTGTCTGCATCAACCGTATCATTATCCAAGATCGCCTTATTGTTGCTGCATCCACATGAAAATAATACGGTGATAATTGTGAGAAGTTCAGCAATTATTCTTTTCATAGCTAATGTCACCTTTCTTGAGCTACTCATTCATGCCTTGCCCATGATGCTCTTGCATTTCTATAATCACGCTCCTGCGGCTGATACATCGTGTTATTATTTACACGATACGACATAATGGAGTCATATACATAGTAACTCTCATCAAAGTCAATCAAACCATATGCATGTCCCATTTCATGAACAATAGTCGCAAGGTTTTCATTTGATGTACGTAAATACTCATCCGTCGCTTCTCGTGCAAAATAATCGTTAATATAGATGGTAAAACCTGCTGTCGTATGGCAATCACACGCTAATGACGTTGGATATTCCACCACATACAATCCATACGTAAATTGTGAATTCAGTACACCGAATTCAGGATGAAATCTGAAACTCACATTCGTGATTTGAGAATAAGACTCCGTATTAACTACGATACTACGGCCCGGCAAATGCTTGTTTCCTTCATCATCATAACCATCCCAATAACCAATAGCTGTCTCAAAATGATCGTGATAATATTCGTCCAACTTGTTCTGAATATATATAGTTGCCTTACTATAGCCACTATCATCATATTCAGAAGCGTGTGCAGTGATACACAAAAGCGTCAGCACCATAATAACCGTCAGAACATTACGAAATAAATACTTCAATCCGTATCATCTCCATTCTAAGATAATGCGATATGTTGCTTTGCAAATTCAACATATCATATGCGAATACGTAGTACGAAACGTTTCTGCACTAAAAGTAATGCATTGCACATCACTTTAGCATGTATATTATATCACAGTTTTTTTAATATTGTCAATCGCTAAAGCGCAGAAAAATGAAAAAAAGTGAGGTTTTTTATGAACCCCACTTTTTATGTACCAAAACAAGTTTACCTTTCCTTCTTTCTCCCCTTGCAAATCAGCCACAGAAGAATCACAAACGCGCCGATGGGGAATACCGCCGACGCCAGAATGCCGCCCTTGAGGGCATCGTCCCCCGCAAGCTTTCCCGAGATGAAGCCGATCACCGACGGTCCGGAGGTGCAGCCAATGTCCCCCGCCAGCGCCAGCATCGCGAACATCGACGTGCCCGCCTGGGGCAGAGCGCGGGTCGCCAGCGAAAGTGTGCCCGGCCAGAAAATGCCCACGAACAGCCCCGCCAGTCCGCATCCCACCAGCGACAGCATGGGAACGGGCGCGAACACCGTCAGCAGATAGGACGCCGTCACACCCGCTGCGCAGACAACCATAAACCGGGGCAGGTTGATTCTGCCGCCCACGCTGCCGTAAATCGTGCGCGAAATCGCCATCATCAGCCCAAACAGACAAGGTCCCATCAAATCGCCCACCGTCTTCGACACGTGAAGACCCGTCTCCGCGAACAGCGACGCCCACTGGGCAATTGCCTGTTCGGACGCGCCAACGCAGACCATCAGCACCAGAAACACCCAAAATTCCTTCATTTTCAACAATCCGCCCGCCGATACCGTCTCGTTTCCGGCATTGTACGGCACAATCGGCACAAACAGGAAAACGATACAGTTCAGCGCCGGAATCAGGCTCCACAGCATCGCCAGAATCCGCCAGTTCTCCGTTCCCGCCAGCGTGAAAAACAGCGTGGACAGAAGCACAATTAGAATATGCCCCCAGCAGTAGAAGGAGTGGAGCAGGCTCATAGCGGCGCTCTTTTCGTCGGTGGGAAGCGCCTCCACGATGGGGCTGGCGAGGACTTCGATGAAGCCGCTGCCCAGCGCACAGAAGGTGGTGGCGACGATCAGCCCGGCGAAGGGCGGCAGAATAAACGGGAACACGCCCAATCCCGCCACGCCGATAAACGAAGTGATATGCGCGATAACAATGCCCCGGCGGTAGCCAATCTGCTCCACATAGCGGGCGCCGATGGCATCCACCATCATCTGCATGATGAAGTTGTAAGCGACCAGCAGCGTGATCTGCTCCAGAGAGATGTTAAACTGGCGGGAGTAGGTCACAAAAAGCAAAGGGCTGAAGTTGTTGACAATGGACTGGATGATGAAGCATATGTAACAGGCAATCATCGTGTGTTTGTAGGTGAATTTCATAATATTTCCAACCTCTGTTCGTATAGCACTGGGATTGAGGCTCGCCCCAATCCCATATTGTTATTTTGTCGGCGCATCCGGCGGCGTAACAGGCGCGCGCCCGGTGTTTGCCGAAAGATCTGCCACATCGGCGGCGGTTTCCTCATCCGTGGGAACGGTGACGGCGATGCCGGTGCAGTCGTTGGCGGATGCCACCCGGCTGGTGAGAAAAGCGTCGGTGGCAGGGTATTCCTCCGGATTGACCAGCGGCGACAGGTATTCGTCCCGCGCCGAACGCAGAATCGACACCACCGGCCGTGCAGGTTTCTTGTTGGGCATACGATCCCTCCTTCCGGGGTTATTTTGCCCGGATATGCGGAATTGATGCACCATTTTTATGTACACGAGACCGTAATGCGGTCTCGTGAACGCGTGCGGTCCGATGAACGCGTGCGGTCTCATGTGCAATTACGCCTCGATCTGTTTGGCAAGAAACGCGGCGGCGGTGCAGACCAGCTTGGTTTCCACGTCGCCGTCGGCAGGCTCGGCGTCGGGGGTGTGAACCGAGGCCACGCAGCCGATCAGATCGCCGTCCGCCACAATGGGCATCGCGCAGGATACGGCGGCGGAAGTTGCTTCGGCGGTGATGCGCACCGGGTTGGAGCCGTCCAGGAAGTGGTAGACGTTCCGCCCCTCGGCAATCTCCTCCAGCTCGGGGGAGAGCTTCTTTTCCAGATAATCCTTCTTGGGCAGTCCCGCGCAGGCGATGACCGCGTCCCGGTCGCAGATAACCACCGCCATCCCCGCAATCTTATGCAGGGTCTCGGCGTACTGCGCGGCGAAGCTGTTCAGCTCGCCGATGGGCGAATATTTCTTGAAGATAACTTCGCCCTCCCGGTCGGTGAAAATTTCGAGGGGGTCGCCCTCGCGGATGCGCATGGTGCGGCGGATTTCCTTGGGAATGACCACACGACCGAGATCGTCGATGCGGCGCACGATTCCAGTTGCTTTCATATATAGTATAATCTCCTTGGGATAGATTTGAGCCGGTTTGCAAATTCAGGCTGCGTAATTATTCTGTGCGAATTCTGTGAGATTATACTTGCGCGCCAAACAAGATTGCGCGCGCAGCGATATTATTGTACCATAAACGCCGCGCTTTTGCAAGAGCGATCGCCGATTTTATTCATTGCACAAAAAAACTTGACAAATTCAGACGATTATGGTATAATTATATCATCAAACCTATGGAGGTGCTTCCCATGAAAGTCAAATCCATCCCGATCATCGCCGTCTGCCTCGCGTTATGCGCGCTGCCCGTCAGCGCAAACTCCGCCCAGATGCACTGGAGCGGCGTCCGGGCGAACGGCACCATCATCACCGATGAAGCCTGCCCGCTGGAAGTATCGCACGAACGGCTGACCTTCGATGCGCAGGAATTTCCGTCCAACCATTACTCGGACGAGGACAAATGGCTGACCTATTCCGGCAGCGTGCGGGCGGAATACACCTTCTATACTCCCGCCGATTACGACGTAACCGCCACGCTGGCGTTCCCCTTCGGCAAGCTGCCCGACTATGGAATGGACGCCCTCTCCGAAAGCTACGGCATCACCGTGAACGGCGGGGAAGTGCCCCACACCCTGCGGCATACCTACTCCGAATCCTACAGCGATTTCCAGCTGGAAACCGACCTTCCGCTGCTCATCGACGGCTATGTGGAGGACGCCTTCTACGCCCCTGACACGCCCGTCACCACGTACACCTGGAAGCTTGGCGGCACGGAAGAATCCAGCGTCTTCACCACATGGACGGACAACAACACGCGCCTTCTCTGCGAGAACCTGACCGGCTATACCACCCGGGAAAAGGATATCGTGATTCGCTTCAGTACCGGCTTTGACAAGCTGTTCACCGTCTACGTTATCGGCGTGCTGCCGGAGGATACCGTCTGGCGCTTCTTCGCGGACAAGAGCCTTGAAACCGAAATCACCGCCGACATGACGCTGACCCAAACGAAGGAAATGACCTTCCGCCAGCTTGCCATGCGGGATTACGACCCATCCTCCGGCGTGCTGGAGCACGATTGGTACAACGCCGTCGTCGCCATGCTGAATCATGAGCAGATTGAGTGCGGCGTGCTGTTCCGAACAGAGCTGGACATTTCCCGGTCGCTGCTTCGCTGGTACGAATACGAGCTGACCGTCGGCGCGGGCGAACAGGCCAACAACACCGTCACCGCGCCCCTGTATCCCTCCATCAACTCGCTTTGGGAGCCGACGATCTACGGTTACACCTACCTGCTGTCCCCGGCGAAAAGCTGGGCGGATTTCGGCGGGCTGGAAATTATCGTCAATACGCCGTACTACATGACCGAAAGTCAGCCCGGCGGGTTCGAAAAAACCGACGCGGGCTATACGCTGACGCTGGACGGTCTGCCCGAAGGCGAACTGACCTTCACCCTCAGCACATCGGTGAATCCGAAAAAAAGCAGCCGCTGGGGCGTGGGAGTTCCCATCCTCATCGCGGCGGCTGTTGTCATCGCCGGCGGCGTGGTGCTGGTCGTGACGCATCGAAAGAGGGAAGAATAAGCGAACGGAGCTGTTGCAAGTTGAAAACTTGTGACAGCTCCGGGGCGCGTATGCGCCCAAATACATCGGTTTTTGTGTGCATAGCACACAAAAATGGAGCCCTCGATGGCGACAAGATGTATTTTATTGAGGCTGTTGCACCTTAGTGCAACAGCCTCGTTTGATTCTATAATAGCACCTCGCGGTTGGTGCCGTAGAAGATATCCTCCCGTCCGGCGATTTTTTCGCAGAAGCGCTCGAAGGTCGTCCAATCCTCCTCCGTGCGCAGCTCGTAGGCGTGTCCCCAGACGTAGAACAGCGCGGGCTGTTCGGTTTCAAGGGCGATGAAGCGGTCGGCAAGCTCCATCAGGTGGGCTGGATCCTGATTGAAGTGGGTGGTAGGCTTCAGCTCCAAAAGATTCTCCGGCAGATCGAAGCTGTCCGTGTGGGTGGTCGTGCGGGCGTAGCGAACGGCAGTGCGGGTGCGGACGATGTCCATCACCTCGCGGGTGTACAGCGGATAGCCCCGCACGCCCGGATAAGCCATACCCACCACCGGGTATCCCACCAGCGCCTCCAGCGCCGCCCGATCGTCCTCCACCTGACTGACGACCTCGTCCGGCGTCAGCGAAGCCAGCGCCGCGTGCGTCACCGTATGCACCGCCACCTCGTGGTTTTTGTACAGCTCCCGCACCTCGTCGGCGGTGACGTATCGACCATTGCCGAAACGTCCGGAGTTCAGGTTGAAGGTAGCCTTCAGCCCGTATTTGTCAAACAACGCCGCCAGACGGCGATCCTCCGTCACGCCGTCGTCAAAGCTGAACGTCAGCATTTTTTTGTTCATGATTTTTCTCCTTGTCGTAAAATTCGTATATCCTCGCAGGCTTCTGACACTTCCTGCACTTTCTATTATGATAGCAAAAACCCGCTCCGATGTCAAGGGGACGGCGAAAAAGTTCCGTGAAAAAATTTTCCCGCGCCTATTGACAAACGTCTATACCTATGTTATAATGGGTATAGACAAACGTCTATAGTATAACCCAAGGAGGACACCCCATGAATATCCCACATCTGCCCGACGCTGAGCTGGAGGTCATGATGATCGTCTGGCACTGCACGCCGCCCATCACCGTGGCGGAAATTTACGACCAATGGCAATTCGACGCGATCAAGACAAATGCAGCGCAGCAGTGCAAGGCAACGCGGCAGTGCAAAGCAACGCGGCGGTGCAAGGCAACGCGGCGGTGCAAGGCAACGCTGCATACCTTGCTGGAGCGCCTGACCGGGCGCGGCTTTCTCGAAATGGAGCGGGAGGATTCCCCCGCGCCCAACCCGCGCAAGGTTTACCGCCCGCTCATCGGCGAGGAGGATTACCGGCGCTTCGCCTCACACAGCTTCGTGGAGCGGGTCTGCCGGGGTTCGTGGAAGAAGCTGGTGGCGTCCCTTATCGACAGCGACGAGCTGGGGGATGAGGACATCGCCGAGCTGGAGGAAATGCTTCACAATCGCAAAAACAAGGAGTAGCTATGGGCAATCTTTTCTTACAATATTTAGGCATTTCCGCGCTGGTAAGTATCTGCGCGCTGGCGCTGCTGCTGGTCGAACGGCTGGTGGGGCGGCGGTTTTCGGCGAGGTGCGGGTATCTTCTCTGGCTGGTGCTGGCATTTCGCCTTCTGCTGCCGCTGGGACTGACGGAATTACTGCCCGCGTCGGCGGACAGCGGGTCCTACGCTCCCATCCGCGTGGAGCTGCCCGCCTCCGTTCAGGTGACGCGCTCCGAGCCTGCCGCGCCGCCCATTGGAACCGAGCCGACCGAAGCCGAATCAATCGAAACCGAGCCGGTAGAGACATCCGCGCCGACGGAAACCACGCCCATCGAAACGCCCTCTGCCGAACCTGTCCGGCGCAGTCTTTCCATTGACACCGACGACCTGCTGAACATCGCTGCGGCGGCGTGGCTGACGGGAGCGGCGGGATTCCTGATCTGGCGGTTCGGCGGATACGCGCTCTGGGCGGCAAAATTAAAGCCCCGCGCCACCGACGATCGGCTGAAATCCCTCTACGCCCGCTTCTGCGCGGCGCAGAGCGTGAAGCGCCCGCCCCGCCTGTTCGTTTCCGACGCCACGGCAAGCCCCATGCTCTGCGGATTGATACGCCCCCGGCTGATTCTGCCGGCTTACGCCGCCGAAATGAGCGATTCTACGCTGACCGTGGTACTGGCCCACGAGCTTTGCCACCACCGCCGGCATGATCTTTTCTGGAAAACGCTGATTACGCTGGCGCAGGGGCTGCACTGGTACAACCCGCTGGTGCATCTGGCTGCGTCGAGGGCGCAGGAGACCTGCGAACTTTCCTGCGACGAGATGGTGCTGGCGGGAATGTCCGGCGAAGTGCGGGGCAGCTATGGTCAAGCGCTTCTGGCGATGATCAAACGGGCGAAGTCACCTCGCGCTCCCGCGTCCCTGACCACCCACTTCAACCCACGCAAAAACGCGGTCAAGGCGCGCTTTGCCTGGATTCTGGACGGGTCGAAAAAGCGGAGCGGGCGGATATTAATCGTGTCGATCGTGCTGATCTGCCTGTCGCTGGGAACGGTTTTCGCCTGCTCGGTGGGGCAGAAGCGAACCTTCATCGATACCGGCGACGCGATTCTCACCGCCGACGGGCGGATGCTTCTGAAATACACCGGCGACGGGGACAGCTATGCCATTCCCGAGGGCGTGCTTTACATCGCGCCGGACGCCATTCCGGACGATGTCAGCGTCACCTGCGATCACGAGCTGCGCTTCAGCGAAATCGAGGGTTTGCCCGGCAGTCTGGGCGACGGCGAAATTGACGGGGACTGTCTGTTCACCAGTGTGCCGCGAAATCCGGTGGAGCATTGGCCGGAGGACGAGGACGCCTACCTTGCCGCGAGCCTGCTGGAAACGGGCGCGAACGTGCATTTCGTGCAGATTTCGGACAGCGCGGGGGCGTTGGTGCTCCAAAGCTGGCTGGTGCGCACCGAAGTTTACATGACCAGCGACGGCGGCATAAGCTGGGTAAAGACCGACGATCCGGCGCGTCCCGCCATGGCGATGCACAACTATCTGGAAATCGTCGCCTTTGCCGATGAAACGACGGGGATGCTGACCTTCCATTCCTTTGCCGACCCGCCGGACACGCCGCTGATTCAGTTTACGTCGGACGGGAAAACCTGGCGCTGGCTGGAGCTGACGGTTCCGGAACGCCTGTACGACGAGGGAACTGCTTATGTGCAGTCGCTTTGGCGGGAGGAGGACGGGCGGCTCTGCCTGTCGATGACCTGCGCTAACTATACTTCGCTGACCTGGGTATCCGAGGATGACGGCGCGACTTGGACGGTGGGCGAAGCGTCCAGAGTCTGGAAGGACGCCCAGCTGACGGTGACGGAATCGGATGGGACTGTGACGCTCCACGACGACCAGAAGGACATCGACATCGTTCTGCGGGACGAAGACACGCTCGCCGCACTGCTGGGCGCATTGGACACGGCGGGCTACGCGGCGGAGCATCTGGCGGACGGCGCGCTGAGCGTGGACTACGAGCTGCGCAACGAGCTGAACTTCCGGGTCACCTACACGCTGACCACCGAGGACGCCTATCTCTCCGCCTACCGAATCTACGGGCTGGGCGATTGGAACCGGGGCGACTATTTCTCGGATTTTCACGTCAGTGAAATCGACTATCCCGGCATCGACGACCCGGTTTCGGTGGACGACATCGCGGATTTCGCCAAGCTGGGATGGAAGGATTACGGGGAAAATACCGTTTACAGGGGGCTGTGCGCCTTCCTTACCAACGATGTCTCCGCGCTGGAGGAGCTGATCGGCGTGGAGGAGGGAACCTACGCCGAATGGGAGAGCATGGAGTTTGGCGGCTATCGGATTCTGCGGACCAATATGCGGGAGCAGTATCTGTCCAGCCTGACGCTGGAGGTGGAGATTACAAAAAGCGGCGTGACGCTGGTTCCGCCGGGGAGCTATTCCATCATTTTGGGCACCGGCATGAACGGTCTGGCGCTGGACTTCGGCTTCGGGAGCAAGCCTGTGACCGAGGCGGGGAAGTGGGCGTACCAGTTCGCGGCCTGCTACGGCGGCTCGACCTATCCGGAAAGCTTTACGCTGAACGGTACCGGACGCTATGACGGCAGCATCGACGTTGTACAGCACAACGCGCTGGATTTCTTCGGCTGGCTCAGCCGTCAGGGCTACTGCGACGAGGTGACGACGGGCAAGCAATTTGCCGAATACTGCCAGCGCTACTTCGGGCAGGCGGTGACGAATGGTCTGGCGAAGCAGAGCACCATCAATCACGACGGACACGGCGGCAGCTATATCTACAGCTCGGTACTGAGCGAGGAAGAATCGGACGGGAAGTACTACGTCACGGTTCGCTTCTTCACCGACGAATCCTGCACCATGGAAGCGCGCACCACTCGCTACACGCTGACGCCGCTCTCCGGCGGCGGATTTTGCATCGACAGCTGGACGATCGTCAGCAACATGAGGCGCGGTCTGGGCGGTTATGCGCTGTGAGAAAAATTTCGCACAGGGGCTTGACATAATCGCGCGGATGGTGTATAATAATAGTACCGACAGATAACGGCGTGTATCTGTCCAAGCGTTGAAATGCAGCAGCGTACCGGATTGCCTTGTTGCATGGAGCTTTCAGTAGGGGTTTAGCAATAACCTCGAGCCGGAGTAGGCGCAAGCCGAAAGAAAATGCTAATCGGCTGTTGCGCTTTGCAACAGCCGATTTTACTATCTGGAGAGGATTCCTGCATATGGACAGACTGCTTGTATGCGCCAGAGGATTTGAAAAGCTGCTGCATACGAAATATCGCATGGTTATTGGACGTAAAGGTGTCTTAAAGGAAATAACATTAACCTTCACGCCTCTGGACTTCCATCATCTCATGGGGCTCGGTAAGCTGAAGGATTTACATATCGCATCGCAGAATCGTCAGATTGTGTTTGATAATATTCTGCGCGGTCGGCTGAAGGACACCGTTATCTCCAAAAGCAGATATTATGATGAAATAGTCAATCGTTTTTCACATCTATTCGACATTGAAACCATTTTGGACTCCAATGAACTGATTTTCCGCTACAACAGGGATCAACAGAAATTCTCTAAAATTGAAGCAGATTATCTCCTGTCCACACCGCACAGCAATGTAGATGTTTACCTGTTCATCAATCGAAACAAAGAGACGGACACCTATTTCTGCCGCTCCTTTTTCCCTCGCGAGGACAAGGACTATACCGTTGGGCAGGCGGTATGGACGCTTCTGTACAAGGAAAAAATCGACCTCCTCACCGGAAAATCCGTGATTCAGCTGGACAAGCTCTCCCCTCGATAACCAAAAACCGACCCTCACGGGTCGGTTTTCTTATTCCTCACGAAATTTGTGCAGCCAGCGTGACGGCGGCGTCGGCGCAGGAAGCGGCGTCGGTGGTATAGCAGTCGGCGCCGATGGTATCGCAGTAAGCCTGCGTAACGGGTGCGCCGCCGATCATAATCTTCACCTTATCGCGGATTCCGGCGGCGTCGGCGACTTCAACGACCCGCTTCATTTCGGGCATGGTGGTGGTGAGCAGGGCGGAGCAGCAGATGATCTGCGCGCCGTTTTTCTGGGCTTCGGAGACGAACTTTTCCGCGCTGACGTTGACGCCAAGATCGATAACGTTCAGACCTTTTCCCTCCAGCATGAGCTTACAGAGGTTTTTACCGATATCGTGGCGGTCGCCTTTAACGGTGCCGATGACGACGGTGCCGCAGGACTGTGCGGTTTCGCCTGCGGTGAGGTGAGGTTTCAGCAGATCGGTACCCGCCTGCATACATCGTGCGGCCATCATGACCTCGGGGACATAGACTTGATTATTCTTGAATTTTTCGCCGATGACGGACATTCCGGCGAGAAGGCCGTCATCGAGGATTTCCTTTGCGGGGATACCTTCAGCGAGGGCGGCGTTAGTCAGCTCCTTAATTTTAGGCAGGCGGCCTTTTTGCAATGCTTCGCTGAGATCGGACAATATGGACATGGGTGAATTCCTCCGTTGATGTGTTGTTTCTATATATGATATCACATTTGTGTCGAAAATTACAGACACAGGTTGTAAATTTTTTATTCCGAGGTATAGGTTATTTCTATATATTGTTATAGCTATTCGTTCGTTGGCTCCTGAGGGGGAAGAGATAAGGAGGGGCTCTATAGCCGCCCCTCCTTACCTCTCCCCCCCTCAGACTCCCCTCTCACCATTCTCCCGCACTCATAATTGTGCTGCGGGGATTCCTTTTCTTAGCTTGTCTGGGCGAATTTATTGTGCGAACAACGAACGCCCGCTGGTAACGGCTATTGCGGACAACGCGGTCAACGCACGTTTGGTGGGGTTTGAGGCGTTAGGCGGGGGGAGGGGGTGTTATTTCTTTTTGTTTGGCGGATAGTGGGGGAGGGAGATGTACAGTCGTTTGGTTTTTTACAAAATATTTGTTGACAGGCGGGGGAGGTGTGGTATAATTAGAGTACGGCTGGATGTATTTGCTGTAGACGGTCTGGGCAAGCGGTACAACATTGAAGTTCAGCGCCGGGATGAGGGTGCGACCGCCAAACGTGCCCGTTACAACAGCAGTGTTAAGGAAAAAACGGAAGGAGTGCATACTATGTGTCGTATTATGGAAGAAGCGCTTGCCGAGCGTGAAAAAAAGAAGGCGATTGAGATTGCTACACGTATGCTGCATAAGAAAATATATCCAATTTCTGATATTGTTGACATGACCAAGATCCCTCTTTCCGAGGTTGAACAGCTTGCCAAAAGCATCAATGCCTGAATGAGAGAAGCCCCCACGCGAATGCGTGGGGGCTTCTCTCATATGCTTTTGTTTATTATTTCAGCGCGATGGCGGCTTTGGCTTTAGCCGCGATATCGTTTGCGGTGAGACCGTACAGTTCCATCAGCGGGGGAACCTTACCCGAGCGGCCGAATGTATCATTCGTGCCTACGCGAAGTACGGGCACCGGCTTATTAGCGCAGACGCACTCGCAGACTGCCGCGCCAAGACCACCGATGATGTTATGCTCCTCGGCGGTAACGATAGCGCCCGTTTCGGCGGCGCAGGACAGGATCAGCTCCTCATCCAGCGGCTTGATGGTGTGGATATTGACCACGCGGGCGGAGATGCCTTCTGCGGCGAGGGTTTCGCGGGCGATGAGCGCCTGCTCGACCATCAGACCGGTAGCGACCAGCGTTACGTCCTTGCCGTCGGCGAGGACGATGCCCTTGCCAAGCTCGAACTTATAGGTATCCTTATCGAACAGCGTAGGGACTGCGTAACGACCGAAGCGCATATAGCAGGGACCTACGTAGTTAATGGCGGCTTCGACCATAGCGCGGGCTTCCACGGCGTCGGCGGGCTGCATAACGACCATGCCGGGGATGGAACGCATGGTAGCGAAGTCCTCCAGGCACTGGTGGGTAGCGCCGTCCTCACCGACGGAGATGCCGGCATGGGTAGCGCCGATCTTCACGTTCAGGTGGGGGTAGCCGATAGCGTTGCGAACCTGCTCAAAGGCACGTCCGGCGGCGAACATGGCGAAGGAGCTGGCGAAGGGGATGAAGCCGGTGGTCGAAAGACCGGCGGCGACAACCATCATATTGCCCTCAGCGATGCCGCAGTCGAAGAAACGATCGGGGAATTTCTTTTTGAAGGTACCGGTTTTGGTAGCGGCGGCGAGGTCTGCGTCGAGGACGACCAGCTTCTCATACTTTTCGCCGAATTCGGCGAGCGCGTTGCCGTACGCTTCACGGGTAGCGATTTTTTCTGCCATTTTCGAGTTCTCCTTTACTGCGTCAGATAGCGGCGATTGCAGCGTCGAGTTCTGCGATTGCCTGCTCGTACTGCTCCTGCTTGGGGGCGGAGCCGTGCCAGCTTACGTTGTTTTCCATATACGAAACGCCCTTGCCCTTAGTGGAAGTGGCGATGACGGCGGTGGGTTTGCCCTTGGTTGCCTTAGCCAGAGCCACGGCAGCCTCGATGGCGTCCAGATCGTGGGCGTCGATTTCGATGACGTTCCAGCCGAAAGCGCGGAACTTATCGCCCAGCGGCGCGGGATTCATTACCTCAGCCACGGGACCGTCGATCTGCAAACCATTGAAGTCAGCGAAAACGCAGAGGTTGTCCAGCTTATAGTGAGCCGCGAACATAGCGGCCTCCCAAACCTGACCCTCCTCGGACTCGCCGTCGCCGATGATAGCCCAGACGCGGTTGCCGATGCCGTTCTTCTTAGCGCCCAGCGCCATGCCGCAGGCGGCGGAAATGCCCAGACCCAGCGAACCGGTGGTCATATCGATGCCGGGGATGTGCTTCATATCGGGATGACCCTGGAGCACGCTGTCAACCTGGCGGAAGGTTTTAAGGTCGTCCACCGGGAAGTAGCCGCGCAGAGCGAGCGCCGCGTAGATAGCGGGCGAAGCGTGACCCTTGGACAGCACGAAGCGGTCGCGGTCAGCCTTAGCCGGATCCTTCGGGTCGATGTTCATCTCCTCAAAATAGAGGTAGGTGAGGATTTCAGCGATGGAGAGCGAGCCGCCGGGATGACCGCTGGCTGCGCTGTAGACCGCGGTTACTGCTGCCTTGCGCAGCTCGTAAGCGATCTTTGTAAGCTCTTTTTTACGAGTTTCAAGCATTTGTTGTTCCCCCTGTAGGTGGTGTTACGAAATAATATCGTTAGTTATCATTATACCGCTTTTTTTCGGATTTGTCAAGGGGTACGCGCAATGTGGTACAAAAAGTGCGAATTCACATGGTAATAGGGCGACCTGTGGTCGCCCGGTTACCATTGTGCCTCCAGCCACTCCCGCGTCCGAACGGCGCGAAGCCAGACGCATTCGTAAATGACCGCGCTGCCGTAAAGGCTGCTGCTGCCGTAAAGGCTGCTGCTGCCGTAAAGGTCGCTGTCCTCCACGCGGAAGGTCTCCCGATAGACGTCAACCTCCGCATCCAGCGCCGCGAGGAAGGCGGCGTAATCCTCCGCCAGCTCCGGGCGCTCGTCCAGCAGCGACACCGCCAGCGCCTGCCAGTGGGCGAGGGCACCCTCGGCGTAAGCCAGCATGGACGCGGTGGAGCCGTCCGGCTCGGGAAGATCCGGCTCAGGCAGAGCGGGCGCGGTTTGAGCGGGCGCGACCGGATCAGCTGCGGCTGTATCAGCTTGAACGGGAGCGATATATTCGGCAACGTCCCGTGAATCATTGGATATGTTGGATTCAACATGCAAGTGAATTTCGGGATAGTCGCATTTATTCGTTGTATGTGATTGAACGGATGCAGGTGAAATTTTCACCAAATACACACTTCCAGTAACATCTTGCTGTATGTGATAACATGAAGTTAGCATACTCACATACCATAATGTTAATGTGACAAGCATAATTTTACGGATATTTAATAACATCAGGCCCTCCATTATAATCGCCATATAAGAATAAATCCATTTCCTGGTACCTGCGATTCATCAATCCATTGTAGAATTTACCTTTATTAACTTCCATCCGTTCTGTGATGACTTCAATCCACTTATTACGGTCACGATTTCCTGATTTCAACAAATCCGTAAGGTAATTAACATTACCATAGTTATAGGCTTGCAGAACAAGTGCGTCAAACTCATGTTGAACAAGATATATCTCATTCCTTTTCATAAGATTGAGTATTTGCTTTTCAAAACGTTCCAAGTCCGTTTTCATTATAGCGGTGGCCTCTTCCACTGACAAGTTGCGCTGTGCAAGTTTATAGGCTTCAGCATCAGTTCGTAATTCTTTATTGCTAATAAAGTGTCCAAAACCAACGGTGATTCCACCGTCTCCAACATCATGCGGTTTTATCCCGATTATATTACCCTGTACATCTTTAATCAAATATCTTGAATATTGTGTTTCATATTTTTTGAGTAATTCGATCATTTGATCACTGACATGAGTCAAATTGTCAGATTCATTCATGATATCAAACGCCTCATTGACACTCATCACATAGCTAAGAGATTGAGGAACAATAGATTCATCTATGTGTTTCATTGGTTCACTTGGCAATGATACGGAAGAGGTGTGTATAGGTTCAATATCAAGTTCGGGTATAGCTTCAGTAGGATTATTCTGAGATGAAGGTACAGAGGGGATTGCTGTAGGTATTAGTACCCCATTTTGAGATGATATCAATTCATAATAACATCTGCAATTGGGGTGTAGCGGTAGTTTTGGGCATCATTTTCATGGAATACTTTCCTATCATATTTTCTACATGCATTGCATGAATCAGTAGAACGGCAACGATAAACCCAAAGGGTATTTTGATTTGTCAACATTTATCTAATCTCCTTGAAATATTATATAATAATCTTTGCGTTTTGTCAACTGTATTTCATGAGACGTTGACATAATAGCATCTCATGAAATACAGTCAATTTCCTCTTAAAACTCCCGGCTGCTCATGGATTGAAGAATCCGGGGCAGGTTGGCGCGCACCTGCTTCGACGTCATCGCGCGGACGTCCGCTTCGGTGAAGAACACCGCGCCCCGCCCGTCATCCCGGACACGCCCGGTGGACGCGGCGGCATTGGCGGCGTTGATTTCCTCGGGGGAGAGCTGCTTATCGTCCATCGCCGCTCACCTCGTCGATCAGCTGGGCGCGCATGGGAATCACCCCGTCGGGCAGGCGCTCCAGATACTGCTTCAGCGTAATATGCCCGCCGTCCAGCAGCTTGTCCAGCGCCGCCAGCGCCGACGCCTTGGAGAAGCGGGTCGCCGAGCCTACGTCAACCCGTGCGGAAATCAGCTCGCCACGCAGCAAACGGCAGTCGAACGCCGCCACGCCCTCGCCGGACAGCACCATCCGCCCGTCCGCGTAATAAGCACACATAAAGTCCACCCAGATGGCCGCCAGCTCCTCCAGGCAGTTGTACAGCGAACCGCGCACCGAATCCAGCGTAACGGAATTAGCCTCCTGGAGCGCCACAATTGCCGACGTGTTGGTGGGATTGGTCTCGCCCAGGGAAGCGTCGGTAGCGCCCATGGTCTCCTTGGTGTGGGTCAGCACGCTGTCGATGACCTCGCCGAACCGTTCGTCCATGGCGCCCGGCGAAACGGTGGTCGCCACGCCGTTCAGATCGCCGCCCACCACGCCGATGGACTGCCCGACCTCGTTGGTCCACTCGGGAATGCGGGTCTTGTCGTAGATCACCTTGGAAAAGGCGGTGTCGATCATATGCTTCATCAGCAGAGCGTAAGCCTTGTTGATATACTTCTGGTTCTGAATCATCGACGTGACCGGCGAGGTGCCGTGATAGGAATTCTTCGTGGGAATCCAGTTCATCATCGCCACGGGATAGAGCCGGAGCCCGGTTTCGGCGGTGCGGATGATGCAGTCCCGGGTGGATTTTTCGAAGCAGACGATGCCCGCCCGGTTGCGGTAAAACTTGATGATGTAGGTTGCCTTTTCCATGGACACATCGGTGTTCTCCAGCGCCGCGCAGTCGCCCGCGCCGTAGTGAAGATCGCCATCGGGGAGAATCTTCGCCGCGTCGTCGGGGGACGCGCCGTGATCCAGCGCTTCCGCCCGAAGCTCGCTCACCGCCGCCCGACCGGACAGAATGATGTACGCCTGTCCCTGCAAATCGGTGGAGTTCACGTCCGCCACGAACAGATTCGCGCCGTCCACGGTGGTGGTAACGAAATCTCCGGTGTAAGCCTGCCCGGTTACGATGGACGGATCCCAGTAGGTGAAAAGCACGCCGTCGCCGGTAAGAGCCGCGTCCAAAAGCAGCTGGCGGACAAGCCGGTCGAGGCGGCATTTTTCCCAGCGATAGGCGGCGTTGCGATTAAGCAGCGCCACCGCTTCGGCGATGCGCGCGCGGGTGTCCTCATCCTGCACGAAGGGGAGATTTTCGTCCGAGTAAACGATATCCACGTTGGAAGCCGCCGCCTGCGCCACCAGATAATCGGTAATGCGCCGGACAATGTTGAAGACGGGAGTCTGAAGCGTGGAAGCGTTGACCGACTTCCACTGATCGCCGCGATAGAAGCGTTCGTTGACGGCGGCGTTCTGGTAAAGCCCGATCCGCTGGTTGTACTCGCGGCCGGCTTCGAACTGCCGCCAGGAAATGTTGTTTTGCATGGTAAATCCTCCTTAATATTGTAAAATGCTGCGCATCTCGTCATCGAGGGAAGGGGGCTTTCTGCGCCTTTTGCGCAGAAAGCCGACCAGCGCAGCCGCTGCCGCTCCCGTAAGGAAGCCAAGCAGGTAAAGGAAAATAAGCATATGTGTCCTCCTTTTGTAGTGTGAAAATTTTGTGGGTGTACGGCAGCCCGCCGGCCGTTCCTACCTCACCTCGACCATCACCTCGCGGACGCCGACGGAAGCATCGCAGCCGCCGGGCGCCTCCAGCGAAAATACCGCGTAAGCCACCCGCCCCAGCCGCGCGTGGGAATGGCATACCACAGGCGTGCTGCCGTCCCCCTCGTCCAGCGTAAAGGTGTGCGACCATTCGCCGCCCAGATCGGTGGAAAGGGAGCAGATCACCGACGCGCTGGGACGCCGCTCCAGCGATACGCCAAAGCCGTAGATCGTCTTTCGCTCGAAGGCAGCCCCCAGATCCAGCGGCAGGCTGACAAACTGCGCCGTAAAGGGCGTACCCTCGTCGTCGTACAGCCCCTCGCCGAAGCGGTACAGCGAATTACCCTCGCCGAACGCCGCCTCGCTCTGGTACGTGAACATAAAGTGCGGATCAACCCCCGTGAAACGGTACCACACATCAAGCCGAGCGTTGTAAATCGCCATCACGCCGTTGTGATAGCACCATAGCTCGCCCCGCAGCTTGTTCACATAAAGCCCGCAGGCGTCGATGAATTCCCGATCGAGACCGATGAAATCCGGCGCTTCCACCCGCACCGCCAGACGCTCGTCCCGCACCGACGTGGATTTGAAGCGGTAAAGCCCGTTGGGATTCAGCGCGTAAGGCTCGTTTTCCAGAAGCACCGCGCCGCCCTCCCGGGTAGCGCCCACATCCGAGTTCAGCGGCAGAATGGGGTAGGTGAAGCGTTGGATGCCGTTGACCGTTCCCGCATCGTAAGGATAGGTGTAGAACGCCCCCTCCTCCGTGAAAATCGCCAGCCGGTCGAACTGCCGCACCGCGCCCGTCACCCGCAGATTGCCATCACCCACGGTGATGTCCGCGCCAATGGGGAAGTATTCGGCGGAAATGGCGGGCGTATCCTCCGCGCCCACCAGATCGGTGGGGTAGATGACCGAGCGGTTGCTGCCGCCGTAAAGGAACACGCGGGTGTCGGTGTCGCCGCCGTAAACCGCCGCGTGGGGACAGGAGGTTACGTCGGAACGGCGTCCATCGTCCACTAACGTGTAGTAGATTTCAATGATGTCGTTGGAATTTTCGGAGTAGATGAGCGCCATCTCCACGTAGCCGGTGTTTTCCGAGAAGCGCACCGAATACATATCGGTTTCCAGCTTCGTGCCGGAAACCCAAACCGATTCCACCGACACCGCCTTGCCGTAAAGCTTGAATTCCCGGCTCTCCCCGTCGGGGCAGAAGCGTTCCCGCACCCGGTTGGTCAGCAGATTGCGCCGCTCGTAAGCCTGGCTCCCCCCCGTCGCGCCCGAATATCGCCGCCAGAGAGGGATGTAACCCTCCACCACGGACAGTGCGCTGCCGTCCCAGCAGTAATAGTTCCCGCCGCCCAGAATGTACAGCTTCCCGGTGAACAGGAACATCTCCACCCGCTCGTTTTCGTCCGCGAACGCCGCGTCCTCCAGCGTGCCCAGCGACACGGCGGTGAATACCCCGTCCGCCTCGGTAAGCCGCCAAAGCTTGCTGCCCGAAACGGCGTAAATCTCCTCGCCGTCGCTGACGCCCACGGTCAGCGCCCCCCGAAGCGGCGCGTCGAAGGTGTGAATCAGCGCGGTGCCGCCCCGCTGTTCCAGCCGTTTGTCGGCCGTAACGCGAAAGTTGTCGATCCGCGCGGCGGAGGAGAAATCGTCAAAGATGTGTTTCTTCGGCTCGCTCATTTTAGTATACCTCTTTGATCGACGAAATCTCCGCGCCCCAGACCGCCTGAAGCGAACGTGCGGCGGAGGAATTCAGCACCTCGGCGGTGCCGGGCAGCTCGTCGATGATAAGCAGCGCCGCCAGCCGCATGGCCGCCGGAGGAGCCAGCCGGTCGTCCAGCGGAAAAGAAGCGTCCAGCGACGTAATTTCAGGCACCACCGTTCCGGTGATGGGGGCGTATTCGCGCACCACCATCGAAAGCAGGGCGGGGGCGCGGTCGGCGTAATATTCGGTTCCCGCGTCCGTCGGCATATCGCCGATCAATGCCAATGCTTTTTCGTAAATATTGTTGCAGGTCATAAAAATCTCTCCTTAATAAGGTAGGCGGGACGGCGTGAGCCGTCCCGCCGCAGACGAAGTCAGCGTATGAATCAGCCGACGCTCAGGTCAAGCAGCACCACCTCGTCGGGGTAAACCACCTTTGCGCCGTAGAGATGCAGACCCTTCACCGCGTCGGCGAAGCGGTTCTCGGGGCGGTAAGCCTCCACCTCGTTGAGCTGCTCGGCGAACGCGATGGCACGCTTGGTGCGGGCAAGGCACTTGTAGCGGTTGTCCACCACGGCGATGTTGGGGGAAACGTAGACGTCGAAGCCGATAAAGCTGCCCAGCGCGCCGTTTTCCAGAGCGGCGGTGTTGTCCGAGTTGTTGAGAATCTTGGACTTGATGATCAGCGCCGCCACCTCGGGAGAAACCTCCAGCGAAGTGGGAATGTTGCTGTTCACGCCGTGGGAGAGCAGGACGCGGCGGGCGTCAAGCAGAATGTCCAGCACGTCCTCGGCAACGATTTCGCTGTAGGCGATGGTGTTCGTGGGAGCGACATTCTTGTAGAGGGAGTAGACATAAGCGTCAGCCACATCGGAAAGAGCCGCAGCAGCCTGACTCATGGCAGCCTGCATCAGCTTGGGGGTGGACTGGGCGCGGTCAACGTCGTCAATCTGGAAGTTGAACGCCTTTGCCTGATCGATGAGCAGGGTCTGAGAGGTGTCGGACAGATCCTGCGCGGTCTGCATATCGGTGTCCTTGGTGTAGTCGAAAACAGAGATGTCGCCGATGCCGTTGATCTTGACGGACGAACCCTTGCCGCGGATATCGCCCTCAAAGTCGCGGGAGCAGTTGCGCACGCCGATGTAGTCGTGGTCAAGCTCGCTCAGGAGCGTCTCGCTCCAGACGGTGGGGATGAAGTTGGAAATTGCCATAGTTTTTGTCCTCCTGTTTGGTAGGTAATGTATTTATATATGCACCCCGCAGTGTGCACCCCGCGAGGCGGATATATCGTTGTCAGCGGCGAATCTCAGAAATTCGCCAGCCCGCCGATTGTGCGGTCAACCCGCACATCGCAGCGATCGCCCGAACGGGACATCACCGCGTAGCGAAGCGCTTCCGGCGCGTGGGTCACAGCGTGCGGTTCGCCCGAGGCGTCCTCGGGAATCGCCGGGTCGCAGAGAAGTGCCTGCATGGACGAAATCAGCTCCCGGCACCCTTCAAAGATGCGCAGATGCCCGTCCAGCGTCTCGCGTAAGGCGCGCCATCCGGGAATGCGGCGGTTGTCCGCCCGCAAAAGAGGCGGCACGCCCTCGGTGCGGGACATGATCTCCTGACCGCTGTAGCCCGAATCCTGCCGCCGGTTCCATAAATCGGGGGAAGCCACCGCATAAGCGATATCAAACCCCCGCTGCCGGTCAGCATCACAGAGCCGCGCCAACTCCCCCGCCGCCTGCGAGAGGGTCAGCCCCGACTTGCAGAACTCGCGGTAGACGTAAAGCATATCCCCCTCCATGCAGCAAAAGAGCAGGGCAAAGCGGTCAAATCCATAGTCAAAAGCAGCGAACCGCCGCCTTGATTTCAGCTCGACAGGCGCGCATACATGGCGTTCCTTCGAAAACTCGGGGAAAAACTGCCCCTCGAATAAATCCCAGCGCCCCTCCAGCCACGCCGCCCGTAAATGATCGGGAAGGCTTTGCAGCGAGTGAACGTAATCGGGATCGGAATCCATCAGCACGTCGTTGTCGTAAACCAGCGCCTGAATGAATCGGTAGTCGGAAGGATTCTCGCCCTCCCGGAAATCCCGATCAATAAACAGACGCTTGACCCAGGCGTGTCCCACGCCGCCGGGATTGCAGGTCAGATACATCCGGCGGGGAAATTTCCCCGTGCCGCGCAGACAGCCCTTCAGCGTCGAAAACTGATACTCGGTAAGCTGCGTCGCCTCGTCAATGGCGATAATGTCGTACTCCTGACCCTGATAGCGCAGCGTGTCCGCATCGCAGGCAAGATACCCCAGCGTAATCCGGCTGCCGTTGGCAAAGGTAAACTCCCGTTCACCAGCCGACCACGCCACCCGTCCGCCAAGCTCCGCAAGCAGCGGCATCACATGATTCTGCCTCAGCTCAGACAGCGTCCGCCTTATAATCAGACAGTGTATGCCCGCATACCTCAAACATAGCGCAATCAGCTTCCGCCGCAGCGCCCAACTCTTGCCGCCCCCCCGCGCGCCGCCGTATGCAGTAAACTTCGCAGTAGACCGGAAGAATTCCGCCTGCTTCGGATTAGGCTTGCCGTGTAATATCATTTGTGATTCAGTCCTTTCTGGTAGGGGGGTACGCGCTTTTCGTGAAAAGCTGTGCAAAAGCTTTATGGTGAGGGATGTTTTGGCGTTCCTTCGGGACGGTTTACCGTCCCGGAATGCTCTTCACCCACGAAGGAACGCTTCAAACTTGTTCGCGAGTGCAGCGCAGACGAAGCGTGCGCGTACACAGGCTAAGCGTCCCAGAGCGATTTGTCCTCCAGGGGTCCCTACCCCTTACGGCAAATCGGGACACTTCTAACTCGCTTTGCGTGCAAAAGTTCTTTCTATCACTTGCAGCACAGTGAGTTTGTTTGAACTGTCGGGTTTATAAATAAAGTAACTTTTATTACTGGCATTTCAGCAATTTGGTTCGACCTATATTATCCAAAAAACAAAGTAACTTTACACGCAAAACAAATTATAGCGAACCCGATTTGCCGGAGGGGGCAGGGTTCCGCGGAGGACAAATCGCTCTCTGTCGCCAGCAGTATGTTCGCGCTGTCCTACCAATTGCGCTGCACTCGCGAACAAGTTTGAAGCGTAAACGCCGTGGGTGAAGTGCATTCGGGGACGGTAAACCGTCCCGAAGGAAAGCCAAAATATCCCTCACCATAAAGCTTTTGCACAGCTTTTCACGAAAAGCGCGTACCCCTTTAAACCCCGTCTTCGTATAAATCATGCTCGCATACCACTTCGTCTTCGGCGGGTTTGCCCCAGTAGCCGTATTGGCGGAGGTACATACCGACGAGGGAAGCGGTGGCGCCGGAGTTGAGGGCGGCGTCTTCGAAGTAGGCGCCGGCGAGTTCGAATTCGGCGGGGAAGCGTTTTTTTAATGAAAGGTAATCGCCGACGGAGATACCGGCGGAGCGGCAGAATCCGGCGATATTGGCGAAGATGGGCTTTTTGGTATCGACTGAGCGGCACTCGGTCACGTAGGCGTCGATGGCCTCGATGAGCTTTCTGCCCGATCGGAATTTGACCATTTGCATTCCTCCTCTGTACTGCTAAAAGTATAGCATACTTGGGGTGTTCACTGCACGCCGGACGGGTTCACGGCTGTTCAGCCAAGTCAACGAAATTCTTTGCAAAATTCCAGCAATACTCCGTGAATCTTCACACAGCCGTCACATTGGTACGTTATAATAGCAGAAGCGGCACGATTTTATGGTTTATGAAAGGATGATAGATTTGAAATATAGGGCTTTTGGAGCGGCGGTGATGGCGGCGGCGATGCTGCTGTCCGGCTGTTCGGGGAAGAATAGCAGCGATTTTCCGTCTACTGAGCAGGACAAAAAGGTGGTCATGACCATTGGCGGCGAGGATGTGGAATATCAGGAATACCGCTATTTTCTGCTTAACAACAAGCGCGACCAGTTCGGCGAGGACGCTGCGCTGACCGAGGAAGACTGCGAAACGCTGAAGGAGCTGGTGGAAGCCAACGTAAAAAACCGCCATACTTTGACGATTATGGCGGACGAATGGGGCGTTAAGCTGACCGACGACGAGGAACAGGCGATTGACACTTATGTGAAGCAGTACCGAGCCTCCTGCGGTGACGACGAGACCTATTTGCTGGCGCTGGAGCAGCAATATATGACGCATGATTTATTTTACGATTTAATGGCGGAGTCCCAGCTGGCGTATTCGGTGCTGGATTACATGAAATCCACGGGCATGATCGCCACGGGCGATGAGGCTGTGGATGCGGCGCTGGCAAGCGACGAGATCATCTGCATCAAGGAAATTTACGTGGAGTTTCTGAGCGCGGAGGCGAAGGATTACGCGAAGGGACGCGCCGAGGAAGCGCTTGCCGCGCTGAAGGCGGGCGGCGATTTTGTGGAGCTGATGGGCGAGTACAGCGATTACAGCGAGGAATATCTGTCGCCGGAGCACGGCTATTATACGATGAAATATGACGCGCTGGACGAAATCTGGGAAGCGGCGATTGGGCTTGACGAAGGCGAATACAGCGGCGTGGTGGAATCGCCCTACGGCTACCACATTGTGCTGCGCTGTCCGAAGGACGAAGCCTACATGAATGAAAACGCAGACGAAATTTTCGAGAACTACACCTATTCGAAGTTCTACGAGGAATTCTACAAGTTCTACAACAATCTGACGCCGGTTTACACCGATTACGGCAAATCGCTGGATCTGGCGGCGGTGGAATAATTAAAAATTATCCCGAATAAAATTTCGAAAACCCCTTGACAAATCGTGCGCAATCGTGTATAATATATCTGTTGACGCGAGAGTGGCGGAACTGGCAGACGCGCACGTTTGAGGGGCGTGTGGATTTTCACCGTACGGGTTCAAGTCCCGTTTCTCGCACCAGAAAACCACCGGCATAGCCGGTGGTTTTCAGTTATATTCGCCTGACAGCGAGTGATATTGGGCTGGGCCCAGTCCGAAGTTAGTTGATTTTGGTTGCAAAAAATATTTTTTATTTTTTCGAAAAACCTATTGACAAACGCGGCGAGATGTGCTATAATATAGAAGTCGTCAGGGAG
>JAFUQU010000040.1 GCA_017472255.1 Clostridia bacterium | reverse complement strand
TCACCGACGAGGAAGCCAACGAGGCGCTGATGCGGCTGCTGGAAGCAGGATATCTGTTTCCGTGAAGTTTGGCTTCGCCAAAGAGAGAAAAAAAGAATTCCGTTCCAGTGGAACGGAATTCTTTTTATTTCATTCCCGCGAAGCCGCTTCACGCTTCCAGCGCCATCAGCTTGTTGATCCGTCTCTGGTGCCGCTCGTCGCCGCTGAACTCGGTGCCCAGCCAGGTGTCCACGATCTGCAGGGCCAGCATGGGGCCGACCACGGCAGCGCCCAGGGCCATCATATTCGTATCGTTGTGCTGGCGGGTCATACGGGCGGACATCAGGTCGCTGAGCAGGGCGCAGCGGATGCCCTTGACCTTGTTGGCGGTGACGGACACGCCGATACCGGTGGTGCACAGAACGATACCCCGCTGGCACTCGCCGCTGGCCACAGCACGGGCAGCAGCGCCAGCGAAATCGGGATAATCGCAGGAAGCAGTGGTGTAGGTGCCGAAGTCCTTGACCTCGTAGCCCTTGGTTTCCAGATGGCGGACGACCTGATTCTTCAGATCCAGCGCGCCGTGATCGCAGCCGATTGCAACTTTCATTTGTAAAACCTCCATTAAATCACATATCCACCGTTGACGCTCAGAACGTGTCCGGTGATAAATTCCGCGTTTGCCAGATATTCCATGGCTTTCGCCACATCCATGGCGGTGCCGTTGCGGCCCACCGGGGTTTCCTCCGCCATTTCCGCCAATACTTCCGGGTCCACACTGGCGCACATATCCGTCAGGATCACGCCGGGAGCCACGCAGTTGACCCGGATGCCGCTGGGACCCAGCTCCTTGGCCAGGGCCTTGGTCAGGGCGATGACGGCGCCCTTGGTGGCGGAATAGGCCGCCTCGCAGGATGCGCCCACCTGGCCCCACATGGAGGACACAGTGATGACGCAGCCGCTGTGCTTGCGCAGGAAGGCGGGCATGGCGGCGTTGACGCAGTGGAAAATGCCCTTGACGTTGACGTCGAAGATCCGGTCCCATTCGTCTTCGGCCATCATGCTCATCAGGCCGAAGTGCATCCGTCCGGCGTTGCAGATCAGCACGTCCACATCGCCGATTTGGGAAAAGGCCGCCCGGACGGCGGCGCCGTCGGAGACGTCGCAGCGGATGGGGGTAGCGCCGGTTTTTTCCGCCACGGCTATGGCCGCGTCATCCCGCTGCTCATAGAGAAAATACACACGGTCCCCCCGGGCCGCGAACAGCTCCACCGCCGCCGCGCCAATCCCCCGGGATCCACCGGTGATCACAATTGTTGCCATATTGGTTCCTTTCAAATTGTAGTTTAGCGGCGAGTCGCCGCTGACAATGCGTGCGCACTGTTGGCAGCAATCGTTACGCCATTGGGTACCGCTCGGTATCGCTACAGATATAGTCGGCAGGGCGAAAATCGGAACATTTTCGCCTAAGTTTTGCCCCCTGAAACCTGGAAGTTTAGGCCGCGGGAGGGGGTACATAGGGGGAGGGCGCATTTTGCGAAGCAATTAGCGCCTCCACCTATGCCGATTTCTTTGGTTACTTTCTTGTTCGGAGACAAGAAAG
>JAFUQU010000039.1 GCA_017472255.1 Clostridia bacterium | reverse complement strand
GTCGCCGGAACCGCTGGTCAGGTCGCAGAGAGAACCGATCAGGTCGGTGAGCTGACGGGGCGTGGTGCCCTGAGAAGCCATGTTGCCCACAAGGCTGCCGCTCTTGGCGCGGATGCTGTCCGAAATCGCCTTTTTGAGCGCTTCGCCGGACAAATCCTTGTAATCGTTGTCAGCCAGATACTTCAGCTTCAGCTCGTTGGGCGTGCCGATCAGACCGTCGGTGAAAGCGGGCGAAACCACCGGGTCAGCCAGCTCCCAGATTTTGCCCTGGGGATCCTTGAACGCGCCGTCGCCGTAAACCATGACCTCCACCTTTTTGCCGGTGGCTTCCAGAATGCGCTTCTGGATTTCCAGAACCAGACCCTGGCACTCCCGGGGGAAGAGCTTGATTTTGTCCTCGGTGGACTTGTTGGAACCGAGCAGACCGTACTTTTCATTGCAGCCCGAACCGTTCACGGGGGCGTTCATGATGTCGTCCAGACCCAGCACAACCTTCGCACCGGCTGCCTTGAGGATGCGCTTGGTGCGGGCGCGGGTGTGGATGTCGCAGGTGATCACGTTGTCGGTGTAGTCGAGAATCGCCTTGGCCTGATTGGCAAAGACAATCTCCACGTCAGCGCCCACGGAGCGGATCAGATCGCCGTAATACTCCACGTAGTCCACGCCGGTGAACTCGTGCTTGTTCACGCCGAACAGCTCGCGGTAACGCTCCAGGCTCAGCACGTCGCTGTAAGGATTGACGCCAGCCGCGTCAATCTTGTCCAGGCTGACAAGCTCGTTGCCCACCTCGTCGGAGGGGTAGCTGAGCATGAGAACGACCTTCTTCACGCCCTTGGCGATGCCGCGCAGGCAGATGGCGAAGCGGTTGCGGGAGAGAATCGGGAAGATGACGCCCACGGTGTCCGATCCGACCTTCGACTTCACGTCGGCGGCAATATCGTCGATGGTGGCGTAGTTGCCCTGCGCCCGGGCGACGATGGACTCGGTGAGCGAAATCACGTCACGGTCGCGAAGCTCGAAGCCTTCGCTTTCAGCGGCTTCCAGCACGCTGGCTGTGACGATGTCTGCAAGGTTATCGCCCTCGCGGATGATGGGGCAGCGGATGCCCCGGGAGACGGTGCCTACTTTGCGTTCCTTGGTTTCCATTTTTGTGTCCCTTTCTTTGCGCCCCCGGGCAAACATTACCCCCGCCCGGGATGGCGGATTATTTTTATATAAACCTGCACCATGCAGGAATGGGTTACTTTTCTAAATATCCCAGCAGCTTCATCCGTTCAAACAGCAGCAAACCGATGACGTGGTAGCCCTCCTCGGAAAGATGCACGTTGCCGTCCGCTTCCTTATTGTAGGTGAAGGCGGCGGGGATGGTATGGGCGGACAGCTTATCGCGCATTTCGGCAAGCTCCTCCGCCGATTTGTCAGCGAAATAACCGCCGGACAGCGCCAAATCCAGTCCGCGCCGGGCGAATTCGTCATAAAGATCGATGAAATGAACGCCGAAGCGCTCCATGGCGGCGCGTCGATAGTAAGCATACTTCTCCTCCGGCGTCTCGCCGGGAACGTCCGCCCAGCGGTTCCAAAGCGCGTGGGTCGCGCCGAGGACGATGTAACGCCCGCCGTTGACCTTACCGCAGGCTTCCATCAAATCAAGCCAGCGCCGCAGCGTCAGCGACGCGCCGTCGTTGATGCCGCCGTAAATCACGCTGACGTCAGCCTGTCTTCGGTCGGCGGTAAAAACGAAGGTTCCGGCGGGGATAATCGTTTCCTTCCCGTCCGGCTTTTCCTTCCAGATGACGTTCTCGCCGTCGGAGACGCTGAGATGATACGCCACCCCGTCGATCATGACAGGATTGGTGTCGTGGGACGGCTGGGTAAAATAGACGCAGTAGTCCTCCCCCGCCCCGTCGGCGTAGCAGATTTTCAGCTTTGTCCCGGTAACACGACCGTCCGTGACAACCGGCTTTCCCAGCTTGACCGGACTGTTATCAGCGGGAATTGTCAGCGTCTCGCTGACATAACAGACAGCGCCGCCCAGTCTTGCCGCCACATCCGGCGTCCTCTCGCCGCCGTGACCAAAATTGTACACGTCCGCATCATATCCCGCATCCGCAAGTATAGTTTTCAGCCGCGCCGGATAAGGCGCCTTCCCATACTCCGCATAATGATGCCCGTCCGTAGCCATGCCCTCCGTGACGGAGTCGCCGGTACAGGTGATGGTGAGTTTCATAATTACCTCCAGGTAATAGAGATATTGAGATTCAGACTTGATAGTAAAGAGTTACGGTCGCTTTTCATGCCCTCGCCCTGCGAGGGCGTAGAAAAGGCTCCGCAAAAGCTTTATACATGGGATTTTTTGTTCGCTACTGCGAACACAGCAAACACTTATTTAATTTGTGCGAACGTTCGTCTGTGGGAAGCGTTAGAACTATAGAGGCGCGCCGACTCCCAACCGACCGCCTTCCCTATGCGCAAAACCGCGCAATCACTCCCATTCCACAGTTGCCGGAGGCTTGCCGGTGACGTCGTAGAAGATCATGTCGATCTTCCCTGCCACCTCGCTCTCCTGCACGCGGCGAACGATGTTAGCCAGCGCTTCCTGCGGGAAGTCCACGCCGGGAATAGCAGACTGCGCCGTCATAAAGTCGGTCGTTACCACCGCACGGATGGCGATGGAATAGCGCACGCCGTCGGTGGACGCAGGCACCAGCACCGCGAAACACTGGGCGATTTTGGAAGGCTTGCCACCCATGGGCACCATGATTTCGCTGGTTACGATGTCGTCCACCTCCCGCAGCAGATCGGTCGTCTCGGGGCAAATGCGGCTGCGGGTGCTGATCATGCCGCCGCCAATGCGCGGGCGGTTGATCAGATAAGCGGTGCGGTTGATGAAGTCCAGGCGGTTGGGGATATCCTTCGCCGCGTCACGCAGCGAAGCCCAATCCACCCGCAGTCCCTGCCCCGCCATAATCGCCAGCGAGCGATAGGAGCGGTGGTCGCCCTGCACGCCCACCGACTGCACCGGCGCGATTGCCAGCTCGTAAGGGCTGTCCGCGCTGATTTTGTAGGCGTCCAGCGAAATCTGGCGCTTGTGATCGGGAACGATGCCACCGTCGGTACAAAGAATGCGCACGCCCAAACCCGGTCCCGGGAAGGGCTGGCGGGATGCGATGGCTTCGTCCAGTCCCAGCATACGCGCAACCTGCCGAACCTCGTCCTTGTGCCAGTCCCAGTTGGTCTCGATGACCTGCCCCTTGGCGCGAAGGGTGCGGATGATGCCCACATCGTTATGGTGGGTTTTGATTTTTTTGGCGTAACCGGAAACGTCCGGATTGCCCGACTCGATCAAGTCGGGACGAAGGGTTCCCTGTCCCAGATAAGCGTGGTCAAAATCCAGATTCAGCGCCTTTGCCGCCTCCTCAGTGACCACGAAGAACATATGACCGATGATCGCCCGCTTGGCCTCCGGGTCGCAAACCTCCGAAAGGGGCGGATAGGATTCGCCGTCGATGGTCAGCGGCGTGTTGAAAAAGGCGTCCTGCGCGTTGATTCGCTGCATCTGGGTCAGACCCAGCTCGGCGAGATTGGCACAGATCAGGTCGGATTCATTCTTGCGCATCATGCCGTGGTCGATGTGAATGCCGTAAACCTGCTCGGGGCGGAGCGCCTTAACCAGCAGCGCCGCCGTCACAGCGGAATCCACGCCGCCGCTGACCAGCACAATCACCTTGCCGTCCTTGCCCACCCGGCGTCGAATCATGTCGATGGAAGTCTGAATGCGATCCTCCAGCGCGTAAACTTCGGTGAAGCCGCAAATGCCCCGGGCGAAGTTTTTCAGCATCGCCACGCCGTTTTCGGTGGGATCAACCTCGGGGTGGAACTGCACGCCGGCAATGCGGCGGGATTCGCTCCACACGCCCGCGCATACACCGCCTGTGGAAGCAACCTGCGCGAAGCCTTCGGGCATCCGCGAAACCGCGTCGCCGTGGCTCATCAGCACTTTCTGCACCGGCTCCAGCCCGTCAAAGAGGGGGCAGGCGGGATCGATATCAATGGAAATCTGCCCGTACTCGGTTTTGTACTGCGCTTCGACCTTGCCGCCGAAATGATCGACGATCATCTGCATACCGTAGCAGATGCCCAGCATGGGTATTCCCAGCTCAAAGATCGCGTCGTCGTAAGCGGGCGCGCCGCTCTCCCAGACCGACGCCGGTCCGCCGGAGAAAATGATGCCGCCGTAGCCGTTCAGCTTCGCGGCTTCCACGCCCATGGGGAAAATGTCGGTATAAACACCGAGTTCGCGTACTTTGCGGTCGATGACCTTCGTGTACTGACCGCCGCAGTCGAGTATTGCAAGTTTTTCCATATATTTTGCCTTTCGTGATGGAAAAGTGAGTTTTTATAACATCTTATATTATAACAGAAATCGCGGTAAATTACAATATGCAATGTGATAAAATTCCATCGGATTTCGAAAAAAAATCCGTCTCGCAAAGCGAGACGGTGGAATTTTATGGGTGATATGGGATAATGTAATCGAGAGTTTATTTATTGTCGTTCGTCTGATTGGAGCCGTTCAAAATTTCATTGATCAAATCCAGGGAAATCCCCTTGCTCATGGCATAAGAGATATCGTTTGCGATAACGATTTTGTGGCGGAACGACAAAGCGACCGTAGGTCGCATGGCGTCGTTCCCTACAGACAGGGAAAAACGTCACAATCCCTTCGTGTGATATATTTCGTTTATATCCCCACAACATCCGCAAGCGGCGCCAGCATGGCGCCGAAAAAAGAACAGAGACGCATGAGGAAGTCATGCATCGCATGACTTCCTCGTGGAGACGCGGCGCATAGGTTCGCGGTACATCCCACGAGTGTTTACGCGATATTATAACGTGAAGATGCAAGTCTTGCCTAAGAACGCGGCGTCTGCAATATGTCCCGGAGGCGTCGTAGAAGGAAGCAGGCTGGAACAAGTCCAGCCTGAACATCGTGGGTAAGCCCTTATTCCCCCCCTGCCTAAAGCTTTTGCACAGCCTTTTCTACGCCCTCGCAGGGCGAGGGCATGAAAGCGCGTACCCCTCGTCTCCTCTTAAAGCTCCGCCGTAGCCTTCCAGCGGTCATCCTGACCGTGCTCGCGCTTGTACATTGTGATGGTCTCGGCGACGATTTTTACAGCGTCTTCGCGGCCGCGGACGGCGTCAACGGCGGTTTCCTTGTTTTCGAGGGCCTTGTAGACGGTGAAGAAGTGCTGCATTTCGTCGAAGATGTGGCGGGGGAGCTGGGAGATGTCGGTGTAGCAGTTGTAGTTGGGGTCGTGCATGGGAACGGCGATGATTTTTTCATCACGCTTGCCGCCGTCGATCATCGTAATGACGCCGATGGGATTGCAGCGCACGAGGGTCAGCGGGTGGAGCGATTCCGCGCAGAGAAGAAGCACGTCCAGCGGGTCGCCGTCGTCTGCCAGCGTGCGCGGGATGAAGCCGTAGTTCGCCGGATAGTGGGTCGAAGTGTACAGAATGCGATCCATCTTCATCAAACCCGTGGGCTTGTCCAGTTCGTACTTCACCTTGGAGCCGCGCGGAATTTCGATGACCATGACAAAATCTTCCGGATTGATGCGTTCGGGGGCTATATCGTGTAAAATATTCATAATAATTCCTTCCTTAGTACGAGATGCCGCTTGCGCGGCATCTCGAGGTTTTTTTCAATTAAAAATTGTGCTTGATCAGACCGCTCAGCTTGGAAATTTCCATCACGACGGCGGGAACCAGCGCCAGACCGATGGCGATGGCGTAGTTCACGCCCGAGAGAAAGACCATGCCGAAAATCGCGTTGATGGGGGTGAAGCTGACCAGCGCCACCAGAATCAGCGACAGCAAAGCCGCGCCTGTCAGCTTTTTGTTCGAGAACAGCCCGATTTTGAACAACGACTTGCCCGAACGCATATTGAACGCCTGCACAATCTGGGACAGCGCCAGCGTCAGGAACGCCATCGTGCGTCCCACTTCCTCGCCGCCCGCACGGCAGCCGATAAAGTAGCTTGCCAGCGTCAGCGCGCCGAACATAATGCCCTGCAAAATCACCTGCAATCCCAGTCCGCCGGCAAAAATACCCTCGTTCTTGGGCTTGGGCTTGCGCTCCATAATGTCAGGCTCCACGTCCTCCATGCCCAGCGCAATGGCGGGCAGTGAGTCGGTGACAAGGTTAATCCAGAGCAGCTGAATCGAAATAAACGGACTCTTGTGCCAGAACAGCATGGCGAAAAATACCGACAGCACCTCGCCAATGTTAGTGCCCAGCAGGAAGCCTACCGTCTTGCGGATGTTCGAATAAATGCCCCGTCCCTCGCGAACCGCGTCAACAATGGTCGCGAAGTTGTCGTCGGTCAGCGTCATATCCGCCGCGCCCTTGGCAACGTCGGTGCCGGTGATGCCCATGGCGCAGCCGATGTCCGCCGCTTTCAGCGCGGGCGCGTCGTTGACGCCGTCGCCGGTCATCGATACAACCTCACCCTGCCGCTGCCATGCCTTGACGATGCGAATCTTATCCTCCGGCGATACCCGGGCGTAAACCGCGATGTTGCGAATGCGCGCGTCCAGCTCGGCGTCAGTCATGCGCTGAAGCTGTGCGCCGGTGATGGCCTCGTCGCCTTCCATCTGAATGCCCAGATTCTTCGCGATAGCCGACGCCGTGACCACGTGGTCGCCGGTAATCATAACCGGCTTAATGCCAGCCTGACGGCAGACCGCAACCGCGTCCCGCGCCTCGTCACGGGGCGGGTCAATCATGCCCACCAGACCCATGAAGGTCAGATCGCACTCCAAATTCTCGCTGGAAGGCGCTTCGGGCAGCTTGTCGATCTCGCGGTAAGCCACTGCAATCACGCGCAGCGCCTGCTCGCTCATGGCGTCGCACTTGGCGCGCGCCTGTTCAAGATTGCCCGCCACGCAGCGCTTTGCCAGCATATCGAACGCGCCCTTGGTGATAACAACCGTCTTGCCGCCGATCACATTCACCGTGGTCATCAGCTTGCGGTCGGAATCGAAGGGCAGATCGGCGATGCGGGGGCATTCGTCGAACAGCGCCTGCTTCTCCATGCCGTTGCGGTGCGCCGCCCAGACGATGGAGGTCTCGGTGGGGTCGCCGATGTGCTGCACGCTGCCGTCCTCCCGGATGGAAACCGCGCCGTCGCAGCAAAGGGTGGCGTATTTCAGCAGCTTTTTGATTTCTCCGCCGTTTTCGTCCGAAATCTTCTCTGTAACGCCCGCATCCGTCCATGCTTCTACCAGGGTCATGCGGTTCTGGGTCAGAGTGCCGGTCTTATCCGAACAGATGACCGACGCGCTGCCCAGCGTCTCCACGGCGGGCAGACGGCGGATGATGGCGTTGCGCTTGACCATCCGCTGCACGCCGATGGAAAGCACAATCGTCACGATAGCCGGCAGACCCTCGGGAATTGCCGATACTGCCAGCGAAACGGCGGTCATGAAGATTTCAATCGTGGGAATTCCGCTTGCCAGACCGATGACGAAAATCACCGCACAGGCAGCCAATGCCACAAAGCCCAGATATTTGCCCAGCTGTGCCAGCTTCTGCTGGAGCGGGGTCTGGGAATCGCTTTCGCCGTCCAGCAGATTGGCAATCTTACCCATTTCAGTGTTCATGCCGGTGCCGGTGACGATGGCGGTGGCGGCGCCGTAGGAAATGGCGCAGCCCGAATAAACCATGTTCTTGCGGTCGCCCAAAGGCGCGTCCTCGGGAACATCCATATCATAAGCCTTCTCGCTGGGAACGGACTCGCCGGTCAGAGCGCTCTCCTCGCTTTTCAGCGCCGAGGAACGGATCAGGCGGGCGTCGGCGGGAACAAAATCGCCCGCTTCCAGCTTAATGATGTCGCCGGGAACCAGGTTCGCGGCGTCGATGACCTTCTCTGCCCCGTCGCGGATAACCCGGGCGTGGGGTGCGGAAAGGCTTTGCAGAGCTTCCAGCGATTTCTCCGCCTTGGATTCCTGCACCACGCCCATGACGGCGTTCATGACGACGATGAACAGGATCAGCACCGGCTCAAAGAACTCGCCGGGGTTTCCCTCAACGCAAGCCACGGCGAAGGAAACAATCGCCGCCGCGATGAGGATGAGGATCATGGCGTCCTTGAACTGGTCAAAGAAACGCTGCAGATTGGTTTTCTTCTTTTTCTCGCGGAGCTTGTTTTCGCCGTACTTCGCAAGACGCGCGGCGGCTTCGGTCTCGGAAAGACCGTTTACGCCGCTCTCCAGGTTGTCAATCAGCTCTTTTAACTTCACAGAATAAGGTATCAGGACAAATCCCTCCTAAAAATTTAATAGTATAATTATACACGAACAGCCGCGCGATTTCAACACCCAATCGCGTGATTTTACAGAATCTTTACTTGATGTGCGAAATACAGACATATTTTCCCGCGAAAAAGGTAATCTGCCGCACCGGGGTACGACAGATTTTGTGATATTTATTTATTTTTTGCCAGCAGGTCGCGAATTTCGGTGAGCAGCTCCTCGGTTGTGGGAGGCTTGGGCTTTGCGGCTTCTTCGGCCTCAGCCTTTGCCTTGGCCTCTGCTTCAGCCTTTGCTTTGGCTTCGGCTTCCTCACGCTCCTTGCGGTGCGCAATCTCCTTGCCCTTGTTGAGCAGCTTGACCATGAAGAATACGCTGAATCCCACGATCAGGAAGTTAATAATGGTCTGGATAAAATTACCATAATTAATGGTGACAGCGGCAGTTTCGCCTACCGCTTCCTTGAGTACGAGCTTCAGTTCGGCAAAGTCCACGCCGCCGATGAGCAGACCAATGGGCGGCATGATGATGTCGTTGACCAGCGAAGTGACGATCTTGGAGAACACGCCGCCGACGACCACACCGACTGCCATATCGATGACATTGCCCTTGAACGCAAATTTTTTGAATTCTTCCCAAAGTTTCATAATGCTTTTCCTTTCAAATTAAATTGTCGTTGAACGCACACGAGAAAAGCGCTGCGGGGCAACGCTTTTCTCGTGGAATAAGTACAGATTACATCATACCGATGAGCAGCAGCTCAACCTTCTTGATGAATTCTTCCTCGGGATCCGGCTCGTTGTAGACGACATAGACGTCGGAGGAGCGGACGACCTCGGGCTTGGAAACGGTTTCGCCGTTCACCTCGGCGGTGACGTCGGACTGCTTGCCGGCGGAACCGAAGTAGGTGCCGTTGGGCAGCTGGCTGAAGGTGGCGTCGATGCCGGTCAGACCGTTTTCATCGGCGGTGAAGACGATCGGCTCGCCGATGGTGACGGAGCCATCCTCGTTCACGATGATTTCCTCGAAGGTGAAGGTGCCGCCTGCGAGAGGCGCGGTTTCAAAAGAGGTGAGCACGTAGTTCTCGTCGTAAACGGCGGTGAACGTAACCAGCTGGAGGGTTCCGTCCTCGGCGTAGGTGACGCCCGCGAAGGAATCGTCAAACTCGCCGTAGTAGAGCAGAATCTGGCAGGGAGCGATGATAGCATAATCGTTGATGCCGACGGTGGGGATGTCGATGGACATCTGAGCCGCCACGCCGTTCTCGCTGGGAACCAGCGTGTAATACTTCACGGCGTAGAGCCAGCCGTCCCAGCCGCCGAAGGTACCGGCGGAAACGCCGTCGATGCTGGCGATGTAGCCGTCCTCAAGACCGACGATTTCGCGATCGGGATGGTACTCGGACAGCAGGTCGGCAACCACGTCGCCGGCGCTCACGCTGCCGTCGATGGGATACTGACCGTTAAGAATGGTGTAAAGCTCATCGGGACCCTCCACGACCAGATAAACGGGCATGAGCAGCTCGGAAATGTCAGCTTCCTTTTCGGGGTCAACCGTCTCGGCGGCGGTTTCTTCTGCGGGATCGGCGGCGGATACGGACAGCGTGCCCAAGAGCAGCAGCGCGCAGAGCATCGAACCGACGACCTTGATGAAATTCTTCTTCATGAAATGATTCTCCTTTCGCATATTGAAGATTGGAATTCAATTTATTGTACCACAGATTTTTCCGGGATGCAATAGCATTTCTGCACAAAATTCTGTGAATTTTATACTACAATATGCGATATTTACTGCTCGTTTTCGATGGCAGCCAGCATGGCGACGCGCTCGGCGTGGCGTCCGCCCTCGAATTCGGTGGCGATGAACAGATCGACCAGCTCCAGCGCCAGACCCGTTCCGACCACACGTCCGCCCAGACAAAGCACGTTGGCGTCGTTGTGCAGGCGGGTATACTTCACGCTGAACGAATCGGAAGCGCAGGCGGCGCGGATGCCCTTGTGCTTGTTGGCGGCGATGGACATACCGATGCCGGTGCCGCAGACGAGAATGCCGCGGTAGCATTCGCCGGACTGGATGGACTTGCAGAGCTTGGAAGCGTAAACGGGATAGTTGACGCTGGCTTCGGAATCGGTGCCGAAGTCGCGGTAGGCGATGCCGGCGGCGTCAAGATGCTTTTTGATTTCTTCCTTGAGGGCGTATCCGCCGTAATCGCAGGCGAGAGCGAGAATCTGGGACATGATGGTAGTTCCTTTCAATTATTGTTTGGCAAGTTTTTCCGCCCGTTCCCGTTCGGCCTGGGACGCCCGAAGGTATCGCGGCGAGAGGGTGCGGTCGGTGAAGACGGTTTTGTCGGGCGCGTCGGCATAGGTGCGCTCGGCCAGCAGCGCCACGGAAAGCGCGTTCTGGGGAATCAGCAGCGGCGGCGTATCGAGAATAGTGGCGCCGGGTATGGGATTTTCGTTAAAATAGCGGCGGGCAAGATCGTAACCGTCGCCCACGAAGCAAATCGGTCTATCGGGCGCGAGGGCGATAAGCCGCTGGCGCAGTTCGCTAAGCAGAATAAGCGAGTCCTCCATATGGCGACCATGGCAAAACGCGGCGGTGTAAACCTGCGAACGGCGGGCATCCATCACCGGAACGGCAAGCACGTCCATACCGTCCAGATTGTGAGCCAGCGCCTCCAGCGTGGAAACGCCGACGCAGGGCTTCCCTGCACCAAACGCCAGCCCCTTGATCAGCGACACGCCGATGCGCACGCCGGTGAAGGAGCCGGGTCCCTCGGAGGCGGCGAACAGCTCCACGTCGACCAGCGTAATGCCGGTTTTTTCCAGCATGGATTCAATCATGGGCAGCAAGGTTTCGCTGTGGGTCAGCAGCCCGCAGACGGTGGAAAGCGCCAGCATCCGCCCGTCCTTTGTAAGGGCGCAGGTGGCGGTGTTGGCGGTGGAATCGATGGCAAGTGTGATCATTTTTCTACCTTAAATAATGTTATTTTCCGCGTTTCGTCCCCGGTTTTCTCCAGCACGACCTTGAGATATTCCTCCGGCAGCGCCCACGGGATGTTCTCCGACCACTCGGTGACAATCACGCCCCGCCCGAAGTAATCCCAAAACCCGATGGAATCCAGCGAATCCTCGTCCTCGATGCGGTACATATCGAAGTGGAACAGACGGTGCTTCCCCTCTCCGTATTCGTTCACAATCGTGTAAGTCGGGCTGCAAACGAACGCACCGGGCGTTACCACCGACGCGATGCCCCGGGTCAGCGCGGTCTTCCCCGCCCCAAGGTCGCCGAACAGCGCGATGAAGCCGTCATCCCCCGCCAGCCGGGCAATTTCGGCGCCGACCGCCTCGGTTTCTTCGACCGAGGCGGTGGACTTTGTAAACAGGATGGTTTCCATTAAAACAGACCGGTGATCTTGCCTTCGTCGTCCACGTCGATCTTGTAAGCAGCGGGAGCCTTGGGCAGACCGGGCATGGTCAGAATCGCGCCGGTAAGCACCACGACGAATTCAGCGCCCGCGGACAGCTTAACCTCGCGGACGGTCATCGTGAAGCCGGTGGGGCGACCTAACTTTGCCGGATCGTCGGACAGCGAATACTGGGTCTTCGCCATGCAGACCGGGAACTTCGCATAGCGCTCGTCCAGCGCGGTAATCTCGGCGATGGCCTTCTCGGCGGCGGCTTCGTAGACCACGTTTGCCGCGCCGTAAATGTTCTTCGCCACGCACTCGATCTTTTCCTTGATGGAAAGCTCGTCGGCGTAGAGGGTGTGGAAGCTGTTGGGCTTTTCGCAGGCTGCGACAACCTTTTCGGCAAGCTCCCGTCCGCCTTCGCCGCCCTTGGCGAAGACCTCGGACAGCGCCATTTCCGCGCCGCGCTCCTCGCACAGCTGGCGGACGTAGGCAAGCTCGGCGTCGGTATCGGTGTCGAAGCGGTTCAGCGCCACAACCACCGGCACGCCGTACTTGGACAGGTTTTCGATGTGCGCTTCCAGGTTGACAGCGCCCTTTTTGAGGGCTTCCAGATTTTCAGTTTTCAGCTCGGTCTTGGGAACGCCGCCGTTGTATTTCAGCGCGCGGACGGTGGCCACCAGAACGATGGCGGAGGGGGTCAGACCCGCCTTGCGGCACTTGATGTCGAGGAACTTCTCCGCGCCCAGGTCTGCGCCGAAGCCAGCCTCGGTGATGGCGTAATCAGCCAACTTGAGCGCCAGCTTAGTGGCGCGGACGGAGTTGCAGCCATGAGCGATGTTGGCGAAGGGACCGCCGTGAACCAGCGCGGGGGTGTTTTCCAGGGTCTGGACGAGGTTGGGCTTGAGGGCGTCCTTGAGCAGCGCCGCCATGGAGCCCTGGGCGTTCAGATCGCGGGCGTAGACAGGGGAGCCGTCGTACTTGTAAGCCACGAGGATGTTTCCCAGGCGCTTCTTCAGGTCGGAGATGGACTCCGCCAGGCAGAGGATTGCCATAACCTCGCTCGCCACGGTGATCTGGAAGTGATCCTCGCGGACGACGCCGTTTGCCTTGCCGCCCATGCCGATGACGCAGTTGCGAAGGGCGCGGTCGTTGGTGTCGGTGCAGCGCATGAAGTTGATGCGGCGGGGATCGATGCCCAGCTCGTTGCCCTGCTGGAGGTGGTTGTCCAGAATGGCGCAGAGCAGATTGTTCGCGGCGGTGATGGCGTGGAAGTCGCCGGTAAAGTGGAGGTTGATATCCTCCATGGGAACGACCTGTGCGTATCCGCCGCCGGCCGCGCCGCCCTTTACGCCGAATACCGGTCCGAGGGACGGTTCGCGCAGTGCGATGACCGCCTTTTTGCCGATCTTCTGCATAGCCATGCCGAGACCGACGGTGGTGGTGGTTTTACCCTCTCCGGCGGGGGTGGGATTGATGGCGGTGACGAGGATGAGCTTGCCGTAAGGCTTGTCAGCCATGCGGTTGATGAAGCCGTCGGTGATCTTCGCTTTATAGCGTCCGTACAGCTCCAGCTCGTCGTCCTGAACGCCGAGGTTCTCTGCGATTTTCTGAATGGGGAGCATGGTCGCTCCCTGTGCGATTTCGATGTCTGTAAGCATAATTTCCTCCGGGGGAATATGCCGTGAGGGCATATTCCTATGTTTTATTTTACCTATATTATAGCACATCTGCGCCGTTTGGTCAAGGGGTTATCGCAGAAATCTTCGCACAAAAACAGCGCCGCGTGAGCGGCGCTGTTTGGGGGATTTTATCCGATCCGGCGATGTTCAATTTTCAGCCAGCTTTTCCAGCATCTGCGTGATTTTGGTGTTCACGCCGGTGGAAGCGGAGGCGATGGTGGAAGCCATGTCGCCCTCACCCTTGACCAGCTTGCGGCAGATGGTGTCCGCCAGGTTGGTCGTCCAGCCATAAGCCATGCTGGCGTCGAAGAAAAGCGATCTGCGGATGATATCCATCATTTCGATGGAATCCTCGTTGCGCAGACCCTTCTGCGCCATGGTCACGTCATAGTAAATCGGCAGGACGTCGCGGCTGCTCATGTAAGCCAGGGTATCCAGAATCACGCCCGCGGTCTCGGGATTCTTCGTGGTCTTGGGTACAACGAGGACGGGGGAAAGCTGGTTGGTCAGCGAATAATAGCCCTCCTGGGATTCCTCATACTTGGGGTTGGGAACCACGCCGAAGGTTGCGTTGAAGTCGCGGAGCACGCCCGCCGACTTCATCTCGCCGCCGTAGAACAGGGAGCGTCCGCCGTAGAAGATGCCCACGTAGCTGTCGAAAGCGCCCTTGTCTGCGACGGTGCCTTCGATAAAGTCGCCCTCAGCGCCGTACAGAGTCGCCAGACGGTCACAGACGTTGTAGAAATGCTCGTTGTCCAGGCTGAGGGTGGGATTTCCATCCTTATCCTGCTCGGTGAAGTGAACACCCGCGCCTACCATGGTGGCGATGGCGCCGTTGTAATAGGTGCTGTAGCCGTAGGTGGCGTTGCCGCCGTCGGTGATGGTGAAGGAGGCGTCGCCGTTCAGATTCGCGGCGGCCTTGCAATATTCGGCGAGCCGGTCAATCGTCCATTTTCCCTCGCGGACGAGGTCGTAGGGCTTTTCCAGCTTCAGCTCATCCATCATGTCCTCGTTGAAGAACAGGCACCATGTCAGATCGAAGGAGGACAGCGACAGGTCGCCCTGGGCAAAGTAAATCTGATCGTCGATATAGGAAGCGTCGATCGTCACCTGATTCCACCACGCCTCGTCCAGATTCAGACCGTTCAGCGTGTTCAAATCCATCAGCAGATCCTCCGTAACCAGCGAACCCACGTAAGTTCCGCACATATAGGCGGCGTCGTATGTATTGTCGCCCGCCATGACGTCGGTGCGGAGCACATTGCCAATTTCATAGTAAGCGTTGCCCTTATCGGTGTAAATGACCTCGATTTTGAAGTTGTACTTATCTTCAATGTCCCGGTTGCGGTTATAGATGGCGTCGTCCAGCGGCTCACCGGTCTGGGCTTCCAAATCCATCGTGCAGTGCATATCCCACATATCTGCGGCGGGCATCAGGAAGGTGAAGGTTTCTCCCTCCAGATCGATATCGGGATAACCATAGGGGTCGGCCTCGGTTGTTACCTCGGGCGTGGTATCGCCGGTGGTGTCGGAATGGGTACCGCTGTCCGTGGAGCCGCAGGATGCGGCGGAAAGCAGCATAGACGCAAGAAGCAAAATTGTGATGGTGCGTTTCATGGGAATCCTCCTTGTTTTATTCAATATTCATGCAACGATTTGGCTGAAATCCAACCGTTTCATGTAATTATTATACCATACCCTGACGATATTTACCAGAATAGGATTGACGAACAGCAGGACAATATTGTGCATTTTCTTGACAAGTGACGCGAGGCGTGCTATAATGTTAAGAAAAGGAAGGTGAATTTCGATGGGAACAATACTGACGGAATACGAGGAAAAGCATCGGCGTTATTCCAGCAATTTGGAAGTGCTGTGCGGGCTGCTGACCTACCCCAACGCCCGGTCCACCATTGTGAAAAACGGGCGGGTGCGCTGTTTCCACGCGCACATTCACGAGGCGGTAGAGGTTCTGCTGGTGGAGCAGAGTGTGATGCACGTGCGCACCGCCGACCGCACCTTTGACGCTTATCCGGGGGATTTGGTGATTTTCGAGCCTTTTGAGCTGCACGAATGCTGGGCGGACGTGGGTGGGCAGCCGCTGATATACTGGGTATTGGTTTTTGAGCCACGCTTTTTTCAGGCGGGAATCTCCTGTACTTTTGGCGAATCGCTATCCCGGCTGATGAACAGCGAGCTGCATCTTGATCCGCGCATGGCGGCGGATCATCCGGCGGCGGAACGGGCGGGCGAGCTTATTCGGCAGGTGAACCAGGTTTGGATGAAAAAAGACAGCAAGACGGTAGGCGACGAAGGGCGAATCATTGGCGGCATATACGAACTGATGGGTTTGCTATTCGACGAGCAGTGCCATGACGGCGGCAAAACCACGCCTGGGCGGAGTGTGGGTTTCATCACCGACGTGATGCGTTACATTCGGGAGAACTACGATTCTCCCGTTTCGACGGAGGACATTTGTGCCGCGATGAGCTACAACAAGTCCCATTTCTGTCATCGTTTTCGAGCGAACTTTGGGTGCAGCTACATTGACTTTTTGAATCAATACCGGGTGCTGCGTGCGACCCGGGATTACCGGAATTGCCAGCAGCCCATTTCGGAGATTGCCGCGTCGGTGGGTTTCAGCGACTGCTGCTACTTCACGCGGGTATTCAAGCGGTGCATGGGTGTCACGCCGTCGCAATACTTTATGACGAAGTAAGTTCTCGGGCGGCTGCAAGCCGCCCCCCTACGCTGGCGGGCTTGATGTTATGCTCAGCAGACTTGTCTGCTGGCAGTCTTGATATTGCTCAAATAAGATTTCCACCTGCCGGCGGGGGTTCGAGAGGATGGGGAGACCGCCGCTGCCCGCTCTGGTCTCCTCACCCTCTCGAGCACTCCCGTCTTTCCTCCGGGGGTACGACGCCGCAGCCTGAGCTGCGGCGTCATGCGCTCCCGCGCATATACATACGCCATGTGCTGTACAATGGCTTGAGAGTTTGTGCGGTATAGAGACTAATTGATGCGAAAGCAGACGCGCTTTTGAGGCGCGTCTGCTTTCTCTGTTTTGGGCAGGCTTGGGAGAGATTGTTTATGAAATTTTTTAGTGCGGTACGCGCAACGCGATGTGGCGTTGGGATGGTCATCAATGATTGGAGCCGCATCAACGGTGAAGTCAGCACGCCGAATCGAGGGGGCCATTAAAGCCCCCGAGCGTAGGCAGGTACAAGTCTAAGCGCACAGATTCTATCTAGAATAGCTGACTAAGAAAATGCGCGCGCCTATAGCGCGTGCAATTTTCGCATCCCCTAAGGCCTAGGCGCATTGCACGTGGCGTCTGTGCTTGCGCGTGAGCGCATGAAGCCGCAGCTCAGGCTGCGGCGTCGTCGTACCCCCGGAGGAAAGACGGGAGAGCTCGAGAGGGTGAG